>NZ_BONI01000018.1 GCF_016862635.1 Catellatospora coxensis | reverse complement strand
CCCGCCACGGGGGTGGGCGGGCACGTCGTCACCAGGGCCGGCGGGCCGCGCCGTCGAGTTCGGCCAGCGCGGACCGGTCCTCGGTGGCCAGGATGGTCAGCACCCGCACCGCCTCGTCGTAGGTCGCGTACTTGCCGGTGGAGGTGGCGTCCTCCGGATGCGGGGTCTCCAGCCAGAGCCCGTCCTTCTCCCAGCGCAGCTGGACCACGGCTTCCGCGGCGCTCACCGCGCACAGCCAGGAGTTCGTCCGCGTCGGCAGGCGGCGCAGCACGTCCAGCGCCTCGGGCAGCGCCATGGGCACGCTGGGGAACGCGCTCGGGCCGTCCGGCTGGCTCTCGTACGTCACTTCGAGCATTCCCGGCTCGTCCGGCGCCTGCGGGTCGTCGCCGCCGTTCAGCAGCCGTAGCCCGTCGAAGCGGCCCACGCTGCGGCCGTCGTCGCTGAACAGGCGGGAGCGCTCGCGGCGCAGCTCCACGGGGGCGCCGTCGCCCTCGACCCGCACTGCCACGCCCTGGGGCAGCCAGGGCAGTTCCAGCATGGACAGCGCCGTGGCGGTCATCCGCGGCGCGAGCCGCCGGCCCTTGGCGGCGTGCACGGCGAGTTCCGGCTCGGCCGGGTCGTACGGGGCGT
The DNA here is from genome assembly GCF_016862635.1 of Catellatospora coxensis. Lineage (GTDB taxonomy): Bacteria > Actinomycetota > Actinomycetes > Mycobacteriales > Micromonosporaceae > Catellatospora > Catellatospora coxensis. The sequence continues at coordinate 131,885 of NZ_BONI01000018.1, read as the reverse complement.
ATGCGGCCATCCGGCCGTGCCGGCGGCGTGCCCAGTCCACGCGTACGTGGATGCGCTGGCCGGGCGACCCGCTCCAGTCGACCTGGAGGCCTTCGGCGCGCAGCGCGGCGACGATCTCCTCGCCGATCTCCGCGGTGGCGGGCTGCCCGAGGAGCCCGTACGCCAGGTACAGCCCGCCGCCCTCGGCGCAGCGCTCGGCGTCCTGCTGGTGGTAGAAGACGTAACCGCGGGCGGGCATGGTGTCGTGCGCCTGGTCGCCGATGTCGGTCACGCCGCAGTTCTGGCAGCAGGTGAAGTCCTCGCGCGCCACGATCCCGGCCGCGTCGAGCGCCCGGAACGCGTCGGTGAGCCGATCGCTGTCGGTGCGCGCGGGCCAGCCCCGCTGCGCGTCGAGGTGCGCGGCGAACGCCGGCCCGACCAGCTGCCAGGCCAGCGCCCGCAGGTCGTCGGGTTCGCCCTGGCCGTCCAGGTACTCCACGGTGTCGTCGACGATCGCCGCACACGGGAAGCCGCCCCGCGCCACCGCTCTGCGTACGTGGTCGGCGGCCGTCCGCGCCAGTTCTTCGTTCTGCACGGACGGCACCGTAGCAGCGCGCCCCGTGGCGCAGGCGCCCGCACGGAAGGGTCTTGTCTACACCGTAGACCTAGGTCTACGGTGTAGACATGAGCGCGACTGCGGCACGGCTGGTGGAGATCGCACGCGAGATCCTGCTCGCGGAAGGCGCTGCCGCCGTGAGCATGCGGCGGGTGGCGACGGCGGCCGGAGTCACCCCGATGGCCATCTACCGGCACTTCGCCAACCGCGAGGCGCTGCTGGCGACCATCGCCGATGCGAGCTTCGCCGAGATCGCCGAACGCTGGGCCGCCCGGCCCGCGGCCGCCGACTTCGGCACCCGCGTGACCGAGCTGCTGGACGACCACCTCGACTTCGCCCTCGGCCAGCCGCACCTGTACGACTTCGTGTTCACCGATCCGCGCGAGGGCGCGCGGCGCTGGCCCGACGACTTCCGCGCGGGCGGCTCGCCCTCGATGAACCTCGTCGCCGACGCGCTGACCGGCGGCATCCGCCAGGGCGTGCTGCGCGACCAGGACGTGTGGCCGCTGGCGCTGACCGTCGCCGCGCTCATCCACGGCCTGGTCCAGCTGTTCCGCGGCGGCCGGATCGACCTGCCGGAACCGGACTTCCGCGCGCTGGTTCACCAACTCGTCGGGAAGGTGCTCGATGGCAACCGAGCTTGAGATCGCGCCCGAGCGCACGGCGGCTTCGGAGCAGGCGGCCCGTGGCGGCGGAGGCCGGCTGGTGGCACTCGCCGTCGTCGTATCGGCGGCGCTGGTGTGGTTCGGCACCGGACTCGCACCTGTGCCGTGGCTGACCTGGCTGGCCCCGCTGCCGGTGTTCGCCGTGGCGGGCCGGGTGTCCGGGCGGGCCGCGGCCACGGCCGCGTTCCTCGCCTGGGCGGCCGGAAGCCTGAACATGTGGAGCTATTACACGGTGACCCTGGAGGTTCCGGTCCCCGTGGTGGCCGGGTTCCTGGCACTGCAGGCGCTCGCCTTCACCGGAGCCGTCGCCCTGTACCGCCTGCTGCTGCTCCGGGGCAGTCCCGGGTGGGCCGCGCTCGCCGCACCGGCCGCGTGGGCCGGCGCCGAATACCTGATGTCGCTGTTCTCGCCCGGCGGCTCGTTCTCCGCCATCGGCTACACCCAGGCCGAGGTGCTGCCCGTGATCCAGGTGGTCTCGGTGACCGGGATCTGGGGCGTCGGCTTCCTGCTGACGGCGCTGCCCGCGCTCGCGGCCACGGTGCTGACGACTCGCACGGCATGGCTCCGCTTGCTGCCGGTGGCGGCCGTCCTGACAGTCGGCGTCGCTGGATACGGCGTCCTGCGCCTGGCGAACGCACCGGATGGTCCGGGCACGACGGTCGCGCTCGCCGACGTGCGGCAGTCCGAGGACTCGCTGCCGATCGCGTCCGCCGAGGCCCAGCAGGTGCTGGCGGCCTATCTGGACGAGGCGGCCGAGGCCGGCGCCGCCGGGGCCACCGTGCTGGTGCTGCCGGAGAAGGTGTTCAAGGTGACCGAGCCGGAGCTGGCCGACCTCGGCCGCAGGATCGGTGACGTGGCCGCGGCCGACCGGATCACGATCGTCGTCGGCCTCACCCTCAGGGACCGGTCCGGCGTGCACAACATCGCGATGGCGTACGGCGGCGCCGGCGCGGTGCGGTACGACAAACAGCACCTGGTCACCGGGTGGGAGGACCACATCACCGCCGGAGACCGGCTCGCCTGGCTGCCCGGCACGCGCACAGGTCTGGCGATCTGCAAGGACCTCGACCACCCCGATCCGGCGCGGGCCTACGCCAGGCAGGAAACGACCGCGCTGCTGGTCCCCGCACTCGACTTCGACCGGGACGGCCGGCTGCACAGCCGGATCGCGCTGGCGCGCGGCGTGGAGAACGGCATGTCCGTGGTACGGGCTGCCGGGCGCGGCAGGCTGGTCGCCGCGGACTCCCGCGGCCGGCTCGTCGCCGACGCGGTCACCGGCACGGCAACGACCTCCACGACGGTGTCGGTGCCGGCCGGGTCGGGAGCCACGCCGTACGCCCGGTTCGGCGACTGGTTCGCTTGGCTGTGCCTGCTGCTGGTCGGGGGGAGTGTGCTCCGGCCACGGCGGACGCGCCGCTGACGGCCGCCGGCCGGGCTGGCGCGGTGCGCCTAGGCTGGCGGACGTGGCTGCGGGAGCGCCCCCACCGGGGCAGGCGGGACGGGAGGTCGTCCTCGCGCTGCCGTTCACCGGGCTGTGGCTGGCCCGGAACAGCCCCGCACGCCGGGTGCCCAGCCACGGCACCGACCTGATGGGCGAGCGGTACGCCATCGACTTCGTCGGGGTCGACGAGCGTGGCCGCAGCGCCGGCGACCGCGACTGGCGTACCGTGCTCGCCACCGAACCGCCCGAGCGCTACTTCGGCTTCGGCCGCGCGATCCTGGCACCCGCCGACGGTGTGGTCGTCGCAGCCCACGACGGGGAACCCGATCACGCGGGGCGGCGTTCGCAACTGGCCCTGGTGCCGTACATGCTGGGCCAGGCCGGGCGGCTGCGGCAGGGCATGCGGGCGATCGCCGGCAACCACGTGGTCATCGAGCTGCGCGAGAGCGGGACGTACGCGGCGCTGGTGCACCTGCGGGCCGGGTCCCTGCGCGTGGCCGCGGGCACGCCGGTGACGGCGGGGCAGCAGCTCGCCGAATGCGGCAACTCCGGCAACTCCACCCAGCCGCACGTGCACCTGCAGGTCATGGACAGCGCCGACCTGTCCGTCGCCCGCGGCGTGCCGATGACCTTCCGGCACTTCCGGGAACGGCCGCGCGGCGCGGCGGCGTTCTCGATCAGACAGACCGGGATGCCGGGCGAAGGCGCGGTCATCGCGCCGCTGCCCACCGCCTGAACGGTCGCGACGGCGCTGCCGGGATCACCTGATCCCGGCAGCGCCATCGTGTCCTCAACTCGGCCGACCGGTCCGCAGCGCCTCCAGTTCGGCCCGGGTGGCACGCAGCATGCTGCGACGAACACGCCGACGCGCCGAGCAGAGCCGACACCACGGCCACGACGAGGACGGGCGTTGGCGCGGTCCCGGTACTGTGCGGCTCGCGCCGGGATCGCGGCGCGACCGGCGGAAGGGCAGCTCATGGCAGGTTCCTGGATCAGGCTCGGCACGGTGCTGCTGGCCGCCGGGCTGGTCGCAGGCTGCGGTGCCGACCGCGACGTCCGTGCGGTGGAGGAGACGCTGGTCGAGGCGTACCTCGACCCGCTGGCGGCGGCCGGGATCACGGCCGCGGTGACCGACACCTGCAAGTACGCGGGCGGGACGGAGGAGCCCTGGCACCTCAGCGTCGAGCTGCGGCTCGCGGCGCCCGAGGCGCAGGTCGCCGAGGTCCTGGAGAGCGAAGGCATGGTCGTACGCCGTGACCGCGAGCCGATGATCGTGCAGCAGGTCCCGGGTGGTCCCCGGGACGGCTGGAACGGCGTCCTGGCCGCCACGGCAGACGGGTCGACGCTGAGCCTGGTGTTCAACAACGCGACCCACGCCGATCGGCACGGCACCGTCGGCTGGTCGGAGGTGTGCCCGACCCCGCAGAGCTGAGGCCCGGACATCCGGTCCGAACCTGCCCCGGCCTCGCCCTGGCGGGCCGATACGGTGGGCGGGTGACCGAGCAGGATCTCAAGCCGCTGTTCGCCGCGGCCGCCGCCAACCTCGTCTTCAACGCGCCGCTGGGCGAGGAGCGGGCGGCGGATCTCGTCCGGCGGCTGGCTCCGGCCGGTGCCGACCGGCGCGCGCTGGATCTGGGCTGCGGCAGCGGCGAGCTGCTCCGGCGGCTGTGCCGGGCGCACGGCATCGCGGGCGACGGGGTGGAGTACGACCCCGCGATCGCCGACCGCGCCCGCGCGGCGACCACGGACCTCGATCAGGTCACCTTCCACACCGCCGACGCGACGACCTGGACGCGGCCCGCGGACGTCGTCGTCAACGTCGGCGGCAGCCACATCTGGGACGGGACGGCGCCGGCGCTCGCCGCGCTGCACCGGCTCACGAGGGCCGGCGGGCGGCTGCTGTTCGGCGAGGGCTTCTACCGCACCGTGCCCACCGACGAGGTCCGCGAGGCGTTCGGGGACCTGCCTGACCTGGCCGGGCTCGCGCGGCTGGCCGTGGACGCCGGATTCCGGCCGCTGCACGTCGCCGAGTCGACGCTCGCCGAGTGGGACGACTTCGAGTCCGACTGGCGCGCCGGGATCGAGCACGTGGGCACGCCGCAGGCCCGCGCCTTCGCCGACCGGCGGCGCGAGGAGTATCTCGGCGGCTACCGCGGCGTGCTCGGCTTCGCGTGGCTGATCCTCATGCCCGCCTGAGGCCGGGTGACGGCCTGGTCGTGGCGCGTTCGCTCAGGTAGGCGTCCAGCGCGGCGGCGCCGGACAGCATCGCGCGGGCACGCCAGGCGAGCCGGTCGCGCCAGTCCGCCAGCATCGCCTCCAGCGGCGCGACGCCGCCGGCCGCCCGCACCTGGTCCAGCAGGGGCGCGATGTGTTCGAGCAGGTAGCCGCCGCGCCGGAGCTGGTGCGCCAGCCGGGCGTCGCGTACGTCGGCGGGCGTGTAGACGCGGTAGCCGGTCGCCCGGTCGCGCGCCGGGCGGACCACCCCCGCGCGCTCCCATTTGCGCAGCGTCGCGGGTTTGATCCCGAGCTGCCGGGCGAGCGGCCCGACGAAGGTGCCCGCCGCCCGGGACACCACGGGTTCGGCGCCGGTCAGGTCCCGTAGCGCCTGCTCGACGGCGATCAGGGTGCGCCGGTCGTCGCGCAGTTGCAGGTGGCTGTCGTCAATGACGGCCAGCGCGTCCTCGACGGCGTCCTCGTTGACCGCCCGCATGATCGCTGTGGCGGTCTGGTGGCCGTGCGCCGGGGCCAGGGCCGCGAACGCGCGCAGCGCGGACACGTGCAGTCCGGTGTAGACGCGGTAGCCGGACGGGGTGCGTTCGGCGGGCGGGAGGATGCCCGCCTCCTCGTAGTTGCGGATCGCCTGGGTGGACAGCCCCTGCTCCCGGGCCAGGTCGACGGGCCGCAGCCGCGATTCGTTCATGGGGTGACCCGTTGTTTGAGGGTTTCGGGCCTGGTCATGCGTCATATGGCGAGGAAGTTTACACCGTCGGTTCAACGATACGGTTGAAGGTGTCGAACTCGTCGAGAGGATCACACCTGATGACCGTCCATTCCGCCCTGCCCGACGCCGGTTGGGCGTTCACCGACGACGCCGGGCCTGCCGTGACCCGGCTGCTCGACACGCTGCCGGTGCGGCCGCGGCTGCTCGGCCTCGGCGAGCCGATCCACGGCGAGGAACTGTTCCTGCGGGTACGCAACCGGCTGCTGCGCCACCTCGTGGAGCACGAGGGCTACCGCTCGATCGCGCTGGAGAGCGACTGCCTGGCCGGGCTCGTCGTGGACGAGTACGTCGCGGGCGGCCCCGGTTCGCTCGACGACGTTATGGCACGCGGGATAAGCCACGGCTGGGGCGCGTTCGCGGGCAACCGGGAACTGGTCGCCTGGATGCGCGAGTACAACCAGGGCCGCCCGGACGGCGACCGGCTGCGCTTCTACGGCTTCGACGCCCCGACCGAGATGATGTACGCGCAGAGCCCGCGCCACTCCCTCACCGAGGTCCGCGACCACCTGACGGCCTGGGGCGATGCGGGGCAGCTCCCGGACGACGCCGCTCTGATCGACGACCTGGCCGGTGCCGACGACCGGTGGACCGACGAGGCGGCGGCGATGGACCCGTCCCGCTCGGTCGGCTCGTCGCCGGAGGCGGTGCGGCTGCGCCTGCTCGCCGACGACCTGCGGGCCCTGCTCATGGCGCAGGCCCCGCGGCTGCTCGCCACCGCCCCCGAGGCCGACAGGTGGCGCGCCCGGCTGCACGCGCGCGCGGCCTCGGGGCTGCTGCGATACCACGCGGTCATGGCGGCCGCCTCCCCGTCGCGCTACGCCCGGCTCATGGTCACTCGGGACACGATGATGGCCGAGAACCTGCTCGGGATCGCCGCGCGGGAGGCCGACCGGGGCCCCACGCTGGTGTTCGCGCACAACGCGCACCTGCAGCGCGAGGAGGGCCACTGGCGGTCGGACTACCTCGACCAGGCACTGATCTGGTGGACCGCGGGCGCGATCGCCGCCGCCGAACTCGGCGACCGCTACGCCTTCGTGGCCACGGCCGTGGGCGCGATCCACCACCGCGGCCTCGGCGCACCGGCGGCCGACACGCTCGAGGGCGTCCTGTCGACACTCCCGGACGACCCCTACCTGCTGGCCGGCCGCCGCCTGGCCACCGCCCTGCGCACCGCCGACCTGGCCCCCGTACGCCGGTCCGACAACACCGACGACCACGGCTTCTTCCCCCGCGACCCGGCCCACATAGCCGACAGCGACGGCATCCTCTTCCTCCGCGACGTCCCCACCGACAAACCTTGACGAAAGGAAGGGCACCTTCACATCGCCATGCGTTGTAGAAGGTGCCCTTCCCATCCGGTGGTCAGGGTCAGCGCCAGTCGACCGGTGTCGTCTCGGGCCGGCGTGGTGCGCGGCGCAGCGCGAGACCGAGCGCCAGGGCGGCGAACGCGCCGGTCACCGCGAGCCCGGCCCACCAGGGCAGCGGGAAGTAACCGGCGTACGGCGCGTAGTGCATGGTGACCTGGGGATATTCCGTCAGCGTCTGCAGCACCGCGAACCCGGCGGCCGGCGTGAGCCGCAGCAGCCAGTCCGCGACGGCGTCGGGCAGCAGCGGCACCACCACCAGCAGGTACGGCAGCACGAGCCCGGCCAGCAGCACGGTCACCGCGAGCCAGGCCCGCCGCAGCAGCGCGCCGAGCGCCAGCGCGAGCACGGCGACGAGCGCGAGCAGCACGGCGGTCCCGACGACGACCCGCAGCTCGGTCAGCGGGCCGGCCGAGACGACCGTGAGGCCGCCGTCGCGCAGCAGCATCGTGCCGAGCGGCACGGCCACCGCCACGGCGGCGAGCCCGCTCACGAACACGGCCCCGCCGAGCACCAGCGCCCGAGCCGCCAGCCGCCGCCCACCCGGCGTGGCCCCGGTGACGGCGCGGGCCGCGTACCGGGCCGCCGTCACGATCAGGATCAGCACCGCCACGAACAGGCCGACCAGGGTGTCCTTGGACGTACGGCCGCCCTCGGTGCCGACCGGGCCGATGTCGCCGGACCCGGTCACGGTGAGCGTGCCGCCCTCCTCGACCAGGCCGGGCGCGCGATGGAACTTCTCCCAGTCCGTGTGGCCGAGCTCGCCGACGGTGTCGGCGCTCCACGGGCCGGCCGCCACCCCGCCGGTCGTGGTGACGCTGTCGAACGAGCCGACGGCCTGGGTGAACCGCACCTGCCCGACGCTGCCGCCGAGGCCGACCGGCGCGAGGGTCAGGTCGCCCGGCGAGGCGGCGAACAGGCCGATCTGCGCGGTGGCGGGCAGCCCCGCGAGCCGGGCGGTGCCGACCGGCGTCCACGACGTGCCGTCGGCCGACTCCTCGCCGGTGATCGTGTCGCCGGTGCGGGTCAACCGCAGCCAGCGCGGCGACTGCGGGGAGACCCCGCCGGGCAGGCCGGCCGTGTCGTGGGTGTAGTCGTGCTGGAAACGTACGCCGTGGGAGCCGGTCATCAGCAGCGCGGCGTAGGAGGAGCCCTGCCCGAGGCCGTCCTTGATGATGATCCCGGTCTTCGCCCACGGCACCACCCCGGCGACGATCTCGTCGTGGTCCGGCGGGGGATAGGTGATGGTCCCGGTCAGCGCGGTCAGCCGGACCGTGAGGCTGCCGTCGCCGGTCAGCGGCCGGTGCGCGAAGAAGAACAGGTCGGAGACGGGCCGGCCGTCGGGACCCAGCGGGTCGGTCGGGCAGGGCACCTCGACCGGGCCCTTGCTGCACGAGCCGCGGCTGCCGAGTGCGGGCAGCACGGCCAGGGCGATGACGGCCAGCGCCGCCACGAGCAGGGCGGCCATCCGGCCGCGGGACCGGAACGCGGGCCATTCGGCCCGGACCAGCGCCGCCAGGCCGGGAGTGGTGGTTTCGTCGGGGGTACTCATGGCCGATGTTCTACGGAGCACGCGGTAACACGGGCCGAAGCGGCGCTGTCATGCCGCTGTTATGCCGGGCGGGGCATGCTGGTGGCCGGCACGATGGCGGGGAGGCGTGGATGAGCGGGCGGCGCCGGCCGGGCAGGACGGTGGGGTTGCGGTTCACCCTGCTCTACGCGTCGGTGTTCCTGGCCTCCGGGTTCGGGCTGCTGGTCCTCACCAACCTGCTGGCGGCGGGCAAGAACACCCAGGTCGCCCCCGGGCAGTTCCCGTCCCCGCAGCAGCCCGACCTGGCTGCGGCCCAGCAGCAGATCCGTGACCTGCAGACCCGGCTGGAGGACGCCGAGGCGTTCCAGTCCCGGCGGCTCCTGGTCGGCTCGCTGATAGCCCTGGTGGTGATGGGACTGGTATCGCTGCTGCTGGGCAGGCTGATCTCGGGCCGGGTGCTGCGCCCGCTACGCACGATCACCGCGGCCACCCGCCGGATCTCCGCGGAGAACCTGCACGAGCGGCTCGCGGTGACCGGGCCCGCCGACGAGGTCAAGGACCTCGCGGACACCGTGGACGGGCTGCTGGCCAGGCTGGAGGCGTCGTTCGCCGCGCAGCGCCGCTTCGTCGCGAACGCCTCGCACGAGCTGCGCACTCCGCTGGCCACCATGCGCGCGTCGCTGGATGTCGCCGAGGCCAAGCCGGGGCCGCTGCCCGCGCAGACCACCGCGCTCGCCGGGCGTGTGCGCACCGAACTCGACCGGGTGGACCGGCTGCTCGACGGCCTGCTCATGCTGGCCCGCGCGCAGCACGGGGCGCTCGCCGACCAGGCCCCGGTGGCGCTCGGTGACCTGGCCGGCCGGGCGCTGGCCGCCCGCGCCGCCGACGTCGAGGCCCGGCGACTGACCGCCGTCACCGCCGGCATCACGCCGCAGGCCTGGACCGAGGGCAACGGCACGCTGCTGGCCCGGATGGCGCAGAACCTCGTCGACAACGCGGTGCTGCACAACGAGGACGGCGGCTGGCTGCGGGTTGCGGTCACCGCCGACGACGGGACGGTCGGCCTGGTCGTGGAATCCGGCGGGCCGGTGCTGGAGCAGGCGCAGGTCGACCGGCTCGCCTCGCCGTTCCAGCGCCTCGGCGCGGACCGCGTCGGCTCCGACGACGGCTCCGGCCTCGGGCTCTCCATCGTCGCGGCCGTCGCCGAGGCGCATGGCGGGCGGCTGGACCTGCGGGCCCGCCCGGGCGGCGGGCTGCGCGCCGCAGTGTCGCTGCCGCGGGCACGGAGGGTAGCGGCGTGACGGCGCGGCAGTGGTCCGGCCGGCCGGCGACGGGGGAGCGGGAGGCGGCGCAGTGAGGGTGCTGGTCGTCGAGGACGCCCGCGCGCTCGCCGAGGTGGTGGCCGAAGGGCTGCGGGATCAGGGCATGGCCGTGGACGTGGCGTACGACGGGCTGGCCGCCGCGGCGAAGCTGGACGTCAACGCGTACGAGGTGGTCGTCCTCGATCGTGACCTGCCCGGCATCCACGGAGACACGCTGTGCCAGATGATCACCGAGCGGGACGAGCGGCCCATGGTGCTGATGCTGACCGCGGCCGTCGCGCCCGGCGACCGGGTCAGCGGCCTCACCCTGGGCGCGGACGACTACCTGGGCAAGCCGTTCCACTTCCCGGAGCTGGTGCTGCGGGTACGCGCGCTGGCCCGCAGACGCCCCACGGCACGGGCCCGGACCCTGCGCGCCGCCGGTGTCGAACTCGACCCGGTACGCCGCACCGCCACCCGCGACGGCCGGCCGCTCGACCTGTCGGTGAAGGAGTTCGCCCTGCTGGAAGCGCTGCTGTCGGCGAGCCCGGCGTTCCGGAGCACGGAGGACCTGCTGGAACAGGTCTGGGACGAGCACGCCGACCCGTTCACCAACACCGTCACCGTCACCGTCGGGCGGCTGCGCCGCAAACTGGGCAGCCCACCGATCATCACCACCACCCCGGGTGTCGGCTACCGCATCGCCGACTCCCCGGATTGAAGCCGCGACGCCGGAGATCAGCGCCGCAACGCCGAGAAGGCGTCACAACCGGAGTTCGCGGCCCGGCCAGCGGGAGCGCAGCCAGCGGTCGTGGCTGGCGACCACGATCGCGCCCGGACCGGTGCCCAGCGCCTCCTCCAGCTCGTCGGCCAGGCGCGGCGACAGGTGGTTGGTCGGCTCGTCGAGCAGCAGCAGCTCCGGCGGGTTCGCCACCAGCAGCGCGAGGGCGAGCCGGCGGCGCTGGCCGACCGACAGGTCGCCGACCCGGGTGCCCTGGTCGCGCGGGGCGAGCAGGCCGAGGTCGCCCAGCGGCACGGCCTCGGCGCGGGCGGTGCCCAGTGTCAGCTCGTACGTCTCCCGGGCGGTGCGGTCGGGCCGTTCGAACACGCTGTCCTGGGTCAGCAGCCCCACGGTCAGCCCGCGCCGCCGCCGCACCTCGCCCGCCGCGGACAGCCGCCCGGCGAGCACCGCGAGCAGCGTCGACTTGCCCGCGCCGTTGGCCCCGGTGACCAGCAGCCGGTCCGTGGACGACAGGTCGAGGCGGTCCAGGGCGAGCCGGCCCGGCACGTGCACGTCGCGCAGCGACAGCAGGGTGCCGTCGGCCGAGGTGCCGGCGAGCCGGGCCGCCCGGAAGCGCAGCGGCTCCGGCGGGCGGCGCACCTGCTCGCGTTCCAGCTCGTCGAGGCGGCGGGAGGCGTTGCGCACCCGGCGCGAGATCTGGTTCTGCACCCGGCCGGTGGTGTGGCCGTAGCCCATCTTCTCGCTGTCGCGCTTGGCCCGTCCGGGCGCGACCTGGTGCGCGGTCACCGACACGGCCTGGCGCAGCTCGTCGAGCTCCTCCTGTTCCTGCTCGAAGCGGCGCTGCCAGCGGGCCCGCTCCGCCTGCTTCTCGGCCTGGTACGCGGTGTAGCCGCCGCCGTACCGGGTCGGGCCGTCGACCGCCGGGTCGAGGTCGATCAGGTCGGTGCACACGGCGTCGAGGAACGCCCGGTCGTGGCTGGCCACCACGACCACCCCGGGCAGCCCGCGCAGCTGCTCCTCCAGGAACGCCGCCGCGGCGTCGTCGAGGTGGTTGGTCGGCTCGTCGAGCAGCAGCGCCGAGGGCCGCCGGGCCAGCAGCGCGGCCAGCGCGAGCCGCCCGCGCTGGCCGCCGGACAGCGACCCGAGTGGACGCTCGTGCGGGATGCCGCCCAGGCCGAGCCCGGCCAGCACGATCTCCGCGCGCCGGTCGGCGTCCCAGGCCTCGTGCTCCTGGGCCCGGTCCAGCCGCTCGCCGTACGCGGCGAGCAGGGCGGGGTAGCCGTCCGACTCCGGGGCGACGGCGGCCAGCTCGGCGGTGAGCCGGTCGAGTTCGGCGAGGTCCGCCCGGGCCTCGCGCAGGGCGTCGTCGATGACGTCGGCGATCGTCGCCGCGGCGTCGTACGGCATCTCCTGGTGCAGGAAGCCGAGGTCGTCGGGGCGGGTGACGGCGCCGGAGTCGGGCTCGTCGGTCCCGGCGAGCAGCCGCAGCAGGGTGGACTTGCCGACGCCGTTCTCGCCGATCAGCCCGATCCGGTGACCGGGGGAAGCGGTGAGGGAGACGCCGTCGAGCACCCGGCGCGTGCCGAGGGTACGGACGAGATCATGGGCAAGCAGGGCGGAATAGGACATGGAGCACCACCGACAAGATCGACTCTTCCGCCCGCCGGGCAGTGCCTCGGTCGCGGGCGCGGGAAGGTGTCAGTGGCTCACATCGCCGTCGACCATACGTCGGCCGCCGATGATCGGCAAACCGGTATCGCGGATCCACCGGACGGCCCGCGCCCGTTCCACCGGAAGGACAGCGATGCTGTCGCAGGTCGAACGCGGTCCGGGAAGCGGGCGAGCCATGCCGTCCGCTACTGCCCTAGACTGCGCTGCCATGGACGCTCAGCTCGCCGATCCCCTCCTGGGCTCACTCGTCGACGGACGCCTCCGCATCCGTGGATGCGTGGCGCGTGGCGGCATGACGACGGTGTACGCCGCGGTGGACGAGCGCCTCGGCCGCACCGTAGCGATCAAGATGATCCACCCGCCGCAGCCGCGCCGGGGTCAGGCCGCGGCCTTCCACGCGGACCGGTTCGCCGAGGAGGCGACGGGGCTGGCCCGGCTGACGCATCCGAACGTGGCCGCGTTCTACGGCCAGGGCGTGCACGGCGGTGTGCCGTACCTGGTGACCGAGTTCGTCCGCGGCCGCACGCTGCGCGACATCCTCGACGAGCGCCGCCGGCTCGCCCCGGCCGAGGCGCTCGCGGTGACCGAGCAGGTCCTGGCGGCGCTGGCCGCAGCGCACCGCACCAACCTGGTGCACCGCGCGGTCAAGCCGGAGAACATCATGGTGGCCGAGGCCCCCGGCGGCGGCCAGGACCTGAGCGAAGCCGTGATCAAGGTGACCGATCTCGGACTCGCCGACGCCGTCGAGGCGGGCGGGGCGGAGCCGTCGATCAGCGCCGCGTACGTCGCGCCCGAGTTCGTGTCCGACGGCCACGTCGACCCGCGCGGCGACGTGTACGGCGCCGGAATCCTGCTGTTCGAGCTGCTCACCGGGCGCGTGCCGTACCAGGGCGAGCGTCCGGTCGAGGTGGCCTGGCAGCACGTCGAGCGGGAGGTGCCGCCGCCCTCGCAGCTCGTGGGCGGGCTGCCGCCGGTGCTCGACGACCTCGTCGCCTCGGCCACCCGCCGCGCGCCGGGCGCCCGGTTCATGGACGCGGGCGCGATGCTGTCCGCGGTGCAGTCGGCCCGCCACAGCCTGGCCGACGCGACCACGCGGATGCGCCAGGTGGCGCAGGAGACCATGATGGTCGACCAGGTCCGGCCCGCCGACCGCCCGTCCTGGGCCCGGCTGCACGAGGAGCCCGCCGAGCCGCGTACGCGCACCGTGACGGCGTCGGCCCCGTCCTTCGCGGGCCTGGTGGAGCAGGCCAAGCAGCACTACACGCGGCTGATGGGCGACCCGCGGGGGCGGATGGCGCTGATGGCCGGCGCGGTCGTGCTGGCGTTGCTGGTGCTGACCGGCGGCTACTACCTGGCCTTCGGTCGCTACGACACGACGCCGCAGGTGACGAACCTGACCAAGGAGCAGGCCGAGTCCACACTGCGCGGCATGGGCCTGGAGGTCGCCTACGCCAAGCCGCTGTACCGCGAGGACGTGCCCAAGGACGTCGTGCTGGTGCAGGATCCGGCGGCCGGGTCGGACGTGGTGAGCGGCGGCACGGTGACCCTGACGCTGTCCGCCGGCCCCGAGCGTTACGTGGTGCCCGACGTGTCCGGCGTGCCGTGGGACCAGGCGATCGTCGATCTCCAGGCCGAACCGCTGAAGCTCAAGCCGGTGAAGGCCGGCGAGAAGTACAGCGACCTCGTCCCGAAGGGCTCGGTCCTGGAGACCGTGCCCAAGGCCGGTGAAGAGGTCGAGGTCGGCGCCGAGATCAAGGTGACCGTCAGCAAGGGCCGCGCCCCGGTGACCGTGCCGTCGGTCGAGGGCAAGCCGCTGGCCGAGGCCAGGTCGATTCTGGAGAACCTGGGCCTGCGGGTCGAGGTCGAGCAGGTCGACTCGGACAAGCCCTTCGAGACCGTGGTCAAGCAGACCCCGGCGCTGGGCACCGGGGTCGAGCGCAACAGCGTGGTCAAGCTGCAGGTGAGCAAGAACCCGCAGGGCGGCGCGATGCCGGACGTGGGCAACTGGAACTGCCAGGACGCGGAGAACTCCCTCACCGCGATGGGCCTGCGCGTCGAGGTGCGCGGGGTCCGCGGGGACAAGCGCGAGTACCGGGTGGAGCGGCAGTTCCCGGGTCCGGGCAGCCCGCTCCAGCCGGGCCAGCGGGTCGTGCTCAGGTGCGAGCGCTGAGGCTCACCCGGCCGCCGGTGACGGCGGCCGGGTAAGCCTCAGGCGGTGCGGCGGCGCACGATCCAGACCGCGGCGGCCAGCAGGACCGCGGCCAGGCCCAGGAACGCCGCCGCCTCGACCAGCTGCATGGGCAGGAAACTGCCCGCGGGGTGGTACTCGGTGTAGTGGCGCAGCCCGTGGTCGGCCAGGTAGCGCTCGATCGGGGTGCCCGCGCCGTAGACGGCGTCGCTGTTGCCGTACACCTCGCGGGTGATCGCCACCTCCTCCCGGTCGGTGAGCCGGTGGCCGGTGGCGTCCATCCAGCCGTTCGCGACGACCCACTCGGTCTCCGGCCGCCAGCCGGTGTCGGCGGTGCCGCCCGGCTCGGTGATCCGGACCAGCGGGCTCAGCAGGTACGGCCGCACCGCCTCCTCCACCGGCAGCCGGACCGCCAGGTAGCAGGCGAGCGTGGCGCCCATGGCCGCGATGGTGCGCCGCAGCAGCGCCCCGGCCAGCACGCCGACCGCGAAGGCGAACAGGGTCGCCGCGACCAGGCTCGGGGCGGCGACCACGAACGAGGTGGTACGCAGCCGGTGGCCGTCGATCGCGTCGAGCGGCCCGCGCCACCAGGTGAGCAGTGCGGACAGGGTCAGCGCCAGCACGGCGACGCCCGCGCCGACCAGGGCGAGCCGGGTCAGCAGCCAGCGGGTGCGGGTGACGCTCTGCGTGAACGCCAGCCGCCAGGTGCCCTGCTCGAACTCCCGGGCCAGCAGCGGTGCGCCCACGAAGACGCCCACCAGCGCGGGCAGCAGCGTCGCCCAGATGAACCGGTTGCCCCACTCGCTGTGCCGGTCGAGGAACGCGGCGACGAGCCGCCCGCAGCCCGTGCCGTCCGGGGCGGCGACGCAGGCCGCGACGCCGTCGGTGGTGTACTCGGCGTGCATCGCCGCGCCGGTGACCAGCAGCGGGATCGCGACGCCGGCCAGCAGCAGCGCGGCGACGAGCAGTTCGGCACGGTGCTGGCGCCAGGTGACCCACAGCATGCTCAGGCCTGCCTTTCGTCTGCGGACCGGTCGGTGACGATGCTGAGGCGGCGGCCGGGTTCGGCCGGTTCCGGCGGGGGCGCGCTCGCGGGTCGCGGCGGCTCGGTGTCGGTGCGCGCCAGGTAGGCCAGCACGACGTCCTCCAGCCCGACCGGGTTGGCCTCCCAACGGGGATGCGCGGGCACGTCGGCGGGCTGCCGGACCAGCAGGTGGCTGTGCCGGGTGCCGTGGGTCGCCGCGACCAGGCCGTCGATGCCAGCGGTGTCGTCGCAGCGGGGGCCGGTGAGGATGCGGTGCCCGGCGAGCAGCTCGTCGATGTCACCGGCGAGCCGCACCCGGCCCTGATGCAGCAGCACCAGGTGGTCGCAGACCCGTTCCAGCTCGGTGACCACATGAGAGGAGAGCAGCACCGTCAGGTCCGTCTCGGCGACCGCTTCGACCAGGGTCTTCATGAACTCGCGGCGGGCCAGCGGATCGAGGCTGGCGACCGGCTCGTCGAGCACCAGCAGGCGGGGCTGCTTGGCCAGGGCCAGGGTCAGCGCGACCTGGGCCTGCTGGCCGCCGGAGAGCCGGTCGGCCCGGTGCTCCGTGGGGATGTTCAGCTCGCGCAGCCGGTGCTCGGCTCCGGCCTGGTCGAACCGGGGGTTCATGGACCGGCCGTAGCGCAGCATGTCGGCGACGCTGAAGCCCCGGTAGAGCGGGTGGTCCTGGGCCACGAAGCCGACCTCGGCCAGCCCGGCGGGGGAGTCCATGCGCAGCGGGCGGCCGAACATCGACACCGTGCCCTCGGTGGGTTCGAGCAGGCCGATGGCCAGTTGCAGCAGGGTGGTCTTGCCGGCGCCGTTCGCGCCGACCAGGCCGATGACGTTGCCCTGCGGCAGGTCGAGGGTGCAGTCGCGCAGTGCCCAGGCGCGCCGGCCGTAGCGCTTGCCCAGCCCGCTGAAACGCAGCGCGGACTCGCCGGTCATGCCGCCTCCGTCCGGGCCGCGGTGTTCTCGTCGTCCAGCACCGTGGTGACCAGGGCGCGCACCTGCTCGGGCGCGAGGCCGGCCTCGTGGGCGGACCGGACCCAGGCGCGCAGCCGGGCCGCCAGCTTGACGTGTACGCCGTGCGGCACCTGGTCGTCGTTGCCGATGACGAAGGTGCCCTGCCCGGCCCGGGGCGCGGCGAGCCCGGCGCGTTCGAGTTCGCGGTACGCCTTGGCGACCGTGTTCGGGTTGACGACCAGCGCCGCGGCGACCTCGCGTACGGTCGGCAGCTGCTCGCCGTCGACCAGGTAGCCGAGCAGGAGCCCGCGCCGCACCTGCTCGACGAGTTGCAGGTAGGTCGGCACCCCGGACCGGGAGTCAAGACGGAAGGCGAACACGGCACCACCTCGCGAGACGTGTCTACTAGTGTACTAGTGCGATAGTACACAGGAGATCATGGGGCGCAAGCCCGAGGATCGGTTGCCGGGGGCCTCGGGGAGCCGCGGCGACGCGCGGCTGAAGTAGCCGACGGCATGCCCGCCCCGACCTCCGTCCGCGCGGTCGCGGCGGGCGTGCCTGTTCGTGTACGCCGGTTTCACGACGGTGGAGCCGTGCGCGACGGTGCCGCGGCGGTGCAGGTCACAGCGCTGTCAAAGGCGCGTCAAGAATGCCGTGCCGCTCGTAGCGATGGCGTCAAGAACGCCTATGCGAGCCGTTTTCGGGAGTTCGATTACTCCGTTCCCCTCCGGGCACCCCTCCGGCGGACGAACATAACCGACAAACGGCATCAATTGGTTAAGGAGGCGCACGGTGGCTGACCTGGCTTACGTGCTGCTCACGGTGGGCCTGTTCGCAGTGCTCGCCCTCGTCGTGCGAGGAGTGGAGCGGCTGTGACCGCCAATCTGGTCGGCCTGGTGATCGCCTGCGCGCTGGCGGTCTTCCTGGTCTTCGCCCTGCTGTTCCCCGAGAAGTTCTGAACTCCCGAAAAGAGCTGTCCTCAGATGAGCACGACAACCGCGGGAGTGATCTTCATCCTCTCGCTCCTCGCCGCGCTGGCGGTGGCCTACCGCTACCTCGGTGACTACCTGTTCCGGGTGGTGGCGGCCGAGCGGCACGGCCGCGTCGAGCGCGGCATCTACCGGGCGCTCGGCGTCGACCCGGACGCGGAGCAGTCCTGGGGTGTGTACGCCCGCAGCGTCCTGGCCTTCTCGCTGGTCTCGATCCTGGGCCTGTACGCCTTCCTGCGCCTGCAGGACCTGGTCTTCAGGGTCCCGGACTTCGCGGCGTCGATCGACGAGCGGGTGTTCCCGCACCTGGCCTGGAACACCGCGGTCAGCTTCGTCACCAACACCAACTGGCAGGCGTACTCCGGTGAGTCGACGATGACGCACCTGGTGCAGATGGCCGGCCTGGCGGTGCAGAACTTCGTCTCCGCGGCGGTGGGCATCGCGGTGGCGGTGGCGCTGGTGCGCGGCTTCGCCCGGCGCAAGAGCGAGCGGCTGGGCAACTTCTGGGTCGACCTGACCCGCATCACGCTGCGCATCCTGCTGCCGATCGCCGCGGTCGCGGCCGTGCTGCTGATCGTCGGCGGCGTGGTGCAGAACCTGACCGACGGCACCGCGGCGACCACCCTGACCGGTGCGCAGCAGCACCTCACGGGCGGGCCGGTGGCCTCCCAGGAGGCGATCAAGGAGCTGGGCACCAACGGCGGCGGCTTCTACAACGTCAACTCGGCGCACCCGTTCGAGAACCCGAACGCGTGGACGGACTGGCTGGAGATCTTCCTGCTGACGGTGATCCCGTTCGCGCTGCCGCGGGTCTTCGGCCGGATGGTCAAGGACAACCGGCAGGGGTACGCGATCCTGGCCGTCATGGCGATCATCGCCGTCGCCGGCGTCGCGCTGACCAACGTGTTCGAGCTGCAGCACGCCGGCACCGTCCCGCAGGCGGTCGGCGCGGCGCTGGAGGGCAAGGACGTGCGCTTCGGCGTCTCGAACTCGGCGACGTTCGCCGCGGCGACGACGCTGACCTCGACCGGAGCCGTCAACTCGTTCCACGACTCGTACACCGCGCTCGGCGGCATGATGCCGATCGTCAACATGATGCTCGGCGAGGTCGCGCCCGGCGGTGTCGGCTCCGGCCTGTACGGGATGCTGATCATCGCGGTGATCACGGTGTTCGTGGCCGGGCTGATGGTCGGCCGCACCCCCGAGTACCTGGGCAAGAAGATCGGTGCCCGCGAGATCAAGTTCGCCTCGATGTACTTCCTGATCACCCCCGCGCTGGTGCTGATCGGCGTCGCCGCGGCGATGGCGACGGGCAACTGGAGCACCCAGCTCAACGTCGGGCCGCACGGCTTCTCCGAGGTCGTGTACGCGTTCACCTCCGCCGCGAACAACAACGGCTCGGCCTTCGCCGGCATCACGGTCAACACGCCGTGGTGGGACACCGCGCTCGGGCTGGCCATGCTGCTGGGCCGGTTCCTGCCGCTGATCTTCGTGCTCGGCCTGGCCGGCTCGCTGGCCAGGCAGGCCCCGGTGCCGGCCTCGGCGGGCACGCTGCCCACGCACAAGCCGCTGTTCATCGGCATGGTCGTCGGCGTCGTGGTGATCCTGGTGGCCCTCACCTTCCTGCCCGCACTCGCGCTCGGCCCGCTGGCCGAGGGCCTGTGAGCCCGGCCGCAGAAACAGACAAGGAACAGAGATGACTGTCACATCGGTGGCAACCCCGAACCCGCGCCGCGAGGCGCGCAAGGTCGGCGGCGGGCTGCTCGACCCGAAGCAGCTGTGGAAGTCGCTGCCCGACGCGCTGCGCAAGCTGAACCCGGCGACGCTGTGGCGCAACCCGGTCATGCTGATCGTCGAGGTCGGCGCGGTGTTCACCACGCTGCTGGCGATCACCCAGCCGTCCTGGTTCTCCTGGGCGATCACGGTCTGGCTGTGGCTGACGGTGCTGTTCGCCAACCTGGCCGAGGCGGTGGCCGAGGGCCGCGGCAAGGCCCAGGCCGCGACGCTGCGCAACGCCAAGAAGGACACCATGGCCCGCCGCCTGATCGGCTGGTCCGAGGGAGCCGCGGCGACGCAGTACCGCGAGGAGTCCGTCGCGGCGTCCGCGCTGGCCCAGGGCGACGTCGTGGTCGTCGAGGCCGGTCAGGTCATCCCCGGTGACGGCGACGTCGTCGAGGGCATCGCCAGCGTCGACGAGTCGGCGATCACCGGCGAGTCGGCCCCGGTCATCCGCGAGTCCGGCGGGGACCGCAGCGCGGTGACCGGCGGCACGAAGGTGCTGTCCGACCGGATCGTCGTGCGCATCACGCAGAAGCCGGGGGAGAGCTTCATCGACCGGATGATCGGCCTGGTCGAGGGCGCGAACCGGCAGAAGACCCCGAACGAGATCGCGCTCAACATCCTGCTGGCCGCGCTGACGATCATCTTCCTGCTGGCGGTGGTCACGCTGCAGCCGATGGCGATCTACGCCAAGGCCTGGCAGGGCGCCGCCCCGGACACGGCCTCGTTCGGCCCGGCCGGCATCAGCGGCATCGTGCTGGTCTCGCTGCTGGTGTGCCTGATCCCGACGACGATCGGGGCGCTGCTGTCGGCGATCGGCATCGCCGGCATGGATCGCCTGGTGCAGCGCAACGTCCTGGCGATGAGCGGCCGCGCCGTCGAGGCGGCCGGTGACGTCAACACCCTGCTGCTGGACAAGACCGGCACGATCACCCTGGGCAACCGCCAGGCGTGGGAGTTCCTGCCGGCCGCCGGGGTGACGCCGGCGCAGCTGGCCGACGCGGCGCAGCTGGCCAGCTTCGCCGACGAGACGCCCGAGGGCCGCTCGATCGTGGTGCTGGCCAAGGAGCAGTACGGCCTGCGCGCCCGCGAGGAGGGCCTCATGCCGCACGCCACCTTCATCCCGTTCACCGCCCAGACCCGCATGTCCGGGGTCGACCTCGCCGAGAACGGCGAGGTCCGGCAGATCCGCAAGGGCGCGGCCTCGGCGGTCATGAAGTGGGTGCGCGACAACGGCGGTCACCCGTCCGACGACGTCGGCCCCGCGGTGGACGCGATCTCCGGTCAGGGCGGCACGCCGCTGGTGGTGGCCGAGCTGGCCGCCGGGCAGCCGGCCCGGGCGCTCGGCGTGATCCACCTCAAGGACGTCGTGAAGTCCGGGATGCGCGAGCGCTTCGACGAGATGCGCCGGATGGGCATCCGCACCATCATGATCACGGGTGACAACCCGCTGACCGCCAAGGCGATCGCCGACGAGGCCGGGGTGGACGACTTCCTGGCCGAGGCGACGCCGGAGGACAAGCTCGCCCTGATCCGCAAGGAGCAGGAGGGCGGCCGCCTGGTCGCGATGACCGGCGACGGCACCAACGACGCCCCGGCCCTGGCCCAGGCCGACGTGGGCGTGGCCATGAACACCGGCACGTCGGCCGCCAAGGAGGCCGGCAACATGGTCGACCTCGACAGCGACCCGACCAAGCTGATCGAGATCGTCGAGATCGGCAAGCAGTTGCTGATCACCCGGGGCGCGCTGACCACGTTCTCGATCGCCAACGACATCGCGAAGTACTTCGCGATCATCCCGGCGATGTTCGCGGTGGTGTACCCGAGCCTGGACACGCTCAACATCATGCGGCTGTCCAGCCCGGAGTCCGCGATCCTGTCCGCGGTCGTCTTCAACGCGCTGATCATCATCGCGCTGATCCCGCTGTCGCTGCGCGGCGTGCGCTACACGCCGTCCAGCGCGAGCAAGCTGCTGACCCGCAACCTGTGGATCTACGGTCTCGGCGGCATCGTCGCACCCTTCATCGGTATCAAGATCATCGACATGGTCATCTCGCTCATTCCAGGGATCTCGTGATGCGCACTCCCAGTTGGATCTCCCAGCACCTGGCCGCCGTACGCGCGCTGGTCTTCTTCACGGTGCTGCTCGGCCTGGCCTACCCGCTCGTCATCACCGGCCTCGCCCAGCTCCCGGGCCTGAAGGACAAGGCGGACGGCTCGGTCGTCCAGGTGAACGGCAAGCCCGTCGGCAGCTCGCTGATCGGCCAGTCGTTCACCGACGCCGACGGCAACCCGGTGCCGAAGTACTTCCAGAGCCGCCCCTCGGCGTCCGGGTACGACCCCGACGCCACCGCCGCGTCCAACCTCGGCCCGGAGAGCATCGAGGACACCCTCGGCGACCCGGCCCTCGACCCGAACTCCGAAGACGGCGACGGCAGCAAGCAGGCCCTGCTCACCCAGGTCTGCGCCCGCAGCAAGGCCGTCGGCGACCTGGAGGGCGTCAGCGGCGCCCGGCCGTACTGCACGTCCGACGGCGTCGGCGCGGTCCTGCGCGTCTTCTACACCGGCGGCCTGTCCGGCAAGGTCACCCGCGCGGTCAGCGTCAACCAGGCCTGCCCCGCCACTCCGTTCCTGCCCGTCTACGAGGGCGTGGCCGTGGAATGCGGCCGGTTCGGCGAGGACTACAGCAAGGGCGTGCTCGTCCCCGTGCGGGGCGATGCGCCCGAGACGTCGCCGGTCCCGGCCGACGCGGTCACCGCCAGCGGCAGCAGCCTCGACCCGCACATCAGCGTCGAGTACGCCCAGCTCCAGGCGAAACGCGTCGCCTCCGCCCGCGGCCTGCCCGTCGGCAAGGTCGACGCCCTGATCGGCGAGCACACCGACGGCCGCGCCCTGGGCTTCATGGGCGACCCCGCCGTCAACGTCCTCGAGCTGAACCTGGCCCTCGACCGCCTGTAACGAAGGAAGGGCACCTTGTTAACGGACGTCCGTGTAGAAGGTGCCCTTCCTTTCCTTCGGGAGGGGGAGGGCTTGGGCGGTAGGGTGAGGGAAGAATGACGAAGATCTTGATCGTGGACGACGAGCCGCAGATCCTGCGGGCGCTGCGGATCAACCTGAAGGCCCGCGGGTACGACATCGAACTCGCCGCGGACGGCGCGGGGGCGCTGCGGGTGGCGGGGGCGGCACACCCCGACGTGGTCGTGCTGGACCTGGGCCTGCCCGACATGGACGGTGTCGACGTGATCCGCGGTCTGCGCGGCTGGTCGGCCGCGCCGATCATCGTGCTGTCGGGGCGCACCGGCAGCGAGGACAAGGTGGACGCGCTCGACGCCGGGGCCGACGACTACGTCACCAAGCCGTTCGGGGTCGAGGAGCTGCTCGCCCGGATCCGGGCGGTGACCCGCCGGCACACCGCCGCGCCGGAGGCGCAGAGCACGGTACGCGTCGGCCGGTACACCGTGGACGTGGGCAACCACCAGGTGCGCCCGGTCAGCGGCGGCGGCGACGTGCGGCTGACCCCCACCGAGTGGCACCTGCTCAGCGCCCTGGTGCGCAACCCCGGCAAGCTGGTCAGCCAGCGGCAGCTGCTGCAGGAGATCTGGGGGCCGCAGTACGCCACGGAGACCAACTACCTGCGCCAGTACATGGCCCAGCTGCGGCGCAAGCTGGAGGACGACGCGGCCCACCCGCGCCAATTGCTCACCGAGCCGGGCATGGGCTACCGCTTCGTCCCCCACGACGCCCCCGCCCATGGAGGCTGACCCGGTCATGGCGCGCGGACAGCTGCGCATCTACCTGGGCGCCGCGCCGGGCGTGGGCAAGACCTACGCCGTACTGGAGGAGGCCCAGCGCCGCCGCGGCCGGGGCACCGACATCGTGATCGGCTTCGTCGAGACCCACGGCCGGCAGCACACCGCCGAGATGCTCGACGGGCTGGAGGTCGTGCCCCGCCGCGCGATGGACTACCGGGGCGCGGCGTTCACCGAGATGGACGTCGACGCGGTGCTGGCCCGCGCGCCGCAGGTCGCCGTCGTCGACGAGCTCGCCCACACCAACGTGCCCGGCAGCCGCAACGCCAAGCGCTGGCAGGACATCCAGGAGCTGCTCGACGCGGGCATCACCGTGCTGTCGACGGTCAACATCCAGCACCTGGAGTCCCTCAACGACGTCGTCGAGCAGATCACCGGCATCGTCCAGCGCGAGACCGTCCCCGACCAGGTGGTGCGCCAGGCCGACCAGGTCGAGCTGATCGACATGACGCCCGAGGCGCTGCGCCGCCGGATGGCGCACGGCAACGTGTACCAGCCCGACAAGATCGACGCCGCGCTCGGCAACTACTTCCGGGTCGGCAACCTCACCGCGCTGCGCGAGCTGGCGCTGCTGTGGCTGGCCGACAAGGTCGACGAGCAGCTCGACCGGTATCGCGCCGACCACGGCATCGCCAAGCAGTGGGAGACCCGGGAGCGGGTCGTCGTCGCGGTCACCGGCGGCCCCGAGGGCGAGACCCTGATCCGCCGCGCGGCCCGGATCGCGGGCCGGAGCAAGGGCGCCGACCTGCTGGCCCTGCACGTGGCCCGCTCCGACGGTCTCGCCGGGGCCGACCCCGCGCTGCTGGCCAAGCAGCGGGTGCTGGTGGAGAGCCTCGGCGGCACCTACCACCACGTCGCGGGCGCCGACGTGCCGCGGGCGCTGCTCGACTTCGCCCGCGGCGTCAACGCCACCCAGCTGGTGCTCGGCGCGAGCCGCCGCGGCCGGCTGGCGCAGCTGCTCTCGCCCGGGGTCGGCGTCACCACCACGGCCCTGTCCGGGGCGATAGACGTGCACCTCGTGCCCCACGAGCGGATCGGCCGGGGCAGGCGACCCGCCCTGGGCGGCATCTCCGCGCTGTCCCCGGCCCGCCGGCTGACCGGGTTCGCACTGGCCGTGCTCGGCCTGCCGCTGCTGACCCTGCTGCTGCACACGCTGGGCGAGGGCCTGTCGCTGGCCAGCGACATCCTGCTGTTCCTGGCCATGGTGGTCGTGGTCGCGCTGGTCGGCGGCCTGTGGCCCGCGCTGCTGGCCGCCGTCGCCGGTTCGCTGCTGCTGAACTACTTCTTCACCCCGCCGCTGCGCACCTTCACCGTCGCCAACCGGGAGAACGTGCTCGCGCTGGCCGTGTTCATCCTGGTCGGGGCCGCGGTCAGCGCGGTCGTGGACCTGGCGGCCCGGCGTACCCGCGAAGCCGCCCGCGCCTCGGCCGACGCCGGCACGCTGGCCACCGTCGCCGGCAGCGTGCTGCGCGGGGCCAGCCCGCTGCAGGCGCTGCTGGAGAACCTGCGCGAGACCTTCCAGCTCGACGCGGTCACCGTGCTGGAGCGGCGCGACGACGTGCCGCCCGCGCCCGACTGCCAGGGCGACCCCACCGCCTGGCGGGTGGCCGCCACGGTCGGCGGGCAGCCCTGCGTCACGCCGGGGGAGGGTGACACCGCGGTGGCCGTCGACGACCAGGTCACCGTGGTGCTGCGCGGCCCGGTGCCCCCGGCCGCGGACCGGCGGATCATCGAGGCGTTCGCCGCCCAGGCCGCGATCGCGCTGCGCCAGGAGCGGCTGGCCGCCGAGGCCGCCAGGGCCAAGCCGCTGGCCGAGGCCGACCGGATGCGCACGGCGCTGCTCGCCGCGGTCAGCCACGACCTGCGTACACCGCTGGCCTCGGCCGTCGCCGCGGTGGAGGGCCTGCGCAGCGACGACGTGGCGTTCAGCGACGAGGACCGGCGCGAGCTGCTGGCCACCGCGGCCGAGTCGCTGGACCGGCTGTCCCGGCTGGTCGCGAACCTGCTGGACATGAGCCGGCTGCAGGCGGGGGCGCTGGGCGTGGCCGCCGTGGACGTCTGGCTCGACGAGGCGGTGCCCACGGCGCTGGACGAGCTGGGTGCGCCGGGCCGGGAGGTGCGGGTGCGCATCCCGGACGACCTGTCGGCCGTACGCGCCGATCCGGGCCTGCTGCAGCGGGTGCTGGTGAACGTCGTCAGCAACGCGCTGCGCTTCAGCCCGCCGGACCGCCCGCCGCTGGTCACCGCGAGCGAGCACGGCGAGCTGGTCGAGCTGCGCGTGGTCGACCACGGGCCGGGCATCCCCGAGGAGCAGCGCGACCGGGTGTTCCTGCCGTTCCAGCGGCTCGGCGACCGCAGCAACGACACGGGTGTCGGCCTGGGCCTGGCCCTGTCCCGGGGCCTGGTCGAGGCGATGGGCGGCACGCTGCTGCCCGAGACGACCCCCGGCGGCGGCCTGACCATGGTGCTCAACCTGCCCGCCGTGCCGACCTCGGCGGGCCTGACCGCGACCGAGGCGGCCGCCGCGGACCGCGCCTTCGCCGAGGGCCTGCACCGCCCCGCCGAGGGCCCGCACCGCCCGGCCGACGGCGAGCGCGCCGGTGACGTGGCGGAATCGACGCGCCGGGACCAATGACCGGGCGGCATCGGTGAGCCGCCCTCGCCGCGCGGCCGGCGAGCACCTTCACCTGTTGTCATGCCGCTGAGCGCGCTCGCCGGGTCAGGCCGCCGGCCGTCGCAGCACGGTGACCGCGAAGTCGGCGCCGGCGTGCCACGGCCGCAGGTCCCAGGTGGCGAAACGCTGCTCGACCAGCAACCCGGCCTGTGCCGCGTGGGCGTCGAAGCCGGCCACGGCGTATCCGCGCCCGGTGCCGAAGCCGACCACCACCGGCCCGTCGGGCCGCACGTGCGCGCCGACCCGGCGCAGCACCTCGGCCTCGGTGTCCGGCGCGAGGTAGAGCATGACGTTGCCGGCCAGGATCGCGGCGTCGAACAGCCGCCGCTGCCCACCCGCCGTCAGGTCGAGTTCGGTGAGGTCGCCCACCAGCCACTCGATCTCGGGGAAGTCCTCGCGCGCCGCCGCGATCAGGGTCTCGTCGGCGTCCACGCCGAGCACCGTGTGCCCGCGTACGGCCAGCGCCGCGCCGACCCGGCCACTGCCGCAGCCCGCGTCGAGCACGGTCGAGCCGGGCGCGATGATCGCGTCGAGCGTGCGCGCCTCGCCCGCGAGATCGTGGCCCTCGGCCGCCAGCTGCCGGAACCGGTCGGCCATCCGCTGGGCGTGCCCGCGCTCGGTGTCGGTCGCCCACCGCGTCTGCCGTGCCATGGCACCCCTTCCTCGCTCCGTCACCGCCACCCTGTCAGGTCGCGGAGCCGGGTCAGGAGGCGGGTCCGCGCTGCCTGGCCTTGTGCTCGGCCCACTGGTCCAGCAGCGACGGCAGGTTGTCCTGCACCCACTGGTAGAAGTCGCGCATCCCGGCGAGCTTCGCCCCGGCCGGGGTGTGCTCGCCGCCCGCCGCGGCCACGGCCTGCCCCGCGGCGTCGCTGATCGTCTTGAGCAGGCTCATCTTGGCGACGGTCACCTCGTACCAGGAGTCGTCGACCATGCGGTAGCGGTCGCGGCGCGAGCCCGGCACCGGCTCCCTGGCGACCATGTTCAGGTGGACCAGGTAGCGGATCGCCCCGGAGATGCCGGCCGGGCTCACGCCGAGGCGTTCGGCCAGCTCGGCGGCGGTCATCGCCGGCTCGTCGGCGGCCATCAGGGTGAAGACCACGCGGCCGGCCATGCGCGGGAAGCCCCAGTCGGCCAGCGTCCGGGCCATGTATTCGACGAAGCTGCGCATCGCCTGCTCATCGCGCTGCGGCGGGGAGTGTGCCACGTGACCTCCGTCAAGATTTCGTCAAGACTGTAGCTTTCGTACTTTCACAAACTTGTGAAATGAGTGTAGCGTCCAAAACATGGACAACGCCATTTCAGTGGTCGGCCTGACCAAGAGTTTCGGCCAGGCCAAGGCCCTCGACGGCCTGGATCTGACGGTCGCACGCGGCGAGGTGCACGGCTTCCTCGGCCCCAACGGCGCCGGCAAGACCACCACGATCCGCATCCTGCTCGGCCTGCTCCGGGCCGACGGAGGCACCGCCACGCTGCTCGGCGGCGACCCCTGGCGCGACGCCGTCGCGCTGCACCGCCGCCTGGCTTACGTGCCCGGCGACGTCACCCTCTGGCCCAACCTCTCCGGCGGCGAGGTCATCGACCTGCTCGGCCGGCTGCGCGGCGGCCTCAACGCCGCCAAGCGCAAGGACCTGCTCGAACGCTTCGACCTGGACCCGAGGAAGAAGGGCCGCGCCTACTCCAAGGGCAACCGGCAGAAGGTCGGGCTCATCGCCGCGCTCGCCTCCGACGTCGAGCTGCTGCTGCTCGACGAGCCGACCTCGGGCCTGGACCCGCTGATGGAGGAGGTCTTCCGGCAGGTCGTCGCCGAGGAGACCCGCAACGGCCGCACCGTCCTGCTGTCCAGCCACATCCTGTCCGAGGTCGAGGCGCTGTGCGACCGGGTCAGCATCATCCGGCAGGGCCGCACCGTGGAGACCGGCACCCTGGCCGAGCTGCGCCACCTCACCCGCACCCACATCACCGCCGAGCTGGCCACCCCGCCGAACGGCCTGGCCCAGCTGCCCGGGGTGCACGACCTGAAGACCGACGGGGCCACCGTGCGCTTCCAGGTCGACCAGGCCGAGCTCGACGCGGTGCTGCGCCAGCTCACCACCCATGGCGTACGCGGCCTGGTCAGCCAGCCGCCGACGCTGGAGGAGCTGTTCCTGCGCCACTACGAGACGGAGCCGGTGCGATGACCTCCCTCACCGGAACCGGCACCCTGGTCCGGCTGATCCTGCGCCGCGACCGGGTGCTCATGCCGATCTGGATGCTGTGCATGGCGCTGCTGCCGATGGGCCTGGCCTCCGGCACGGCGAGCCTGTACCCGACCGACGCCGGCCGCCAGGGCTACATCGACTCCCTGGCCGCCAGCCCCATGCTGCTGCTGTTCTACGGCCAGAAGCCCGCGGAGCCCAGCCTCGGCGCGCTGATCTTCTGGCGGTCCGCCACCGGCATCGTCATCATGGGCCTGATCGGCCTGCTCGTCGTCATCCGGCACACCCGGGTCGAGGAGGAGGCCGGCCGCCGGGAGCTGCTCGGCTCCGCCGTCGTCGGCCGCCACGCGGCCCTGACCGCCGCGGTGCTCACCGTCTCCGGGGCCAGCCTGGTCGTCGGCGTGCTGGTGGCGCTCGGCATGATCAGCCAGCAGACCCCCGCCTCGGGCGCGTTCGCCATGGGCTTCGCGTGGGCGTTCGCGGGCATCCTGTACGCCGGCGTCGGCGCGCTCGCCGCCCAGCTCACCACCGGCGCGGGCACCGCCCGGGGCATTGCGGGCGCGGTGCTCGGCCTCGACTTCCTGCTGCGCGGCGTCGGCGACGTCGCGGGTGGCGGCCTGTCCTGGCTGGCCTGGGCCACCCCGCTGAGCTGGGTGTACAAGGTGCACGCCTACACCGACGACCGCTGGTGGCTGTTCGCGATCTGCGCGGCCGTCACGGTGGTGCTGGCGTACGCCGCGCTGCGCCTGTCGGCCCGCCGCGACCTCGGCGCGGGCCTGCTGCCGCCGCGCCTCGGCCCGGCGACCGCCCCCGCCTCGCTGAGCAGCGCGTTCGGCCTGGCCTGGCGGCTGCACCGCGGCTCGCTGCTCGGCTGGACGGTCGGCCTCGGCGTGGTCGGCGGCGTGCTGTTCGGCGGCGTCGCCAAGACGGCGAGCAGCCTGCTCGAAGGCAACGGCCAGCTCACCGAGATCATGGAACGCATCGGCGGCAAGTCGGTGGCCTCCGACATCTTCGTCGGCGGCTCGCTCGGCATCGGCGCGATCGCGGTGGCCGCGTACGGCATCTCGGCCGCGCTGCGCATGCGCACCGAGGAGGCGGCCCTGCGCAGCGAGCCCGTGCTGACCGCCGGGGTCTCCCGGCTGCGCTGGGCGGCCGGGCACCTGACGTTCGCGCTGCTCGGCCCGACCGTGGTCATGGCGGCCACCGGCCTGTTCGCGGGACTCGTGTACGGAGCCAGCACCGGGGAGATCGGCCGCCAGGTGCCCCGGGTCGTCGGCGCCGCGCTGGTGCAGATGCCCGCGGTGTGGCTGCTGACCGGCCTGACCGTGGCCGCGTACGGGCTGCTGCCGCGGCTGTCGCCCGCCGTCGGCTGGGTGGCGCTGTCGCTGTGCGTCCTGCTCGGCCAGGTCGGCGCGGCACTGCAACTGGACCAGCTCGTGCTGGACGTGTCCCCGTTCACCCACATCCCGCACCTGCCCGGCCCCGCCGCCGTCCCGGCGACCCCGCTGTTGGTACTGACCGCGCTCGCCGCCGCCCTCACCGCAGCCGGCCTCGCCGCCCTCCGCAACCGCGACATCCCCGTCACCTGACCCCCTCCAACCGTCCCGTCCATCCGTCCACCCGTCGGCCCCTCGGCTCGCCCGTCCGCCCGCCCGTCCGCCCGTCCGCCCGTCCGCCCGTCCGCAATAGACGGTGGCCTATCACATCGAATAATCGCGCCTCGGATTCGATGTGATAGGCCACCGTCGATGGAGCATGGGGGCGCGGGCGGCGGCCGAGCGGCTCGCCGGGTGATTCGCTCGTCGCGAGTCGCTCAGTACCTGGCCTGCTCGCGGTAGGGCTTGACCGAAGCGGGGACGGGAGCGGCGTCGGTGTCGACGTAGCGCACCGTGAACGCGCCGGTGTAGCCGAAGACGGGCCCGAACCACGGGTTGACCACCCGCACGTCGATGCGGAAGACCTCGGCCGTGTCGTCGTATCGTTCGTGGACCTCGGCGCCCGCGGTGGCGGCCGGGGGCAGCGGGGTGTCGATCCCGGGGCCCCGGAAGCGCATCTGCCCGCTGCGCAGCCGCAGCCCGCCCTGGTCGTCGACGCTCAGGTGCAGGTCGGCGGCGATGTGCTGGTGGGTGCCGAGGTAGTCGACGATCACCTCGCGGTGCGGGTCCCAGACCATGGTGGCGTCGAAGCGGCGGCGTCGCCGGGGCAGCTCGAAGGTGCGTACGAAGGTGAGGGTCTCCCGGCCGTAGGAGTCGGGATAAGCGTAGTTCTCGATGGTGAAGGGCACGTTGCGGCCCTGCTCCGGGAACATGATGTTGCGCATGGTCCCCAGCGCCAGGAACGGCCGGGTGTACGCCGGCCCGCGCCAGATGCGGTCCATGACGCCGTGGCCGACGCAGCCGCGCCCGTCGGTGCTGGTGAAGCCGAAGCGCTCCTGCAGCCGGGGGTGCAGGCGGAAGAAGTCGTCACCGAGCGCGGTGTGGAACAGCGAGTTCACAGGGTCTCCAAGAGGGACGGGGCGCGGCCGGCGGTCCGGTCGGGCGGGGTACGCAGGCAGCGGCGGGCGGACGGCGCGCCCCAGCGGGGGAGCAGCCGCAGCGGGGAGCGCCGGGGTGGTACGCCGTCCTCCAGCCAGATGCGCAGCCGGTCGAAGGACCAGGCGGTCGCCCAGCCCATCAGGGGTCGCAGCAGGAGTCGGTCGAGCAGGGCGAAGCGCGGCGTGTAGTCGTAGCCGGTGAGGAAGCGCACGCCGGTGGGGGTCGGCACGTAGCGCCAGTAACCGGCTCCGGTCATCAGCCAGGAGTGGAAGCGCAGCGCCGAGGTGCGCGTGCCGTCCGGGCGGCTCCGCTCGCCGGCGGTGACGCCGACGCCTGCCAGCACGAGGCCGGGCGCGAGCCGGGTCGCGTAGCGGAAGCGCTGCGGGCTGGTCCCGGGCAGGTATTCGATGGTGGTGAACCGGGCGTCCCAGCGCTGGTGCATCGCCGGGTCCTGCGTGAACGCCCACACCTTGTCGAGGTCGGCGCGGATGTGGACCTCGATGTACAGCTGCCGTCCCATCAGTCCTCACCTCTCCCGGAACCGCTGTTGAGCGATTGCTCAAACAGACTGTACGACTGTTTGAGCAATCGCTCAAGAGACGATTTTCGGGGAAGTCAGCGCAGCGAGGCCGCGTACGCGGCGGGCGGCACCCCGATCGCGGCCGTGACCTCGCGGACCAGGTGCGCCTGGTCGCTGTAGCCCAGCTCCGCGGCGACGGCGGCCCAGTCCACCTCGCCCTCGGCGAGCTCGATCGCCCCGTGCACCCGGTAGCGCAGGATCACCTGCTTCGGGCCGATGCCCACGTACTCGGTGAACAGGCGTTGCAGCGAGCGCACCGACAGACCCGCCTGCTGCGCGAGTTCCTCGACCCGGCGCAGGCCGCGGTCGTGGCGGACCCGGTCCACCAGCCGGATCGCGAGCCGTACCGAATCGCCGAGATCCGGCCGCAGGCCGAGCAGCAGCTCGTCGAAGACCGCGGCCGCCACCTCGTCCGTCGCCGCGGCGGCCAGCCGGTCACCGGGGTCGGCCACCGGCAGGGCCTGCGCCAGCGGCACCCGCCGCCCGGTCAGCTCCGCCGGGGAGCGGCCCGAGAACGCCCGGAACGCGCCCGGCCGGAACTGCACCCCGCGCACCCAGCCCCGCTCCGCCAGCTTGATCGAGAACAGCTCGCGGGCGGCGCCGGACACCTCGGCGGTGACCGGGTCGTCCGGGGTCGGGCGCAGCACGACCAGGTTCACCGCCGGGTGCCCGACGACGTGCTGCTCGAACGGCTGGTCCAGGTCCCAGTCGATGAACCAGTAGTGCTCCACCAGCTCGGCCAGCTTCGCGGCGGGGGCGAGCCGCCGGAACCGCACCTGGCGCAGCAGCGCGGCCGGGTCGACGATGCCCCGGGTGTCCCGGCGTGGCTGTCGCATTTGTTCAAGACCTCCCGCACGCCGCTGGTTAGCGTGGCCGGATGACCACGATCTCGAAACTACTGCGTGAGTCCGCCGACGTGGCCCTGCCCGTGCTTCAGGGCATCGGCGACGAGCAGCTCACCGCCACCACCCCGTGCGCCGAGTTCCGGGTCGGCGACCTGGTCAACCACCTGTTCCAGGTCGTCGTCAACTTCCAGGCGCTGGCCCGCCGCGAGCCCGCGGACTTCTCCGGCACCCCGGACGTGCTCGGCACGGACTGGCGCGCCCGCTTCGCGACCGAGACCGAGCAGCTGATCGCCGCCTGGTCGGACGAGTCGGCGCTGGTGGGCGTGTCGCCCGGGATGGGGCTGCCGCAGCCGGCCGTGGGGCGGATGGCGCTGCTGGATCTGACGCTGCACCCGTGGGACCTGGCGGTGGCGACCGGGCGGGCGTACGAACCGAGCCCGGCGGCGGTCGAGGAGCTGCTGCTGATGGTCGGCGAGATGGGGCCGATGGCCCGGGAGTGGAAGGTCTTCGCCGAGCCCGTGCCGACGGCCCCCGGGGCGGACCCGTTCACCCGCCTGCTCGGCCAGGCCGGCCGCGATCCCGGCTGGCAGCGCCCGTCCGTGCGCTGAGGCGGCCGGGCCGTCCGCGCGAACGCTGAGGGGAGCGGCCGCACCCGGGCCGGCCCGGGTGCGGCCGCGCTGCTTCAGCAGGTGGCGGTCAGGCCGGCCCAGTTGGCGCGGTCGTTGTAGCCGCCGTCCCCGCCGTCGCCGACGACCAGGTCGAGCACCCGTACGCCGGTCAGGTCGATCGTGATCTGGCGGGTGTCGTCCCGGGTGAGCAGCCCGCTGTCGAACAGCGTGCGGCCGTCGCCGACCACCTGGAACGTCGACGTCGCGCCCTCGGGGCCGACGTTGCGCACCGCGTCGTCCAGCCCGATGGTCGCGGCCAGCCCGCCGCACCGGCCGCCGACGTAGTAGCGGATCGTGGACGGCGAGGCGACGCCGATCCCGGTCGGGTACACCGTGCCGAGCATGCTGATCGGCGACCAGCCGCCGACGCTCCGGTCGACGGTCGGGCTCATCCAGCCGCTGGTGGCGCTGATCCAGGCGTGGTGCGACAGGACCACCGATCCGGTCGGCGGAGCCGGGGCCACCACCACCGGCGAGGTGGCCGTCTGCCGCAGCCGCCCGTGCCCGAGCACGTCGTACGAGGTGGTGGCGGTCAGCATGCCGTCACCGGGAGCGGTGCCCGCCGGCACGGCCACCGTGAAGGCGAACGTGGCGGTGTGGCCGGGTGCCAGCAGCACCGGTGCCTGGCCCACGGGACGCGCCGTCCAGCCGGCGGGACCGGTCAGCACGGCCTTGGGCTGCATGACCGGCAGGAGCCCGTCGTTGCGGACGGCCACCTCCACCCGGGCCTGGTCGCCGCCCGCGAGCACCGGCGCGGCGCCGGCCGGCAGGGTCGCGCCGTCGACCTCGGTGACCTGCGGGATGCCGGCGGTCACGTGCGGCACGCCGGGCACGCCGCCGGCCGGGGCGACCCGCAGCAGCGCGGCCCCGTGCGCGGGCACCGCCGCGCTGAGCGTGCCCGCGGTCTCGGTGACCTGCCCGGTCCAGGCGTTCTTGACGGTGAACCGCGAGCCGGTCAGGCCGGTGGCGCCGACCTGCGCGGTCAGCGTGCGCGGGCTGTCGCCGCGGTTGAGCAGCACCACGGCCCGGCCGCCGTCGGCCAGGCGCTTCACCCACGTCTCGGTCGTGCCCGCCGGGCCGACCCGGACGGCCTGCACCGCGGCGCGGTCCTGGTTGATCGCCAGCACGTCCCGGTTGGTCAGCGCGTCCACCGAGGCCTGGCTGAGCTTGCGGATGTCGCTGCCGATGACCAGCGGCGCGGCCGCCGCCGCCCACAGCGTCAGCTGCGTGCGGAACTCCTCGTCGGACATGCCGAGCTGCGGGGCGAGGTAGTCGGGGTCGTTGTAGTGGCCGGGGCCGGTCGCCTCGGGGTGCCGGGCGTTCGCGTCGTAGTTGCGCAGCACGTCCTTGAACTTGATGTCACCGACGAAGCCCACGTCGGTGTACGTCCGCCAGGACTGGGCGATGCCCGGCGCGTAGCTCCACGAGTACGTCGACTGCTGCTCCTCGGGGTAGTCGCCCCAGTCGGGCGAGGTCACCGGGTTGCACAGGTTGAAAATGATCGGCCGGCCGCCGGCGTTGTTTCGCAGCGCCTCGGCGAACTCGGTGTACGCCGCCTTCGGGTCCAGGTCGGCGGCGATGCCGCAGAGGAAGTCCACCTTGACCGCGTCGAACTGCCAGGCCGCGAACCGGTCGGCGTCGCGCTGGTAGTACCCGCCGCCGCTGCCGAGACCGCACTTGCCCGGGATGTAGGGCCCCGCGTCGGTGTAGATGCCGGCCTTCAGGCCCTTGCCGTGGATGTAGTCGACCAGGGGCCGCAGCCCGTCGGGGAAGCGGGTCCGGTCGGCCTGCAGGTCGCCGGCGGCGGTCCGCGGCTGCGGGTCCTGCCAGCCGCCGTCGAGCCACACGATGTCGTAGCCGGCTTCGGCGAGCCCGCGCTCGACCATGGCGTCGGCGACCTCCCGCACCGACTGCTCGGAGAAGTCGCCGCCGAGGCCGAAGTAGGTGTTCCAGCCCTGGTAGGGCGTGGGGCTGAGCACTTCCTGGCGGGCCGGGGCCGGGGCCGCGGTGGCGGGCGCCGGGGCGGTCAGCAGGCCGGTGGCGAGGCAGAGCACGCCGGTGAGCACGCGTCGTTTCACATCGGATTCCTTGCTGCGAAAGGGGTTTCCTCGATCTTGTGGGCTGTCATGCGAGCGTGTCAAGAATAATTCATAATTTATGTACTGAGCGGCAGTGGCCGTGAAGAACCGATGAAGGACCGGTGCCGTGCCGCCGACCGGCGGCTAGGGTCGGTACCTCGCCGAACAGGGAGGCCGGAGTGAGCGCGCGGGTGCTGGTCGCCGAGGACGACCCCAAGCAGGCCCACCTGCTGCGGGTCTACCTCGAACGCGAAGGCCACAGCGTCCAGGTCGTCGGCGACGGCCTCGCCGCGCTGGAGCGCTGCCGCGCGTATCGGCCGGACCTGGTCGTGCTCGACGTGATGATGCCGACCCTCGGCGGCCTCGACGTGTGCCGCATCCTGCGGGCCGAGTCCGACGTGGCGATCCTGCTGCTCACCGCCCGCAGCACCGAGGACGACATCCTTGTCGGCCTCGACCTCGGCGCGGACGACTACGTCACCAAGCCGTACAGCCCGCGGCAGCTCGCCGCCCGGGTGCGCGCCCTGCTGCGCCGCGCCCGCCCCGGCAGCGCGAAGGAGGAGGTCGTCCGGGTCGGCGACCTGGAGATCGACGAAGGCAGGTTCGAGGTACGAATCGCCGGCCGCCTCGTCGCGCTCACCGCCAAGGAGTTCGGCATCCTCGCCACCCTCGCCGCCTCACCCGGCCGCGTGTTCTCCCGCGCGCAGATCATCGACCGGGCCTTCGGCTTCGACAACCACGTCGAGGAGCGCACCGTCGACGCGCACGTGATGAACCTGCGCCGCAAGATCGAGGACGACCCGGCCGAGTCCCGCTACGTGCAGACCGTCTACGGCCGCGGCTACCGGCTGGCTGAGCAGGCATGAGCGAGCAAACCGGCGGGCTCGGCGGTGCGGACGACGAGCGCGGCGGAGAGAAGGCATGAGCTTCCGGCTGCGTGTCATCGCGCTGGTCATGTTCATCGCGGTCACGGCCACTGCGGCTACCGCCTGGCTCACCCTGCGGCAGGCGTCGCGGGAGTTCGACCGCACCGTCAGCGCCAGCGCGGAGCAGCAGGCGCTGATCACGGGCGAGCTGGCCGACCACGCCCGCACCCGGGGCGGCTGGGACGGCGTCGCCGGCCGGGTACGCGAGCTGTCCCTGCAGACCGGGCAGCGCATCCAGCTGACCACCGTCTCCGGCGCGGTCGTGGCCGACTCCGACGTGCTCGCCGGCGGGGTCGCCCGCGGTGTCACCGGCCCGCCGCTGCTGGTCGATCCGCGCCCGACCTGGCGGCCGCTGCCCGAGAACGGCGCGCCCGCCGGCGCGAAGACCGTGCTGCTGGCCTCGCTCGAATACCGGATCGGACTGCGCCTGGCGGCCTGCCTGACCGAAGCGGGCATCGGCGTACGCCTGGCCGACACCAGGCTGGGCATCCCGGTGCCGCAGCCCGTCGAGTACACCGCGCGGTCGAAGGCGTGCGAGGTCCGGTCGCGGGAGCAGATCTCCACGGACATCGACCGGGTGTTCGAGGCCGAGCTGCTGGCCTGTGACCGTCAGGCCGAGAGCGTGATGGTGCCGTGCCTGCAGGAGGCGTTCTCGCGGGCCGCCGGCGCGTACGCGCCCGCGCAGATGCGGGTGTACCTCGGCGCGGCCGAGCAGCCCGCGCCACAGCTGCCGGTCAGGTCGATCGTGCTGACCGCAGCCGTCGTCGCGCTCACCGCCGTCGGCGCGTCCTGGCTGCTCAGCCGCCGGGTGCTCCGCCCCATCGGCGCGCTGACCGCGGCGTCGGCCCGGCTGGGCGAGGGCAGGTTCACCGAACGTGTTCCGGTACGCGGCCACGACGAGCTGGCCGGGCTGGCCCGCTCGTTCAACCGCATGGCCGACTCCCTGCAGCACAGCGAGGAGCTGCAACGCCGCATGATCTCCGATGTGGCGCACGAGCTGCGCACACCCCTGGCGAACCTGCGCGGCTACCTGGAGGCGCTCAAGGACGGGGTGCTGCCGCCCACGCCCGAGCTGTTCGACTCGCTGCACGACGAGGCCGTGCTCCAGCAGCGCATCGTCGACGACCTGCAGGACCTGGCGCTGGCCGAGGCGGGCGTGCTGACATACCAGAAGACCCGCCTTGACCTGGGTGAACTCGTCGCGACCTGCCGGACGGCGCACGCCGCGCTCGCCTCGGTCGCGGGCGTGGTCCTGACGGCCGAGGGCGACGGCCCGCGCTGGGTGCACGCGGACCCCGATCGGCTGCGCCAGGTGATCGGCAACCTGATCCGCAACGCCTTGGCCGCCACCGCGGCAGGCGGCACGATCACGCTCGGCGTCACCTCCGACGGCGACCGGCACCTCGTCCGCGTCACCGACACCGGCAGCGGCATCGCCGAGCAGGACCTGCCCCACCTGTTCGACCGGCTCTGGCGCGCCGACCGCGCCCGTGGCCGGGGCGAGCGCTACACCACCGGCTCGGGCCTCGGCCTGTCCATCGCCCGGCAGATAATCGCCGACCACGGCGGCACCGTCGACGTCGTCAGCGTGCTGGGCGTGGGCACCACCTTCACCATCGGCCTGCCCGCCTGCTGAGCCGTCAGAGCCCCATGGGAATCGGCTGCCCCGGCAGGCCGTCCACCAGCAGCGCCGCCAGCGCCGCGGGCAGCGCCCGGGGCGCGAACAGGTCGGTGCCGCGGTACTGCGTCAGCTCCTGCTGGGTCCACCAGCGGAACTCGCTGATGTTCTCCGCGGCCAGCTCCTCGTCGGTCATCGCGCCACGCGGGTCGAACGCCGTCGTGCGGACCAGGAAGATGTCGTTGACCACCCCGTCGAAGCCGGTGATGTGGCCCTCCCGGACGACCTCCTGATGCCACACGTGCGGCGGGTCGGCGATCAGCGCCAGCCCGATCTCCTCGGTTAGCTCGCGTCGCAGCGCGGCCAGCGGGGTCTCGCCGGGCTCGATGCCGCCGCCGGGGGTGCCCCACACGACGATCGAGCCCTCGGGCTTGTCGAAGGCCCACCGGCACAGCAGAATCCGGTCCTGTTCGTCCAGCACGATGGCGCGTACACCGGCCCGGAGCCGGGGGAACGCTGACGGCAGCATGCCGATGAACCTATCCGAATCAACCGTCCGCACGCCCGGCATTTCCCTCGGTAGAGTCGACGCCGCGACCTGCGAGAGGGCGGCCGACCATGCGGGTACGGATGACGAGCGTTCCGGCCCGGCCCGGCCGGGTGAACGAGGACTTCACGGGTGCCACACCGACGGCGGCGGTGCTGCTCGACGGGGCCGGCATCCCCGGTGCGGAAGCGATCTGCGGGCACGGCGTCGCCTGGTACGCCCACCGCCTGGGCGGCTGCCTGCTCGGCCTGCTGCCGCTGCGACCCGATCGCAGCCTGTCCGCCGTGCTCGCCGAGGCCATCGAGCAGGTGACCGCCGAACACCGGGACACCTGCGACGTCGCCGACCCGATCAGCCCGTCGGCGGCCGTGGCCATGCTGCGGCTGTCCGGCGAGCTGGTCGAATACCTGGTGCTCGGGGACACGGTCGTCGTGCTGGACACATCGGACGAAACACCGCTGGTCGTCACCGACCCCCGCGAGGTGGTCATCAGCCGGTCGTACCAGCCCGCGTACGAGGCGACCGCCGAGGGCAGCGACGAACGCCGGCAGGTCCTGCGCGAGCTGCGCGCCCACCGCAACCGGCCGGGCGGCTTCTGGCTGGCCAAAGACGACCCGCGGGCGGCCGACGAGGCCGTCACCGGCAACCGCCCGGCCGCCGAGCTCGCCGGTGCCGTCCTGCTCAGCAACGGTGCCAGCCGGCTCGTGGACCGGTTCGGTGACAAGGACTGGGCCGGACTCCTGGCCGTCCTGGCGTCGGGCGGGCCCGCCGAGGTCGTCCGCCGCGTCCGGCAGGCGGAGGCGCGCGACGCGGTGGCGGCCGACGACGCGACGATCGCCTACTGCACCGGCTTCGACGAGGACTGACCCATCTGCGCCACGCCGTATGCGAAGCGCGGTCACCGGACGGTGCGCGCACCGGTTCTTCAAAGGTTCTTGATCGTCTGCTGCCTACCGTCCAGCCGTGGCGAACCAGACGACGACACCGCGGCGGCCCTACGGTCGGATCGCGTTGCTGTGCCTGCCTGCCGGGGCCGTGCTGGTCGGGCTGGCGCTGCTGCGCGGGGCAGGTGAACCGGCCGCTCAGCCGAGTCCCGTGGCCGGCGACGCCGTCCCATCGGCGCCGGCGTCTTCTGCGGCTTCGGTGTCGCCGAGCCCGTCGCCGCCACCGGTCTACCAGCTGCCCGGGGACTTCCCGGCGTCCGGGCCCGGAACCTGGAAGTACGCGCCGGGAAAGGGTGATGTGCTCGGCAGTGCGGGCGGGCTGCGCCGGTTCCGGGTCGCGGCCGAGACGAACATCGCCGGGGCCGAGCTGGCCGAGTTCACCCGGACCGTCGACCGGACGCTCGGCGATCCCCGCAGCTGGATCGGTGGTCGGGAGCGCCGCCTGCAGCGGGTGCCCGCGGGCGCGGCGTACGACTTCACGATCTACCTCGCGACCGGCGAGACCACCCGCAAGCTGTGCGCCCTCGGCGGGATGGACACCCGGCTCGACGGGGTGTCGTACACGTCGTGCCGCCTGCCCGGCCGCGTCGTGATCAACCTCAACCGGTGGCGGCTGTCCGTGCCCGACTACGTGAACGGGCGCATCGAGCTGTCGGTGTACCGCAGCTACGTCATCAACCACGAGGTCGGCCACGAGTTCGGCCGCAACCACGAGCGCTGCCCCGGCAAGGGCCGGCCCGCCCCGACGATGCAGCAGCAGACGTACGGCCTGCGCGGCTGCCGCGCCAACCCCTGGCCCTACCTCGACGGCAGGCGCTACGCCGGCCCGCCCATGTGATCCATTGCTGCCGCGCGCCGATCATGGCAGGCTTCCGCGGATGGAACCGCTGAACGAGATCACGCACGGGTCCGGGCGATCGCCGGACGCCGCCGGCGACGACCATGCGGCCAAGGCCGACCGGTTGCAACCGGTGATCGAGCGGTTCGCCCAGCTGGTCGACCCGCCCGCCGAAACCGTCATCGCGCAGATCCTGACCGACGCGGGATGGAGCCCGCGTGATCCGTCCGGCCGCGGCTTCGCGTCAGGCGACATGACCGCGGCGGTCCGCAGCGTCTCCGGTGGCGCGCGAGTGAGCTTCGAGCTGGCCGGATTCGGCTGCTCGGACGACCTCGACTACGACGACTTCGAAGACGACGACGCCTATTCGGCGGCGGTGGACCAGCAGTACCTCGACGCGGAGGCGGGGGTGGCGACCGTGGCCGCCCGGCTCGGCCTGCCCGCTGCGGACGACCTCGCCGTCGACCCGCTGATCTACCACGGGTCGCGGGTCCGGCTGCGGGCCGGGCACTGGGCGGTGACCGTCGCGGCCGCGCAGGAGGACACCGACCTGCCGATCCTGCTCGAAGTGGACGTGACCTACGGCGCGGACCTGCCCGGCCGCCTGGCGCAACTCGCACCGCCGCCGTCGGCGGGCACACCGGTCGACTGGGACGCCGTGTCGTCCCGCCTGGGTGTGGCCCTTCCCGCCGACTACCGCTGGCTGGCCGAACGATACGGCGGCGGCATGGTTGGCGGCCGCATCTCGGTGCTGCCACCGGACGAGCTGTCCCCACCGCTGCTCGGACCCCTGAAAGGCCCGCTCCGGTACATGACAGCGCGAACGCTGCCGATTGCCACGACCGCCGACGGCGCGCTCGTTTCCTGGGTGCTCGATCCCGAGGACCAGCCTGGCCAGTGGGGCCTGCGCAGCTGTGCCACCGGACACCCGGACGAGGAACTGGAGATAGGGCTGCTTCACTACCTGGTGGTGACCCTGTCAGGGGCATACCGGGCGTGGGGCCGGCGTCAGCACCCGGCGGACTGACCGGGCGCGGTTCACGACGGGGTCAGGGCTCGTGCCGCGAGTGCCGGCCGGGGAGGTCCGGGAGCGGTTCCGGCTCGGTGTAGCCGTACGCCCGCTCGGCCAGCATCTGGCCGAACAC
This sequence comes from Catellatospora coxensis, assembly GCF_016862635.1. Lineage (GTDB taxonomy): Bacteria > Actinomycetota > Actinomycetes > Mycobacteriales > Micromonosporaceae > Catellatospora > Catellatospora coxensis. The sequence continues at coordinate 91,227 of NZ_BONI01000018.1, read as the reverse complement.
GCCGTTGAAGCTGCCGCAGTCACGGCACTGGAAGTTCTCGTCCAGCCGGGGCCCGCCGCAGTGGTCACACCGTCCCTGGTCACGCGGGTCGTGGTAGTCCTGCAACGCCAGCCGGAGCGCCTGGGCGACCGGCTCGCTCAGCATGAGGCTCGACTCGCGCCCGTCGACCCGCACGGTCAGCTCGGTGCGCGCCGGGGCGTGCGGGTCGAGTGCGTGAATCCGCGCCACGAACCCGCCGATCTCACCCAGGATGTCCGTCGGCTGATCACTCTCCATGCCCCCGACCGTACGACATCCACGACCATGACTCGGCGCGGCCCGGATCTAGAAGGGTTGTGGTCGCCATGGCGACCACAACCCTTCTAGATCCAGGTTCGGTACAGTGGCGTCGAGCCCGCCTTCGACGGGAGCGGAACGGATGAGAGTCGACCCGACGCGGGTGCCGGAGAACGTCCGGCACCTGATCCCACTGGTGGAAAAGTGGAGCGTGCCGGAGGACGGCGAGCGCTCGGAGCTGTTGAAGCGGGCGTCCGACGTACAACTGCGTGAGCTCGCCGACGCGGTGACCGCCTCGATCGACGAGCTGGAGGACTGGCTCTGCGGCGACGAGGTGTCATCTCCCGAGCCTTCCGACGAGTATGTGGCCTTCAGCTGCCTGTCGATGGCGGCGTGCCTCGCCGACGTGCTGCTGAGCAAGCGCGGAGGTTGACCGCGCTGACGCCGTCAGGCCTGCTGGGGGAGGGGGCCGGTGGATTCGCGTACGACGAGGCGGCAGGGCTGGCGGATGACCCCCGATGAGGGGGTGCCGTCGAGGGCGGCGAACAGGTGCATGACGGCCGTGGCGCCGAGCTGTTCCAGGTTCAGGTCGACCGTGGTCAGCGGGGGTCGGCAGTCGGCGGCCATCTCCTCCCAGTTGTCGTAGCCGATGATGGCGACGTCATCGGGGACCCGGCAGCCGTGCTCCTGCAGGGCCTGCGCGGCCCCGGCGGCGATCTGGTCGTTGCCGCAGAAGATCGCGTCGATCTCCGGGTGCGCGGTGATCAGCATGCGGGCGGCGTGCCGGCCCCAGCGCTGGGACCATTCGCCGTACAGCGGCTCGCCGCCGACCAGTTCCAGTCCGGACTCGGCCAGCACGGCCTGCAGGCCGGTGACGCGGTCGCGGGCGGCGCGGTAGCTCTGCGGGCCGGTGATGTGGGCGATGTTGCGCCGGCGCAGGCTGACCAGGTGTTCCATGGCGAGGCGGCCGCCGCCCTCGTCGTCGGCGAGCACGCTCAGGTCGGCGGGGTCGGTGGACTGGCCGTACACGTACACGACGGGGACCGGGATGTCGCGGCTGAGCGAGGGGCGCAGGTCGTTGCTGTCGCCGAGGATGATGAACCCGTCGACCTGCCGGGCGAGCAGGGTGCGGATGTAGTGCTGGCGGCGGATGGCGTCGCCGCGGGCGTCGCACAGCAGCACCGACATCTGCTCGTTGCCGAGAGCGTTTTCGGCGCCGAGCAGGATCGGGATGGAGAAGCGCCCGCCGAGTTCGTCGGTGAGCAGGCCGATGGTGCGGGTGCGCCCGGAGATGAGCCCGCGGGCCAGCACGTTGGGCTGGAAGCTGAGCTGGTTGGCCGCCTGCAGCACGCGCAGCCGGGTGTCGGGCGCGACCTCGCCGCGCGCGTTGAGCGCCTTGGAGGCGGTCGCCACGGACACCCCCGCGAGCCGGGCCACGTCGGTGAGGGTCACCGACGTCGATCGCCGCCTGCCCATGGAAAGCCTTTCGCTCGTTTTTCGACAACGTGTCGGAGCTTACGCATCAAACCGTTGCTGTGCATAGAGCAATCCACGTTATCGAGATGTGACACGACGGCCATCTTGCCGAAAAGGTTTTCGGCATCCATGGTTGCTCCAACGTCGAAGTGACCGCGGTCACGAGAGTCTGTTGGAGGCGGAGATGACGGTGGCGGCGCGAACCGCCGACCTCACCGGAGGTCGGCCCGTGGTGCCGTCGCGAGGAGTCCTGCGACCGCTGGGCCTGAGCGAGGTTCGGATCACGGGGGGCTTCTGGGCGCAGCGGCAGGCGACCAACAGTCGGGCGACGCTCGACCACGGTCGCGAATGGATGGACAAGCTCGGCTGGACCGGCAACTTCACCGCTGAAGTAGGCCAGGGCAGCGCGGAGCGGCGCGGTCGCGAGTTCTCCGACTCCGAGGTGTACAAGCTGGTCGAGGCGATGTCGTGGGAGACCGGTCGGCTGGCCGATCCGACCCGCGACAACGAGATCGCCGAGCTGACCGCGATGATCGCCGGGGCGCAGGCCGAGGACGGCTACCTGCACACCGCGTACGGCCGGCCGGGCCAGCGGGCCCGCTACGGCGATCTGGCCTGGGGGCACGAGCTGTACTGCGCCGGGCACCTGCTGCAGGCGTCGGTGGCGCGGGCCCGCACCAGCGGCGACGACGCGCTGCTGAACGTGGCCCGGCGGGTGGCCGACCACGTGTGCGAGGAGTTCGGGCCGGCCGGTCGCGACGCGGTCTGCGGGCACCCGGAGATCGAGCCGGGGCTGGTCGAGCTGTTCCGGGTGACGGGGGAGCAGCGCTACCTGGATCAGGCGGCGCTGTTCGTGGCCCGGCGCGGCCGGCGTACGCTGCCGCGGCACGAGTTCGGCTGGAGCTACTTCAGCGACGACATCCCGGTGCGCGAGGCGAAGGTGCTGCGCGGTCACGCCGTGCGGGCCCTGTACCTGGCCGCGGGCGTCGTCGACCTGGCCGTGGAGACGGGAGACGACGAGCTGCTGGAGACGGTCGCGGCGCAGTTCGACCGGACCCTGGCCCGGCGCACCTACCTGACCGGCGGCATGGGCTCGCGGCACCTCGACGAGGCGTTCAGCGACGACTTCGTGCTGCCGGCCGACCGGGCGTACTCGGAGACCTGCGCGGGCATCGCGGCGATCATGGTGGCCTGGCGGCTGATGCTGGCCACCGGCCGCGAGCGCTACGCCGACGTCATCGAGCGCATCCTGTACAACGTCGTGGCCACCGCGATCGGCGACGACGGCCGGTCCTTCTTCTACGCGCACACGCTGCACCAGCGTTCGCTGACCGCGGTGCTGCCCGGCGATGTCGAGCAGCTCGGCTTCGGCGGCGGCCCGCGCGCGCCGTGGTTCGAGGTGTCCTGCTGCCTGGCCAACACGGCCCGGATGCTGGCCAGCCTGTCCACGTACGTGGCGTCGGTCGACGACGAGGGGCTGCGGGTGCACCAGTACGCCGACGCCGACATCGACACGGCGCTGGCCGACGGGCGGCGGGTCGGGCTGCGGATGCGCACCGGCTACCCCGACGACGGCACGGTCGGCATCGAGGTGACCGCGGCCGAGCCCGGCCCGTGGACGCTGGCGCTGCGGCTGCCCGCGTGGGCGGCCGGGGCGACGGTCACGGTCAACGGCGAGCCGGCTCCGGCCACGGGTGACCGGGTCGTGCTGCGGCGGGACTTCGCCGTCGGCGACCGGATCGTGCTCGCGCTGCCGATGCGGCCCCGGTTCACCCGCCCCGATCCGCGCATCGACGCGGTCCGAGGCTGCGTGGCGGTGGAGCAGGGGCCGGTCGTGCTGTGCGCCGAGTCGGTCGGCGGCGAGCTCGACCTGGACAGCCTGCGGGTCGACGCGGGCACCGATCCGGCTGCCGACGGCGGGGTGACGGTCCGCGGGGTGGCCGAGGAGCTGCCCGAGCGGCCGTGGCCGTATGCCGACGCGGGACCGGTCGGGCGGCGTACCGCGCTGGACGTGCCGCTGGTCCCGTACCACCGCTGGGCGCGCAGCGGACCCTCCACCATGCGGGTCTGGCTGCCCACCACCTGATTCACCGCGAACGCACCACCGCACCTCGCTCCACTGCTCCACTACATACCGATGGAAGGAGAGATTGTGAGATCTAGAGGACTTCGGGCGCTCGCCGTCACGGCGGCGGCCCTGCTGGTGACCGCTGTCGCCGCGTGCGGCGGCGACGACCCGGAGGCTCCCGGCGCGTCGGGCACCGCCGGTGTCGACGACGGTGCGCAGCTCACGCTGTGGACCCGTGCGGCCACCGAGTCGGTGTCCAAGGCGTACGCCGACGCGTACAACGCCACGCACAAGAACAAGGTGACCGTCACCTCGTACCCGAACGAGGAGTACCCGGCGAAGCTGGCCAGCGCGGCCGGCGCGAAGGCGCTGCCCGACCTGTTCGGCGCGGACGTGGTGTTCGCGGCGCAGTACGCCTCGCAGGGTCTGTGGACCGACCTGACCGAGCGCCTGGCGGCCAGCGGCCTGAAGGACAAGGTGTCGCCCGGACACCTGAACGCCGGCACCTGGGAGGGCAAGAACTTCGCCGTGCCGCACACCGTCGACATGTCGGTGATGTTGTACAACAAGGACCTCTACACCAAGGCCGGCCTGGACCCGGAGAAGGGCCCGACGTCGCTGAAGGAGTTCGCCGAGCACGCCCGCAAGATCGACAAGCTGGGCGGCGACGTGAACGGCACCTACTTCGGCGGCAACTGCGGCGGCTGCGTCGAGTTCACCTTCTGGCCCTCGGTCTGGGGAGCCGGCGGCGACGTGCTCGACGCCAAGGGCGAGAACGCCAAGGTCGACTCCAAGGAGATGGCCGACGTGTTCGCGCTCTACCGGGCGCTGTACGACGAGGGCGTGGCGGCTCCGGCGTCCAAGGACGAGGCCGGTCCGACCTGGCTCGGCGCGCTGCAGAGTGGCAAGATCGGCATCGCCCCCGGGCCGTCGGTGTGGCTGGGCCTCATCGAGGAGAAGGGCGTGAAGATGGGCGTCGCTCCGATCAGCGGGCCCGACGGCGGCGACTCCACCTTCATCGGCGGTGACGCGATGGGCGTCGGCGCCACCAGCACCAAGGCCGCCCAGGCCTGGGACTTCCTGCTCTGGACCATGTCCGACGAGGCCCAGGTCGAGGTCATCGCCAAGAACAAGGGCGTGCCGATCCGCACCGACCTGGCGTCGAACAAGTACTCCTCGGCCGACCCGCGCATCGTGCTCATCAACAGCCTGGTCGCCAAGGGCAAGACGCCGTACGCGAAGAACTTCAACGCCTCCTTCAACGACCCGCAAAGCCCCTGGCTGCAGACGGTCCGCGGGGCGCTGTTCGGTGACGCCGCCAAGTCCCTGGCCGACGGCAACACCGCGATCACCAAGTCACTCCAGCAAGGCTGACCCGACCCGGCCCGGCCGCCGACCCCCCACTCGGCGGCCGGGCCACCCTCGACCACCGACCCGGAGACGCGATGTCCACGCTCACCCCGCCCCGCAGCGGCACGGCACGGCCGCTGCCCGCCCCGGAGGCGCCCCGGCCGCCGCGGCGGTTCCGGCGCGGCGCCGCCCGCAGCCGCGCCCTGCTCGGGGCGCTCTACGCGACCCCCACCGCGGTCATGGTCGGCCTGTTCTTCCTCGTGCCGCTGCTGCTGGTCGGCTGGATGTCGCTGCACAAGTGGCCGCTGCTCGGCGCGCCGACGATGAACGTGCCCGACAACTACACCCGCATCGCCGACAACGAGCTGGTCGCCTCGGCGGTCTGGTTCACCGTCAAGTACACGGTGCTGATGACGGTGCTGCTGTTCGTGGTCGCGTTCGGGCTGGCCCTGCTGGTGCAGCAGCGCCGGCGCGGGGTCGGCTTCCTGCGTACGGCGTTCCTGCTGCCCATGGCCGTCGGCTTCGCCAGCGCCTCGCTGCTGTTCCTGGGCCTGCTGTCGGACGAGATCGGCCCGATCAGCGACCTGCTCCGCAAGATCGGCCTGATCGACGGCTACGTCTCCTGGACCAGCGGCAGCTCGGAGTCCGCGCTGGGTTCGGCGATGGTGCTGGTGCTGTGGCGCTTCGCCGGGTTCAACATGCTGATCCTGCTCACCGGCCTGCAGGCGATCCCGCTGGAGGTGTACGAGGCGGCCCGCATCGACGGCGCGAGCCGCTGGCAGACCTTCCGCCGGGTCACCATCCCGCTGATGCGCCCGACCATCGCCCTGGTGCTCACCATGATGATCACCGGTTCGCTGCTGGCGTTCGACCAGTTCTGGATCCTCACCCGCGGCGGCCCGGACAACAGCACCACGTCGCTGGTCATGGTGATCTACCGGGAGGCGTTCATCCGCCTCGACCTCGGCTCCGCCGCCGGCATCTCGGTCGCGCTGCTGGCCGTGCTCGTCGTCTTCAACGTCATCCAGCTCGGCGTGCTGCGCCGGCGCTCCTAGGAGAGGCATCCATGACCAGGTCATCCTTGACGAGCCGGTGGGGCTATTACGTCACCGGCACGGCGCTGGCGATCCTGTTCCTGTCGCCCCTGCTGTGGAGCGGCTGGGCGTCGCTGCGCACCGGCACCGGCTTCGGGCTGGAGAACTACGACCGCCTGTTCACCTCGGACAACGGCATCCGGGTGCACCACATCGTCAACAGCATCACGGTCAGCGCGCTGACCGTGGCCGGCACGCTGCTGGTCGCCACCCTCGGCGGGTACGCCTTCGGCCGGTTCCGCTTCCCCGGCCGGGACCTGCTGTTCCTGCTCACCCTGGCGATCCTGATGGTGCCGTACGCGACCATCCTCATCGCGCTCTACGTCCTGCTCGGCTGGATCGGCCTGGAGGACAGCCTGATCGGCCTGAGCCTGGTGCTGATCATGTTCCAGCTACCGTTCTCCATCTTCATGATGCGCAACTCGTTCGAGGCCGTGCCCCGCGAGCTGGAGGAGTCGGCCCAGGTCGACGGCTGCAACAGCGTCTCCACGCTGATCCGGATCATGCTGCCCGCGGTGAAGCCGGGCCTGATCACCGTCGGCCTGTTCGCGTTCCTGACCTCGTGGAGCGAGTTCTTCGCCCCGCTGATCCTGCTGAACTCGACCGACCGGTTCACGACCACCCTGGCCGTGGTCAACATGCGCACCGCCAGCCACGGCTCCATCGACTACGCAGCGCTGGAGGCCGGGGTGGTCTTCATGGCCGTGCCCTGCCTCCTGCTGTTCGCCTTCATGCAGCGCAGCTACGTCCGGGGGTTCACCTCGGGTGCGCTGAAGGGCTGAGCAGCCCGACAGCCCCCGGCCGTGCCCGCCCCGCCTACCCGGCGGGCGCGGCCGGGTCACCAGACCTCTCACCGCCGAACACTCACCGCGTTCCCCCCAACCGTCCCCCAAGTGGAGGTGAACAACATGCCACTGCTTTCGCGCCACCGGCGCAGAAGCCTGGCACTCGGCCTGTCCGCAGTACTGGCCGCCGGAGTGGTCGCCGTACAGGCGAGCAACCCGGCGATGGCGGCGCAGACCATCGGCTTCCCCACGTTCAGCGGCCCGAGCATCCCCACCCCGCCGGTGGCCTACACCAGCGGCAACATGATGCAGGCCATCTACAACGCGGAGTCGGGCGGCACCGACTTCTGGATGGACCGGCTGCTGGCCCGTCCCGGCAACGACCCGGCCGGCACCTGGCTGATGACCCGCGGGCGTGCGCTGTACATGAAGACGCACACCCCGGGCACGCTCGGCTTCGCCGGCCAGGCCGCCTACTGGGAGAGCATCAACAACGGCAACGCGTTCACCGTCGCGGTGACGCCGGGCACCTGGACCGAGCAGGTCAACTCCCGCTGGCAGGCGCCAAGCCACTGGAAGAGCGTGCACACCAGCGGCTCGCTGACCATCAACCAGACGAAGTTCATCACCGACAACAACGTCGCCGTGGCGAACTTCTCCATCACCAACAACGGCACCAGCTCCAGCACGCTGCAGCTGCGGGCCACCTCGCCGTTCGCCACCTCGGGCAGCGGCAGCGAGCTGACCGGCCAGGTCAACGCGTACAACAACCTGACCACGCTGTACCCGAGACTGTCCGGTGACGGCTTCAGCGTGTCCAGCGGCGGGCTCAACCGCTCGGTGACCGTGGCCGCGGGCGCGACCGTGACCGCCAAGGTCGTCATGGGCTTCGTCACCAACGAGATCCCGGCGTCGCTGACGGAGTACAACGCGTACGCGGGCTACAGCAACGCGACCGCGTTCGCGACCCACGTGCGGGCGTACAACCTGTGGTGGGCGCAGAACCTGCCCTACATCGACGTCGCCGAGCCGGCGATCAAGAAGAACATCTACTACCGCTGGTGGCTGATGCGCTTCAACAACCTCGACGCCGACATCCCGGGGCAGACGTTCCAGTTCCCGACGTCGACCGAGGGTGTGCTGGGCTACAACAACGCCATCGTGCTGACCCAGCCGATGCACATCGACGACCTGAAGTACCTGCGCAACCCGATCTACGCGTTCGGCAACGTGCTGTCGACCGGGCAGGTCTCCAAGGGCGGGCGCTTCCTGGACAACCCGGGCGACCCGGAGAACTGGTCCAACAGCTACACGCAGTACATCGGCGAGGCGGCGTGGAAGGCCTACCAGATCTACGGCGGCCAGCCGGCGATCGCGGGCAACATCGCCAAGTACTCCGAGGGTGACGTCAAGGGCCAGCTGGCCTTCTACGACACCAACAACAACGGGCTCATCGAGTACGACTGGGGCGCGCTGACCGGTAACGACGCCGACGCGGTGTCGTTCCACTACCGCTCGGGCCGGATGGACCGGGCCGAGTCGGCCTACCAGTACTCGGGCGCGCTCGCGGCGGCGCAGGCGTACGACGCGATCGGCAACACCACCAAGGCCGCCGAGATGCGCACGCTGGCCACCCGGATCCAGAACGCGATCACCAGCGTGCTGTGGAACTCCAGCCGGCAGCTGTTCGAGCACCGGTACCCGGACGGGACCTTCAACCCGTGGAAGGAGATCAACAACTACTACCCGTTCGCGGTCGGCGCCATCCCGAACACCGCCACCTACCGTGAGGCGCTGCGGCTGTACGACAGCCCGCAGCAGTACCCCATCTTCCCGTTCTACACGGCCAACCAGGTGGACAAGGCGGCCGCGGCCGCGCAGGGCCAGCCCGGCTCGAACAACTTCTCCACCATCAACTCCACGGTGCAGTTCCGGCTCTACTCCTCGGTGCTGCGCAACTACCCGAACTCGTGGATGACCGCGCAGGACTACAAGAAGCTGCTGTACTGGAACGCCTGGGCGCAGTACCCCAACGGCAACACCCAGTACCCGGACGCCAACGAGTTCTGGGCCGACTGGAACGGCAGCTCGATCACGTACCGGTCCTGGATCCACCACAACATCCTCGGGTCCAGCAACTGGACCGTGATCGAGGACGTGGCCGGCCTGCGGCCGCGCAACGACAACAAGGTGGAGCTGTCGCCGATCAACATCGGCTGGACCCACTTCGCGATCAACAACCTGCGCTACCGCAACGCCGACCTGTCGATCGTCTGGGACGACCCGGCCGACGGCGTGGTCCGCTACACCGGCATCCCGCAGGGCTACTCCATCTTCATCAACGGCAACCGCGTCGCCACCGTCAACAGCCTGGTCCCGTTCACCTGGGACCCGGCCACGGGCGCGGTCACCACCAGCGGCACCGTCGCCTTCAACACCGCGGTCTCGGGCCTGCAGGCCCCGACCCAGGTGGTGCACTCCGAGGCCCGGATGACCGACATCATGGCCAAGGCCGGTGTCGACCTGACCGCCAACCTCACCAACCTGGCGGCCATGGGCACGGCCAGCGCGTCCTTCACCGGCTCGGGCACCAACCTGGCCGGGGCCCGGGACGGCTTCCCGATCAACGAGCCCTACTGGGGCGCGGGCGGCTCGTCCAACAGCCAGGACTGGTACGAGGTCAACTTCGGTTCGCCGCAGACCTTCAACGAGGTCCGGCTGTACTTCAAGGACAGCCGGCCGGCGTCCAGCACCTACCGGGCTCCGTCGGCGTACGACATCCAGTACTACAACGGCAGCGCCTGGGTGAACGTGTCCAGCCAGGTCAAGAGCCCGTCCGCACCGCGTGCCAACTACAACGTGGCCACCTTCACGGCGGTCAACGCGCAGCGGGTACGCGTGCTGGCGACCAACGCCTCCGGGGCGAAGACCGGTCTCACCGAGATCAAGATCTTCAACCGGGGCGGTGTCCAGCCGCCGGACCCGCCGGTGTCGACCAACCTCGCCCTGTCGGGCAGCGCGGTCTGCTCCTACACCTCCTCGTGGGAGAGCTGCGCGGCGATCAACAACGGTGACGAGCCGACCAGCTCCAACTACGGCGGCACCAACCAGGGCAACCGCTGGGGCACCTGGCCCGAGACGGGCACCCAGACCGCCGAGATCCAGTGGTCCTCCGCCCAGTCGGTGAAGCAGGCCCAGGTCTACTTCTTCGACGACGAGCAGGGCATCGACATGCCGTCGTCCTGGAAACTCCAGTACTGGAACGGCAGCGCGTATGTGGACGTGCCGGGCGCGAGCTCGTACACGCTCACCAAGAACGGCTACAACACGGTCAACTTCACCGCGGTCAGCACCACGAGACTCCGCGTCTCCCTCACCGCCACCGGCACGGCCTCCCTCGGCCTCCTCGAGGTAAAGGCCTTCGCCTAGGGCAAGGAAGGGCACCTTCTACAACGCTCCGCGTTGTAGAAGGTGCCCTTCTCATCATCCGGGCTGTGTTTCAGCTGGTCGGGCTGGGTGCCGGGGTCGGGGCGGGCGTGGTCGGCAGATCGAGGCCGGCATAGACCTGGTTGAGGACCGTCGGCACCAGGGCGTTCGCCGTGGGGCGGCTGTCCGGGTCGACCGTCAGGTTCGTCCAGATCACCATCGTCACGTCGTTGGCCAGGTCATGGGCCATGAACGAGTTGAAGCCCGGCATCTCGCCGCCGTGGAAGTGCAGGCCGACGTTCGGCGCGACCTGCTGGTACACGATGCCGTACCCGTACTGCTGCCCGTCGGGCCCCGCGTCCGGGTTCTGGGCCTGGAGGCTGTCCAGCCACCGCTGCTGCATACCGGCGTCGAAGACCCTGCCGGTGACCAGTGACTTGATCCAGGTGGCGAGGTTCTCGGCCGTGGAGATCGCCCCTCCCGCGGCGGTCGCGTACGACGGGTTCTGGTTCGTGTAGTCGATCGGCGCGAGCGTGCCGTCCCGCATGGCGGCCTGCATGTCCGCCGGGTACGGCTCGTCGGTCATCGCGTGGGACGAGCCGCCGTAGAGGTAACCGCGCGAGCCGGGGTCCGGGATGGCGGCGTCCTCGGGCGCGGGCAGCGAGGTCTGGTCCAGCCCCAGCGGGCCGTACAGCCGCTGCTGGAACTGCCCGCCCAGCGGGCCGCCGCCGACCTTCTCCGCGACCAGCCCGAGCAGGGTGTAGTTGGTGTTGCAGTATTCGTACTCCGCGCCCGGCGCGAAGTTCGGCGGGTGCCGGAACGCGATGGCCAGCGTCTCCTGCGGCGTCCACACCTTCGCCAGGTCCGCGTCCAGCATCGCCGAGAACTCCGGCGCGTCCGTGTAGTTGTACAGCCCGCTGCGCATCTTCAGCAGCTGCTCGATGGTGATGTCGTCACCGTCGGGCACGTCCGGGACGTACCTCGAGATCGGGTCGCTGAGCTTGAGTCTGCCCTCCTGGGCCAGCAGCAGCACCGTCGCCGCGGTCATGGTCTTTGTGTTCGAGCCGATCCGGAAGTGCGTGCCCGTGGCAGGCGGCGTCTGAGCGCCCCGCTGCAGGGTGCCCGACAGCACCGTGGTGGCGCCCTGCGGCGTGCATACCAGCACCACGGCCCCGGGGACCAGCATCTGCTTGGCGGCGGTGTCGACGGCGGCCTGCAGGGACGCCTGGTCGAGCTGCTTCAGCACGGATCCCCCCGGTGACGGTGCGGCTCCCGCGACCGGCGGGGCACAGGCCTGCGTGCCGGGGGCGACGGCCGACGGGCCGGCCGACCGGGCCGCATCGGGCGACACGGCCGCCACGGACCAGCTCACGACCAGCGCCGCCGCGCACGCCAGGCGCGCGCCCGGGGCCGGTGACCACGGCCTGCCGCTGCGACCGACCGCCCGAGTACGCCTCAACATCGCCATCACGGCTCTCGTCGTGGACTCCGTGCCGGAAACGCCCGTTGCGCCTGACCGTCGACGGCACCCGAACCCGTCCATCGTAATTCCGGACGTCGGTTCGTTTTGCCTGGTCATGACATTCGTGACCCGCACCCGGCCCGAAAACCCTGTCGAGCCTGCCGCCGGCCGGTGGGACCATGACCCGATGCAGATCGACTTCGATGCGCGCGGGCGCGTGGTCGCACCGCGAAATCTCATGATCAGCGAGTTCGGGTACGAGGTGAACAGCTGCAGCCCGCAGCAGCTGGAGAAGCCGCTGTTCCTGTGGCAGGGCGAGTCGATGTGGACCGACGAGTACGGCGTGGTCGTCGAGCGCCTCGACGGCGGGATCACCCATCACCCGCTCGTCGGCTGGCCCCGGCGGGTGACGGGTCGGCGTCCCCGCGCCGTACGACCGGCGTCCGAGGCTCAGTAGTCCGGGCGGTGGCCCGCGGCCTGCCGTTTGTGCTCGTGGCACAGCGCGGCGGTCGGCTGGCCGCAGTTGCCGCACCAGGTGAGGGGCACCTCGTCGGCGGGCGGGGCGGCCCTGCGGCGCCGGCGCGCCGACCACAGGCCGGCGAGAACGCCGAGGGCCAGGCCCGCGATCGCTCCGGCAAGCGTGTCCAGCGCCGACATGATCCGGCCTCCGTTCGCGGTCGTGGTGCCGGGACGGATGGGGTGCGAACCATGGGCGTCCCGGCACCGGCTTCGTGCCGGTGCGCGCCCCGCGGGCAGCTACTCCGGCCCTTACCTCGACGGTATTGAGGTTCACCGTTGTGGGTGGCACCATTTGGCACCACGGGCTCTAATCTGGAGTCAGCGGCCCCTCGCCTACCTCGTAGGACACGCGATGAAGTCACCCGAACGCCCGTCCCCCGAACCGATCGGCGACAAGATCAGGCGGCTGCGCGAGATCCGCGGCTACTCCGTACGGCACGCGGCCGCGCTGGCCGGGATCTCGCACACCCAGTGGGGGCGGATCGAGAAAGGGCAGCGCAGCGCCGACAACCGGTTCCAGCTCGCGGACATCGCGCAGGCGCTCAAGGTCTCGCTCTCGGATCTGACCGGCGCGGCCGGGCTGGTGGCGGGGGACTACGCGCACACCCGCACCGCCGTGGCACAGACCATGCAGGCCGTCATCGAGGCCGATCTCGAGGATCCGCCGCTGGCCGAGCCGGTGCCGCTCGACCTGCTCATCCAGCGGCTCGAACTGGCGCAGAGCCTGCGCTTCAAGTGCGACTACACCGGGGCCTCGTCCGTCCTGCCCGAGCTGCTCAAGGGCCTGCACGCCGCGTCGTTCGGGCCGGACCGGCCGGGCGCGCTGCGCGGCCTGGTGCTGGCGCAGGAGACGGCGTCGTTCGTGGTGCGATACCTCGGCGACCCGGCCGGGGCGGTCATGATCGCCGACCGGAGCCGCCAGGCCGCGACCGCGCTCGGCGATCCCGTGATCATGGGCCTGTCCGCGTGGACGCAGGCGCACGCCGCCGCCGGCTGCGGCCTCTACCCGCGCGCCCAGCGCATCGCCGACCGGGCCGTGGCCGACCTGGAGCAGGCCGCCGGGCTGCCGGACGCGCGGGAGATGCTCGGCCAGCTGCTGATGGTCGCCGCGTTCACCCGGTATGCGCAGGGCGACGTCGGCGGGTCCGTCAGTGCCGTCGCCGAGGCCGAGCGGCTCGCCGAGCTGACCGGGCAGAGCGCGGCGCTGGGCCTGAACTTCGGGCCGACGAACATCAGGTTCTGGCAGGTCAACATGGACGCCGACGGCGCCGACCCGGGCCGCGCCGTGGAGATCGCTCGGAACGTGAACCCGAACGACGTGCCGGTCGTGTCCCGGCAGGCCGGATTCCACATCGACGTGGCCCGCGCACTGGCCAACATCGGGCAGGACCAGGCCGCCATCCGCCAGTTCCTGATCGCCGAACGCATCGCGCCGCAGCGGGTGCGCATGTCGCCGATCGTGCAGGAGACCGCGCGCGGCATGCTGGAGCGGGCCCGCCGCGGCACCGGCTGGGTGGAGCTGCGGGGCTTCTGCGAGCGGGTCGGCGTCGGCCTGTGACAACCCCGAAGATCACCATCGTGTACGCGAGCGAGCAGCCGCCCGCCGGCTGGTCGGCGTCGGTGTTCGTCGCGGGCCCGATGCCCCGCGATCCCGACCTGCCGTCCTGGCGGCCGGAGGCCCTGCGGCTGATCGAGCGGCAGTGGTCGGCCGACGGTCCGCTGGTGGTGTTCGTGCCGGAGCCGCGCGACCGCCACGACCCGCCGGCCGGCTACGTGCACCAGCTCTGGGAGGACCGGTGGATGTCGGTAGTCGACGCGATCCTGTTCTGGGTCCCGCGCGAGATGCCCGGCACGCCCGGCCTGACCACCAACGTCGAGTTCGGCCGGTACGAGGGCAGCGGCCGGGTGGCGCTGGGCATGCCACCGCACGCGCACAGCGTCCGCTACCTGCGGCACTTCGCCGACCAGCACGAGGCCCCGGTGGCGGACACGCTGCCGCAGACCGTCGCCGCCACGCTCGGGCTGGTGGGGCGCGGGGCGTGGCGGGAGGCGGGCACCCGGGACGTGCCGCTGCTGGTGTGGCGTACGCCCGCGTTCCAGACCTGGTGGAGTGCCCTGTCGCCGCGCGGTGAGCGGCTGCTCGGGGCGCGCGTGCGGTGGACCTCGGGTTCCGGCGCGGCCTCCTGGGTGCTCGACGCGACGGTCGCGGCTCCCGCCGGCAGCGTCGAGTCGCGACGCGTGATGTGCCTGAACGGCGCCGACGTGGTGACGGCAGTGCTGGCGAACACCTCGCAGGAGGTGGAACCTGGCGGGGCCACCCGGGCGATGTTGCACGAGGCGGGTTACCTCGTCACGAGCGAGGGTGTGCAGCGGATGCGGGAGCGGGTGCAGGCCCTGGAGGCGCGGCAGGACGACACGTGCCGAAATGACTATCTGCCGGACAGAGAGTGAGCGGACCGTTACCGTTTGGGCATAATGTCCCACTTTGGCGGTTGCTGTTCTCTGTGAGGCGCACCATGCACGTAACCCGGCTTCGTCCCCTGCTGCTCACCTGCGTCCTGCTGGCCGGCGGGTGCACCGCGGCCTTCAACGCCGACTCGCGAGCCACGTCCCGCACGGTCATGCCGAGCGAGCTGACCACCGTCGTGGCGGGCGCGACCGGCGCGGAACTCGCGGTCCATGCCAGCCGATCACTGTTCGGCAAGGCCCCGGCGGTCGTGCTGGTCGGCGAGCAGGACGCGCCGAGCCTGGCGCAGGCCGACTCCGTCGCGGTCGAGCTCGGGGTGCCGGTGCTGCTCACCGCCGCGGCCGACACCACGGCGGCGGCGGTGCGGGAGGAACTGGGCCGGCTCGCGCCCGAGACCCTGATCCCGATCGGCGACGCGGCCACCGGCTGGGCCAAGGACAACGCGGCCAAGGGTCAGGAGGTCAAGCCGTACCAGGGCGGTGGCCTGCCCCGGCTGGGCGCGGTGGCCCCGCTCGACCAGCTCGTGGTGCTGACCCTCGACCGGGCCGACGCCGCGGCCGCGACGGCCACCGCCAAGGCGAGCCGGGCCCAGGTGCTGGTGCTCAAGGACCCCGACCCGCGCGCCGACGACGAGGTCATCAAGGCGCTCACCGGTCGGCCGACCGCCCGCGTGATGGCGCTGGGCAGCGCGTTCGGGTCCGCCGAGCGGCTGCGCAACCGGATCGCCACGGCCGCCACCGGCACGCTGCTGCCCGGCGGACGCCAGGTCGTGTTCCCGAACCGCCGCCTGATCGCCCTCTACGGCCACCCCGGTGACTCCGGCCTCGGCTCGCTCGGCGAGCAGGGCGTCGAGGCCGCCGTCAAGCGCGCCCGCAAGGTCGCCGACCAGTACGCCGCCATCGACAAGGGCCTGGTCGTACCCGCCTTCGAGATCATCACCACGGTCGCGTCCAGCGACCCCGGCCCCGATGGCGACTTCTCCAACGAGTCCACGGTCGAGCACCTGCGCCCCTGGGTGGAGGCGGCCCGTGCCGCCGGCATCTACGTGCTGCTCGACCTGCAGCCTGGCCGGACCGACTTCCTCACCCAGGCCAAGCGGTACGAGGAACTGCTGGTGCAGCCGCACGTCGGCCTCGCCCTCGACCCCGAGTGGCGGCTCGCCCCGCACCAGCGGCACATGGTGCAGATCGGCTCGGTCGGCGCCGGCGAGATCAACAAGACGGCGTCCTGGCTCGCCGAGCTGACCCGCAGCCGGCAGCTCCCGCAGAAGATCCTGATGCTGCACCAGTTCCGCACCGACATGATCACCGGCCGGACGGGCATCGACACCGGCCTCGACGAGCTGGCCGTGGTGATCCACGCCGACGGCTTCGGTTCGGCCAGCGAGAAGATGGCGACCTGGGACAACGTACGCGCCGAGGCGCCGAAGCAGGTCTGGTGGGGCTGGAAGAACTTCTACGACGAGGACAAGCCGACGTTCTCGCCGAAGGAGACCATCGCGGTCGAGCCGTCCCCGGTCTTCGTCTCGTACCAGTAGGGACGGTCAGTTCCAGTTGGTCGCGGTGCAGGTCGTGATCCGGCAGTCCTCGCAGAGGTACAGGGTGCGCCAGCCGTGCCCGTACTCGCGGAGGTAGTTCTGCACCGTGACCACATGGAACATCAGGCGGTCGCACGAGCGGCAGTGCGGGTTCGGGTAGAGGCCTATCGCGGGCCCGCCCGCCGTGCCGAAGACACCCGGCGTCGACAGGATGTGCCAGTTGGCATAGACCAGGTCGGCGTCGTACGGCCGGAGCAGGACCGTGCCGAGGCCGCCCCCGCCGTCGTTGTCGACGGCATCGTCCTCGCCGCCCGCCTCGTCGGACGTGAGGACCTCGTCGTGCCAGCGGCCGTCGTCACCGACAGCCGCGGACAGCGTCCAGCCCATGGAGCCGCACGGACTCGCCAGATGAACCCGTTCGGTCGGCCAGCGCGGCATCCCGGGGATCTCGGCGATGCGCAGGGACAGGTAGTGCCAGGCCACCGCGGTCGCATCCGGATCGCGGACGACCTGCGCGAGCGGCAGCCCGACCGGATGGTCCGCGGTGAGCAGTTCCACAGGGCCGGACGCCGGGCGTCGGTGGACGGCCCGCCGGTGCGGGGAGAATCGGCGCTGAGCGGGACCGGTCGGCGGAGTCCAGACGCCACAGTCCTCGAACTCCTGCGGGTCCGCGCCGCCGCGGACGAGCTCGGCGATCGCGGCGTGCGCCGCGTCGGTGCCGATCGCGGCCAGCGCCCACGCCTCCCGGTACGACCAGCGTTCCCGCAGCCGCCGCACCAGGTGCTCGACGCAGGCGTCGGGTGCCCCGTCGAGCAGGACGCACATGTCGTCGAAGCCGACCTCGAACCCGTCGAACAGCCGGGTGACGACCTCTTCCTGGTGCGGGCGGAACAGCTGCGGGCACACGCCCGCCACGTACGCGAGTTCCTCGCCCAGGCCCTCGCGCAGGCGGCCGTCGGCGGCCGCGGGGCCGAGCAGCTCGACCAGGGCGGCGACGTCGGCGGCCGTGCCGGCGGGGAACGAAGCGCCGCCACGGCTGGTCTCGATCGGCATCCGCGGACTGTATCCGACGGCCCTGACGCCATCCGGCCGCCGCCTCGTTCACATGGTGGCGGCCGGCCGGAGGAAGGGCCGGTCGCGTGCAGCGACGCGGGTACCCGGTCCGGCCGCGCGGAGCACCACGTCCAGGACACGGTCGGGGTCGGCGGCGTAGCTCGTGCTGAACCAGGCCATGTTCGCCTCGACCACCGCCCAGTGCTCCTCGCCGCGGTCGGCGTCAGCGGCCAGGCCGACGTCCACGACGACGGCGCTGGGCAGGCCGTCGGCACAGGCGTCGAGCAGGCCCGACGCGAAGCCGAGCACGGCCTCGCGATGCCGGCAGGCGTCGAGCGGGGCCGGGTCGAGCCGGCCGCCGACCGCGTACCGGCTGGCGGTGTGCACCACGCCGTCGAGGACGAACAGCCGGTACTCGGCCAGGAACGTCACGATGTCGCTGACCAGCACCGGGGTGTCGGCGGGCAGGCGCTCGTCGCCGGGCAGGCGGGAGCCGTCGGCGTACACCGCCGCCGGTAGGTGCTTCTCCCGCGGCGGCTTGACGAACATCGGCGTACGCGACCAGCGCGCCTCGCCGAGGGTGGTCAGCGTGATGTCGCGCCGGGTGTATGCGTAGGGCAGCCGGGTCAGCCAGTCGTCATCCGGTTCGAGCAGGCCAAGGCCGAGGTCGGCCGCGACCGCGCCGGCGAGGACGGGCCCGCCGTACAGGTGCCCGCGCCCGCCTGCGGTGTGGCGCAGCCGGTCCGGCACCACCGGTCCGGGCAGCTGCTCGACGGCCAGGCCACGCCGCCGGGCCGCCGCGGCGAGCAGCTCGGCGGTGCTGTCGGGGCGTGGGGGCAGCACCAGGAAGTCGGTGGTGGTCATGACCGACGATTATGGCGACTCGCCGGGCAGCCGTCGTCCCGTTATCCGCCGGTCCGCGCGGCCCGTCAGCCTTGGCCGCCGAAGACGAACCCGAAAAGGCGCAGCACGTCCTCGGTGCTCGGCGACCGGCCGGTGTCTGTCGTGATCGAGACCGTCAGCTGCCGTGACGCGTCCGGCGCGTGGAACGAGAAGGTGTCGAAGCCGAAGAAGCCGCCGTGCTTGCCCCAGACGGTCGGGCCGCCCGGCAGGTGGAC
The DNA here is from genome assembly GCF_016862635.1 of Catellatospora coxensis. Taxonomy (GTDB): domain Bacteria; phylum Actinomycetota; class Actinomycetes; order Mycobacteriales; family Micromonosporaceae; genus Catellatospora; species Catellatospora coxensis. The sequence goes on along the minus strand of NZ_BONI01000018.1, from coordinate 72,596 downwards.
CCGGACGAGACCGAGGCCGCTGTCCGTTCCGGGCGTCACCCACCGTGTCGGTGTGAGCATCTGCTCCAGCTCGGCGGGGCCGAGCAGCTCGCCGCGCAGCAGGGCGGCGAAGAACCGGTTGACGTCGTGCGCCGTCGAGACGATGCCGCCGGAGGCCCACGCGGTGGAGCGGTCGAAGACGCTGACGTCGACCGGCCCGTCCGGGCCGGGCAGGTAGCCGTGCGCGTGCGGCCGGGGCAGGCCCGGGTCGTCGTCGCGGACGACCGTGCCGGCCAGCCGCAGCGGCTTCAGGATGCGGCGCTCGACGTGTTCGGCGTACGTGCCGCCGCCGGCCCGCTCGACGACCATGCCCGCCAGCACGTAGCCGGTGTTGTCGTACGCGACGGCGGAGCCCGGTGGGAACCGCGCGCCGCGCTGCTCGGCGAGGGCGACCGTGTCCTCGGGCCGGACCCGCAGACTCCGCCGCGACAGGACCACCTCGACGTCCAGCCTGCCGTCCACGGCCCAGGCGTCCGTGTAGTTGTACAGCCCCGCCGTGTGCATGAGCAGCTGCCGGACGGTGATCGCCGCGCCGTCGGCGAGCATGCCGGGCAGCCACCGCTCGACGGTGTCGTCGAGGCGCAACCGGCCGTCTCCCACCAGCTGGAGCACCGCGGTGGCCGTGAACGTCTTCGTGACGCTGCCGATCCGGAAGTGGCCGGACGGGTCGACCGGTGCGCCGGTTCCCCGATCGCGAACACCGCTTGCCATCGCGTACGAGCCGGTGCCGGTGCGCACCTCGGCGAGCGCGCCCACCGCTCCTTCAGCCACCAGCGCGTCCAGGGCGTCCTGCAGCATTGCCTGGGAGATCCACATGGGAGGACCCTACGGCGCTGATCGCTAGGTGGTCGGCCCGGCGGGTGCCGTGGGCGTCGACAGCCGCCACGCCTGCCGGAGGACCGTCCCGACCACGGCGACCATGACCAGGCCGTTCACGGCGTGCAGTCCGAAGACCAGGGGACCGGCCGTGTCGCCCAGCGCTCGGGCGAGCTTCGCGATCACCACCTGCACCGCGGTCAGCCCGGCGACCGAGGCGGCCAGGCCGATGAGCCGTCCCGGCAGCCGGCCCAGCGCGGCGGCGGCCGCCATCACCAGCGGCAGCAGGAAGATCACATAGCCCAGCACGTGGTGGGGCCGGTAGGCCGCGCCGTCGGGGCCGGCCGCGCCGCTCGCGGCGAAGTAGAACTCCGCCACGACGACCAGCAGGAGCAGGGCCGCCAGTGCGGCGAAAGCCTTTCGCATGGGATCTCTCCTCGAACTCGGTCGCATCGCGACGCGGCCCGGCTGCCGGGCCTCTCGCGGATGCTGGATGCCGTCTCACCGACCCGACGACGCAGCCCCGGCAGATGTGAGGTGACGTGTCGGACCTCACCATCGGATGCGCTGCGGGCGGCGTACCGGCCAGAGTGGATGTGATCAAGGGAGGCGGCGGGACATGGGCGATCAGCCGGAGCCGGCAGGCGGCGGGACCGACGCGGGCCTGGACGCGGTCATGGCCGAGCGGCGTCAGCTGATCAACCTGGCGTACCGGCTGCTCGGCTCGCTGGCCGAAGCCGAGGACGCGGTGCAGGAGACGTACGCCCGCTGGTATGCCCTGCCCGCCGAGCAGCGGCAGGCCGTCGAGTCGCCCGGGGCGTGGCTGACCAGGGTCGCCGGCCGCGTCTGCCTGGACGTGCTCGGTTCGGCGCGGGCCCGGCGGGAACGTTACGTCGGCGAGTGGATCCCCGAGCCGCTGCCCGGCCGCGGCGAGTGGGCCGACGGTCGCTCGGCCGGCGGCGACCCGGCCGACCGGGTCACCCTCGACGAGTCGGTCAGCATGGCCTTCCTCGTCGTGCTCGAAGCGATGACCCCGGCGGAGCGGGTCGCGTTCATCCTGCACGACGTGTTCTGCCACTCCTTCGCCGAAGTCGCCGAGATCGTCGGCCGCACCCCAGCCGCCTGCCGCAAGCTGGCGTCCTCCGCCCGCGCCCGGGTCCGCGCGGCGCGGGCCGCGGCGGCTCCGGCCACCGAGCACGCCGCCCTGGTCCGAGAGTTCAAGCGGGCCTGGGAGACCAAGGACATCCAGGCCCTGATCGTCCTGCTCGACCCCGCCGTCACGGCGATCGCCGACGGCGGCGGCCGGGTCAGCACGGTGGTGCGGCCGGTCGAGGGGGCCGAGCAGGTCGCCCGCTACGCGGTCGAGATCGCGGGCTGGATCCCCGGCCTGACGATCCTGGAGCGTACGGTCAACGGCCTGCCCGGCCTGGTGGCCCAGAGTGACGGCGTCACGGTGACCGTGATGGCCTTCCACGTCGCCGGCGGCCGGATCACGCGGATCTGGGGAGTGCGCAACCCCGACAAGCTCCGCTCGTGGACGGCGACACCGCCTCCATGACGCCGTGCATCATGGTGCGGTGACTGACACGGGGGAGTCCTGGGGCGAGGCGGCCGGCTGGTATCCGGACATCGTCGCGGTGGGCGACACGTGCCGCGCGTGGCAGGCCGAGTTCGACCGGCAGGGCCTGGCGCTGCGAGCGGAGCCGCGCGAGGGTGGAGACCCGCATCGCACCGCGACCGTCTCAGCTGGTGAGTCGCGTGCGGACCTGTTGCTGAGCCCGTGGCAGCGGAGGTTCTGGCTGATGCTGCGCAGCGGCCGGAACGTCCTGCTGTCGGGGCACGCCGCGGATCTCGCGGAGGCGGCGGGCGCGGCGCGGCTGTGGCTGGCCGGGACCCGGCCCGGCGAGGTCGCGGCGGCGTGGCCGTTCCTGGGTTCCGTGGCCCTCGCCGAGGCCCGGGAACGGGACGACCGTCGCGAGGCGACCTGGCTCTCGCTGTACGAGAACCACCGTGGCGATCCGATCGGCGTGCGGCTGCGCGCCTTCGTCGCGCTGGCGTTCCACGAGCCGCGGCTGCGCGTCCTGCGGCCGTACACCAGTCATTGGACTCTGCGTTTCAGCCGGACGGAGAAGTGGCCCTACTGCCGGGACCTGCCCGCGGTCGATCCGGTGGCGACCCCCGACCGGTACGTGGTGCTCACCGCCGACGGCCGGGTCCACGCGGAGACCGACGCGGCCGGGGCGCTGCGGCTCGTGCTCGCCGAGGTGCCGGAATGACGGCGGCCACCGCTGTCCACCCTGCTCACCCGGTCGAGCAGCCCGCGGATGTCACCCCCGGCGGGTAACATCCCGACGGTCTGACCTGCTCGCTGTCTCACCTGGCCGTACGGGCGGGCGAGATCCCCACTCCGGGCCTGACCGAAGGAGCTGACGTGATGACCGGTCCCGCCGAGGAACACCGCCGCACCGCAGAGGTCTTCACCGCGCGGGTGCGCGGAGTCGCCCCCGGCGACTGGGACCGTCCGGCACCGTGCCCGGGCTGGGTCGCCCGTGACGTCGTGGGTCACCTGGTCGAGTGGTTCCCGGGCTTCCTGCGGGCGGGCGCGGGGGTCGAGCTGCCGCAGGGCCCGCCGGTCGCGCAGGACCCGGTCGCCGCCTGGACGGTCCACAGCGACGGCGTGCAGGCCCTGCTCGACGACCCCGCCACGGCGGACAAGGTCCTCGCCAATCCGAACATCGGCACGATGCCCCTGGACCAGGCGGTCGCCATGTTCTACACCACCGACGTCTTCCTGCACACCTGGGACCTGGCCCGCGCCACCGGGCAGGACGAGCGCCTGGACGCCGAGCGGTGCGCCGTGCTGCTGGAGGGGATGCTGCCGATGGACGCGGCGCTGCGCTCCAGCGGGCACTACGGCCCGAAAATCGAGGTCCCCGACGACGCCGACCCGCAGACCCGCCTGCTCGCCTTCATCGGCCGCACCCCCTGACCCCGGTCCGCCCGGCGTTCCCGACGTTCTTCGAACGGGTGTACTAAGATGTCGGTGTGACCAGCTCGGCGACGATCCTGCACGCGGATCTCGACTCGTTCTACGCCTCGGTGGAGCAGCGGGACGAGCCGCGGTTGCGGGGCCGTGCCGTGATCGTCGGCGCGGGTGTGGTGTTGGCCGCCAGTTACGAGGCCAAGGCGTACGGCGTGCGCACCGCGATGAGTGTGCGGGCCGCCCTCGCCCGGTGCCCCAAGGCGATCGTGGTCCCACCCCGCATGGCCGCGTACACCGAGGCCAGCCGGGCGGTGTTCGAGGTCTTCGACGACACCACCCCCATCGTCGAGCCGCTCTCCATCGACGAGGCGTTCCTCGACGTCGCCGGGCTGCACCGGATCGCCGGCACCCCCGTGGCGATCGCGGCCCGGCTGCGCCGCGACGTGCTCGACCGGGTCGGCCTGCCGATCACCGTGGGCGTGGCCCGCACCAAGTTCCTGGCCAAGGTCGCCAGCCGGGTCGCGAAGCCGGACGGGCTGCTCGCCGTCGAACCCGCCGACGAGCTGGCCTTCCTGCACCGGCTGCCGGTCGAGGTGCTGTGGGGCGTCGGCGCGGTGACCTCCGAGAAGCTGCACCGGCGCGGCATCCGCACCGTCGGGCAGGTCGCCCGGCTCGGCGAGGCCGCGCTGGTGTCGATGCTCGGCCAGGGCGCGGGCCGTCACCTGCACGCCCTGGCCCACAACCGCGACCCGCGACCGGTCGTCACCGGCCGCCGCCGCGCGTCGATGGGCGCCCAGCGCGCGCTGGGCCGCGGCCCGCACAGCGTCGAGTTTCTGGAGGCCGCGCTCGCCGGGCTGGTCGAGCGGGTCACCCGCCGCATGCGCGGCGCGCAACGTCCCGGCCGCACCGTGGTGCTGCGGCTGCGCTTCGCCGATTACACGCGGGCGACCCGGTCGTCGACCATGCCCAAGGCGACGTCGCAGACCCAGGCGGTGCTGGACACCGCCCGGGCCCTGCTCGCGACCGCGTCGCCGCTGGTGGCCGAGCGCGGCCTGACGCTGATCGGCGTGTCGGTGGGCAACCTGGACCGCACCGGCGACGTCCAGCCGGAGCTGCCCTTCGACGACCTGCCGCGAGACGCGCTGGACGCCGCCGTCGACGCGGTGCGCCGCCGGTTCGGCACGACCTCCCTGCAGCGCGGCACGCTGCTGGGCGCCGACACCGGCCTGGTCATGCCGATGCTGCCCGACTGAGCCGACCTACACGACGGCGGTTTCGCCCAGCGGGACGCGGGTGTAGCCGATGCCCTCCTCGCCGCCCAGCCAGGCGTCGAACTGCCGCAGCCCGAGCTCGTTGAGCACGCCGTCGTGGATCGGGAACGCGCGGCGCGGCCGCACCGCGCGGGCGAACCGGATCGCGTCGCCGATCTTCAGCCATGGCCCGGCCGCCGGGATGAGCAGCGTCTCGACCGGCTCGGACGGCACGAACAGCGAGTCCCCGGGGTGGTAGACGCCGTCGACGACGAAGCCGACGTTGGCGCAGCCGGGCAGGCCGTCGATGATCTCGGCGTGCTCGCCGCCGACGGCTCGTACGGTGAACCCGGCCGCGGTGAAGACCTCGCCGGGGGAGACCGCGTGCACGCCCTCTCCCAGCTCCGCCGCCAGCTGGGGATGGGTGTGCACGGTCAGCTCCGGGTTACGCTCGCGGGCCGCCCGGAGCAGGTCGAGGTCGACGTGGTCGGCGTGCTCGTGCGTGACGAGCACCGCCGCCACGCCGTCGAACGACACCGGCGCCGAGTAGACGCCCGGGTCGATGACCAGCGCCCGGTCGCCGTCGTCGAGGCGTACGCAGGCGTGGCCGTACTTGGTCAGGCGCATCGTCAGAACCCCCGTTCCTTCAGCGAGCGCAGTACGCAGAACTCGTTGCCCTCCGGGTCGGCGAGCACCGCCCAGCCGGTGCCGTCGGCGTTGCGGTGGTCGGCGAACATCGTCGCGCCGAGCCCGAGCACCCGCTCGACCTCGACGTCGCGGGGCGTGTCGGACTGCAGGCAGAGGTGCAGGCGGTTCTTGACCGCCTTGGGCTCGGGGACGCGCTGGAAGTAGACGGTCTGGCCCGACGGCAGGTCGAACGCGGCCTCGTCGCCGTCGTCGAACCCGACCTCGCCGTCGAAGACCCGCGCCCACCACCGGGCGAGGGTGCCGGGGTCGGCGGCGTCGAACGTGACGTTGCGGATAATCGTCGTCATCCGCCAACTCTGTTGTGCGAAGTCGGCGCCGTCAAACCGGTTCGGTCGCGGCCGCGTACGTGCGGGCCAGTTCTTCGACGGTGGCGGCCACGCGCCGGCGCAGCGACACCGGTTCCAGCACCTCGACCTGCGCGCCCAGGCGCAGGAACTGCATCTCGGCGTGGCGGTCGGTCTCGATCGGCACGCGGGCCAGGATCCAGCCGTCGGGTTGGCGCTCACCGGCCGCGGCGGCGTCGGCGACGGCCCGGCCCATCAGGTGCGGCAGCAGCTCCACCGCCGCGGGGGACAGGCGCACCAGCGCCTCGCCCCGCACCAGGCGGGCCCGGAAGTCGGTGACGTGCTCGTGCCAGTGCGCCACCAGGTCGAACCCGTCCGGCCAGGCGAACTCCTCGGGCAGCACGGTCAGCTCGCGGATCTGGCTGACCCGGAAGGTGCGCAGGCCCCGCGCGGCGCGGGCCACCAGATACCACTTGCCCGCCTTCAGGACCAGGCCGTACGGCTCCAGCCGGTGCTCGGCGGGGCCGGTCCAGTTCTCGTAGTGGACGGTCAGGACGCGCTGGTGCCATACCGCGTCGGCGAGCGCGGCGAGGTGTTCGGAGCTGTCGCCGTCGGAGTACCAGCCGGGGGTGTCGAGGTGGAAGCGCTGCCGCATGCGGGCGGTGCGCTCGCGCAGCGCGTCGGGGAGCGCGGCGGCGAGCTTGAGCTGCGCGGCGGCGACCGCCTCGGCCAGGCCCAGGTCCGCGGCGACCCCGGGCAGCTCGGCGAACACGAGGCCGCGGGCTTCGGCGGGGGTGAGCCCGGTCAGCTGGGTGCGGTAGCCGTCGACCAGACCGTAGCCGGTCGCGTCGCCGTAGACGGGGATGCCGGCCGTGCCCAGCGCCTGCATGTCGCGGTAGATGGTGCGGGCCGACACCTCCAGCTCGGCGGCGAGCTGGTGTGCGGTCTGCCGGCCGCGGCTCTGCAGCAGCAGGACGATGGAGAGCAGCCGGTCGGCGCGCATGCCCGGAATTCTGCCGCCGGGCACTGACAGAACATGTCAGGGGTACGCGCATAGCGTCCCCGGCATGACGAACACTGATTTCGACTTCCTCGCCGGCTCCTGGGACAGCGTCCAGCGCCGCCTGGTCAAGGTGCTGGCGGGCTGCGACGAGTGGTACGAGTTCGACGCGACCCTCGACTGCCAGGTGCTGCTCGACGGCACCGGCGTCTTCGACGTGCTGCGCGCCCCGGAACGCGGCTTCGAGGGCCTCACGCTGCGCCTGTTCAACCCCGACGAGCAGGTGTGGCGCATCTGGTGGGCGTCGAGGAACAGCGGTGGCCTGCTCGACGAGCCGGTGGTCGGCCGCTTCGACGGCCCCGTCGGCACGTTCGAGTGCGACGACGTCTGGGAGGGCACCCCGATCCGGGTCCGCTACCACTGGTCGAAGGCCGACGCCGCGCACCCCCACTGGGAGCAGTCCTTCTCCACCGACAACGGCACGACCTGGGAAGTCAACTGGACAGCCGACTTCACCCGTCGGGGCTGAGCTCGGCGGTTCCGGGCGGTGATCGCCGTGTTCAGTGGGAATCCGGGGCCTGGCCTCAGCATCCGACCGGAAACGGCGACCACTCCACCGGCCCCACGGTGCGGCCTCGTGCTGGTAGCGTGCGCGGATCATCGCGCCCACCGAGGAGCCAGGCCATGTCCGCAGACCGCACCCGTGAGGTGCTGACCATAGTCGCCGAGCGGCTCAGCGAGTTCGGCCCCGCGTGGTCGGCGGATCGCATCGAGGGGCCGCTACTGCGGGGGCCGGGCACCGTCGGGGTGCTGCTGCGGGACAACCACACCAGCCACGACAACCACCTCGACCTCGATCTGATGCTCAACGTCGACCGGCCGGCCGAGACGACCCTCAGCGACTGCACGACCGGCATGGGCCCGGACCTGCCGGCGCAGTGGCGGCAGGCGGTGGACTCCTGGGCCCAGCTGACGGTGGCGACGGCGATCGAGATGATGCAGCCCGCCGGCAAGTGGGCCGACCACATCCACGGCGACGCCGCGACGGGCGTTCCGGGCTGGCACGTGATCCACCCGGGGTTTCTGGGTTTCGGCCGCGGTGATGTCTCGCAGCTGGCCCAGTGGGCGTTCGAGGCACCTCTCGCGCCGTTGCTGGCCGAGGTCCTCGACGCGGCGGTCGACCGCGTGTTTCTCAACGGCGTTAAGATCATCTTCGGCGGGACCGAGGGGCAGGAGATCGCCGAGGTGCGCATCAACGGCCAGGCGCATGAGCGGGCTTCCGCGGCGCTGCGGGCGCTGCCCTGGCCGCGCCCGCAGACGCCCGTGTTCGCCAAAACCTACCTGCTGCTCGTCCACCGCGAGACCACGGCCTGCGGCGATTAGCCGCGGGCCGTGCGCCCCACGGGTCAGGGCCGCAGCGTGGCCGTGACCTCACGCAGGTAGGCCAGGCCGCTGATGGCCAGCTCGTCCTGGCTCGGGGCGAGTGGCCGCCAGATCGCGGCGGCAACCGCGATGGCCTCGTTCTCGCCGGTGAACGACTCGATGCAGATCGGGCCGCGGTATCCGGTGCCGACCAGCGCGCCGAGCCAGCGCGGCCAGTCGAGATGGTCGGCGCCGGGCGCGCCCCGATGGCTGCCGGACACCTGCACGTGCACGATGCGCGGCCCGGCCAGGGTGACCGCGGCGTACGGGTCGGACTCCTCGATGTTCATGTGGTAGCTGTCGAGCATGATCCCGACGTTGCCGGGCAGCCCGTCGATCGCGTCCAGGGTCTGCGCCATCGTGTTGACGACCGAGGTCTCGTACCGGTTCAGCGCCTCGATCCCGATCGCGACACCGCGCTCGCCCGCATACTCCGCGACCGGCTCCAAAGCGGACCGGAGCTGCCGGTAGCAGTCGAGGCGCTCGCCGGCCGACATCCGCCACAGCCGCCCGACGGCCGCGTACACCGGGCCGCAGACGCTCGGCGCGCCCAGGACGGCAGCCGCGTCGACCAGCCCGCGCAGGTAGTCCTGCGAGCTGCGTACCGTGGCCGCGTCGGTGCAGACCAGGTCCCGTCCCGGCGGGGTGACCGCGAGCACCGACGCGGCGGCCAGGCCGTGTTCGGCGAGCAGGTCACGAACCAGATCGGGGGACCAGTCGCCCGGGTTCTCGACGGGGATCTCGACCGCGTCGAAGCCCCAGGCGGCGATGCGGGGGACGAGTTCGCGCAGGGCGTCGTCGTCCACGGGGGAGGTCCAGATCCACGGGTTGGCGCCGATGGCGAACACGAGACACCTCTTTCACGGGTGAAGGCGGCCGCCCCGGGAGGAGGGCGGCCGCCGTGGTGGTGCGGGGAGTTACTTGCCGCCCCAGTCCTTGGGGTAGCCGGGCAGGGTCGCGCAACCGCACATGGCGTAGTGCAGCGGCGGCATGTCGGCCTGCACGTACTGGCTCAGGTTGTCCTGGGTGATGGTCGGCTGGGGCAGCTTCCAGGGGCTGGCCACGGCCTCGCCGTTGAGGATCTTCAGGGCCGCGATGACCGGCGTGCGCCACTGGTACGTCGGGTAGGTCGGGGCGATCGCGGTGAGCTTCTTGTCCTGCCACATCTTGAGGAAGTCCTGCTGGTCCTCGCCGACGATGGCCGGGAACGGCTTGCCCGCGTCCTCGAACGCCTCGGCCGCGGCGACGGCGGTGGCTCCGGCGTCCATCCAGATGCCGTCGATGTCGCCGAAGCGCTGCAGGTAGTTCGTCACGATGGTCTTGGTCTTGGCCGCGTCGCCGTCGGTGAACTCGACGCCGACGACGTCCAGGTCGGACTTGTCGAAGACGACCTTCGCCGCGCCCCAGCGGGCTTCGAGCACGTCGACGCCGGGCAGGATGCGCAGCGCGAGGATCTTGCCCTTCGGCTTGACCTTCTCGACGAGGAACTCCGCGCCGGTCGCGCCGAACGCGTACCCGCCGATGGGGTTGATGAAGGTGACCGGGCACTTGGTGTTGACGCCGCGGTCGAACACGATGACCGGCACCTTCGCGCAGGCCTGCTCGACAGCCGGGGTCAGTGTCGCGGTGGTGTTCGGGGAGACGATGAGCGCGTCGCAGCCCTTGCCGAGCAGGTCGGTCATGTCGGAGATCTGCTTGTCGTCCTTGCTCTCCGCGTCGGCCACGGTGAACGTCTTGATCTCCGGGTGCAGCTTCACCTCGGCCTGCATGTTCTTGAAGCCGACCTGCCGCCACGGGTTGCCCACGCCCGCGTTGGAGAAGCACAGGTGGTACGGCCCGGCCTTCTTGTACTTGGCGGTGTCCACGGTCTTCGGGTCCAGCGCCTGCTCCCACGGCTTGTCCGCGGGCCCGGTGGCGGACTTGGTGCGCAGCGCCAGCTCGTTGTCGTGGTCGGCCTGGACGAAGAACTTCGACGTCTCGCCGGTGCCGGCCCCGGTGGCCGTGGGTTTGGGCGGCTCGCCGGGCAGGTCGCTGGTGCAGCCGACCACGCCCACCGCCACGGCGGTGCACACGGCCAGCAGGACGGGGGTGCGTCTCCTCATGGGTGTTCCTCTCGATCGGCGGTTCGGTGGGGCGGTGCGGTGGGGCGGTTCAGGTGCGGCGGCGCAGCGTGCCGACGGCGACGGCGGCGAGGATGATCAGGCCCTGCACGGCGGAGCTGAGCGCGCCCGAGACGCCGAGCAGGTTGAGCAGGGTGAGCAGGGTCTGCAGGGTGAGCGCGCCGAGCATGGCTCCGGCGACCGAGCCGCGCCCGCCGCCGAGCACCACCCCGCCGAGCACGACCGCGGTGATCGCGGTGAACTCCAGTCCCTGCCCTACCTGGAAGGACACCCCGCCGAAGCCGCCGAGCAGGATCGCCGCGACGGCCGCGGCCAGCCCGCTGGCCAGGAACGCGATGGTGCGTATCCGGGCCGTGCGGGCGCCGGCGAGCCGGGCCGCGCGCGGGTTGTCGCCGACGGCGAGCAGCACCTTGCCGAAGTCCGAGCGCATCGCCAGCACGGCCAGCACCGCGACCCCGGCCAGGACCAGCACCGCGTACGGCAGCTGGCCCAGCACCGGCACGCCGTCGATGCCGCGGCGGCCGAACATCCGGAACTCCTCCGACAGCGCGCCCCGGGGCGAGCCGCCGGTCCAGGTGTAGACCGCGCCGACGAGCACCAGGTACATGCCCAGCGTGGTGATGAACGACGGCACCTGCAGCAGCGTGGTGACCACGCCGTTGACGAGGCCGATGAGCAGGCCGAAGCCGAGCAGCAGCGCGATGACCGGCCAGGTCGCGGCCGGATCGCCGTCGATGAGCCGGGCGGCGATCACCACCTCGGCGGTGACCAGCGAGCCGACGGACAGGTCGAAGTCGCCGGCGACGATGACGAAGTACTGCCCGGCGGCCAGAATGATCAGCGGTGCGGCGCGCTTGAGGAACGCCAGCAGCACGGGCGGGTCGTAGAAGTCGGGCTGCCGGATGCCGACCGCGACCAGCAGCAGCACCAGGATGATCAGCACGGGCCGGATGCTGCCCGCCCCCCAACCGCTACGCCCGCCCCCGCCCAGCCCGGCCTTCACGGCTGGGGTCGTGGATGTTGCCAGTTCAGTACTCATGCCACAGCCGCCTTCCGCCGGTCGGAGGTGCGGCGCAGGCGCAGGGCGTACACCGCGACCGCGGCGACGATGACCACGCCGCGCACCATCTGCTTGAAGAAGGAGTCGACTTCGAGCTGGTTGAACACGCCGTCGATGACGGCCAGCAGCAGCACACCGCCGACGGTGCCGGTGACCCCGCCCTTGCCCCCGGCGAGCACGGTGCCGCCGAGCACGACCGCGGCGATCGACTCCAGGTCGTAGCCGCCCTCCGCGCCGACCCGCGGCGCGCCCGCGCCCAGCCGGCTGGCCAGGTAGAGCCCGGCGATCCCGGCGCACAGCGAACAGATGACGTGGGTGCGGATCAGGACCCGGTCGGTGCGTACCCCGGACAGCCGGGCCACGTCCAGGTCACCGCCGGTCGCGATGAGGTGGTGGCCGTAGCGGGTGCCGCGCAGGGTGAACCAGACCGCGGCGGCGACCGCGGCGAACAGCAGGAACGACAGCGGCACCGGGCCGAGCCGGTCGTAGCCCAGGTGCTGGAACGAGGTCGGCACGCTGCCGGCCGGTCCGGCGTACCCCTGCTCCAGGTAGCCCTTGATGAGCAGCCCGACGCCGAGTGTCGCGATGAACGCGTTGATCCGCAGCTTGGTGATCAGCAGCCCGTTGACCAGCCCGATCGCGGCCGACACGGCGAGCACGGCGAGGATCGCGGGCAGCACCATGCCGTCCGAGCCGGCCATCGTCTCGGCGGCGACCAGCGAGGTCAGGCTGATCACGTACGCCACGGACAGGTCGAGCGAGCCGGCGAGGATGGCGATGGTCTGCCCGACCGCGACGATGCCCAGCCCGGCGGCCCGCTGCAGCAGGCTGATCGTGCTCGACTCGCTGAACAGCGAACCCCCGTCGAGGGCGACCAGCGTGCCGCCGACGATCAGCGCCACGGCGAGGGCCGCCCATACCCCGTTGGTCGCGTCGAGTTGCGGCAGCCGCAGGCGGCTGCGTGCCGTCCCCGTGCTCATGCCTTCTCCTTGCCGCGGTCATCGTCGGCAGCACCGGGGCTGCTGGTCCGCTCGCTCATGCGGGCACCTCCGTGCTCGTGGCGGCACCTGTGGCCAGGCCCATCACGGCCTCCTCGCTCGACCCGGCGGGCAGCTCGCCGGCGATCGCGCCGTCGCGCATGACGACGATGCGGTCGCTCATGCCGATCAGCTCGGGCAGCTCCGACGAGATCATCAGCACCGCCGCGCCGTCGTCGGCGAGCTTGCGGATCAGGTCATGGATAGCGGCCTTCGCGCCGACGTCGATGCCGCGGGTGGGCTCGTCGAACAGCAGCACCCGCGGTTTCATCGCCAGCCAGCGGGCCAGGATCACCTTCTGCTGGTTGCCGCCGGACAGGTAGCGGATCTCCTGGCCGGTCCCGGCGGCGTGCACCTCGACCGCGTCGAGCAGCTCGCGCACGGTGGTGGCGCGGGCGGTGCGGGCGAACCAGCGCGGCCGCACGGCGTGCTGGGCGAGCAGCGCGTTGTCGAGCACCGACTGGCTGAGCGCGAGCCCTTCGCCCTTGCGGTCCTCGGTGACGTACGCGATCCCGGCCCGCACCGCCTGGCGCGGCGAGCGCACCCGCACCGGCACCCCGTCGAGCAGCAGCTGCCCGGTGCGGAAGCCGTCCACCCCGAAGACGGCACGGGCCAGCGCGGAGCGGCCGGAGCCCTGCAGCCCGCCGACGCCGAGCACCTCGCCGGAGCGCAGTTCGAGGTCGACCGGGCGCAGCCGGCCGTTGCCCGCGGCGGACAGCCGCAACCGGGCCGCGCCGGCGCCGCCGGGGGCGGCGCGCTCGGGGTAGTAGTGCGACAGCTCGCGGCCGACCATGTGCCGGACCAGGGTGTCCGCGGTGGCCTCGGCGGTGTCGAGGGTGGTCACGCGGCGGCCGTCCTTGAGCACGGTGATGCGGCCGGACAGGTCGAAGACCTCGGTGAGCCGGTGCGAGACGTACAGGATGCCGATGCCGCGCTGCTGCAGCCGCCGGACCAGCGCGTAGAGCAGCTCGACCTCGTGTTCGGCCAGCGCGGCGGTCGGTTCGTCCATGATGAGCACCCGCGCGTCCAGCGCGAGCGCCTTGACGATCTCGACGACCTGCTGCTGGGCGACGCCGAGCCGGCCGACCCGGGTCTGCGGCGCGATCGCGGTCTCGCCGATGCCGGCGAGCAGCTCGGCGGTGCGGTCGTGCATGGCGCGGCGGTCGACCAGGCCGCGGCGCATCGGTTCGCGGCCGAGGAAGACGTTCTCCGCGACGGTGCGCTCCGGGAGCAGGTTGAACTCCTGATGGATGATGCCGATCCCGGCGGCCTGCGCGGCGCGGGGGTCGGGCAGCGTCACCGCCCGCCCCGACAGCTCCAGCGTGCCGGCGTCAGGCTGGTACACCCCGCTGGCGATCTTCATCAGGGTGGACTTGCCGGCGCCGTTCTCGCCGACCAGCGCGTGCACCTGTCCGGGGTGGAGGTCGAGGTCGACGTCGTCGAGCACGCGTACCCCGAAGAACGCCTTGCCGACGCCGCGCATCCGCAGCAGCGGCGGTTCGCTGGCTTGCTGCACCGCACCTCCTCGATCAGCTACTTTCGTTGGCATAGCGGAAACTTTTGCTGTCCTGATCGGAAGTCTTGGCGTCGGACGTTAAACGCTGATGGTCGATCTAGCAAGCCTGTAACGAGCCAGAAATGGTCACGGTTCGGCATTGATGCATCTAGCAGGCGTGATGTAAAACGATTTTGTGCTTTCTCTGGAGTGGACCGTAGTTTTGCCTGGCAGACAACAAACTTTCAGTGATTCCGTTAAAACTGGCATCGGCAGAATATTGACGGGCCGCGTTGGCTCAGGCCATGCTCGGCATCGCGCTCTCCGTTAACGGAACTGACACATGTCGATGCCGAATCCCTGTTCGGGCATCGGAGCGCTGCACGGTCGTGCGTCGCGGCGGACGCATGACGGACCCGACCGTCCTTTGAGGGGTACGAGAAGGAGACGGCATGAGCCGCCGCAGACCTGTCCTTGGCGCGTTCCTCGCGCTGGCCACCGCAATAGCCGTCAGCGTGCTGCCCACGGGCACCGCCTCGGCCGCACCGGCGTTCCGCGCGCTGGTCTTCAGCGAGACCGCCGGCTACCGGCACGGATCCATCGCCGCCGGCACCACCATGTTCAGCCAGCTGGCCGCCGCCAACAACTTCGAGGTCGTGTTCAGCGAGGACTCGACCGTCCTGAACACCGCCAACCTCAACACGTTCGACGTGCTGGTCATGTTCCAGACCTCCGGCATGGTCTTCGACAACGACGCCCAGCGCACCGCGACGCAGAACTTCCTGCGCAGCGGCAAGGGCATCGTGGCCATCCACAACGCCACCGACATGGGCATCGAGTCGGCCTTCCCGTGGTGGGACGCCACCATCAACGGCGGCGCGCACATGCCGGAGCACTCGCCCGGCTCGCTGCAGGGCTGGGCCCGGGTCGCCGACAAGGCGCACCCGTCCACCACGGGCCTGCCGGACAACTGGCAGCGCACCGAGGAGTGGTACAACTTCGACGTCAACGCGCGCGGCCAGGTGCACGTGCTGGTGACGGCCGACGAGCGCACGTACAACCCGGGCGGCGCGGCGATGGGGCCCGACCACCCGATCTCCTGGTGCCGCGAGGCCGAAGGCGGCAAGGTGTGGGCCACCGCGATGGGCCACGACGACGCGTCGTACAGCGAGACCAACTTCCGCAACCACATCCTGGGCGGCGTGCGCTACGCGGCGGGCAACCTGCCCGGCGACTGCGGCGGCACGGTGTGGTCCAACTTCGAGAAGGTCACCCTCGACTCCAACACCGTCGACCCGATGGCGCTGGACATCGCCCCGGACGGCCGGGTGTTCTACGTGCAGCGCGGCGGCAAGCTCAACATCTTCAAGCCCGCGCAGCAGCAGACGGTGCAGGCGGCCCAGCTGTCGGTCTACACCGGCGGCGAGGACGGCCTGGTCGGCATGGCGCTCGACCCGAACTTCGCCACCAACGGGTGGATCTACCTCTACTACTCACCGGCGTCGAGCACGACCGACGTCAACCGGCTGTCCCGGTTCACCATGAGCGGCGACACCCTCAACCTGTCCAGCGAGCAGGTGCTGCTCAACGTGCCCGCGTACCGGGACCGGACCTTCAGCGAGCCGGGGCACACCGGCGGCTACGTCGCGTTCGGGCCGGGCGGCAACCTGTACCTGTCGACCGGTGACGACTCGCCGCCCAACCTGGACCCGGCCTGGCAGGGGTACGCGCCGCTGGACTGGCGATCGGGCAAGAGCTTCCTGGACGCGGCCCGCAGTGCCGGCAACACCAACGACCTGCGGGGCAAGCTGCTGCGCATCCACCCGGAGAGCAACGGTACCTACACCATCCCCAGCGGCAACCTGTTCGCGCCGGGCACCGCGCTGACCAAGCCCGAGATCTACGCGATGGGCTTCCGCAACCCGTTCCGGTTCGAGGTCGACATGCAGACCGGCTGGGTGAACCTGGCCGACTACGGCCCTGACCGGGGCGGCGCGACCACCAACCGGGGCCCGGAGGGCCTGGTCGAGCTCAACGTGATCAAGCAGGCGGGCAACTTCGGCTGGCCGTTCTGCCACGGCAACAACCAGGCGTACGCGCCGTACAACCCGGACACCGGTGTGGTCGGGGCGAAGTTCAACTGCAACGCGCCGGTCAACGACTCGCCGAACAACACCGGCCTGCGCACGCTGCCGCCGCTGGTCCAGCCCCAGATCTGGTACGGCTACGGCGTCTCGCCGACGTTCCCGGAGATGGGCGAGGGCGGCTCGGCGCCGATGGGCGGCCCGGTCTACCGCTACAACGCGGCCAGCACCTCGGCGACGAAGTTCCCGGCGTACTACAACGGCGTGCACTTCTTCTACGAGTGGTCCCGCAACTATCTCAAGGAGATCCACTTCGACTCCTCGGGCAACCTGGTGAAGATCAACCCGTTCCTGCCGGGCGGCGGCTTCATCAAGCCGATGGCGATGCGCTTCGGCCCCGACGGCTCGCTGTACGTGCTGGAGTGGGGCTCGGAGTTCGGCGGCGGCAACAACGACTCGGGGCTCTACCGCATCGACTACGTGCACGGCGGGCGCGCCCCGGTCGCCAAGGCCACGGCCACCCCGACCAACGGTCTGGCCACGCTGAACGTGGCGTTCTCCAGCGCCGGCTCGTACGACCCGGACGCCGGGGACACCATCTCGTTCGCCTGGGACTTCGACAGCAACGGCAGCACCGACTCCACCGCCGCGAACCCGACCCGGGCGTACACCACCAACGGCAACTACACCGCGAAGCTGACCGTCACCGACAACACCGGCCGGTCGTCGTTCGTCAACGTGCCGATCACGGTCGGCAACAACGCCCCGATCGTGAACATCACCTCGCCGCCCAACGGCGGCATGCTCGACTTCGGGCAGAACGTCGCGTACAGCCTGAACGTCACCGACGCGCAGGACGGCACGATCAACTGCACGCAGGTGTTCACCAACCCGGCCCTGGGCCACGACGACCACGCCCACCCGACCACCGACCTGCCCGGCTGCTCCGGCACCATCGCCACCGGCAACCTCGGCGGCCACCCGGACGGCGCCAACCTGTTCTACCTGCTCAACTCCCGCTACCAGGACAACGGCAACGGCACGGTGGCGCGGCTGACCGGCTACGCCAACGTGGTGCTGCAGCCCAAGCACAAGCAGGCGGAGTACTTCACCAGCCAGTCCGGCATCCGGGTCGTCGCCCAGGCCGGCGCGGAGAGCGGTAACCGCATCGGCGACGTCAGCAACAACGACTGGATCATGTTCGATCCGATGAGCGTGCAGGGCATCACCAGCGTCAGCTACCGGGTCTCGTCGCCGAGCGGCGGCGGCAGCATCGAGCTGCGCGCCGACTCCCCGACGGGCACCCTGCTGGCGACCAACCCGATCGCGGCGACCGGCGGCTGGGACACCTACGTCCAGCAGGCGGCCGTGAACGTGGCGGCCCTGTCCGGCACGCACAAGCTGTACATGGTGTTCAAGTCGAGCGTGAACAACAACTTCGACGTCGACTCGTTCACCTTCGCCGGGGCCGGGGTCGGCACCAACCCGACCGGGGGGATCGCCGGCAAGACGTACACGCTGACCGCGCAGCACAGCAGCAAGCTCGCCGACGTCAGCGGGGTGTCCACGGCCGACAACGCGACCGTGGTGCAGTGGCCCGCCACCGGCGGCAACAACCAGAAGTGGCAGGCCGTCGACGCGGGCGGCGGTTACGTCTACCTCAAGGCCGTGCACAGCGGCAAGTGCCTGGCGGCCTCGGGCGGTTCGACCGCCGACGGGGCGGCGATGGTGCAGCTCACCTGCACCACGAACAACAACATGAAGTGGCAGGCGGTGCCCACCTCGACCACGGGGGTGTACCAGCTCAAGGCCGTGCACAGCGGCAAGTGCCTGGACGTCAACGGCGCGTCCACCGCCGACAACGCCGCGATCATCCAGTGGACCTGCCACACGGGGTCCAACCAGACGTGGCGGCTGACCCAGGTTTGAGACCCGCCGGCCCGATCACACCTGGGTGACCGGGCCGGCGTTCGTGGCGGGCAGGACTGCGCGTCCTGCCCGCCACGGCCCGTCGACCGCGGCCGGGTGGCGTGCTCTCAGCGGAAGAACGCGGCGCTCTCGGGGAACAGCGCCTCCAGGCGCGGCAGGCGCCGGCTGCTGTCGGTCGGCGCCGTCCACGGGTACGGCTCGCCGGGCGTGTAGTCGTCCGCGGCCGTCCACAACCCGTCCTCGATGCCGGTGGCCTGCTCGTACGCCTCATAGGCGCTGAACTCGAACGTCTCCATCTGCAGCGCGTACCGGTCGACCGTGCCCGCGGCGATTCCCCGGACCGCCGGGTGCTCGGCCAGCGCGTCGGCGTCGGCGGCGATGCGCCCGTACCATTCCGGGCCCAGGCTGATCAGCCCGGCGCAGAAGCGGCTGAACGAGTCGTCGCCGCAGCCGTCCTGGATCAGGCGGGCCGCCTGCCAGACGCGATCGGAGTGCACCTGGAACCGCAGGCCGTCGAAGAAGTACTGAAAGACCACGATGTCAGCGGGCGGCAGGGCGGCGAGCCGTTCGATCATCGCCTCCCCGAACCTCCAATCCATGTCGTCCCACGAAGGGTTCACGTCGGCGCGCACCGACTCGATCAGCGCCCAGCATCCGTCCAGATCCACGCGCGGATTATGGCGACGCACCCCGACACGGAACGCTCAGGGCGCCGGGTCGGCGCTGACCACGACCGCCTCCGGGGCGGGTGGAGGCTGGTAGTGGGTCAGGTGGCGCAGCGCGGTGTTGAGGACCGCGACCAGCGGCACCGCGACCAGCGCGCCGATGATCCCGGCGACGGCGACCCCGGCGGCGAGCGCGACGATCACCGCCAGCGGGTGGATCGCGACCGCCCGGCCCATGATCAGCGGTTGCAGCACGTGCCCCTCGACCTGCTGCACCACGATGACCGCCGCGAGCACGATCAGCGCCGTCAGCGGCCCCTCGTCGACCAGCGCGACGAGCACCGCCACCGCCCCGGAGACCGTCGCCCCGACGATCGGGATGAACGACGCCAGGAACACCAGCGCCGCCAGCAGGAACGCGAACTCGACCCGCAGCAGCACCAGCGCCAGCCCGATGCCGACGGCGTCGATGAACGCGACGATCACCGTGGCGCGCACGTACGCGACCAGGGTCAGCCACCCGGCGTCGCCGGCCTCCAGCACCCGGCGGCGCGCCCGGCGCGGCAGCGCGATCATCGACAGGTGCCACAACCTGCGCCCGTCCCGCAGGAAGAAGAACGTCACGACGACGATGAGCATCGCCGTGATCAGCACCTCGAACCCCATGCCCGCCGTGGCGAACAGACCGCTGGTCAGGTTCTGGCGGTTGTCGGCGACCCACGCCCCGGCCGCGTCGAAGGTGCCGTCGAGCTGGCGGGTCGACAGGTGCAGCGGGCCGGTGCGCAGCCACTCGCGGACCTGCTGCAGGCCCGCGGAGGCGTTCTCGGCCAGGCCCGGCATGCCGTCGATGAGCTGCGTGACCAGCAGGGCGAGGAAGCCGGCCGTCAGCAGCACCCCGCCGAACAGCACGATCGCGGTGGCCACCGAGGCGGGCAGCCGCAGCCGCTCGTGCAGCACCCGCACCGCCGGCGCCAGCAGCGCCGCCAGCAGCAGCGCGATGGCCAGCGGCACCAGCACCTGGGCGAGCCGCCCGGCCAGCGACAGCAGCACCCAGCCGACCCCGGCCAGCACCAGGAAGCGCCAGCCCCACGCGGCCGCGACCCGCAGCCAGTACGCGACGGCGTGGTCGGCGTCCTCGTGCGGCTCGTCCGCGGCGTCCGGCGGGTCGGTGTCGGCGGGCACCCACAGGGGTCCGGGCGCACGGGCCGATTCGAGCCGCTGCCGGGCCGCCCGCAGGCCGGACCGCCACCGGGCTGCCTCGATCGCGGGTGCCGGCGGGGCGGTGGCGGGTTCGGGCGGCGACATGGCGGGCCTCCGGGCTGCGGCGCGAGGGATGAGTGCCGGGTACCGGATGACGGGGCCGGGACCGGCAGGTCTGCGGATACCCGGGGCCGGGGACGGCAAACCGGTGCTCGCCGGCCAAGAGGTTTTCGTTACTCGCTGTTATATGTCGCCTCTGCCGGGTACCGTCGTCGCCAGGCGCCCGGACCTCGGGTGCCGTCCCGTTGTGCCACTTGGAGCCCGCGTTGTCCGCTGCCTCAGCCCACAACCCCGCTCGGCGCACGCCGCCGGCCGCCCTCGTCTTCAGCGCGCCGGAAGAGCCCCGCCCCGAGAACCGCGACGCCGCCGCGTCCCGCCCGGTCGTCATCGACCCCTTCGCCGTGCCCGGCTCCACGGACCCCCGCCCCACCGCCTGACCTCACGCCCTGGCGTGGATCTAGAAGAGTTGTCGTCGCGGGAGCGACCACAACTCTTCTAGATCCACGGTTGTGCCATGACGGTCAGCTGGCGGGGGTGGTCGGGGGTTTGCGCCAGACCGAGATGTGGCTCTCGCTGTCGGAGGTGAACGGGGCGCCGTGCCAGTCCGCCACCCGCTGTTCGAGTTCCAGGCCGGCCAGCCGGGCCATCAGGTCGCACTCGGCGGGCCAGATGTAGCGGAAGTTGCTCGCGCCGTACCGGGTGCTGCCGTCGTCGAGCCGCCGGTAGTGGTGCGAGGTGCCCTGCTGGGTGACCATGTCGTACGTGTCGAAGCCGACGTGCCGGTCGCTGATCGAGAACGGCACCGCCGACTGGCCGGGCGGCATCCGCCGGATGCCCGGGATCCACAGCTCGATCACGAACCGGCCGCCCGGCGCCAGGTGCCGCGCGGCGTTGCGGAAGCATTCCACCTGCTCGTCCTGGGTACGGACGTTGCCGATGCTGTTCCACACCACGTACACGAGCGAGAAGTACTCGCCGGCCACGGTGGTGGTTGCCATGTCGCCGACCGCGACCGGCACCTCCGCGGCCGAGACCTTGCGCCGTAACTGGTCCACCATCGGCTGCGACAGCTCGATCCCGCTGACGTGCACGCCACGGGCCGCGAGCGGCACCGCCACCCGCCCGGTCCCGATCGCGAACTCCAGCGCCGGACCGTCCCCGGCCAGCCGGGCGAGGAAGTCCACGGTCGAATCAAGCAGGTCAGGTGTGAACATCTCGGCGGAGGTCTCGTCGTATCGCGCCGCGGTGTCTTCGTCCCAAAGATCACTACTCGTCATGAGCACGAGCCTGCCCACCTCGACACGCTCGTGCCAGCCATTTACGTCGCCACCCGGACGGCGTGTCCGCGGCCCGAAACGCGGGGCGGCGCGTACGCCGTCGCCGACGTGCGCGCCGCCCCGGCCGGTCAGTGCAGGATGTTGACGTTCAGTTCGCGTTCGGCGGTGCGGATGCCCTGGTAGACGGTGTCGCAGTCGTCCTCGACGCCGCCGACCAGGATGCCGTACGCGACGTGGCTGGCGAACATCGGCGCGCCGCTGTCGCCGGGCTTGCTGCAGTTGGAGGTGCGGCCCAGGTTGCGCATGGACAGCCCGCCGAGATTGGCGGTGAGGCCGAGCTCCTCGCCGAGCCAGTCGTTGTCGGCGGCCAGGCGGGCCGCCGAGCGCTTGACGGACACCAGGTCGTAGCCGCCGGTCAGGCCCACCGCCTGCGCGGCGGCCTTGACGGCGGACTGCGCGGGCCCGTCGACCACACCGGTGACGCCGACCTTCACCCGGTCGCCGTCGCGCACGTCGATCCAGACCGCGCCGTAGCGCGCGCCGAGGTCGGTCTGCAACCGCTCGTCGAGGTCCGGGGCCACCAGCTGCCAGGCCATGCGCTCGCGGGCCTCGGCCTCGGAGATGCCGCGCTCCTTGGCGAACCCGGCCGCCTCGTCGGCGAACCAGTCGACTCCGGCGGGACTCGCGTCGGCCGTGGGCCGCGCGGCGGCGGACCCCGGCGGCAGCAGCGCCACGGCCAGGCCGAGCGCGCACGCGCTGAGGGCGGCCTGCTTCCATCGCACCATTCGTGTACTCCTCGGGCAAAGGAAATCGAGCCCTCACCATGTCCGGGCCGGAGATCCCGTGCCACCGCACGTCGTGCTTGCGACTGTCGGGCAGGCAACAGCGGCGTCAGGCGGTGACGACCAGGCCTTCCCGCTCGTCGTCCCAGGCGGCGGCGCTGATCCGCCAGCCGGCGGAGGTACGGACGAGCTGCATCGTCTTCATACCCCGGCCGGTGAAGGGCGTCCCGTCCTGCACGCCGGACTTGGCGTACGAGCAGAAGTGCTGGGCGATGTCCCCGAAGACCTCGGTGCGCCCGGACAGCTCCCACTCCCGGAAGTCGGTCAGCGCCCCGCCCGCCAGCAGCGCCTGGCGGGGTGCGATGAAGCCGTCGGCGTCGTACACGGTCGGCTCGCCGCCGCAGGTCTTCACGATGACCGCGCCGGGCAGGAACAGGCAGCGCAGCGCGTCGAGGCGGGCCGTGCCGTCCGGGCCGGAGACGAAGGCGGCGAAGAACGCGCGCACGATCTCCGCGATCGCGGCGCGGTCCGGGTCGGTTGTTTCGGGAGTGTCGGCGATCATGATGTGGACGCTAACTTGTCGGTGCACCACTCGCAGGGACGGCATGTCCGGAG
Source organism: Catellatospora coxensis (assembly GCF_016862635.1). Lineage (GTDB taxonomy): Bacteria > Actinomycetota > Actinomycetes > Mycobacteriales > Micromonosporaceae > Catellatospora > Catellatospora coxensis. The sequence goes on along the minus strand of NZ_BONI01000018.1, from coordinate 49,770 downwards.
ACGTTAAGGAGATCCGCTCGTGAACGTGTCCACCGCAGTGTCGCAGGCGGTCGGGGCCGCACCGGCTCTGGCTTCGCTGGGCGGCCGGTCGCGCCGCGCCATGCTGCACGCGTGCGCGGACGCGCTCGCCGCGGCGGGCGACGAGATCATCGCGACCGCGCTGGCGGAGACCGGCCTGACCGAGGCCCGGCTGCGCGCCGAGCTGGACCGCACGACCGGCCAGCTGCGGCTGCTCGGCGACCATGCGGCCAAGCCGTGGCGGCGGGTGTCGGCCGGGGTCGCCGCCGGCGGTGGTGACGTGGTGACCGTGCCGGTTCCGGTCGGGCCGGTCGCGGTGTTCGCGGCGTCGAACTTCCCGCTCGCGTTCGGCGTGAGCGGCGGCGACACCGCGTCGGCGCTGGCCGCCGGGTGCCCGGTGGTGGTCAAGGCGCATCCGGCGCAGCCGCGTACCGGCGAGCTGCTCGGGCGCATCCTCGCCCGCGCCCTGCCCGACGGCGCGTTCTCGCTGGTCGTGGGTGGACCGGAGGTGTCGCTCGAACTGGTGCGCGCGCCCGGGATCCGGGCGGTCGGCTTCACCGGGTCGCTGACCGGCGGCCGGGCGCTGATGGACGCGGCGGCGGCGCGACCCGACCCGATTCCGGTGTACGCCGAGATGGGTTCGCTCAACCCGGTGCTGGTGCTTCCCGGCGCGGCCGTCCCGGCGACCGTGTCCGCGCTGGCCACGGCGGTCACCGGCTCCGCGGGCCAGCTGTGCACCAAACCGGGCCTGGTCGTGACGGGGTCCGCGGCGTTCGCGGACGAGTTGGCGCAGGCCGTCGCGGCGGTGCCGGTGCACCGGATGCTGACGGCGGGCATGGCGCAGGCGCATGAGAGCTGGCAGGCGCGGGCGGCCGCGGCGCACCGGGTCGTCGCGGGCACCGGCTCGCCCGTGCCGTTCGCGGTGGTCGTGGGCGTGGACGAGCTGGCCGGGGAGTTGCTCGAGGAGCACTTCGGGCCGTCGGTGGTCATCGCCGTCGGTGCGGCCGAGCAGGTGCCGTCGCGGTTGGAGGGTTCGCTGACCGCCTCGGTGTACGCCGGGGACGGCGACCGGGATGCGGCCCGTACGCTGCTGCCGGGCCTGCTGGCGCGGGCCGGGCGCATCGTCTGGAACGGCGTGCCCACCGGCGTCGCGGTCTGCGACGCGATGCAGCACGGCGGGCCGTGGCCGGCGACGTCGGCCTCGTGGTCCACCTCGGTCGGCACCGAGGCGGTCGAACGTTTCCGCCGCCCGGTGGCGTTGCAGGGGCTGCCGGCCGACCTGCTGCCCTAGCCCGTCCACGTGTCGGGATGGCGTCGCCGGCGCGTCTCGGGGCGCGGACGGTCTTACCGTCCCAGGGCATGAGACTCCGATTCGCACTCGTCGCCGCCGTCGCGGCGCTGGCATCCGTGCTCGTCGCCCCGGCCGTGGCAAACGCCGCCCCGGACGACCTCGCCTGCTCCGCAGCGGGCAGTTACAGCCGTTATGTCAACGGGGTGCCGAAGACGTTCTGGCTCGTCGGAACGGTGGGCAGCTACCGCTACTGGCAGGTGGTGGGGGCCACCACGGATTACTACCAGCGTAGCTACGTCGTGCGGTGCAGTGGTGGCGCGATCGCCTCGTCGGCCGACCTGACGATCACCGCCACCGGCGGCGACCGCTGCGGCACGACCACGACCAGCCAGTATCGGTACGTCGGGGAGCGGGCCGCGCTCCTTCCGGGCCTTCCGTTCCCGGTCGAGTCCGACTATCGGTACTGGCATGTGTACCGGTGGGAGAGTTCGGGGTTCTTCGGATTCTGGACATACGACCACTCCGAGCTCGCCCAGTGCCCCACAGCCTCCTGACAACCCCGCGAAGAGCAAAGGGAGGGCATCTTCTTATCGCTCCGCGTATAGGAAGATGCCCTTCCTGACAGCCGACGGCGGCCGTCGAGGGCTACTGCAGGCCGAGCTGGGCGTAGAGGGCGTCGGGTGCGCGCGTCGCGCCCGTCGGCGGCGACACGGCGACCGGGGCGCCGAAGTCGCTGTATCGCAGCGAGGCGCTCGGCGCCCCGCCCGACGCGGGGATCATGAACCTGATCAGCCGGCCCTGGGCGTCCAGCGAGGCGCTGAACGGGTGGTGCTTCATGGCCTCGGGGAAGTCCTGGCCTCGCGTGAGCCGGAAGCTGATGCCGTTGCCGCTACCGACCTTGCTGAGATCCATGGTGCCGTTGATCTCGGTTCCGCTGGTCACGGTCTTGTCGATTTCGGCCGTGACGATGGCGTTGAGCAGCCGGGCGGAACCGCCCGGATCGTTCTTGCCCGCGGCGAAGGTCAACTCGAAGCTCGCCGGAACCTTGGCCGGGTCGAGGCTCAGCCAGCCGTCGCCGACACCCTTGAGCTGCTCCGACTTCATGTACACGGCCTCGTCGACCATTCTGATCTCGGTGTCCTTGCCCGCGAACGAGATCAGGGCGTCGCCGCGCTTTCGCGGGTTGTCCCGGTGCGAGCGGGTGGTGACCTGCCCGCCGGAGATGTCGACATCGGTCCGGAAGCTGGTCTCGTCGATGAACTTCGTGCCCTTGCGCAGCAGGTCGACCACCGACGCGGTCGTCGCGGCGTCGGCGCTGACGACAGGGGCCGGCGAGGGTGCGACGCCCTCGTCGCCGGTGTTCCATCTGACGGAGCAGGCCATGGTCAGCAGTGCGCCGGTGAGCGCCCCGGCGATCAGCAAGCGTGATCTCATGGCCGGTGAAGGTAGCGCGCGGACGCCACTCGCGCTGACCCCCGGCCGCGCCCGTGACGGCGGCCACCGCGGGCGTTGCGGGCGGGGAGGGCGAGCTCAGCGATCCAGGTCGATCCAGTAACGGCGTACCCGGACGTGCCCGGCGTCGCGTACGCCTTCGAGCACGCCGCCCTGGCTCTCGATGGGCCGCCTCTGCCTCCGATTCGGCCCTTCTGTTCAGGGGAGTACGAGCGCAACGCGCCGGGCGATCCTCGGCGGCACCGGGACCCTTGACGGGTTGATCGGTCGACAGTGGGCGACTGCCCGCGGGGACGGAAACAGGGCAGTCCTGGTGATCTGTCCCACAAAGGAGTCGCGGCACCCGGACGGGTGCCGCGACTCGCGACTGCGGGCCGTGTCCGCGCTGCTCACCCCGGGAGACCACCGGTGGCGAGCAGCGACGGGATCAGCGTTCGCGCAGCTCCGCGGCCCGGTCGGGGGAGCCGAGGATGCACAGCAGCGAGCAGGCCGTCGCCGACGACGTGCCGGACGTGCTCGGTGGTGTGCCCTGCGGCGCGCCTGCCGCGCTGTAGTTGACGCTGGCCGTGTTGGTCAGCGGCAGCAGCAGCAGGAACGTCGAGCAGTGGATCTGCTTGCTCGCCCCGGCGGCCAGGGTGAACGTGCCGCCCGCGGTGACGCAGCCCGGCGCGACCGCGTCGTTCACGGTCACCCCCACCGCGTCGACCGGGCCGGTGTTGGTCACCGTGATCCGCCAGTACGCCGTGCCGAGGAGCCCGAGCAGCCCGGCCGGGCTGGTCTTGCCCCAGGGCCCGGCGCCGCCCGGCCCGCACCGCGAGGCGCGGGTGTCCTTGCAGATCTCCTTGTTGATCGAGATGTTCGGCTGGCAGGCCGCACCCGGGTTGACGGGCTGCTGCACGGTGTTGGAGGTCAGCGCGCCCCCGGCGTCGGTGCCGGTCGCGGTGTTGGACACGGAGTACACGCCGCAGTCGCTGCTCAGCTTGGTCTGGAAGCAGATCTGCGGCGGGTCGCCGTCGAAGCCGGCGACCAGGTGCGGCTCGTTGCCGCCGCCGAAGTCGTCGACGTTGAGCAGCCGCAGGCTGGCCTCGATGACCAGCGCCGGATGCGTGCTCGGCGAGATGCCGGACAGGTCGACGCTGCCATCGGGCGCGAACGGCAGGGTCGCGATCACCGTGTTGTCCGGCTTGCTGACGGTCGCGGCGGAGTTGGCCAGGTCGACGTTGGCGATGTCGATGTCGACCAGGTGCGCGTCCTGGTATCCGGTGATGTGCCCGGAGGCTCCGTCGCAGTAGAAGTCGGGCGCGGTCAGGTTGAGCGACGCGCCCGCGCGGAAGCACGGCGACGCGCCGGTGATCGGGTCGAGCGAGAACAGCAGACCCGCGTCACCGAGCCCGATGAGGCACTCGCCGGCCTCGTCGTAGTCGTAGCCGTAGTCACGGGTGTTGCCGCTGCCGCCGACACCCGGGTGGGTCTTCGGGAAGGTCATGCCGACGCAGGCCGCGCCGGTGTCCCAGTCCCAGCAGCCGGTCGCGCCGAGGATCGCTCCGCCCCAGAACGGGAAGTAGCTGCGCAGGTGCCCGTCCGGCCCGGTGATCACCTTCGGGTTGAAGGTCAGCACGCCGTTGGGCAGCGCCGGGAACGCGGGCGGGGTCAGGGTCGCGCCCGCGACCGTGTAGCAGTGCAGCTGGTACACGCCGCCGGCCGGCGGCACGCACACGCCCTCCTCGTCACCGGTGGTGGTGTACGTGGTGAACACGCCGTAGGTGATCAGGCCCGCCGGTCCGGCGGCCTTCGGCGCGGCCCAGCCCGTGCAGGCACTGTTGGTGGCCGGGTCGAAGCAGGCCAGCTTCGCGCCGCTGCTCGGCGAGGACGAGATGAAGACCTTCCCGTCGGCCAGCGTGGTGGAACCGAAGTAGTTCAGGCCACCGGGGCTGGTCGGGGTGTCGCTGTGGGGAGCGACGATCCCGGCGTACGGCTGCCCGGCGCACGGCGTCTGCGTGGCCATGGTCAGGCAGAGCACCGAGCCGTTGGTGGACGCGGCGTACACGTTGCCGCCGACCTCGGCGAGCCCGGCGATGTTGTTGCTGCTCGACGGCGAGCCGCCGGTGGGCGTGAGCGGGAAGAAACCGCAGTTGGCGCGGGCGTCCAGGTCGAGGCAGCCGACGCCGAGCGCGGCGCTGGTGTAGGCGGGGTAGTAGACCACGCCCGGCCGCTGCGGGTCGAAGACGAACTGCGGGGCCATCGGGCTGCCCAGGTCGCCGGTGCTGCCGGTGCCGAGCGGCCCGGCGGTGCTGTTCAGCGGTCGCGGCCACGGGCCGCCCGCGCAGGGCTGCGCGGTGAGCAGGTTGATGCAGACCACCTTCGGGAACTGCGGGGTGAGGTGGTGGTAGATGTTCCACGACTCGACCGCGCCGTTGGCCGACCGGTACAGCAGCGGGGTGAACCCGTCGCCGCCGGTCGCGGTGGTGGTGGGCTGCACCGGCGGCAGCAGCAGCCGGGTCAGGCTGGTGCCGCCGGGCTGCAGGTCGGGGTTGGTCGCACGCACCGCGACCACGCCGGACGCCGGCTCGGTGGTCGAGAACGTCGTCCCGTCCGTGGACCAGGCCTTCACCCAGTCCGGCGGCACCTTCAGCGAGCCGGGCACCAGGGCCTGGCCCGCGCTGATCGGGTCGGTGACCGTCACCGAGCCGCCCGCGCCGGGGTCGTCGTAGGACATCACCCAGTTGACGACGTCGCCGTGGTCGGCGGGATTCGAACCGGGATCGGTGACGTTCTGCACTGATTTGGCCAATGTGCCCGGTGCGAGCGGCGGCGGGTCGGCCGCCGCCACCACCGCCGGTGGCGCGAAGGTCAGGGCCAAAGCGGCGGCCAGGAGCAGGATGGGACGGGTACCGAGCTGTGTTCGTCGCACGGTGACGCCTCTCTCGACGGAGACCGTGGCGCAGGCGCGGGCGGTGGCCCGTCACGCTGCGCCAGATGATGGACGCCGACCGTAACCCGCTTAAATGTGTGGATTGATGAATGAGATCATGAATGGCCACGCTCTTCACCGTTTCGAGTGTCCTGTCCGGCGTGGCGTCCGCCGCCCACACGTGATCATTTGCGGGTACGCTGCGTGACGAGGAGGCGGCGATGGTGACTCGGGTGGCGATGTGGTCGGGGCCGCGCAACGTGTCGACGGCGCTCATGCGCAGCTTCGGCGCGCGGGCGGACACGCTGGTCGTGGACGAGCCGCTGTACGCGCACTACCTCGACGTCACCGGCCTGGACCACCCGGGCCGGGCCGAGATCCTGGCGAGCCAGCCCCGGCGCTGGCAGGACGTCGCCGCGGCGCTCACCGGCCCGCTGCCGTCCGGGATCGACGTGTACTACCAGAAGCACATGACCCACCACCTGCTGCCGGAGATCGGCCGCGAGTGGCTGGGCGAGCTGGCCAATGCGTACCTGATCCGCGACCCGGCGCACGTGGTGGCGTCGTACGCGAAGGTGCGCGGCGAGCCGACCCTGGCCGACCTAGGCTTCATCCAGCAGGCCGAGATCTTCCGCGCGTACGGCGGCCCGGTGGTCGACGCCGCCGACCTGCTCCGGGACCCGGCCGGGGTGCTGGCGAAACTGTGCGCGGCACTGGGCATCGCCTGGGACCCCGCGATGCTGACCTGGCCGTCCGGCCCGCGCGACACCGACGGCGTATGGGCGCCGCACTGGTACGCCAACGTCGAGTCCTCGACCGGCTTCGCCGCCTACGACCCGTCCCCGGCCGTGGTCCCCGACCGCCTGCGCCACCTGGTCGACGCCGCCCAGCCGTACTACGACGAGCTGCACGCCCACCGGCTGACCGCCGCGGCCTGAGCCGCCCGGCCGGCGCGTGACCGGCCGGGCGGGCGTGGGTCAGACGACCTGGGTGCCCGCGGCGCGCGCGTGCGTGCGGTAGATGTCGGCGATGCGCTTGGTGACCGGCCCGATCCCGCCGTCGCCGATGGTCCGCCCGTCGATCAGCGTCACGCCGGCGATCTCGCCCATGGTGCCGGTGCAGAACACCTCGTCGGCGGAGTGCATCTCGGCGAGCGAGATGTCGCGCACCTCGACGTCGATGCCCGCCTCGGCGGCCAGCGCGAGCACCGTCTCCCGGGTGACGCCCTCGGGGCAGGCGACGGTGCGCGGGGTCGCCAGCCGGCCGCGGATCACCGCGAACAGGTGCGTGGCGTTGGTCTCGGCGACGAAGCCGCGCCCGTCGAGCATCAGCGCGTCGTCGGCCCCGGCGAGGGTGGCCTCCATCTTCGCCAGGATCGAGTTGATCAGGTTGTTGTGGTGGATCTTCGGGTCGAGCACGTCCGCGCCAGGGCGGCGCACGCTGGAGGTGGCCAGCTTCAGGCCACCGGTGTCGTACACCGGGGCCTTGTGCTCGGCGAGCACGATCAGCGTGCAGCCGGACTGGTTGAGCCGCGGGTCCATGCCGCTGGTGACCTTCACGCCGCGGGTCAGGGTGAGCCGCACGTGCACGCCGTCGGTCATCTCGTTGGCGCGCAGCGTCTCGGTCAGCGCGGCGGTGATCTCGGCGTCGGAGGGCACGGCCGCGAAGCCGAGCGCGGCCGCCGAGCGGCGCAGCCGGGCCAGGTGGGCGTCGAGGGCGAAGACCCGGCCCTGGTAGAGCCGCAGGCCCTCCCATACCGCGTCGCCGCCCTGCACGACGGAGTCGAACGGGGAGATCCCCGGCTCGTCGCGGTGGCGCAGCACGCCGTTGACCCAGTACTTCAGGTCGGCGTTGCGCTGGTCGTAGCGCTGAAGCATGGCGGAACCCTCCCGGAGTCGACGCTCCAAGGAGATCATGTCCACCGGCCGGGGGTCGAGGGGACCCACCGCTTCGGCGGTGCCGTCGATCTGTGACGCATGACAACACCGTTCCGTCAAGATGTCGACAAAGGTCGATATTGGATTGCCGCCTGAGGCGAGCTGCTCGTAGCTTGCTGGCTACACACAGCAACGTCCAGGAGAGAGCTCTCGATGACCCAGCTCCAAGCCCCTCAGCTCGTCGTGAACAGCCGGATGCTCTACTTCGGCTGGGTGCCCGCCGACCCCGACGCGGTCGCGGCACTGGTCCCGGCGGGTTTGAAGCCCATGGCCAACCGCCAGGTCTTCATGAACCAGTACGTCGTCGACTCCCCGGAACAGACCTCCGGCTTCGGCGCGTACTCCCTCACCTATATCGGCCCCGACCTGGAGGACGCGTACGCGCCCGACGGCGTCACCCCGGGCCGCTGGTGGACCCACTACTTCAACTCCAGCCCGGTGGTGCGCGACTACGCCTCCGCCCGGGGCGTGCCGGCCAGTGCCGGCACCACCACCATCGAGATCCACGGTAAGAAGCTCACGGCGACGACCACCTCCGACGGCGTGCCCGTCATCCGCACCACGGTGCGGGTCGGCCACAAGCTCGGCGAGACCGCCCGCGGCCAGCTGCGCTACCTGACAGAGGTCGGCGGGGACTTCGTCGCGGGCAACTACCCGTTCATCTCCGAGCCCGTCGCCGACTTCGAGGTCGAGAAGCTGGAGTTCCTGGACAAGACCCATGCGGTGTACGCGCTGCGCCCGGCGAACCCGCTGGAGATCACCTGGGGCTTCTACGCCCCGCGGGCGTCCTTCGCCTACCCGGGCGGCGAGACCGTCCTGAGCTGACACCACCGGCGCTGCCGGCCCGCGCGCGATCGTCCGGGCCGGACAGCGACCGGTGCGGCCGGTAGCCTTCGCTCCGGGTTGAACGGGGGAGGGACGACCATGACCGGTGATTCGTATGCGGCCGAACCGTTGCGAGTGCGTGCCGACGCCGCCTTCTGGCGATACTGGGCGGCCTCGGCGACCAGCACTTTCGGAGCCGGGGTCACCACCGTGGCCCTGCCGCTGGTCGCGCTGACGGTGCTCGGTGCGTCCAATTTCGAGGTCGGCCTGCTCACGGCAGCCGGATACGCCGCGGTGGTCCTCATCGGGCTGCCCGCCGGCATCATCGTGCAGCGGTACGAGCTCAAGGCCCTGCAGGTCGCCATGGACACGTTCCGCGCGGTGGCGGTGCTGACGGTGCCGGTGGCGGCGTGGTTCGACGTTCTCACGCTGGCGCACCTGCTGGCCGTGACCTTCTTCGTCGGGCTGGCGAGCAATCTGTTCGACGTCGCCAACGCCACCTTCCTGCCGCGTATCGTGTCCCGCGAGGACCTCATCGCCCGCAACGGGCTGCTGTCGGGCACCTCCGCGACGACCCACCTGGCCGGCCCGGCCGCGGGCGGCCTGCTGGTGCAGGCCGCGGGAGCGGTCGCGGGGCTGGTCGTCGACGCGTTCACGTACGTGGTGTCGGCGGTGCTGCTGGCGGGCATCCCCTCGCCGGGCGCACCGGCCCGGCCCGCGCAGGCCGAACCCTTCTTCCGGCAGATCGCCGTGGGCATGCGCTTCGTCTTCCGCCACCCGGTCATGCGGCCCTCGTGCCTGGCCGCCACGGCCGTCAACCTCGCCAACGGGGCCGTGTTCGCCGCGACCCCGACGTTCCTGGTGCGCACGCTGGGCCTGCCGCCGTCGGCCGTCGGACTGGTGCTCGCGCTCGACGGGCTGGGCACCGTCGTCGGGGCGGCGCTGACGGCCCGGCTCGCCCGCAGACTCGGCGGGGCTCGTGCGGTGCTGCTCGCCGTGGTCGGTGCGGCAGTGCTCGCGCTCGCGATGCCGCTGGCCCGGGGCGGCTGGGCGCCGTACGTCTTCGGGTTCGGCCTGGCCGGGTTCGGCGCGGGCGTATGCGTGCTGTCCGTGGTCACCCGCACCCACCGGCAGACGGCGTCGCCGCCCGAGCTGCTGTCGCGGGTCATGGCGTCGGTGCGCTTCGTGTCGTGGAGCGCCATCCCGGTCGGCGCGCTGTGCGCGGGCACCGTCGCCGAGCTGGTCGAGCCGCGGGCCGGCCTGGCCGTCGGCTGCGCGGCCGCGTTCGCCGCCGTGGCGGTGGTGTGGTCCAGCCGCATCCGCCGCCTGCGCGAGATGACCGACGACGAGCCGGTGACGGCGGCCGCCTGACGGGCGCGGCCCCGATACCATCCGCGCATGAGCGGGCCGGTATTCATCAGTTTCAGCCGTGAACACGATGCGCCCTACGCCCGGCGACTGGCCGCCCACCTCGTCGCTTCCGGACTGTCCATCCTGTACGACACGCAACCGGTGACGGACAGTTGGTGGTCCACCTACACGCGGTCGCAGCTCGACAGCTGCTCGGCGGTGATCGTGGTGATGACGCCCGCCGCGCAGCGCGACGGCTGGGTGGCCCGTGAGGTCGAGCACGCCCGGCGGCTCGGCCGGCCGGTGCTGCCGCTGCTGCTGGAAGGCCTGCCCTGGCCGACGATGTCCGAGCAGGAGGACGTGACCGGAGGCGGCCTGCCCGGCGCGACCTTCGTCCAGCGGCTGCAAGCCGCGACCGGTGGAGCGCCGGCCGTGGTGGAGGCCCCGGGCAACTGGTTCGCCGTGCCGGTCCGGGGCGGTGTGACCGGGACCGCGGTCGGCATCGAGGTCGGCGGCGGGGCGTTCCTGCCGCTGATCGCGGCCGGAACGGTGGTGCCGTGCGCGTCCACCCAGCTGTTCACCACCGCCGACGACGGCCAGCCCGTCCTCAAGGTGCGGGTGTATCACGGAGACAGCCCGACCGTCGCCGGCAACAGGTCGCTCGGCGTCTACGAGCTGCAGTTGGAGCCCGCCCCGGCCGGGGTGCCGCAGATCGGTGTGACGTTGCGGGTGGAGCACGACGGGGCGTTCCGGCTCACCGCCGTACAGGCAGACGGGCGCGAGGTGTCGGTCCGCCTGTCGTGACGAGGGCCGTCACACCTCCAGAGTGCGCAGCTGCGCTGCCAGCACGGCCAGTCTGCGGCCGTACGCCTCGCCGTCGCGGCGGCCAAGCGGCGTGCGCTCCCAGATGTCGCGGTCGGCGTTCTCCCGGAAGTCCGTCTCCCAGTACAGCGTCCCGTCCGCCGCCCACTGCGAGTCCACGGCGAACCCGCCCGCCGCCGGTCCCAGCCCGTCGCTCACCCCGAACAGCGACTGCGCCAGCGCGGTGCGGTATTCGGTGCGGTGGTAGAGCTGCAGGAACGAGTCCTCGTCGCCGACCAGCGGCAGCAGCACCGGCATGGTCTCCTCGCGCAGCAGGCGGCTCTGCGGGTACTGCCAGGTGGCGCCGTGCCAGCGGGGGAACGCGTTGACGGTGTCGAAGTCGAGCACCCGGCAGTCGTGCAGCGCGTCCATCGCGGCGACCGGCCGGTGCCCGTTGCCGGCCCGGATCCGCCAGGTCGGCCGGCGTAGCAGCCGCAGCAGCACGTCGTCGTGGTAGGACGCGACCGCGGCCAGGCTCGCGGTCTTCAGCGCCAGCAGCGCCGGATAGTGCTGCAGCCCGGCCCAGCGCGGGTCCGGTTCGCCCTCGGGGCGGTGCCGGGCGCGCATGAGCTGCTCGATGACGCGTACCCACAGCGCGGTGTGCTGGCGGTCGCGGTCGAGGTAGACCCCGTGCGCGAGCAGCCGCATCAGCGTGTCGCAGCGGGCGCGCACGTCGTCGTGGACGCGCTGGGCGGCGGCCGGGTCCGGGGCCGAAGGTGTCGGCGGCGTGGTGCGCAGGTAGTCGCGCAGCCGCCGGATCTCGGTGTCGAACAGGTCGGCGACCTCGATGTGCTTGACCGGGTCGGGCAGCAGCCGCTTGAGCCGGGCCACCGCCATCGCCTTGGTCAGCGGCGGGTCGGCGAGGTCGTCGAGCGCTTCGAGCCGGTTGACCAGGTCGGGGAAGAACTGCTCGGCGGCGGCCCCGGTGATGACGTGGGCGCGGTGCTGCGCGACGAGGCGCTTGGCGATCTGGCCGAGCTCGCCGCGCGACGCCCAGAACAGCGGGTAGCGCCGGGACCGGGTGCCTTCGAGGGCGGCGACCAGGCCGTGGTCCCAGTCGCCCGACCAGCCGTTGACGATCAGGCCGTACTCGTCGAGCACGCGTTCCAGCAGCCGCTGCCACGGCGCGCGGTAGGCGCTCAGCTCCTCGACGGTGTTGAGCTGGTCGGTGCGGGCGTAGTCGCCGTGCAGCTTGATGACGGTGCAGCGGGCGTGCGGCAGCGGCTCCATGCCCTCGATCGCGGCGGGGCTCGCGATGACCTGCGGGAAGATGCCCTCGGCTTCGAGCGCCTGCTCGATGAGCCGGTCGAAGTTGGTGGTGACGATGACGCGCACCGCGCCGCGGGCGACCAGCGCCGCGATGGCGCGGTGGGCCGCGCCGGGGACCTTGATGCCCTGCTGCCGTTCCTCGGCGCTGGGCTCGAAGAAGGACGCCAGTAGCGCCCGCCGCGCGGCGGGGGTGCTGGCCAGCGACTCCAGCAGCGCGGAGTAGCCCAGCGGTGCGCCGTCGCCGTGTTTGGTCCACCACTGCTCGAGCTCGGCGTCGGTGGGCGCGGTCTCGCCCGCGGCCGCGGCGACCTTCGCGACCAGTGCGGTCACGACACCCCAGCCGGTGGGCACGCCGACCGCCGTGGACGTGCCGGAGCCGAGCAGCAGGGCATACACGCCGGGTTGCGCGTGCACTGCGGTGGCGAGGCTGATCCGGGCGTCGAAGACGGGGCGGCGGGTGGCGAGGAGGTCGTCCATGGCGGCAACCATAGACAGCCGTGGCGACGGAGGGGAGGGCGCGTCCGCGGGCCGACAGCGTTGCGCGGTCGCGTTCGGCGATGACATCCGTTCCCATGTTCATGTTGCAATGAATTCATGATTCGCTGTACCGTCAGCCTGCTGCGCGCGTCAGGGTCGCGGTTTTCCCTGCTGGGGCGCACGATGTCAGCATTCCGGGCACGAGGTGGACGACCATGCATGACGACCATGAGCACGGGCATGCCCACGACGGGCACGCGCACGGCGTGAGCCGGGACGCGGACCGGCGCTGGCTGGCGATCGCGCTGGCGGTCATCGCCGCGTTCATGGCGGTCGAGGTCGTCGTCGGCGTGCTCGCGCAGTCGCTGGCCCTGATCTCCGATGCCGCCCACATGCTCACCGACGCCGCCGCGATCGTGCTCGCGCTGGTCGCCATGCGTTTCGCCGCCCGGCCCGCCGGCGGGCGGTACACGTTCGGCCTGGCGCGGGCGGAGATCCTGTCCGCCGCGGCCAACGGGCTGAGCCTGCTGCTGCTCGCGGGCTGGCTGGGTTACGAGGCGATCGCCCGGCTGGCCGATCCGCCCGAGGTCACCGGGTGGATGGTCGTCGTGACCGGACTGCTCGGCCTGGCCGTCAACGTGCTGGCGGCCTGGGCGATCGGCAAGGCCAACCGGTCCAGCCTCAACGTCCAGGGCGCCTACCAGCACGTGCTGATGGACATGTTCGCCTCGGTCGCGGCGACGGCCGCGGGCCTGGTGGTGCTGCTGACCGGCTGGGCGCGCGCCGACGCGGTCGCCACGCTGGTCGTGGTCGTACTGATGATCAGGGGTGGCTGGGTGCTGCTGCGCGAGTCGGCCCGGGTGCTGCTCAACGCCGCGCCCGCCGGGGTGCGCCCCGAGGCGATCGGCGTGGACATGCTCGCCGCCGAGGGTGTCGTCGAGGTCCATGACCTGCACGTGTGGACGATCGACTCCGGGCAGGCGGCGCTGTCGGCCCACGTGCTGGTCGACGAGCCCGCCGACTGCCACCTGGTGCGGCGGGAGCTGGAGCGGGTGCTCGCGGCGTCGCACTCGATCACCCACACCACGCTGCAGGTCGACCACCAGGTCCGGGAGAGCGCCGACGGGCACTGCGAGTCCGCGCACGGCCAGGTGCACCGCCGCTGAGCCGTTTGTTCAGCGAACCGTGTACTATTTTTCCATGGACACGATCACCTCGCCGCCGGCCTACGGGCAGGTGCTGGCCCGCTTCGGGCACGCGCTGTCCGACCCGACCCGCGCCCGGCTGCTGCTCGCCCTGCGCGACGGCCCGGCCTACCCGGCGGAGCTGGCCGACCTGCTGGAGGTCAGCCGGCAGAACATGTCCAACCACCTCGCCTGCCTGCGCGGCTGCGGCCTGGTCGTCGCCGTGCCCGAAGGCCGCCGCTCGCGCTACGAGCTGTCCGACCCGCGCCTCGCGCACGCCCTGGGCGACCTGCTCGGCGTGGTGCTGGCCGTCGACCCGACCGCCTGCGCCGCCGCGGAGACGGAAGAGTGCTGCTGATGAGCGCGGGTCTGGAGCTGCCGCTCGCGCCCGCGCGCCGGTCCCGCCTCGTACGCCGGATCCGGCTGCTGGTCGCGGCCACGATCACCTACAACGTGGTGGAGGCGGTAGTCGCGATCACCGCCGGGCGTGCCGCCGGTTCGACCGCCCTCATCGGGTTCGGTCTGGACTCGGTCATCGAGGTGTCGTCGGCGCTGGCGGTGGCCTGGCAGTTCTCCGCCACCGACCATGAGCGCCGGGAACGGGTCGCGCTGCGGGTCATCGCGCTGTCGTTCTTCGCCCTGGCCGCCTACGTCACCGTCGAGGCGGGGCAGGCGCTGCTCGGCGGGCACCGCCCGGACCACTCGACGGTCGGCATCGTGCTGGCCGCGGCCTCGCTGGCGGTCATGCCCGCGCTGTCGTACGCCCAGCGGCGGGCAGGCGCCGAGCTGGGTTCCCGCAGCGCTGTCGCGGACTCCCAGCAGACCCTGCTGTGCACGTACCTGTCCGCGGTGGTGCTGCTCGGGCTGGCCGCCAACAGCCTGCTCGGCTGGTGGTGGGCCGACCCGGTCGCCGCCCTGGCCATCGCCGCCGTCGCGGTCAAGGAGGGGGTCGGCGCGTGGCGCGGCGACACCTGCTGCGCGACCGTGCCCTCGACCGGCGGGCGTGGGAGCGCCTGCGCCGACGGCTGCTGCGGCGACTGAAACTTCGGCCGCCGGCTGCCGCCGCCGCCCGCCGCCCCTTACACTGAGATCGCCTCGCTGTACGCGTCTGAAGACCGTGCGGCGGGGCTCTCGTTTGTACGGAAAGCGCGAACCTCCTGCACACGGCGCTCCGGGCGGGTAATCGTAGGGGAGCAGGGTCGACGAGGCCGGGCGGGAGCGCGCGCTCCGCCCGGACCGGCGGCCGTGGGCAGACGAGGCACCTTCGGGAGGCGCGACCATGAACACCGCCGCAGAGCAGCACCGGCCGCCCGCGGCCGCGTACGCCCAGGCGGCCGAGACGGCAGGCCGCGCTCCCTCGATCCACAACACCCAGCCGTGGCACTGGCAGGTCCACCCCGACCGGCTCGACCTGTTCGCCGACACCTCCCGGGCGCTGCCCGGCACCGACCCCGACGAGCGCATGATGCTGGTGAGCTGCGGCGCCGCGCTGCACCACGCCCAGGTCGCGCTGGTGGCACAGGGCCACACGGTCGAGACGCGCACGCTGCCCGACCCCGCCCAGCCGCATCACCTGGCCACTCTCGTCATCAGCGGGGACGCCCCGGTGACCGCCGAGGCCGTACGCCTCGTGCAGGCCCTGCAGCTGCGGCACACCGACCGCCGCCCGACCGTGGACACGCCGGTCTCCCCGGAGCAGGTCGACGAGCTGCGCCGGATCGCCGGGGAGTACGGCGTGCACCTGCACCGGTTCACGCCGGAGCAGGTCAGCGAACTCGCCGTGGCGGTGTCGCGGGCCGAGGACGCCGCGGCGGGCGAACCCGTGCTGCGGGCGGAGACCGCCGCCTGGACCGGACCCGGCCGTCCCGCCGGCGCGGGCGTGCCGCCGGAGTTCATCCCCGACAAGCGTCCCGAGACCGACGTGGGCGAGCGCGACTTCACCGCGCGGGGCGCGCTGCCCGTCGGCGGCGGCCACGACAAGTCCTCGACCTACGTGGTGCTGTTCGGCGGCGAGGACGACCGCGACGCCTGGCTGCGCGCGGGGCAGGCGCTGTCCGCGGTGTGGCTGCACGCTACCGGGCAGGGGCTGGCGGTGCTGCCGTACAGCCAGGTCATCGAGATCGACGGCAGCCGCGCGATGATGCGCCGCATCCTGTCGAACCTGGGGTACGCGTACATCGTGCTGCGGCTCGGCGTCGCCGACCCGGACCACCCGCTGCCCGGCCACACGCCCCGGCTGCCCTTCGACACCACCGCCACCGTCGACCCCGAGTAGCGTCAGGTCACGAACACCGTGAACGCCGCCCGGTGCACCTGGCCGGCGACCTTGAACTCCAGGTACAGGCGCTGCTCGCCGCGGTTGGCGAACTCGACGTGGAAGGCGAGCGTCGCGTCGGGGGCGTGGGCGGCCGCGTGCGCGTGGGTCAGCCCGAGGGTGCGCACCTCGAACGCCGACAGGTGCGCCATCGCGCCCAGGTGGGGTTCGAGCACGGGTGGTCCGGTGGTCGAACTGACCTTGATGCGCAGCAGCTCGCCCCGTCCGGCGCGCAGGTGGGCGACCCCGTCCAGCCGGGTCAGGGTGAAGCCGTCCGCGGTGGCGGTCGCGGCGGGGGCGGGCAGCGGGGCGAGCGCGGTGTCGCCGGTGATGAGGAAGGGCAGGCCGAGCACCGTCGGGTGGCCGAGGACGTCCTTGCCGCGGGGGACGAACTCGGCGTAGAACCGGTACGCGCCGCCGTCGGTGACGTCGACCGTCGTGGTCCACGTGTCGTCGGCGAGTTCGGGGTGCAGATGGCGGTAGCCGCTGGCGTCGTCGCGCACCAGGTACAGGTGCAGCTGCTTGGTCTGGATCGTCTCGTAGGAGCGCAGTGGCCGCCCGTCCGGGCCGAGGATGCGGAACGCGACCGGGATCGCCTTGCCGCGCTTGGCCGGCATGGTCACCGGCTGGATGAGGTAGCCGTCGTGGCTGTCGGACAGCCCGTCGCTGTGCATGAACGGGGTGGGCGACGGCGACGCGACCGGCGCGGCCCCGGACGGGGCGGCGGCGGGCAGCTCGTTGAGCACGTACCCGATGGTGATCGCACCGGCGGTGATCAGCACCAGGTAGGGCAGCAGCCGACGCCATTTACCGACAGTCACAGCAGGTCCCTCCCCGGGGAGTGATGGGAAGGGCACCTTCTACAACGCGGAGCGTTGTGAAGGTGCCCTTCCTTTCTTAGCTACGGGTGATGGTGACGTCGTCGACGCCGGCTTCGAGCAGGCTGGCGGTGGAGAGGTCGGCGGTCTGGATCAGGATCTGGACGGATTGGCCGGCGTACGCCGACAGGTCCCAGCTGCCGGCCGTCCACGCGCCGTTGCGGTTGGACGCCGCCCCGGCCTGGTTGAACAGCTGGGTGGTGCCGCCGGAGTGGACGACCGAGATCCGGAAGTAGTCGGTGCTGGAGGAGTTGCTGCCGTGGGCCAGGTACCAGGACAGGTTGAGTCTCAGCACGCCGCTGCCGGGCAGGGTGACCGACGGTGAGCGCACGCTGGTGACGCCGCCGTCGACGTCGTGGTCGCCCGCTGCCGAGCCGGCCAGGCGGCCGGTGACCAGGTCGTTCACGCCGCTGACGGTGGTGCCGAGCTGCTTGGCGCCGCTGGAGGTGGTGGCCGCGGGGTCGCCGCGCTCCCAGACGCCGAGGGTGGCGGTGTCGGTGCCGGAGGGGTTGACGGTCCAGCCGGTGGCGGTCTCGAAGGTGTCGCTCCACACGGTGGTGGGCGGCACGCCCGGGTTGTGCTTGACCAGGACCAGGCCCTGTTCGATGCCGCTGATGGCGATGGTGCCGCTGGCGAAGAACGGGTACACGTTCCACGCGCCGTTGAAGCCGGTGTTGTTCGAGGCGGGGTAGATGTCGAAGTACGCGATCTCGCTCAGCGCGTTGGAGGCGATGCCGGTGATGTCGAGGATGCGCAGGCCGGCCCGGTAGCTGGCCTGGTAGGCCTTGTTCCCGATGATGTACAGGTTGTGGTCGGTCGCCTGGATCGTCGGCGACACGTGCACGCCGGTGTTGACCGGGGCGTTGAGGTCGGACACGTTCCAGATGAACGTCTTGGTGCCCGGCAGGTCCGAGTCGGTCTCGTCGTCCATCAGCAGCCGGGCGTGGTCCTCGGTCAGCCAGCCCCGGTGGGTGTACCCGACGCCGACGTACCCGGTGCGCGACAGCTGGACCGGCGCGGCCTTGTTGGTCACGTCCACGATGGTCAGCGTGTCCACGTTGTAGTTGAAGCAGATCTCGTGGTTCGTGTACGTGGTGTCCGGCCCGTGGTAGACCACGCACTGGTTCTCGTGCACGTAGCCGTCGTTGCTGACGCAGCCCGCGTTGACCGGGACCTTCGGGTTCGACACGTTGACCATGTGCACGCCGCCGCTGCAGGTGTTGGTGCCGACGGCGTAGATGAAGCCGGTCTGCTCGTTGACCGACAGCGTGTGCGAGTTGCCGAAGCCGGTGTAGCGGGCGTCGGCGGCGAACGTCTGTGGCGTGGTGACGGTGCGCAGCCGGGTGAGGTCGAAGACCTGCATGCCGTGCGAGCTGATCGAGTCCGCGCCGATGTAGGCGTGGTTGGCGTACACCTTGATGTCGCGCCAGGAGCTGGAGGTGCCGTTGTACGATGGCAGGTTGCCCAGGTAGACGGGCGCGGTCGGCACGCTGACGTCGACGAAGGACGCACCGGTGGACCGGCCGAAGATGATGTACTCCTTGCCGGTCGCGGTGTCGGTCCAGCCCCACATGCTGTTGCCGTTGCCGCCGCCGATCGAGCCCAGCGGCAGCACGCTGAGCAGGTCGACGTTGCTGCACGGGTACGTCCCGGCGAAGCCGCCGACGCACGGGGTCGCGGCGAGCGCGGCCGCCTCGGCGCGTACCGGCGCCTCGTAGTCCTGCATGATGCGCCGCACTTCCTCGCGGCCTTCGGCGCTGTTCGGGTCGTGTGCCCAGGCCGAACCGGCGGCCAGTGTCAGTGCCAGTACTCCCGCTACGAGCCCAGCTGTTCGCAAGGTCTTTCGCATGGCGCGGTCTCTCCCCTCGACGGTGCAGTCATCGTCACATGCGAATGTTTCGAGGGCAATGACAGTGTGAACGGCCGGTGGCGCAGTGCCACCGGCCGTTCCTGGAAGCGGGGTCGTCAGCTGATCGTGCCGGTGACCGAGCCGCTGGTCGCCTTGGTGACGTAGTAGGTGACGGTCGCGCCGCTCCAGAAGTGGAACGTCAGCGTCACCCGGGAGCCCGCGTTGACCTCCGCGAAGAACTCGGGCTTCAGTGTGATCGTGCCGGCCGCGTAGTTCGGCGCGAACGTCACGTCGAACTCCTTGAACGACGTCCAGTTGTGCGGGCCGGCGAAGGTGCCGTCGGCGTACTTGGCCTCCATGGTGGCGAGCTGGTCGCCGCGGAACTGCGTCGGCACCGCGAACGACGACGTCGTGCCGGTCGCGTTGGACACGATCGGCGGGTCGTTGGTGACGATGTCGATCCGCCACGGCACGCCCTGGGAGAACCTGGCGTGCAGGGTCGCGTTGACGCCGTACGCCCGGCTGCCGGTCAGGCGGGTCAGCGCGGAGGCGGTGAGCGTCAGCGTGCTGCCCGACACGGTGTAGTCGGTGCCGCTGACCAGGTCGGTGGTGCCCTGGCGCAGGCCCTGGAAGGTGGTGCCGTTGAGGTTCAGGGCCAGCGTCTTGGCGGTGATCGCGCTCGCCTTCGGCACGAACACCTGATCCGCGTACGCGGTGCCGGAGCGCGTCGTCCAGCTCGACTTGATCTGGGCGAACAGCTCCGGGTCGCTCCACGCGAGCGAGGTGCGGCCCAGGTGCTGGCCGTTGTCCCAGAGCATCGTGGTGAGCTGCTTTGACCGGGCGTAGTAGCCGAGGTACTCGAAGAACTTCAGCTTCTCGCCCTGCTGGATGGTGCCGGTGTGCCGGTCGAAGCCGAGCAGGCCGTACTCGCCGATGATCACCGGGATGTTCCGGGCGACGAACGCGTTGTAGACGCGGTCGAACTGCCCGACCAGGTCGGCCTGGGTGGTGGCGTCGAACCGGGTGCCGCCCGCGACGTTCACGCTGAACGGCCAGTAGCCGTAGAAGTGCACGGTGGCGATCAGGTTCGGGTCGTTGAGCTGGGTGAAGGTGCTGGTCAGCTCGTCGATGCGGGCCTGGTCGGCCGAGGTGTGCAGGGTCGGCAGGACCAGCAGCCGGGTGGCGTTGCCGCCGCCGGACTGGCGCACGATGCGGTGGAACGACGTGTTCAGCTCGTTGAGCAGCTGCGCGTTCTGCGCGTCGCCGGAGCTGCCGGTGAACTGCGGCTCGTTGACGCTCTCGAAGGTCAGCTTCGCCGACGAGTCACGGAACGCGGCCGCCAGCTGCGTCCAGAGCGCGTTGTACCGGTTGAGCACGTTGGTGCGGTCGCCCGGCATGTTGGCGATCCACTGCCACGAGTCGTGGTGAATGTTGATCATCACGTAGAAGCCGTCGGCCAGCGCCCAGTTCACCACCTCCTTGACACGGGCCAGCCACGCGGCGTCGATGGTGTAGTTCGGCGCGGCGCCGTGGTGCTGGCCCCAGGTCACCGGGATGCGGATGCTCTTGAAACCCTGCGCCTTGACCGTGTCCAGCAGCGCCTCGGTGACCCGCGGGTTGCCCCACGAGGTCTCGTCGGCGCCAGTGGCGTCGAAGGAGTTGCCGAGGTTCCAGCCGGGCTGCATGGCGGCCACGGCGGCCATCGCGCTGACGGCCGGCGGCCCGGACGGCGAGGGCGAGGCCGACGGCGAGACCGACGGCGACGGGGAGGTGCTGCGCGACGGGGTCGGGCTCGACGGCGGCGGGGTGCTGCCGCCGACGCTGCCGGTGCAGGCGACACCGTTGAGCGTGAACGAGGTCGGCGCGGTGTTCGCGCCCGACCAGGAGCCGTTGAAGCCGAACGCGACGGTGCCGTTGGTGGCGATCGTGCCGTTGTAGCCGACGTTGGTCGCGGTGACCTGGCTGCCGGACGAGGTGACGTTGGCGTTCCACGCCTGGGTGACCTGCTGCCCGGCCGGGAACGTCCAGACCAGCGACCAGCCGTTGACCGGGTCGCCGAGGTTGGTGACCTCGACGTTGGCGGTGAAGCCGCCCGGCCACTGGCTCGGGGCGGAGTAGGCGACGCGGCATCCCGAGGCCGCGTACGCGTTGGCCGTCGCGACCATGCCGAGACCCGTCACCACGGCGGCGCTCGCCACCGCGGCCAGACCTGCCCGCCATCGTCTCCTGCGTGCGGTGCTCGATTGATCAGTCATGATGCTCCTAAGTCGTGGGCGCGACCGGATGCGGCGCACGGCGAAGCCGCCGGGACACCGCCGATGATCAATGGACATTAGTTTTGACGATAAACTTTGTCAATCGGCGTGGAGCGATGCGGTGCTTTCCGTGCGCATCGGGCACGCACACCCCCTGTGCGACGCGCCGGGCGTCGTATGCGCGACGATCACTCACACATAGCTGGTTGCGGATGTGTGGCGCGCGTAATGTCCTGGGGCGGGTGGTGTGACGCCTCGGTAACGGCGGGTTCCTACCGTCGGAAGGCATCACGGGGCGTCGCCCGGGTGCCTTCGCCGACACGTGGAGGAACAGGCATGGCGTCCACTGACCGTGCTGGGACGTCCCAGATCAGGACAGTGTGCTCGTACTGCGGCGTCGGCTGCGGGATGATCCTGCACATCGGGCAGGACCCCGGCGGCGAGCGCCGCGTGCTCAAGGTCTCCGGCGACCGCGAGCACCCCGCCAACCGGGGCAGGCTGTGCACCAAGGGCGCGACCAGCGCCGAGATGCTGGCCGCGCCGGGCCGGCTGGCCGCGGCGCGGGTGCGCCCGGCGCGCGGGGCCGAGCCGGTGGACGCCACCGTCGACGAGGCGATCAGCCGCACGGCGCAGGGGCTGCGCCGGATCATCGACGAGCACGGCCCGGACGCCGTGGCGCTGTACGTGTCCGGCCAGCTCACGCTGGAGGCGCAGTATCTGGCGAACAAGCTGGCCAAGGGGTTCATCGGCACCAACCAGATCGAGTCGAACTCGCGGCTGTGCATGGCCAGCGCCGGCACCGGCTACAAGCTGTCGCTGGGCGCGGACGGCCCGCCCGGCTCCTACGACGACTTCGACCACGCCGACCTGTTCTTCGTCATCGGCTCGAACATGGCCGACTGCCACCCGATCCTGTTCCTGCGGATGATGGACCGGGTCAAGGCCGGCGCGAAGCTGATCGTCGTCGACCCGCGCCGCACCGCCACGGCCGACAAGGCCGACCTGTTCCTGCAGATCGCCCCGGGCACCGATCTGGCCCTGCTCAACGGCCTGCTGCACCTGCTGGTCGAGGCCGGTGACGTCGACGAGCGTTTCATCGCCGAGCAGACCGAGGGCTGGGCGGCGATGCCGGAGTTCCTGGCCGACTACCCGCCCGCCGAGGTCGCCCGGATCACCGGCCTGGCCGAGGCGGACATCCGCGCCGCCGCGGCGCTGATCGGCGCGGCGGGGGAGTGGATGAGCTGCTGGACGATGGGCCTCAACCAGAGCACCCACGGCACCTGGAACACCAACGCGCTGTGCAACCTGCACCTGGCGACCGGCGCGATCGGCCGCCGGGGCAGCGGGCCGTTCTCGCTGACCGGCCAGCCGAACGCGATGGGCGGCCGGGAGATGGGCTACATGGGGCCGGGCCTGCCGGGGCAGCGTTCGGTGCTGGTCGCGGCCGACCGCGAGTTCACCGAGCAGCAGTGGGGCCTGCCGGCGGGCACCCTGCGCACGGAGGTCGGCAAGGGCACCGTGGAGATGTTCGAGCGGATGGCCGACGGGCAGATCAAGGCGTGCTGGATCATGTGCACGAACCCGGTCGCGTCGGTCGGCAACCGGCGCACGGTCATCGCGGGCCTGGAGGCCGCTGAGCTGGTCATCACCCAGGACGCGTATGCCGAGACGGAGACCAACGCGTACGCCGATGTGGTGCTGCCCGCGGCGACCTGGTCGGAGACCGACGGCATCATGATCAATTCGGAGCGCAACCTGACCCTGGTGTCCGCGGCCGTGTCGCCGCCGGGCCAGGCGCTGCCGGACTGGCAGCTCATCGCCCGGGTCGCCGCCGAGATGGGGTACGCCGACGCGTTCGACTACGGCAGCGCCGAGGAGGTGTTCGCCGAGCTGCGCCGGTTCGCCAACCCGCAGACCGGATACGACCTGAGCGGCGTCACATACGAGCGGCTCCGGCAGACCCCGGTGCAGTGGCCCGCCGCCCCGGACGGCCCGGCCCGCAACCCGGTGCGCTATCTGGACGGACAGCCGGCTGAAGGGCGGGAAAGGCCGCGGTTGAGGTTCCCGACGGCGAGCGGACGGGCGGTGTTCCACCCGCGCCCGCACCTGCCCGCGGCGGAGCTACCCGACGACGACTACCCGTTCGTGCTCAACACCGGCCGGCTGCAGCACCAGTGGCACACCATGACCAAGACCGGCAAGGTCGCCAAGCTCGGCAAGCTCAACCCGGCGCCGTTCGTCGAGCTGCACCCGGCCGACGCCGCCGACCTCGGCGTGCACGACGGAGACCTGGTCGAGGTCGCCTCCCGGCGGGGCCGGGCCGTGCTCCCCGCGGTGGTCACCGAGCGGGTCCTGCCCGGCAGCTGCTTCGCGCCGTTCCACTGGAACGACCTGTACGGCGAGTACCTGAGCGTCAACGCCGTGACCAGCGACGCGGTCGACCCGCTCTCGTTCCAGCCGGAGCTGAAGGTCTGCGCGGTCGCGCTGACGAAGGTGGCCGCCCCGGCCGTGCCGGAGACGGCGGAGGGGCCGCACGGAGACGTGGTCGACGTGGTGACCGCGCCGCTGCCCGACGCCGCCGCGGGTTCGCTGCTGGCCGCCGACGATCTCGCTCCGCCGGTGTTCAGCCGAGCACAGCGGCGTTACCTGGCCGGGTTCCTGTCCGGCGTCGACACCGCGCCCGCGGCGGCGGCCTCGGTGCCGTGCCTGCCGAGCGACGCGCCGTTCGACCCCGATCAGGCCCTGTGGCTCAACGGCTTCCTGGCGGGCAGGTTCTCCCGCATCTCGCTGCCCACATCACTGCAGGCCGGGCCGGAGCGGGCGCGGCCTGCCGCGCGGGACGTGCAGGTGCTGTGGGCGTCGCAGACCGGCAACGCCGAAGGGTTCGCGACGACGGTCGCGCAGCGGCTGGCCGAGGCGGGCTGGCAGGCGCGGCTGCGCGGGATGGACGGCCCGGTCCCGGACCTGTCGGCCGGCGACGCGCCACTACTGGTGATCACCAGTACGTTCGGCGACGGCGACGCCCCGGACAACGGGACCGGTTTCTGGGACTTCCTGGAGCGGCCCGACGCGCCCAGGCTCGACGGCCGCCGGTACGCGGTGCTGGGGTTCGGCGATTCGTCCTATGCCGAGTTCTGCGGCCACGGCCGCCGCCTGGACGGCCGGCTGAGCGAGCTGGGCGGGGTGCGCCTGGCCGAGCGTGTCGACTGCGAGCCCGACTACGACGCCGCCGCGCTGGCGTGGCTCGACCGGGTCGTCACGGCGCTGACCGCCGTCCCTGAACCGGGTGACAATCCGGCACCGCCCGTCGGGCCGCCATCGCCCGTCGCCCAGGCGGCGACCGTCATGCAGCCACTGGCCGCCGCCCCGGTGCGGTCGGTCGACCCGGCACCGGGCAGTCGCGCGGCCGTTCGCCGGGGCGGGCGCGGAGCAAGCCGTCCCGGCACGACCGCGACGACCGGCCCGGCCGTCGCCCGCGCCGAGGTCGCGGTCGGGGTGCTGCACGCCCCGCCGAGCAGGTCCAAGCCGCTCACGGCCCTGCTGGCCGGCAACCGGCTGCTCAGCCTGGCCGGCTCGGCCAAGGAGGTGCGCCGGTTCACCTTCGACACGAGCGCGGGCTCGCTGGACTACGAGGCCGGCGACGCGCTCGGGGTGTGGCCGACCAACTGCGCCGACCTGGTCACCGAGTGGCTGGCGGTGACCGGGCTGCACCCGGACCAGGTCGTCGACGTGGGCGGGCCGGTGCCGCTGGCCGAGGCGCTGCTGCGGCGGCTCGACATCACCCGGGTCACCCCCGGGCTGCTGCGCTTCGTCGCCGAGCGCACCCACGACGCCCACCTGAAGACCCTGCTGCGCCCCGACAACAAGGGCGAGCTGGCGAAGTGGACGTGGGACCGGCAGGCCGTCGACGTCGTGGCCGGGCACGCCGTGCGGGCCGCGGCGGCGGACTGGGTCGCGGTCCTGCCGCGCCTGCAGCCCCGGCTCTATTCGATCTCGTCGTCGCCGCTGCTCGACCCGCGCCGGGTGAGCCTCACCGTGTCGGTGGTGCGCTTCGGCAACCACCGCGGCCAGGCCCGCAAGGGCGTCTGCTCGTCCTACCTGGCCGATGCCGCACCGGACACGCCGGTGCCGGTGTTCCTGCAGCGTACGCCGCATTTCCGGCCCCCGGCCGACCCGGCCACACCCATGATCATGGTGGGTCCGGGCACCGGCGTCGCCCCGTTCACGGCGTTCCTGCAGCAGCGGCGCGCGGCGGGCGCGCGTGGCCGCAACTGGCTGTTCTTCGGCGAGCAGCGCCGGGCCACCGACTTCTACTACGCCGACGAGCTGGCCGAACTCGTCGAGGACGGCGTGCTCACCCGGCTCGACCTGGCGTTCTCGCGCGATCAGCGGAGCAAGGTGTACGTGCAGGACCGCATGCGCGAGCACGGCGCGCAGCTGTGGGCGTGGCTGCAGGAGGGCGCGCACTTCTACGTGTGCGGTGACGCCGGCCGGATGGCCAAGGACGTCGACGCGGCGCTCCGGGAGATCGCCGAGCAGCACGGCCGCCTGGATCCGGCGGCGGCGACGGCGTACGTCAAGCAGCTGTCGGCCGACCGGCGGTACCTGCGGGACGTGTACTGACCGGGCGGTCGCACCGAACCGGGCCCTGGTGGCGCACACGCTGGGGATGATCCGGGAGAATGGCACCGTGTCCATGCGTGATCTTCTGCGAGGACTGCCGGTCTTCGCCCGTCCGCTGCCCGCCTTCGACCCGGCCGCCGCCGGGTCCGACCCCGCCGACCTGCTGGCCGCCTGGCTGCAGGAGGCCATCACGGCCGGGGTGTCCGAGCCGCACGCGATGACCCTGGCCACCGCCGGGCCCGACGGCCTGCCCGACCTGCGGGTGCTCATCCTCAAGGACCTCGACGCCGAGGGCCTGTACTTCGCCACCGAGTCGATCAGCGCCAAGGGCGCCCAGCTCGGTGTCAACCCGCAGGCCGCGCTCGGGTTCTACTGGCGCGAGCAGGGCCGGCAGATCCGCGTCCGCGGGCCGGTGCAGCCCGCGGTGCCCGAGGTCAGCGCCCAGGACTTCCTGGCCAGGCCGATCGGATCGCGCACCGCGAGCCTGATCGGGCGGCAGAGCACCGTGCTGCACGACCCCGCCGACCTCGCCGCGGAGCTGGCCGCCGCGCAGGCCCGGCTGGAGGCCGACCCGGAGCTGGTCGCCGAGCACCACACGGTGTACCTGCTCAAGCCGATGAGCGTGGAGTTCTGGCAGGCCGACACCGAGCGGCGGCACATCCGGCTGCGCTACCGCCGCACCGCCGACGGCTGGCGCACCGAACGCCTGTGGCCGTGACCAGGCCGGGCCGGATGCGATGTCGTTTTCCCGCCAGCCTGCCGCCGGGTCCCGGTGACATGATCGGCTGAGGCGAGGACGGAGGCAGGACCATGACCGCACGGCACACCCGGATCGGCACGGGGCTCGGCGAGCTGACGGCGGTCGCCGACGGCGACACGCTGATCGGGCTGTACTTCCCGGGGCACTGGTACCCGCCGAAGCCGGAGGCGATCGGCCCGTACGTCGAGCCGGCCGGTGATCCGCTGTTCACCAGGACGGCCGAGGAGCTGGCCGAGTACCTCGCCGGTCGGCGTACCACGTTCGACGTGCCCGTCGCGCTGCACGGCGACGCCTTCCAGCAGCGGGTGTGGGCGCTGCTGCGCGAGATCCCGCACGGGCGGACCACGACGTACGGCACGCTCGCCGCCCAGCTGGGCAACCCGGCCCTGGCCCAGCGGGTGGGGCAGGCCGTCGGCCGCAACCCGGTCTCGGTGATCGTGCCCTGTCACCGGGTCGTCGGCAGCGACGGCAGCCTCACCGGATTCGCCGGCGGCCTGCGGCGCAAGCAGTTCCTGCTCGAACTGGAGGAGCCGGCCGAGGTCAAGGCGGGCAGACTGTTCTGACCTCCGGTCAGCCGGCCGTGGCGGTGGGCGGCGTGAGCCGGGCGAGCAGCTGGCGGGCCTGCTCGGCGTACTCGGCGGAGACGCTGACCGCGTACTCGCTCGCCTGCAGCGAGCGGCTGGACGTGAAGTCGCGCTTGCCGCGGGTCATGGCGTGCGCGATCGCGCCGAAGATGGCGCCCCAGATCGCGGCGATCACCACCGCGGTCAGCACGACGGCCAGCCAGTTCGTCGGCACGAAGATGCCGAACAGCAGGCCGATGAACAGGCCGAACCAGGCGCCGCCGGCCGCGCCGTACCCGGTGGCCCGGCCGGTGGTCATGCGGCCGAGCACCTGCTCCACCATGCGCAGGTTGGTGCCGACGATGGCGGCGTGCTCGACGGGGAACTTGTTGTCGGACAGGAAGTCCACGGCGCGCTGGGCGTCGCCGTACTCCGGGTAGGTGGTGACGGCGACCATCGCCCGGCTGGGGTCGACGGGCTGTACGGGCACCGGCTGTCCGGCGAAGCCGCCTGCCGCCGCCGACGATGTGCTCATGATGCTCCCTCGCTCGGTCATGTCTCGTCAGTCCTGATCATCGCGCGCCGCGCCGCCCGAACATGCCGTTTTGCCGCTTTTGTCGATCAGCACCGCCGGTGCACTCGTCTGACCTGCGGGAATGCGGGACTGACCACGGCGGTTGTCGATGGGGCGAACAGAAAGGGCAGGTGCCAGATGAAGGTCAGAAGCTCACTGCGCAGTCTCAAGAACCGGCAGAACTCGATCGTGGTGCGCCGCCACGGCGCGGTTTTCGTGATCAACAAGTCCGACCCGCGCCAGAAGGCCCGCCAGGGCTGAGCCCCGCCCCCGCGCTTGCCGCGCAAGATCAGCGGACCTGCCAGGCACCTGGGCGTATGAGGTTTCAAGATACGCACAGGTGCCTGGCAAATCAGACGATCGAGGCCGGACGGGTCACTTCGCGGCGTCGCGCAGGGCGTCGCGCACCCGGTTGGCGATGGCGGCCGGTGAGCCGTTCTGGCGTGACGGGTGCGCGTCCGGCGCGGCCGGTCCGACCCGCTCGGCGGCGCGGGCGGTGGCGGCGATGCCGACCAGCTGTTCGACGGGCAGGTTCTCGCGCAGGTAGCCGAACTCCTCGTCCTCTTCCAGCTCGGCGTGCTCGATCACGGCGTCGCGCAGCTCGATCAGGCGGTCGTCGAACTGCGGGTGCTCGACGCCCATCTCGTACAGCTGGGACAGGTCCTCGGTGGCCTGCTGCTCCTCCTGCAGCCGCGACTCGATCACGTCCTCGCCGTCGGGCAGCCGCCGGGCGGCCAGCGGGTGTACGAGCTGCTGCTCGATGTTCTCGTGGATCACCAGCAGGCGTACCAGCTGCTCCCAGGCCTGCTGCTTCTGCTCACCCCGCGCCCGGCCGACCTGCCCGAACAGCTCCTTGATCTGCTCGTGGTGGCCCAGCAGCAGGTCGATCACGTCGTCGTGCCGGCTCTCCCACGCCGTCTCGCCCGCCCGGCCGGAGCCTTCAGCGCGCGCCATGGCGCCCGGCTGGGCCGTCTTCTTGCCGCCGGTCCTGTGGGCCGCGCCGCTCGCCGGGCTCGCGCCGGTGCTCTTCTTGCCGGTGGCGATGCTCGCCGACATCGTGCCCTGATCGGAGCGCATGGTCTTCACCGCCGTCTTGACCAGCTCTTCCTTGCGCATGCCCGAGGTCCCGGTCACGCCGTGGTCCTTGAGCCAGCCGCGGAGTTGGTTGACGGTCATCGTGTCGATATCGCCCGCCATGTCCGAGTGGTCCTGCCCTCGCCCGGCCGGACTTCCGCTGCTCATGTGCTCCGTCATCGTGTCGTCCCTTCCTCCAGCTCGACCCCCACCCCCGTGGAGCCACTCCCCATCCTGATGGAAACGGCATGGCCGCGGGCCGGGTTGGCGAACTCGGCAGCCCGGAGTACGCGGCGATCGTCCGAGGCCC
This sequence comes from Catellatospora coxensis, assembly GCF_016862635.1. Classification (GTDB taxonomy): domain Bacteria; phylum Actinomycetota; class Actinomycetes; order Mycobacteriales; family Micromonosporaceae; genus Catellatospora; species Catellatospora coxensis. Next base: position 20,995 of record NZ_BONI01000018.1, on the reverse strand, counting down.
GCTTCGTGCCCGGGTGAGAGGATCGGGGCTGTGGAACCTGTTCGTTTCGACGCCCTGGTCGGCGCGGCCGCCCGGGGCGGGATCGTGATCCCGGTGCCGTTCGATCCGGAAACCGTGTGGGGAGCCAAACCGCGCCACCACGTGGCCGGCACCGTCGGCGGTGTACGCGTACGGGGTGTCGTGGAGGCGGTGGGCGCCGGTTTCGGCTTCACGCTCGGCCCGGCGTGGCAGCGCGACTGCGGCGTCCAGGTCGGCACGACGGTGCCGGTCGAGTTGACGGCCGAGGGTCCGCAGCGGGCCGACCTGGCCGAGGACGTGGCCGCGGCGCTCGCCGCCCATCCGGCGGCCGGGGCGTTCTTCGACTCCCTGGCCCAGTTCTACCGCAAGGCCTACCTGCGGTGGATCGACGCCACCAAGCGCAGGCCGGAGCAGCGCCCGCTGCGGATCGCCGAGATGATCGAGCTGCTGGAAGCCGGGCACAAGGAACGTCCGTCGGCATAGGGCGGGTCCGGGCTTTATGAAGCAGGAGCACCTCCGCCATTCGGCTTCATAAAGTAGTCAACCCCTTACGCAAAGTAACCCTGACGCGTTGATGAATTGGGTGACGCACCCAGATCAACCAGGACAGGGGGACACCGTTGTCTCGTAGACGTCTCATCACCGCGCACGTCGCGCTGGCCATGGCCGGCGGACTCGCGGTGCTCGCCGCACCAGCGGCCGCGTCGGGCGCCGGCCCGACCGGACGCGCGGTCGCGAGCCAGCAGGCCGGAGCGGACCGGTCCGTGCCGGTACGCGGCCTGCCGCACGCGACGAACTTCATCAGCAAGGGCGCGGGCAGCATGCGCGCCGTTGCTCGGGCGCTGTCGAACCGGGTGCAACTGGCCGACCTGGCCATCACCAAGGTCGGGTCGCCGGAAACCGTCCTCGCCGGTGAGGAGATCACTTACACGATCACCGTCACCAACAGCGGGGACCCCGCGACCAGGGTAGGTGTCACGGACGTGCTGCCCGCGGGCGTGGAGTTCCTGGCCAGTTCGATCCCGTGCCAGAACAACCAGGGCACGTTGACCTGCGGCCTGGGCCCGATGGCCACCGGACAGACGATCCAGCTCGTCATCCAGGTGCGCGTCCCCGCGAGCTTCACCGGCCTCACGCTCACCAACACGGCGACCGTCACCAGCCCGCAGGACGAGACGGACAGCACCGCAACCGTCACGACCCGGGTCGCCACCGCCGCCGACCTGTCGGTCACCAAGGTGTGCAAGCCCGACGAGCCCGCCCCGGCCGACACCGAGGGCTACTGCGACATCTACGTCGACAACCTCGGCCCGTCGGACGCCCAGAACGTGACGCTGACCGACGTGCTCACCTCCGCGGCGCCGTTCGAGGTGTCCCGGGTGCGGGTGAGCCCGGGGACCTGCTCGGCGACGCCGACGGGCCCGATCCGCGACCTCACCCTCAACTGCACGCTGGGCGTGATCGCGGCCGGCACGCGGGGCGTCGTGCGGGTCGTCGTGACGGCCGCCGACGTGGCGCAGATCAACGACGTCGCGACGGTACGCAGCACGACCGCCGACCCGGAGAAGGGCAACAACCAGGCGACCGGCCGCGTCGACTTCGTCGGCTCGGCGGACCTGAGCCTGACGAAGATCGGCGACACGACCGCCGACGCGGGCACCGACCTCGAATACCTGATCACGGTGACCAACAGCGGCCCGTCGACGGCCCGTGACGTGGTCGTGCGCGACACCATGCCGGCCGGGGTCACCTTCGTGTCGGTGTCGCCCTCGGTCGGCTCCTGCACCAACGGGCAGCCCAACGGCGGCCGGCTGGAGTGCGGCCTGGGCAACCTCGCCAGCGGCGCGAGCGCGACCATCACCGTCGTCGGTCACGTCGCCGCGGACCTGGTGCCCGGCACGATCCTGTTCAACGAGGCCATCGTGTCCGGCGCGACCGCCGACCCGGACAACAGCGACGTCCGCGCGAGCGTGCCCACCGAGGTGACCGCTTCGGCCGACCTGTCGGTGACCAAGTCCGGCGCGCCGGACCCGGTGACGGCGGGCAACGAGCTGAAGTACACCGTCACCGTGGCCAACGCGGGCCCGTCGGATGCGCAGGCGGTCGTGGTGACCGACACGCTGCCGGCCGGCACGACGTTCGTGAGCAGCAGCGGCGACGCCGTGTGCACCGCGGACGAGCCCGGCGAGGTGGTCTGCGCGCTCGGCACGTTCGCGCAGAGGGAGCGGCAGTTCGTGCTGACCGTGGCGGTCGGCGCCGACGTGCCGGACGGCACGCTGACCAACACGGTGACGGTGTCCTCGCCGACCCCCGACCCGAACACCGGGAACAACACGTTCACCACGACGACCGCGGTGGAGACCTCCGCGGACCTCGCGATCGAGGCCGCGGCGACGCAGACCTGGCAGCAGCAGGAGGCGGCCGCGCTCAGCGACAAGAAGGACAAGGACAAGGACAAGGGCACCGTCGTGCTGCTCACGCTGACGGTGCGCAACCTCGGTCCGTCGGACGCGCAGAACATCACGGTGCTGGACTCGCTGCCGCTGCGACCCGACAAGGTCGGGGTGGAGTCGCTGCCGTCGGCCTGCACCTACGACTCGGGCCAGGACCACGTCATCACGTGTACGGCCGACAGCCTGGCCGCCGGCGGAACGCTCGTCTTCCCGATCAAGCTGAAGGTGCGCGCCGAGGGCGAGCTCGTCAACACCGCCACCGTGTCCAGCACCACGCCGGACCCGAACCCCGACAACAACACCAGCACCATCCGGTTCTTCGTGTGGAAGAAGAACTGACGATCGGCTGACGGCCGGTCGGTGACCGGGGGCGGCGCGGGTGTCCCGCCGTCCCGGCAGGCGGCCACGGTCAGGAGTGCTCGGCAGCCCGCTGCCGATCGTTCCGGACCGTGGCCGCCGCGCGTCAGCGGAGCCCTTCTACAAACACCGCGGTGACGGTGTCGCCGACGAGCGCCAGCACGTCGCCCGCGGGGGAGAAGCCTCCCGCGACCTGGCCGGACTCGGTCCACAGGAGACGGCCCCGTTCGTCGAACAGCACGGCGCCGCCGTCGTCGACGGCGAAGGCCAGCGGTCCGTGGCTGCCCCAGACGCAGCGGGTGGCCACCGCGGCCAGCGGCGACCGCGCGGACATGTCCGACGGCAGGCCCGCCGGCCGCACGGGGCGGCTGTCGACGATCCGGTCCCCGTCGAAGGCCAGCAGCACCGCGGCCACGGCGTCCTGCTCGCGGGCGCTGCCGGTGACGAGGAGCCCGCTGCCGTCCGCCGCGAACGCCACCGCGTTCACCGTCGACAGCCCCGTGTCGTGGCTGGTGAACGCACCGGAGGCGGTGTCGCGTACCACGATCGCGCCTGCTTCGCCGGAATGCGCCAGCAGCCGGCCCGCGTGGTCGAGCGCCACCGGGCCGCAGCCGGCGACCTCCCGCGTGAGCAGCACGTGCCCGGTTTCGGTGTCGATGACGCGCAACCCGCGCGCCACGGAGCCGGCCGCGACCCGGCGGCCGTCGCCGCTGAAGCCGATCCGGGTCGTCATGCGGGCCATGTCGAAGGTGTCGACCGACTCCTGCGCCGGACCGAGGTCCAGTTCCCACAGCGCCTCGCCGCCGGGCGTGGACCAGGCGTGCAGGCGGCCCTCGACCGAGGCGACCGCGACCGCGCCGTCCGGGCTGAGCTGCACGTCCAGCGCCTCGTCATGGAAGCCGCTGCCGTCGAGGAGCATCCGGCTCGGGGTGTGCGGGCCGGTGCCCCACACCACGATGTCGCCGCCGTTGTGGTGCCACTCGGCCGCCGCGCCCAGCACCAGCCAGGCCGGGTCGGGCGGGCAGGCCACCGAGACGGCCCCCTCGCCGAACCCGGCGAAGTCGTCCTCGGCGGGGAACCGCGGGCTGCCGCCGCTCTGCACGTGGTCGAGGTCGCCGAGTTCCCGCCAGGCCGCCAGCCGGTGCCAGGGTCGGTGCTGCCCGGCGCGCTGCTCGTCCCACCAGCGGTCGGGCATCGGCCTGCACCGCGCGGGCCAGCCGAGCAGCCGCCCGGCGGCGGCCAGGCCGTCGGGAGACGCGCCTTCCAGCAGCGGAACAGCCTGCGCCCAGGCCTCGGTCGAGGGCTCACCGGAGAGCAACGTGTCCAGTGTGGCCGCGTCGTCCATACCGCCTCCGCCGTCCGGCGCGGTCCGTGCCGCCGCGCTGCGGCACGGACCGTATCACCGCGCCCGGACAGGCCCGGGTCAGCGGCGGGCCGCGTCGAGCGCCCGCAGGTACTCGTCGACGGGGAGCGTCGCGTGCGAGAACAGCGGATAGCGCGCCACCATGGCGTCGTACGCGGCCGGACCGGCGTCGGAGGCGGTGGCGTCGGGAATGGTCGTCACGTGGTAGCCGCGTTCCATCGCGCTGCGGGCCGTCGACTCGACGCACATCGAGCCGATCATCCCGGCGACGGCGAAGAACTCCACGCCGTGGTGGCGCAGCTGCGCGTCGAGGTCGGTGCTGGCGAACACGTCGATGTTCTTGTGCGGGGCGAGCGCCACCTCGCCCGGACCCGGCGACAGCTCGGGATGGAACTCCGTGCCCCAGCTGCCGGCCTCGAAGAGCCGGTTGTCGAACATCGCCCGGTGGATGCCGGTCAGGCGGCCCCACGTGGCGTACTCCTGCTCGCTGTAGGACATCCCGGAGAAGAACACCGGCACGCCGCGGTCCCGGACGCCGGCCAGCAGCCGGCGCAGGTTGCCGAAGGTGCCGATCCGCTCGAACTCGTCCCGGTACAGCGGGTAGCCCTTGCCGCGGGCGTCGAACACCTCGTTGACAGTGTCGATCAGCAGCAGCCCGCAGCGTCCCGGTGTGTAGTCGTCGCCAGGCATCGTCCCTCCAGGTGACCTCAGATGAGTTCCAGGCCGCCGTCGACGGCCAGGATCTGCCCGGTGAGCCAGACCGCGGCGGGGTCGGCCAGCCGCAGGATCCAGGTGGCGACCTCGTGCGGCTCGCCGCGCCGGCCGAGCGGGATGGTGTCGGCCTCCTGCTGCTTGATCCGGGCGAGCATCTCGGGGGACAGCCCGGCCGCGCCGAGCGCCTCGCTCTCGGTGGGCCCGGGGGCGACGGCGTTGACGCGGATGCCGTCGGCGGCCAGCTCCAGCGCCCAGCTGCGGGTGAGCTGCTCCACGGCGGCCTTGGTCGCGGCGTAGTGGGACGCGCCCGACAGCGGCCGCCGCCCGTACGTGCTGGAGACGTTGACGATGGAGCCGCGGTGCTCCCGCAGGTGTGGCAGGGCGGCGCGGGCGAGCAGGCTCGGGGCGGTGACGTTGACGTCGAACAGCTCGCTGATGCGCTCCGCCGTCGCCTGCGCCAGCGGCATCAGCGCGGTGATGCCCGCGTTGTTGACCAGCACGTCGATCCGTCCCCACCGGTCGGCGGCGGCGGCCGTCACGGTGTCGGCGGCGTGCGGTGCGCGTACGTCGATGGCCAGCGGCACGACGCCGGAATGCTGCCGGGCGGTTTCTTCCAGGGCCTGCGCGCGGCGTCCGACGCCGAGCACGTGCGCGCCGTGCTCGGCGAAGGCGAGCGCCGTGGCCCGCCCGATGCCCGAGCCCGCCCCGGTGACGATGACGACCCGGTCGGCGAAGGAGAGGTCGGTGGATGGCATGACGATGTCTGCTCCTTGCGGTGTGCTGTGGTGAGCCGCCGTGCGCACGCCCGGCGGACCGGGGTGCGCACGGCGCGGGCTCGGTCAGGCGGCGGGGCGGGCGGCCAGCCAGTCCGCGTAGTTGATCTTTCCGATGCGGGCCTCGCCGAGCGGCACCAGGGAGGTGTCGGTCACGGCCGCGCCGAAGTAGGTCGCCGAGGGGTCGGTGATCACCTCGCGCGCGTCGCCGTCGGCGGCGAGCATCTGGCGCACCATGTCGTCCTGGCGGATCTTGTCCGGTCCGGCGATGTCGTACGTGCCGTTCGCCGGGGCGGCCATCGCGGCGTCGGCCACGGCGGCGGCGACGTCCTCGGCGGCGATCGACTGCATCATCGCCGACGGCAGGTGGATCGCCTCGCCGCGGGTGCCGCCGTGCGCGATCGCGTTGACGAACTCGAAGAACTGCGTCGCCCGCACGACGGTGTACGGCACGCCGGCGGCCTTGACCAGTTCCTCCTGGGCGACCTTCGCGCGCATGTAGCCGCTGTCCGGGATCCGGTCCGCACCGACGATCGACAGCGCCACGTGGTGCCCGACACCGGCGGTCTTCTCGGCGGCCATGACGTTGCCGGTGGAGGTCCGGAAGAACTCCATGATCGCGTTGTCCTCGAAGTTCGGCCCGTTGGCCACGTCGACGACCACGTCCGCACCCTTGAGCGCCTCGTCCACGCCCGCGCCGGTGATGGTGTCGACGCCGCTGCTGGGCGAGGCGGCCAGCACGTCGTGACCCTGCGCGCGCAGCCGCTCGGCGACCTTGCTGCCGATGAGGCCGGTGCCGCCGATGATGACGATCTTCATGGTGGTTTCTCCGTTTCCGCAAACTCGGATGTTTCTTGTCCGAGACTCTACTCGGATAAATCATGTCCGGGTCAAGTACACTGGGGTTTGTGAAAATGTCCTCAGGCGTCGAGTGGGCCCTGCACTGCTGCGTCGTGCTCACCGCCGCAGACCGCCCGGTGCCCGCCGCGCGCCTGGCCGAGCTGCACGACGTCTCCGGGACCTATCTAGCCAAGCAGCTCCAGGGCCTCTCCCGGGCCGGTCTGGTCCGGTCCGTCCAGGGCAAATCGGGCGGCTACGTCCTGACCAGGGCACCCGAGGACATCACACTGCTCGACATAGTCGAGGCCGTCGACGGCGCGCAGCCCACCTTCGTGTGCACCGAGATCCGCCAGCGCGGCCCGCTCGCCACCCCCGCCGAGGCCTGCACCAAGCCCTGCCCGATCTCCCGCGCCATGGGCGCCGCCGACCGCGCCTGGCGCGACGCGCTGAGCCGGACGACCGTCGCCGACCTCGCCCGCGACGTCGTCGACGACAACGGCCCGACCGCCTTCGACGGCATCCGGGCCTGGCTGACCACCCCCGACGGCCGAATCTGAGCTGCGCGGCTGAAGATCAACCGGATAGGGTGCCCGGATGCCACTGCGCACCGAGACCGGGGAACCCGGCGCCACACTGCTGCACACCGACGACGGCACGCCGCTCGCCCGGCTGCGGCTGCGCGACGACGACGGCACCCTGCTCGCGGAACGGGTACGGCCGCTGCCCGGCGCGGACCTCGCCCAGGTCGCCGCGCAGGCCCGCCGTGACCTCGCCGGACGCCGGCTGACCACACCGGACGACGCGCTCGCCCGCGCACTGGTCGACGGCGGGCTGCGGCTGCGCCGCGCCGCCACCGACATGCGCCACTACCTCGCCGAACTCCCACCGCTGCCGGCCCTGCCCGACGGCTGGACGCTGCGCGCCGGCGGCTGGGACGACGACCTCGCCGAAGGGCTCGCCGCCGCGTACGGCGCGGGACACCCCGACGGCCCGTGGCAGGACGGAGACACCAAGGAGATCCGGGGCATGTTCGAACGCGGCGAACCGGTGCCGCCGCTGGCCCAAGCCTGCGCGCGGGTCGTCGGGCCCGACGGGCGCAGCGCCGGACACGTGCTGTGCGCGGGTCCCGTGCCGTGGACCGAGGACGAGTGCGCCTGGATCCTCAACCTGGGCGTCGCGCCCCGGGCACAGGGGCTCGGGCTCGGCCGGGCGCTGCTGGTGCACGCGATGCACGGCTCGCGCGCGGCCGGGCTGCCACGGCTCGGCCTGGAGGTCGCCGACAGCAACCACGCCCGCCGCCTGTACGACAGCGTCGGTTTCCAGGTGCGCGCCCGGGCGCTCTCCGTGGACCTACCGCCGCTGGGCTGATAACGCCGCCGCCCCCGGCCGTAGCCGACGTCGACTACTGTCGCGCGAATGCAGCCAACGCCGTGGGGGACACGGTCACGTGCGGTTCTGGCCGGCTCCGGCAGGACGCCCTCCGGACCGTCGGATTCCATCCGCTGCTGTCGCAGGTCGCTCTGCTGTACCTGGTCATGACCGCCGTGATCAGCGGTGGGGCAGGGTCGCACCCCGCCCCACATGGCCGTCAGTCGTTGAGATTCCGCTCGGCGAAGACCTTCATCGCGTCACGGACCAGGACTGCCGTGCCCGTGCCGTGCCGGTCGTACGCGTCGGTGAAGCGCGGGTCGGCGACGTACATCTCGCCCAGAGCGACGAAATGGCCCCTCGTCGGGCTCGGCGAGATCGACAACCAGTCGAAGTGCCGCTGTGTGATCGCCTGCACCCGGTCGTCGTCCGCGGGCAGCCCGGCCAGGAGTGCTCCCGCGAAGGCCTTCGCGATGTCCACCTGCCGCTGCTTGAACGCCGCCTTCTCGGCGTCGCTGAGCGAACGCCACCAGCGGTCGCCCCGCTGGTAGGCCTCGCGGCCCCAGCGCTCGGTGACCTCCTGCTCGTACTGGGTGTGGTCGAAGCCGTCGAATACTTCCTCTGCCATGAGCTGCTCGCCCTCCTCCGTCTTGCGCAACGTCGTCTTCACCGACTCGATCTGGCGGCCGATCCGCTCGCGTTCCTGTTCGAGCAGGTCCAGATGGGTACGCAGCGCGGCTACGGTGTCCCGCTGCGCGCCGTTGACGACCTCGGCGATCGCCGGGAGGCCGAGGCCCAGTTCACGGAGCAGCAGGATGCGCTGCAGGCGTACCAGGCAGTCCTGGTCGAAGTAGCGGTAGCCGTTGCCGCCCACCCGGCTGGGCGTGAGCAGGCCCAGCTCGCCGTAGTGGCGCAGGGTCCGGCTCGTCGTCCCGGCCAGCCGTGCCACGTCCTGGATCGACCACTCCATCGCCCGCGCCTCCCGTATCTCGTCGGTGAGCCCACGGTAGAAGTTGACGTAACGTCAAGGTCAACGGCTTTGTGCGGTGTCGGTGCACGCGGTGCTCACGCCGCGAAGCACGGCGTGGAGGCGGTGCCAACACGACCTGTCGATTCGGAGCCGACAAGCCGAGTTAGACAAGGGTGGTCGCAGGTCTCATATGGGCTCGCTTCGCCAACGCCATGAACCCGGATGCCAGACCTCGCGCGAGCCTTCGGCAGGCACGTTCGGGTCGGCGAGCCGGCTCACGCGCGCGTCCCACAGCAGAGCCTCGGGCTCGTGGCCGGCGGCCCGAAGAGTGGTGGCATAGGTGCGCATTATGGCGAGGTGAGGCTCGACGCCGACGTCATGGCCATAGGAACCACGCAGGTCCGCTCGGTTCAGGCGTAGATTCTCATAAGCCAGCTCCGCTGCTCGTACTCGCAGATCGTCGCTGTCCAGAAGCGCGGCGGCCGCGGCCGCGCACCGGGAGTCGCCTAACTCCGAGCCGCGGCGATACCACAGCAGTGATTCGTCCGGATCGCCGTCGGCGAGCAAGGCGGCGGCGTACTCGAGAATGGAGTTCGAGATCCCTTCGTCACCCGCCTCGCCCGGCCATGGGTCGATACGCCGCCTGTCGCCTTTCGCGAGCGCATAACCGGTCTCCGCGGCCCGCTGCAGCCATTTGCGACGTCCGGTGATGTCACCCTTCCTGCGGCAGATGACCGCCATGTTCTGCATCGCCCCAGCGTGACCCAGGCCGGCGGCGCGCTGGGTCCAGCTCTCCGCGCCGTCGAGATCATCGCGTTGGAGGAACGCGTACCCAAGGTTGGTCATGGCGTTGGCGTCACCGCTCTCGGCCGCTCGGGCGTACCAGCTTTCGGCTTCCTCTCCGCGGCCGTGTATGCGCAGCAGGAAGCCGAGCTGGCCCATGGCGTAGATGTCGCCCTGCTCCACGGCCTCGGCCAGGAGAGCCTCGGCCCGTTCGGGGCGGCCCTCGTGGTCTTCGATGGACGCCAGCAATGTCATCGCGACGGGGTCCTGCTCGGCCACGCCGCGGTCCAGCCAGTAGCGTGCTCGAGTGCGCTCGCCGTTTTCGTAGAGCAGCAGCGCGAGACGGCGCATCGCGGGCTTGTCGGCACGGTCTGCGGCTCTGGCCCACGCCGATTCGGCGATCTCGCGTCGGCCGACACGGTAGGCGGCCGAGCCGATGTCGCCACAGGCTTGGTGAGTGGCCACATCGATGAGCTGTCGCCAGGTGGTGTCCGCAGCGAGGGCGGCGGTGACATGCGGGTGCTGTTCGTCAATCGAGTGCCCGACGAGAATGTCCGAGACGTAGTAGCCGTCGATGCGGCCCGCCTGGGTGCGTACCTGCCGAAGCGCGGTGATCTGGCCGCGTACCGGTTGTTGGGCCCAGCCGGCTGCGGCCGGGAACCAGTCGGCGGTGTCAGGTGCTGCCTTTCGTCCAGCCAGCAGGGCGCCGCCGACGGCGACCAGGACCGCTTCCGGCAAGATGTCCGGATGGCCGCAGCGCCGGGCGATCACGGCGGCGGTGATGACCGCCTGTCCTTGCTCGTTGCCCTCGCCCGTCCAGTGGCGGATGAGCTCTGTCGTGCCGGCCAGTGTCGGGATGACCGCGTGCTCGCTGGCGCGGTCCCGCGCCTGGGCTACCCGCGGATCGCGCTGTGCCACCTCGGCCGCCCGCGCCTGTTCTGTTGTGCTCAGGTGCGGCTTCAGGTCGAGTCGGATGGCCCGCTCTGCCCCACCGGGCCGCCACGACGAGGAGTCTGCGAGCATCTTCATGACCTGGTCTGCGTCTTTGTTCATCTCCTGTGCGATTCCGGTCTGTGGCCCGACGATGGCCTCGATGTCGACCGGCCGGATGGTCGCGGCAATCAGCACACGCCCGGCCTTGCCTAATAGCAGGGACTTGACCCTGTGGGCGGTCAGCGGCTGGGAGGTGAAATAGTCCTGCATCTCTTCCAGCAGGATCACGGTGCTGTCGAGGTTCGGTTCGTGGCGGATCAGGTCATCGAGTTCGGTGCCGTTGGTGGGCATGCGTAGCCGCCAGTCGCGCAGCTCGGCGTGAAGCGCCTCAAAAAGGGTGCGACTTTTGCCCGCCGCGGTTGGCCCCACGAGTACGACGAGTCCCGCGTCGTGGGTCCGTTCCTTCAGCCAAGCCCGCAACGTGATGTCTATATCGCGTTGAATGTACGTCGGGTACACATCGGACAATGCTTCAGAAGCCGGCTCGTTCAGCGGAATCGCGGCATGAATGTTGAAGGTGAGCCGGTCGCGAACTTCATGGACAGCGGGGACGCGTCGGCGCGGTTCGGGCTTCGTCGACGGTGCCTCCTGGCCGTTCTGACGTTCGAGCAGCCATCCGATCACCGATAGGGTTATCGTGACCAGAACGCCGGCCGCTGCCGCGAGCCAACCTGGCGTGCCCAAACTCTCTGCCGAGACCGCCGCTGCGACCGTGGCGAGCATTGTCAGCGCGGCGAGCGCCGCCCAAAGGGATCGACGCGGTCGCATGCGTCCACATTGGCATTGAGCCAAGATCAAATCAAGTAATGGCAATTCCATGCGCGGCGACCGGTCGATGTCGGTGAGCAAGGCGGGGCAGGTTCCCAGGTAATGCCGATCGCCGCCTCCGGATGGCAGGGAATGGGTTGGCGAACCCAGAATCGCGGCGTTGTGACGGTCTTGTGACATGTTGCGCGATAGGCGCGGACATGGCGTCGGCAGTTTTGCCGCGTGCGAACAGAACTCACCCCGTCGCTTGCGAAGTCGCTGCAAGAGCCTCGCCCACGCGCGCTGTGGGCGGACACCGCCAAGGGCGCCTGCATCGTCCTCGTCGTGTTGTGGCACGTGGTCATGAAGGACTATCTGCAGGTCGACTGGCATATCGGCATCCCGCTGCCCGGTGCCTGGGGCACCCTGGGCGAGCAGCTGCTCCCACTGCGGATGCCGCTGTTCTTCACCATCTCCGGCGTCTTCGCGACCACGGCCCTGGCCCGGCCCTGGCGGCAGACCGCACGATCCCGCATAGCCAAGTTCCTCTACCTGTACACCGCCTGGCTCCTGATCCACACCGCGATCCTCAGCGCCACCCCCGGCTTCGCCACCGCCCGCGCCGACTCCGCCCTCGCACTGCTGGCACAGCTCACCGTCACACCGTCGAACCTCTGGTACCTGTACGCCCTCGCCGTCTACTTCGTCATCGCCAAAGCCCTGCACCGGCTGCCCCGCGCCGCGGTGCTCACCGCCGCGGCCACCCTGTCGGCGATCACCGCGGCGGGCCTGCTCGCTACTCCCGGCGACCGCGGCGGCCTGTACCAGAACCTCGTCTTCTTCCTCGCCGGCGTCCACCTGCGCCCGCACATCGAACGCTGGGCCGACTCCGCGACCACCCGCCGCCTCACCGGCTCCTTCCTCGCCTACGCGGGAGCGCTGATCGCCATGGCCGCCGCGGGCGCACAGCGCTGGCCGGGGGTATGGCTCGCCGTCGGGCTCATCGCGGTGGCGTTCGGCATCACCGCCGCCGCCCGGCTCGCCCGCCTTCCCGCCCTCGGTGGCCTGCTCGCCGCCCTCGGACGCCGCACCCTCCCGATCTACGTGATCCACATGCCGGTGCTGGCGCTGCTGCACCTGCTGCTCCACGACCCGATCTCGAACCTCGGCTTCACCGGCCAGCTCGTGTCGGCACTGGTCTACCCGGCGGTGCTGTCGGCGGTCGTGATCGCACTGTGCCTGCTGATCCACCGCGGTCTGCGCGCACTGGGCGCGTCGTGGCTGTTCGAGCTGCCAGAGTGGACGACGCGACGAACCCCGCCTACCCCGGCGGCCGAACCGACCCGGTCCACCGCGCCGGGTGTCCGAGTCTGAGGTCGCGTGATCCGCGGGCGATCGAGGGCGTCACACCGGGCCGAACCGGTAGCCGAAGCCGCGGACCGTCTGGACGAACACCGGGCTGGCAGGGGAGTCTTCGATCTTGGCGCGGAGGCGTTGGACGCAGGCGTCGACCAGGCGGGAGTCGCCGAGGAAGTCGTGCTGCCAGACGGCTTCGAGCAGCTGTCGGCGGCTGTGTACGCGGCCGGGCTCGGCCGACAGGGTGAGCAGCAGCCGCATCTCGGTCGGGGCGAGCCGGACGCGCCGGCCCGCCTTGCCGACGCAGAGCGAGGCCCGGTCGATGCTCAGCGCGCCGTGCTGCTCCGAGCCGGCCGGCCGGGCGGGTCCGCGGCGGGCGCGGCGGAGTACGGCGCGGATGCGGGCCTCGACGATCCGGGCGTGCACCGGCTGGACCACGTAGTCGTCCGCGCCCGCCTCCAGTGCCGCGACCACGTCGATGTCGTCGTCACGGGCGGTCAGCACGATGATCGGCAGGTCGCCTTCGGCCCGCAGCCGGCGGCACACGTCGAAGCCGTCCATGCCGGGCAGCGCGAGATCGAGCACGACGACCTCGGCGGCGAAACCCCGCAGCCGGGCCAGGCCCTGCTCGCCGCTGTCGGCGGTCTCGACGATGTGCCCGTGCCGGGTCAGCGCCGCGCGCAGGCCGTCGCGGGCGGGGCGGTGGTCGTCTATCAGCAGTACGCGTGCCATCAGGGGACAGTTCATCGTATGCCCCGTTAGCGGGGCATGAGCCGGTGCGCTCACGCCGTGCTCACAGCCTGGATCGGGTGCCGCTGCGGGCGGCGTCCGGAGTATCCCCCTCACCGGACGCCGCCCGCCGGGTCACTTGCCGGACTCGCTGGAGGAGGTACGGTCCGGTGAGTGGCCGTGGCCGCCGAGGACACCCGCCTCGGTCGCCTTGATGATCGCGTCGGCTTCGGCCTGGGTCAGCTTGCCGGCCTTGACGGCCGCGGCGAGCCGCTCCTTGAGCTGCGCGGTCCGGTCGGCGGCGTTGCCGTCGCGGGTCTTGCTGTTGCCGGTCTTGCCGTCCGGGCGCAGCTGGGACTGCACCTTCTCCAGCGCGGCCGAGACCTTCGCCTGGTCGATGCCGAGTTCCTTCGCGAGCGCCTCGGCCAGCTTCTGCTGATGCTCGGCGCGCTGGCCGTTCTTGTCCTTGCCCTGCGCGGAGGTCCCGGCGGACGCGGATCCGCTGTCCTCGGCCGCCCACGCCGCGGCGGGCGCCGCGATGCCGAGCGCCAGTACTCCTGCGGCGCCGACCGTGACCAGGGTCTTCTTCGAGAACTTCATCATGAGAGCTCGCCTCCTTGCGATCGGTGAGTCTCCGACGCTGCCGCGCCTTGCTCGACGGAGCGCAAGAAGAACCTTCGATCCTGCTGGTAAGAGGGCTGGGCTGTGCCAGATATACCGCTTGATGCGTGTATTGCGCACATCTGCGGTTCAGCGTTCACAGGCGAGGCTCAGGAAGACCCGTCCCGGCGAGCACGTCCTCGATGCGGATCGGCAGGCGGCGGTGGCGTACGCCGGTGGCGTGGTAGACGGCGTTGGCGACCGCCGCGGCGACGCCGACCATGCTGACCTCGCCGAGCCCCTTGACCCCGACGGGGTGGAAGCGCAGGTCGGGCTCGCCGATGAAGTCGACGTCGAGGGTGCCGATGTCGGCGTTGACCGGCACCGGGTACTCCTCCAGGCTCGCGTTGAGCCAGCCGCCGTACCGGGGGTCGACCTCGCCGGCTTCGCGCAGGCAGGCGCCGATGCCCCAGACGATGCCGCCGCGCACCTGGCTGGCGGCGGTGACGGGGCTGGCCACCCGGCCGCAGTCGGCGACGCTGACGACGCGGGGCACCCGGATGCGACAGGTCGTCGGTTCGACGCGCACCTCGACGAAGTGGGCGATCCAGCTGAACGTGCTGTACCCGGTGAACTCCGGTCCGGCGAGGGCGACGAGGCCCTGCCGGGCCCGCTCGGCGTCCTGCTCGGTCTGCCCGGGTCCGAGCGTCTCGGCGCGGGACTCGACGTGTTCGCGGCCGGTCGCGCCGACGGCGGCCGCCAGGTCCACCGGGCCGCTGACGTCCGCGCCGAGCTGTTTGCGCAGTTCGCGCAGGGCCGCGTGGACCGCGCCGAGGGTGGAGGCGGTGCCCCAGGAGCCGGCGGTCAGGTGCTGGGTGGCGACGCGGGTGTCGCCGACGGTGATCTCGACATGCCGTACGTCGAGGCCCAGGTTCTCGGCGACCAGCAGGGCGATGGCGGACCGGATGCCCTGGCCCATCTCGTGCCCGTCGACCCCGACCCGGATCCGGCCGTCCGCGCTCGCCACCAGGTGCGCGGCGGAGGGCACGATCGAGGCGGGGTACGCCCCGGCGGCGACTCCCCAGCCGACCAGGGACCCGTCGTCGGCGCGCATGCTGGCCGGCTGCCACTGCCGGGCGCTCCAGCCGAACAGCTTCGCGCCGCGGCGCAGGCACTGGGCCAGGTGGCGGGACGAGAACGGCTCGCCGGTGACGGGGTCGGCGGTGGTGTCGTTGGCGAGGCGGAATTCGAGCGGGTCGCGCTGCGCGGCGTAGGCGAGCTCGTCGACGGCGGATTCGAACGCGAACACGCCCGGGTGCTCGAACGGGGCGCGCATGAAACCGGGCGACTGGGTGTCCATCCGGGCGAACGTCTGCCGGCCGCGGAAGTCGCCGATGCCGTACAGCCGGGCGGTGGTCTCGGTGTACATCATTGGGAACAGGTCGAACCGGGAGGTCTGGTGCTCGACGTCGTGCAGCGCGGCGAGCATCCGGCCGTGCTCGTCGGCGCCCAGCCGGATCCGGTGCCGGCTGGCGGGCCGGAAGCTGGTGTGGTGGAACAGCTGGGTGCGGGACACCACCAGCTTGACCGGGCGGCCGAGGCGGCGGGCGGCCACGGCCAGGGGTGCGATGTGGATCTGCAGCGAGTTCTTCTGCCCGAACCCGCCCCCGGTGTAGGGGGACACGACTTCGACGTTCGCCGGGTCGATGCCGAGCTGGCGGGCCAGGCCGTGGCGGATCGCGGAGGCGTTCTGGGTGCCCTCGTGCACGACGACGGTGTCGCCGCGCCACCAGACGGTCGCGCCGATCAGCTCCATCGGGTTCTGGTGCTGGGCCGGCTGGTCGTAGACGGCGTCGATCTGCACCGGGGCGGCGGCGTACGCGCTCTCGGCGTCGCCGACGTCGAGGTCGGCGAGGAACGGCAGCGGGATGACCGCGGGCTGGGACAGCCGCTCGACGCCGGGGGAGTCGAGGGTGACGGCGAACGGCTCCGGCTCGTAGTCGGCCCGGACCAGCTTGGCGGCCTGGGTCGCGGCGATCAGCGTCTCGGCGACGACCAGCGCGACGGCCTGGCCCCGGTAGGCGATGTGCTCGTCGAGCAGCGGCTGCAGGCTCTGCACGCCGTAGCCGCCGCCCATGACGAACCCGGGGGACTGCAGGTCCAGGTGGTCGAGGTGGGTGAGCACGAGCAGGACGCCGGGGACCGCTTCGGCGGCCGCGGTGTCCAGTCCGGTGATGCGGCCGCGGCCCACGGTCGCGGTGGCCAGCACGGCGTGCGCGAGCTGGTCGGGGTGCAGGTCGGTGGCGTACACGGCGGCGCCGGTGACCTTCTCGCGGGCGTCGACGCGCCGGGTGTCGACGGGTTGGACGTCGGCGTGCGGCGAACTCATCGGACGGCCCTGCCCGCGGCCACGCGCACCGCGTCGGCGACGGTACGCGTACCCAGCTCGATTTTGAACGCGTTGTGGCGGCCCGGCCGCGCGCCGGCGAACGCGGCCTCGCCGGCCGCGCGGGCGCTCGCGTCGCTGACCGGCTGCCCGCGCAGCGCCTGCTCGGCCGCGGGGACCCGCCACGGGCGGGTGGCGACGCCGCCGACGGCGATGCGGCACTCGCCGACCCGGCCGTCGCCGTCCACGGTCAGCGCGACGGCCGCGGAGACCAGCGCGAACGCGTACGACTCGCGGTCGCGGATCTTCAGGTAGGCCGAGCCGCGGCCCGCCGGGGTGACCGGCACCCGGATTCTGGTGATCAGCTCGCCCGGTTCCAAAGTGTGTTCGAGCTGCGGGGTGTCGCCCGGCTCGCGGTGCAGCCGCGCCAGCGGCAGGCTGCGCGCGCCGCCCGGCCCGAGCACGTCCACCTCGGCGTCGAACGCGACCAGCGCCGTCGCCCAGTCGCCCGGGTACACCGCGATGCAGTCGTCGCTGCCGCCGAACAGCGCGTGCGAGCGGTCGAGGCCCTCCTGAGCGGCGCAGCCGCTGCCCGGCCGGCGCTTGTTGCACGCGAACGGCTCCCCGCCCCGGAAGTACGGGCAGCGGGTGCGCTGCAGCAGGTTGCCACCGAGGGTCGCCATGTTGCGCAGCTGCTGCGACGCCGCGCGCCACAGCGACTCGGTCAGCGCCGGGTAGTCACGGCGCAGCCGGCCGTCCTCGGCGACGTCGGCCATCCGCGCGCCCGCGCCGAACACCAGCTCCCGCTCGCCGGAGGTGTCGAAGCCGGCCAGGTCGGCGACCCGGTGCACGTCGACGACCGCGGGCGGCGTCTCGATCTCCAGTTTCATCAGGTCGTACAGCGTCGTGCCGCCGGCCAGCAGCCGTGCCCCCGGCCCGGCCGCCGCGAGCGCGGCGACGGCTTCGACCGCGGTCCCGGCCGTGGTGTACGCGAACGGGCGCACGCCTCAGCGCCCCTGCTGCTCGGCGACGGCGCGCACGGCCGCGACGATGCCCGCGTAGGCGCCGCACCGGCACAGGTTGCCGCTCATGTACTCGCGCACCTCGTCGTCGTCGCCCGCGTGGCCCTCGGCCAGGCAGGCCAGCCCGGACATGATCTGACCGGGGGTGCAGTAGCCGCACTGCAGCGCGTCGTGGTCGATGAACGCCTGCTGCAGCGGGTGCAGCTCGCCGTCGGGCCCGGCCACGCCTTCGACCGTGGTCACGTCCGCGCCCGCCGCCTGCACCGCGGGCGTCAGGCAGGACACCACCCGGCGCCCGTCGAGGTGCACCGTGCACGCGCCGCACTGGCCGTGGTCGCACCCCTTCTTCGCGCCGGTCACGCCGAGCCGCTCGCGCAGCAGGTCGAGCAGCGACTCCCGGGTGTCCACGCGCACGTGCACCGGCTCCCCGTTGACCGCGCACGACAGCTCCACCTCGTACACCGGTTCCGTGGCAGCCATCTCGCCCCCTTGCGCGGGTCGGCACATCACCCGATTTTATGACAAACCAGGTCGACCGGAGCGCCAACGGGGGATCGCGACCGGGGCGGCGCTCAGGCGTGCAGGCTGCGGCCGCCGTCGACGACGATGCGCTGCCCGGTGACGAAGCCCGCGCCCTCGGAGGCCAGGAAGCTGACCACGTGCGCGATGTCCTCCGGAGTGCCCATCCGCCCGGCGGGCACCGTAGCCAGGTAGCCGTCCACGGTGGAGCCCGCGTGCCGCTCGACCGGGATCCAGGCGGGCGCGACGCTGTTAACGGTGATGCCGTGCGGGGCCAGCTCGCGCGCCCAGGCGCGGGCCAGGCCGATCTGGGCGTTCTTCGCGGTGGCGTACGCCGACCAGCCCGGCTGCGGCCGGTCGGCGACCTCCGAGTCGAGGTGCACGATCCGGCCGAAGCCGCGCTCGGTCATACCCGGCGTCAGCGCCCGCGCCAGCAGCACGGGACTGTGCACGAAGAACGCCAGCTGCGCCTCGAACGCGGCCCGGTCGGCGTCGGCGATCAGGGCTTCGGGCTGCGGGCCGGTCGCGTTGAGCACCAGCACGTCCACCGGGCCCAGCCGCGCCGCGATCGCCTCGGCCAGCCGCGCCACCTCCTGCTCGTCGGTGATGTCGGCGGGGAACGCGGCCGCGGTGCCGCCCTCGGCGCTGATCTCGGCGACCAGCTCGGCCAGCGGTTTCTCCTGCCGGCCGTTGACGGCCACGGCCATGCCGTCCCGGGCCAGCCGCCGGGCGATGACCCGGCCGAGTCCGCGGGAGCTGCCGGTGATGAGGGCTACGCGTGTCGTCACGGCCGCGATCATGCCAGTGCCGCAGGCGGCGGCCTGGTCCGGCCCGCAGGCCGACCACGAGACGGAACGGCACGCCAGCCGGCCGGTGACGTCGCACACGTTCCGTGCTCGTCGCCTGGCTTGTTCAGTCCGGCGCGGCCGATTGATGTCACGCAGTTCAGTTCGCCGACATCCTGGGCGTGCCTACTGGGTCCGCTCGCAGATCCGACCCACCTGGGAGACCAGCAGATGTTCCCCGCTTTCCCCCGCCGGACCGGCCGCCTGGCCGCCGTGCTGGCGTTGTCCTTGACCACGGCCCTGGCCGCCGCCGCGTGCGGTGCGAAGGAGGAGGCCCCGGCCACCGCCTCCGGTGTCGCCGCCGGCAAGGCCACCTCGCTCGCCGACTTCGGCGGCATGGACGGCCTGATCGCCGCTGCCAAGAAGGAGGGCCGGCTCAACGTCATCGCGCTGCCGCCGGACTGGGCCAACTACGGCGAGGTCATCGAGGCCTTCAGCAAGAAGTACGCCATCAAGGTCAACAACGACAACCCCGACGGCTCCAGCGCCGACGAGCTCACCGCGGTGAAGACCCTCAAGGGCCAGGACCGCGCCCCCGACGTGCTCGACCTCGGTGTCGCGTTCGCCATCAGCGGCGCGCAGGAGGGCCTGTTCGCCCCGTACAAGGTCGCCGCGTGGGACAAGATCCCGGCCGCGCAGAAGGACGCCGAAGGCCGCTGGTTCAACGACTACGGCGGCTACGTCTCGATCGGCTGCGACGCCAAGCGCGTCGCGGTCTGCCCGCAGACCTTCGCCGACCTCAAGAAGCCCGAGTACAAGGGCAAGGTCGCCCTCAACGGCAACCCGACCAAGGCGGGGGCGGCGATCGCCGCGGTGTACGCCGCGTCGCTGGCCAACGGCGGCAGCTTCGACGACATCCAGCCCGGCATCGACTTCTTCGCCGCGCTGAACAAGTCCGGCAACTTCATCCCGGTGGAGTCGACCCCGGCCACGGTCGAGAAGGGCGAGACCCCGATCAGCCTGGACTGGGACTACCTCAACGCCGGGTACGCCAAGCAGTTCGCCGCCAAGGGCATCGACTGGAAGGTCGCCATCCCCGCCGACGGCAAGTACGCCAACTTCTACGCGCAGGCCGTCAACCTCGACGCGCCGCACCCCGCCGCCGCGCGGCTGTGGGAGGAGTTCCTCTACAGCGCCGAGGGCCAGAACCTGTGGCTGAAGGGCTTCGCCCGCCCCGTCCTGCTGCCCGGCATGATCACCGACGGTACGGCGCAGGCCGACCTGGTCGCCGCGCTGCCGAAGGTCGACGGCGAGCCGAGCTTCCCGACCCCCGCGCAGAACGACAAGGCCAAGGCCGACCTGGTCGCGAACTGGGCCAAGGCCCTGGCCGGCTGACGATGCCGACCGCCGTCACCACCGTGTCCCCGCCCGTGCGGGACGCCGCCCCCACGGCGTCCGGCCGGGCGGGGGCCCGCCGTAGCTCGGCCACCCTGGCCGCGCTGCCGCTGCTGGCCTTCGTCACCGTCTTCTTCGGGCTGCCGATGATCGCGGTCGGAGTCGGCGCGGTCACCGTCACCGACCGCGCCACCGGCACCACCACGCTGACCGCCGACAACCTGACCCGCTCCGTGCAGGGCGCCTACCTCGACGCGCTCACCAGCAGCATCAAGCTGTCGCTGGTCACCGCCGCGCTCGGTGTGCTGCTCGGCACGCTGCTCGCCCAGGCCGTCGTCGCCAGCCGGTTGCCCGGCCTGCGCAACCTCGTCGTCACCGCCTCCGGGGTGCTGGCCAACTTCGGCGGCGTGCCGCTGGCCTTCGCGTTCATCGCCACCCTGGGCATCTCCGGCGTGATGACCGAACTGCTGCACCTGACCGAGGCCAGGTGGAGCCTCTACACCCCCGCCGGGCTGGCCGTGGTCTACCTGTACTTCCTCATCCCGCTGATGGTGCTGGTCATCGCCCCCGCGCTGGACGGGCTGCGCCCCCAGTGGCGCGAAGCCGCCGCCAACTGCGGCGCCACCGGCTGGCAGTTCTGGCGGCTGATCGGCCTGCCCGTGCTCGGGCCGTCGCTGCTCGGCGGCTTCGTGCTGCTGTTCGGCACCGCGTTCGCCGCGTACGCCACCGCCGCGGCCATGGTCGGCAGCGTGCTGCCCCTGGTCACCCTGCAGATCGCCGACGCCCTGTCGGGCAACGTGCTGATCGGGCAGGAGGGTGTCGCC
>NZ_BONI01000017.1 GCF_016862635.1 Catellatospora coxensis | reverse complement strand
TGGGTCGCCGTGCCGACGCCGGGGACGAGGAGGCTGCCTGGGTGCTGGCATTGCTGCTGCGGGAGCTTGGCGATGTCGGCGAGCTGGGTCGCCGTGCCGACGCCGGGGACGAGGAGGCCGCCTCCGCGCTGGCATGGCTGCTGCGGGAGCTTGGCGACGTCGGCGCGCTGCGCCGCCGGGCCGAAGCCGGCGACGGGAGTGCCGCCCGGGTACTGGCGGGGTTGCTGGCGGAGCGTGGGGATGTCGATGGGGCGGTGATGGTGTTGCGCCGCCGTGCTGACGCCGGGGACGGGGAGGCCGCCCGGCTGCTGGCGGGGTTGCTGCGGGAGTGTGGGGATGTCGACGGGGCGGTGGCGGTGTTGCGCCGCCGTGCCGACGCCGGGGATCCAAGGGCCGCCAGGGAGCTGGCATCGCTGCTGGGGGAGCGCGGTGATGTCGACGAGCTGCGCCGCCGTGCCGACGCCGGGGACGAGGAGGCCGGCCCCGCGCTGGCAAGGCTGCTGGGGGAGCGTGGGGATGTCGACGAGCTGCGCCGCCGTGCCGACGCCCGGGACCGGACTGCCGCCCGGGAGCTGGCGGGGTTGCTGCGGAAGCGTGGGGATGTCGGCGAGCTGGGCCGCCGTGCCGACGCTGGGGATTGGAGCGCAGTTTGGGAGCTGGCGGGGTTGTTGCGGGAGCGTGGGGATGTCGAGGAGCTGCGCCGCCGGGCCGAAGCCGGCGACGGGAGTGCCGCCCGGGTACTGGCGGGGTTGCTGGCGGAGCGTGGGGATGTCGACGGGGCGGTGGCGGTGTTGCGCCGCCGTGCCGATGGCTGGGACGGGAGTGCCGCCCGGGAGCTGGCGGGGTTGCTGCGGGAGCGTGGGGATGTCGACGGGGCGGTGGCGGTGTTGCGCCGCCGTGCCGACGTTGGCGATAGGGAAGCCGCTCGGCAGCTGGCGGGGCTGCTGCGGGAGCGTGGTGACGTCGACGAGCTGCGCCGCCGTGCCGATGCCGGGGACTGGGGCGCAGTCCGGGAGCTGGCGGGGTTGCTGCGGGAGCGTGGGGATGTCGACGGGGCGGTGGCGGTGTTGCGCCGCCGTGCCGACGCCGGGGACGGGACTGCCGCCCAGGAGCTGGCGGGGCTGCTGCGGGAGTGTGGTGACGTCGACGGGGCGGTAGGAGTTCTGCGCCGCCGTGCCGACGCTGGGGACAGGGAGGCCGCCTCTGCGCTGGTGGGGCTGCTGCGGGAGCTTGGTGACGTCGACGAACTGCGCCGCCGTGCCGACGCTGGGGATTTGAAGGCCGACTCTGCGCTGGTGGGGCTGCTGCGGGAGCTTGGTGACGTCGACGAATTGCGCCGCCGTGCCGACGCCGGCGATGAGGCTGCAGCCTTTGCGCTGGTGGGGTTGCTGCTGGGCCGTGGTGACGTCGACGAGCTGCGCCGCCGTGCCGACGCGGGTTACTGGGAGGCCGCCTCTGCACTGGTGGGGCTGCTGCGGGAGCGTGGGGACATCGATGGCGTGGCACTGGCGCTGGGCCGTCATGCCGACGCCGGGGACTGGGGTGCCGCCCGTGAGCTGGCGGGGCTGCTACAGGAGCGTGGCGACGTCGACGCGCTGCGCCGCCGTGCCGACGCTGGGGACGGGTTCGCCACCTACGCACTGGCAAGGCTGTTGCGGGAGCGTAGGGACGTCGACGGGGCGGTAGCCGTGCTGCGCCGGCGTGCCGACATCGGCGACGCGACTGCCGCCCGCGAACTTACGGGGCTGCTACGAGAGCGCGGTGACGTTGATGGGGCGATCGCCGTCCTGGCCCGCCGTGCCGACGCCGGGGACGGGGAAGCCGCCCGGGAGTTGGCAGGGCTGCAGCGGGAGCGTGGAGACGTCTGATTTCCGGTAGATTCTACTGCCGCGTGTTATGCGTGCTGGTAACGACCTACACGTCCAGGCTGTAAATCCGTCGCGAAAGCTGCGGGCGTCGACGGCGCTGGGTCGATGGGCTTCTCCGCCGGCGGGTGCAACCGCACGAGGTTGTCCAGCGCGAACGGCGCGGGGTCGGGTGATGCGGCGACTTCGGCGATGTGACCGTCAGTCGTCCAGATGGACGCCGCGCGCGAGCAGGTTCTGTCGATAAACGGCCCGGCCGAGGCCTACGGCGTACAGGATGGACATGATCATCAGGAACGCCCCTGCGATGCGCCTGCCGTGAGCAGCGGCATCACCGGAACGATGCCGAAGATCACGACTCCACCTAGCCAGACCCGGTACGGCAACTTGTCGAGTGAGGTCACGGCGGTTTTATACCGCTGACGATCAATCCTCGCAGCCCCTGGACCGGGTAAATGGGGCGACAACCGTCGCACCGCACCCAGACAATCCCCGCGTGATGCTCTCCGCCCTCCTCGGCCGTGCCCGCCCCCCGTCGCCCCTGGCCGGCCGCCTCTCCGTGCAGTCGCTGCTGTTCGCGCTCGGTGAGGGCACGTTCATGACCGGGTCGGCGGTGTTCTTCACCAAGATCGTCGGACTGTCCGCGGCCCAGGTCGGTCTCGGCCTGACGCTGGCGGGCATCGCCGCCTTCCTCGCCGCCGTGCCGATGGGCAAGCTCGTCGACCGGTACGGCCCGAAGAAGATGTGGGCGGTCAGCGCCGCGGGGCAGGCGGCGATGTTCGCGGTCTGGCCGTTCATCACCGACTTCCAGGGCTACGTCCTCATGGCCGTCGCCATGGAGGTGATCGGTGCGCTCGGCGGCGCCGCGTACGGGGCGTACACGATCGACGTGCTGCCGCCGGACGAGCGGGTGAAGTCACGCGCCTACATGTACTCCGCGCTCAACCTCGGCTTCACCCTCGGCTCGGTGATGGGCGGCATCGCGCTCGCGTTCCACTCCAACGAGGTGCTGCACGCGCTGCCCTGGTTCACCGCCGCGGTCTTCCTGGTCAACGCGGCCGCGGTCACCCGGCTGCCCAAGGCCTCGCATGACGAGCGCACCCCGGAGGACCGCAAGCTGCGCATCCCCGGCCCGGGTCCGCTGCGCAACCCGGGTTGGCTGCTCACCACGTTCTTCAGCGGGGTGTTCTGGACCAACCAGGTGCTGCTGAACGTCGTCATCCCGCTCTGGCTGGTCGAGCAGACCGACGCGCCGCGGGTGCTGCTGGCCTTCCTGTTCGCCACCAACACCGTGATGTGCATCTTCCTGCCGATGGTCACCTCGCGCGGCGTCAAGGATCTGCCGACCGCGCTCAAGGCGATCCGGCTGTCCTCGACCTTCTTCGTGCTCTCCTGCCTGATCACGCTCGCGACGCACGACACCGTCGGCTGGGTGACGATCGCTCTGGTCTGGCTGGGCCACGTCACCGTGACGGGGGCCGAGCTCTACCTGTCGGCGGCGAGCTGGTCCTTCGAGGCCGAGCTGATGGACCCGCGCCAGCGCGGCGCCTACCAGGGCGCGGCCGAGCTGAGCGGCACCCTCGGCAAGGTCTGGGCGCCGGCGGCGTACACCTTCCTCGCGTTGAGCTGGGGGGCCGCCGGCTGGCTGGTGATCGCCGGCATCATCCTGCTGGCCACCGTCGCCATCCACCCGTCGACCCGGCTGGCCCGGCGGTTCCTCGAGCGGCACGTCCCCGCGGACGTGCTGGCCGACGCGCGTTCCTCCAGCGGCGACGACGAGGAAGGGGCCGATGCGGTGTCACCGCGTGCGGCCGACGTGTCGCCGCCGGAGCCGGTCGGCAGCCGCTAGGGCTGCCGACCTTTGGTGGGACGACCGGTCATTCGGGGGTACGGCCGGGCGTGCGCCGCCGGGCGAAGGCTCGGCCGCCGAGGAAGGCGAGGCCGACGATCAGCAGGGTGGTGGCGGCGAAGAGGAGCAGGATTTCCGGGATACCGAGGTTCTCGAACACCCCGCGAGGATAGGGGTAAGGAGCCGAGTGTGTGGCCCCGGATCGGATGAACGGATGAGGTCATCGATGCGTGGATCCGGCCCGTGGCCGCGGAAGCGGGTCGGGGCCGTCTTGATCAGGGCGCTTGGCCTGCGGCGATGATCGCGGCGGTGGGCAGCGCGAGCCGGCCGTCCTGGTCGAGATGGGCCGCCACAGTCCGGTCGTACTCCGCCTTGACCTTCGCGACCGCGGCGTCGTCGAGGACGGCCAGCATCGCGCCGAGCACGCCGATCCCGTTCGCCGGTCCGGCCCACCAGTCCTCGGGGTCGGCGCGGTGGGTCCAGGTGACGGTGTCGGCGGAGACCTCTGCCAGGCCCGCGCCGCGCAGCAGGTTCGCGAGCCCGTCCCGGTCCCGGGTGAAGTTCAGCTCCTCGGCGACCAGCGGCGCGGATTCCGGGCGGCGCAGGCCGCAGGCTGCCGCGACGGTGCCCCAGAGCTGCTGCAGCGGCGGTGCGGGAGCCGGCCAGACGCTCACCGCGACCCGGCCGCCGGGGCGGGTGACCCGACGCAGCTCCCGCACCGCCGCGGCGGGGTCGCCGACGTGGTTGACGACGAAGTTGCCGACCACGGCGTCGAAGTGCCGGTCGTCCAGCGGCAGGTCCGGCAGCACGCCGTGGCGTACGTCGGCGGCGGGCGCCTCGCGGCGGGCCGCCTCGACCATGCTCTGCTCGGCGTCGACCGCGGTGACCACCGCGCCGCGCGCCAGGCCGAGCGCCGCGACGGTGCCGGTTCCCGTGCCCACGTCGAGCAGCCGGGTCCGGTCGCCGACGCGGGCCGCGTCGAGCAGTGCGGTAGCGGTGTGCCCGCACAGGGCGGCGAAGCTGCGCCGGTACGCAGCGGCGCGGCCCTGCCACAGGCGGCGCTCGTAGTCGTCGAAGGGTGTCGTCACCGGCCGGAGCCTACCGGTGGCTCCGGTCCCGCCACTCGGCGGCGAGCAGCGAGTAGACCCGCACGTCGTGGTGCACGCCCTGGTGCGGGAAGGCTTCGCGCAGCACGCCGTCGAGGGTCATGCCCAGCCGCTTCGCGCAGGCGATGCTGGGCGCGTTGCCGGGCACGGTGCGCCACTCGACGCGGTTGATGCCGCGTTCCTCGACCGCCCAGGCGATCATGCGGGTGGCGGCGCGGGTGATCAGGCCCTGTCCCTGGGCGTGCGGGGCGAGCCAGACGCCGATCTCGGCGGTGGAGAAGCGGACGTCGAAGGTGCGGAAGAGGGTGCCGCCGACGAGTTCGCCGTCGAGCCAGATCCCGTAGATGCGGCCGGCGTCGCGAGCGGCATCGTCGGCATATCGCTGCAGCCAGGCGCGGGTCTGCGGCTCGTCGATGAGGGCGGTGGCCCAGGGCAGCCAGGGCGCGAGATGGGCGCGGTGCTGCTCGATGAAGGCCGCGAACTGGGCGGCGTAGGCGGGTTCGAGGGCGCGCATCTCGGCGGTGTCGGTGAGGGGGTGGGTCAGCACGGGCGCTCCAGTCTCGCGTACCAAACGTTTGTTATGTAAGTTGGCGTAGCCTAGCCGATGGACCAGAGGAGTGGCGATGCCCGCACGCGGTGACCATGACGCCCGGCGTCGCGACGTGTCCGAGGCGGTGTGGGAGGTGCTCGCGGCGAAGGGTTTCGGCGGGCTTACCCTGCGCGCCGTCGCCGCGCAGCTGGGCGCCTCGACGGGGCTGCTCACGCACTACTTCCCCAGTAAGAAGGCGCTGCTGCGGCACGCGCTGGAGGTCGCGCACGAGCACGGGCGGCGACGCGAGCGCCCGCCGGCCGAAGGGGAGGGGCTGCCCGGCCTGCGGGCCGCGCTGCTGCACGTGATGCCGCTGGACCCGGAGATCGCCGCGATGAACAAGGTGTGGGTCAGCTTCTGGGACGCCGCGCTCGGCGACGACGAACTCGCCGCGGCCGAGCTGCGGCGTTACGAGCGCTGGCGGGGCATGCTGCGCCCGCACGTCGAGGCGGCCGTCCGCTTGGGACAGTTGCCGGCCGACGCCGACCCCGACGACGTGGTGGCCACCGCGGCCGGGTTCGCGCACGGGCTGGTGGTGCAGGCGCTCTTCGACCCGGCCCGGTTCCCGCCGCAGCGGCAGGTCAAGCTGGTCGACGACTTCGTGGCACGGCTGGCGCGATGACCGGCGGCAGGGGCGCCTCGCGGTGGCGGCCCCGGCGCGGTCAGCGGTGCAGGTGCTCCAGATTGCGCCATTCGCCCTGCGCGCACAGGCCGTCGGCGACCCGCCGGGCCTCGCGCTCGGTGGCGTACTCCCGCATCACGGAGCGGCCGTGCTGGCGGTGCTCCACCTCCCAGGGCCCGGCCGGGTTGACGCGCAGGAACACGTCCTGGCGCCGGTAGCTGGCGGTGGTGCCGTTCCAGCGGTGCTCTACCAGTCGCATCATGGCGGTATCGTACACATGTTCGAACAAGCGTAGAAGACTATCCGGGGGCGAGCCGGAGACGTACAGTGTCGCTTTATGCTCCTGCCGTCTGGCGGGGTGGTTCTGGCGGACACGCGAATCACCACCGAACGGCTAGAAATCCGCGTGTCGGCGGCGTGGCACGCCCTGTGGGCTTCCTCCCGCGCCGACGACTGTGGCACGATCCAAGTCAACTACTGACCTACCGCTGTCCCGTGGAGTTGACGATGCGTACAAGCAGGCTCGGCCGCTTGGTGATCCGTGGCGCGGTTCTCGCGGCACTGGGCGTTGTCTCCCTCGGTAACGCGAGCCCCGCCGCTGCTGACAGCGTCGACTGGACCCGTGTCGAGCAGCAGGGCGCGCAGAGTGTGGACTGGACGACGAGTCCGGCGGACAACGGCGAGCAGCACAACGGTGAGCAGCAGAGGATGGAGTCACTCTCCGTCGACTGGACCTGACAGCCGGCCGCGGCCGGCTAGCGCGGAGTGGAGCATCGACGACAGTGGCCATTGATCGGCGTGTCAAGCGCTCGCCGGAGCTGGCGTGGCTCATCACGGGGCCGCTGGCGCTGGTCACCCTTGGCTTGACCGCCCTGACACTGCGCAAATCGCCGGAGCCGCTGGGCGAATGGCTGCTGGCACTGGTCTTCTTCGCACTCTTCCTGGGCTCCGAACTGACGGTTCTGCAGTTCGAGATCCGGCGGCACGGGTTCGTGCTCACCCTGGCGGACATCCCGTTCGTGCTGGCGCTGGCATACCTGCCCCCGGTGACCCTGCTGATCGTCAGAGTCGCGGTGTACGCGCTGGTCCAATGGCACCGAAGAGCCATGCCGGTCAAGGCCGCGTTCAACGTCTCGCTCATGGCGGCGGCCACCGCGTGCGCGAACCTCGTCGTGCTGCCGATCACGCCGGTGAATCCCCGAGACCCCACGAGCTGGGTCGTCCTGATGGTCGCCGTGCTGACCAGCGTCGTCGTCTCGTTCATCGGCGTCACCGGGGTGATCAGCCTCGTGCAGGGCCGGTTCGCGCCCCAGGAGACGGCGGCGACGGTGGTGCCGGGCTTCATCGTCGCGGTCATCACCACCACCATCGGCCTGGCGATCCTGCTCATCCTGCAGCAGGGTCCGGCGGCGTTCGCGCTCATGGCGGTGTTGCTGGTCTTCTTCGTCGTCGCCTACCGCTCGTATGCGCGGTCGATGACACAGCACCGGACGCTGACCGAGATCTACGACCTGACCGGGGCCATCTCCGACACGCCGCACGACGGCACCCTGCCCGACGTGCTGCTCGCCCGGGTGCGGCGGGTGCTCCAGGCCGAGTACGCGACGCTGTGGCTGCCGGCGCAGGGCCGCCACCCCGAGGTGCTGCTGAGCGCCCGTGCCGACGACAAGGGCCTGCTCGACGTGGCCGGCGCCCCCGAATCACTGCGCAAGCAGGCGGTCGAGGCGGGGCAGACCGTCGCCGCCGGCGCCAAGTTCGGCGACGACCAGCTGCGGGCGCAACTGCGCGAGCACGGCACCAAGGACGCCATCGTCGTGCCGCTGCGCGCCAGCTCGGCCGTGATCGGCACGCTCGAGGTGGCGGGCCGGCTCGGCGACAACCTGTCCTTCGACCCCGGTGACGTGCGCCTGCTGGAGGCGATCGCCGCGCACGCCGCGGTGGCGGTGGAGAACAACCGCCTGGTCGACCGGTTGCGCTTCGACGCGTACCACGACACGCTCACCGCGCTGCCCAACCGCCGGCGCATCAACCAGGCGCTGGAAGAGGCGGTCCGGGTCCGCGCGCCCGGCGAGGTCGTGGCGGTGCTGATGTTCGACGTCGACGGGCTGCGCGACGTCAACGACTCGCTCGGACACGCCGCAGGCGACCAGCTGCTGGCCGAGGTCGCCACCCGGCTGCGCACGCTGTCGCCGCCCGCGGCGCTGGTCGGCCGGGTCGGCGGCGACGAGTTCGTGGTGACGCTGCGCCAGCCCAACGCGGAGGCGGCGCTGCAGCTGGCCGCGGAGCTGCGCAGCCAGCTGCAGAACCCGATGACGTTCGGCTCGCTGACCCTGGACGTCGACACGGCGGTCGGTCTCAGCCTGCACCCGGAGCACGGCTCCGACCCGGCGACGCTGCTGCAGCGCGCCGACGTGGCCACCCACTCGGCGAAGGCGCTGGCCGGCGGCGTGCAACTGTTCGACCTGGCGCTGGAGTCGCGCTCGGTGCGCCGGCTCGGCCTGGCCGGAGACCTGCGCCGCGCCCTGGACAACGACGAGCTGGAGGTCTACTTCCAGCCCAAGGTCACGCTGCGGGACCGCCGCCTGGTCGGCGTCGAGTGCCTGGCCCGCTGGGAGCACCCGACGCACGGCGCGGTGCAGCCGGAGGACTTCGTCGCGGTGGCCGAGCACACCGGGCAGCTCGCCCGGCTCACCGAGGTGGTGCTGCGCGAAGGCCTGCGCCGGGCCCGCCAGTGGGTGGACGCGGGGCGGCCGCTGTCGGTGGCGGTGAACCTCTCGCCGCGCACCCTGGTCGACCCGGCCTTCCCGGACCGGGTGGACGAGCTGCTCCAGGAGTACGGCGTGTCACCCGACCGGCTGACCCTGGAGATCACCGAGGACGGCGTGGTGGACGGCGTCGACCGGCTGCTGCCGACCCTGCGCCGGCTCTACGACCTCGGCGTGCACCTGAGCGTGGACGACTTCGGCACCGGCTACTCGTCCCTGTCCTACCTGCGCCGCCTGCCGGTGCACGAGGTGAAGGTGGACCGCTCGTTCGTGCAGGGCATGGCCACCGACCCGGGTGACCTGGCCATCGTGCGGGCCGTGGTGGACATCTCGCGGCACTTCGGGCTGAGCGTGGTCGCCGAGGGCGTGGAGAGCGAGCTGACGCTGGAGCTGCTCGAGGAGATCGGCTGCGACATCGGGCAGGGCTTCCTGTTCAGCCGGCCGCTGCCGTACGAGCGGCTGGAGGCCTGGCTGGGCGCGCAGACCGACGCCGAACCGACCCCGCTGGGCGAGGTCCGCCGCCTGCGCGCGGTGGGCTGAGCGACACCGCGCCGCGCCCGGGGGTATCCCGATTTCCGCGGCGGCTGGTTGTTGTGTACTCTTACCAAGGCGCGCGGCGAGGTGGGAAATCACCTGGCAACGAGCACGCCCCCTTAGCTCAGTCGGCAGAGCGTCTCCATGGTAAGGAGAAGGTCTACGGTTCGATTCCGTAAGGGGGCTCGACCGGACTCCCGGTGCATCCACCGGGAGTGCCCGCCACGGCGGTGTAGCTCAGATGGCAGAGCAAGCGGCTCATAATCGCTGTGTCGCCGGTTCAATTCCGGCCACCGCTACGCTGTGTTGAATCGCTGGTGCGTGTCGCCAGTCAACGCGAGATCGCAGACCGGTGAGTCTATTCCCTGGTCGCGGTGTGAGGGTCGCCATGGCGAGCCTTTTTGCATGTCTGGATGGACGTCGTCTATCTTGGTATGCCGGTAACTCAAAGAAGCTTGTTCTAGAAAGGCACTCCCGTGGCCAAGGCGACTGACGTACGTCCAAAGATCACCATGGCGTGCGTGGACTGCAAGGAGCGGAACTACATCACCAAGAAGAACCGGCGTAACGACCCGGATCGGATTGAGCTGAAGAAGTTCTGCCCGCGCTGCGGCAAGCACACCGCGCACCGCGAGACCCGCTGACCTCTCCGGTCCAGCAGACGTTCCCAGCAGGGGGCGGCCCATCGGGCCGCCCCCTGCTGGCATAGGTTCACCGGTATGCCGTTGGACCAGTCATTCACCGGTCGGACCTATCCGCCGACCGAGCCCTACCAGGTGGGCCGCGAGAAGATCAGGGAGTTCGCCACCGCGATCGGTGCGCAGGACGCCCTGTACCACGACCTGGAGGCCGCGCAGAAGGCCGGCTACCGCGACGTGGTGGCCCCGCCCACCTTCCCGATCATCCTGAGCTTCGCCGCCATGGAGCAGATCGTCACCGACCCGGAACTGGGCATGGACTACACCCGCGTGGTCCACGGCGACCAGCGCTTCTCGTACCGCCGCCCGATCGTCGCCGGGGACGAGCTGGTCGTCGTCAGCAGCATCGACGACATCACGCACCGCGGCGGGCACGACTTCCTGACCACCCGCGCCGAGCTGGCCACGCCGGCCGGCGAGCCCGTGGTGACCGTGGTGTGCAAGCTCGTCGTCCGAGGGCATGGTGAGTGAGATGGCGTTCGAGAAGGGCCAGCAGCTGCCGCTGCAGACGTTCCGGGTGACCCGGGCCGACCTGGTCCGCTACGCGGGCGCGTCGGGGGACTTCAACCCGATCCACTGGAGCGAGCGCACCGCCGTCGGAGTGGGCCTGCCCGGGGTGATCGCGCACGGGATGTACACCATGGCGCTGGCCGGCCGGGCGGTCACCGGCTGGGTCGGCTCCGCCGACGCGGTGCTCGACATCGGGGTCAGGTTCACCCGTCCGGTGCCGGTGCCCGACACCGACGAGGGCACCGAGGTCGAGTTCACCGCGGTGATCAAGAGTGTGTCCGAGGACGATCTGGTGACCTTCGACCTCACCGCGACCTGCGCCGGCGAGAAGGTGTTGGCGCAGGCCAGGGTCGTGGTCAAGCAGATCTGAGGGCGGCTCGGTTGGGCGGCCGGCCGGTGGCGAGAGAAAATAGGGAGTGCCAGTTGGCCCACTCGCCTGTCTACCCGTACACTGGTCGGCCGTGGGGTTAATGAACTCCGCCGGTGGTCTTCGGCCTCCGGCAGGGCGCATTTCCCGCACAGGGGTGTGGCGCAATTGGCAGCGCAGCGGTCTCCAAAACCGCAGGTTGCAGGTTCGAGTCCTGTCGCCCCTGCTGGCTCTGGCCTACCGGCCCGCGGTGGGCGATCATGGGAATCGGCCCACCGGTTGTCTTCCAAGACGACCTCGGCTGGTGGACCATGGTCGTATGGCCCGTATCGGCCCCACAGCGTGGGGGCGGGTCAGATGTGACAGGTGCTCCTCGTGCGACTGCGTCGGGCACACGGGATCGTGTCCCTTCACGGTTCCGACACCACCCCGCGAGATGGAAGTAGGGCGAAGTGGCCGAGAGCAACCGACGTGGCGAGGACGCCGCGCCCGAGCACGTTGACGACGTGTTCGACGACGCTGTCGACGACGACACCCAGGACGACGAGTCCGGCGTCTCCGGCGGTGGCACCGCGACCAAGTCCCGCAAGGTGACGGACGGCAAGGGCTCCCGCGCGGTCAAGAGCACGGAGAAGGCCGAGAAGGTCGGGTTCTTCGGCCGTATCGGACGTTTTGTCCGTGAGATCGTCGCCGAGCTGCGTAAGGTCATCTGGCCGACGCGGAACGAGCTGCTGACGTACACCGCGGTGGTCCTGATCTTCGTGTCGTTCATGATGGCCATCGTGACGCTGCTGGACCTCGCCTACGCCAAGGGCGTGCTGTTCGTCTTCGGCGACGCGAAGTAACACAAACTACGGAAGTGAGCGGCTACGTGCCTGAGTACGACGAGACGGCCCAGACGGAAGACACCGAGGTGACCTCCGCGGTCGCGGTGACCGACGAGCCCGCACTTGCGACGGCACCCGCTGAGGACGAGTTCGACCCGGCCGCCGAGCTGCGCCAGAAGCTGCGGTTCGCGCCCGGCGACTGGTATGTCGTGCATTCGTACGCCGGCTACGAGAACAAGGTCAAGACCAACCTCGAGACCCGGATCACGAGCCTCGACATGGAGGAGTTCATCTTCCAGGTCGAGGTGCCGACCCGGGAAGAGGTCGAGGTCAAGAACGGCAAGCGCACCCAGGTGCAGAGCAAGGTCTTCCCCGGCTACCTGCTGGTCCGCATGGACCTCACGCCCGAGTCGTACTCGTGCGTGCGCAACACCCCGGGTGTGACCGGCTTCGTCGGCGCGACGGACCGGGCCGACCGCCCGGCGCCGCTGAGCCTCGACGAGGTGCTGAAGTGGCTGCTGCCCGCGGTGGAGCAGCCCGGCGCCGGCCAGAAGAAGGCCAAGGCCGAGGTCCGGGTGCTGGACTTCGAGGTCGGCGACTCGGTCACCGTGACCGACGGCGCGTTCGCCTCGCTGCCGGCCACGATCTCCGAGATCAACGCCGACCAGCAGAAGCTCAAGGTGCTGGTGTCGATCTTCGGCCGGGAGACTCCGGTCGAGCTGAACTTCAACCAGGTCGCCAAGATCTAGTTGCAGACGTGACGACGCGGCGGGTGCCCCTCGGGGCCCCGCCGCGCGGCGTTTCAGCGCGTCGCGGCTCACATCCGGCCCGGTGGGGGCCACCTCGCCGGATAGGCGCCCGCGAGTATGCGCTAACCTAGAACGTCCGGCCTGTGCCGCGCGCTGACCGTGCGCGCGAACGCACCGGCCGGTCCGGTGTAAACCACCCTGATCCGCCGAACGGGCGGGTCGACAAGTCCCAGGAAGTAGACATGCCTCCGAAGAAGAAACTCGTCAAGACGTTCACGCTGCAGCTGAAGGCCGGCCAGGCCACCCCGGCTCCGCCGGTGGGTCCGGCGCTGGGCCAGCACGGTGTGAACATCATGGAGTTCTGCAAGGCGTACAACGCCCAGACCGAGTCGCAGCGCGGTGACATCGTCCCGGCACAGATCAGCGTGTACGAGGACCGCTCGTTCACGTTCGTGCTGAAGACGCCGCCGGCCGCCCGCCTCCTGATCAAGGCTGCCGGTGTCGCCAAGGGCTCCGGCGTGCCGCACACCACCAAGGTCGGTTCGGTGACGCGTGCCCAGGTGCGCGAGATCGCCGAGAAGAAGATGTCCGACCTGAACGCCAACGACCTGGACATGGCCGAGCGCATCATCGCCGGCACCGCCCGGTCGATGGGCATCACCGTCAAGGACTGAATGCCGCACGCGGCATCCGCCGCCTGACGGTCGAAGTTTCGTGGGAGGGCCCCGTGAGGGCTCGACACAACCACAGGAGATCTTGAGAAATGAAGCACGGCAAGAGCTACAACAAGTCCGCTGAGCAGGTCGACCGGGACAAGCTGTACACCCCGGTCGAGGCGATCAAGCTGGCGAAGGACACCACCAAGGTCAAGTTCGACGCCACGGTCGAGGTCGCGATGCGCCTCGGCGTCGACCCCCGCAAGGCGGACCAGATGGTCCGCGGCGTGGTCAACCTGCCGCACGGCACCGGTAAGACCGCCCGCGTGATCGTCTTCGCCTCCGGCGAGAAGGCCGCCGAGGCGACCGCCGCCGGCGCCGACGCCGTCGGGACCGACGAGCTGGTGGCCCGCATTCAGGAAGGCTGGCTGGACTTCGACGCCGCGATCGCGACGCCGGACCAGATGGCCAAGATCGGTCGGATCGCGCGGATCCTGGGCCCGCGCGGCCTCATGCCGAACCCGAAGACCGGCACGGTCACCATGGACATCGCCAAGGCGGTGGCCGACATCAAGGGCGGAAAGATCACCTTCCGCGTGGACAAGCACTCGAACCTGCACCTGATCATCGGCAAGGCGTCGTTCACTGCGGAGCAGCTGGTCGACAACTACGCCGCGGTGCTGGAGGAGGTGCTGCGGTCCAAGCCGTCGGCGTCCAAGGGCAAGTACCTGAAGAAGGTCTTCGTCACCACCACGATGGGCCCCGGCATCCCGGTCGACCCCAACGTGACCCGCAACATCCAGGAGAACCCCGAGGCCTGATCCGCCTCGTTCTCCAGCCGGAAGGCCCCGCCTCGCACCCGCGAGGCGGGGCCTTCCGCTTTCACACCGCACCGCGCCGCGCCGCCTTGGGGCGAAGGAAGGGCACCTTCACATCCCTATATGTAAAGGAAGGTGCCCTTCCCAACCTGCCCGCCGGGCGGCCCGGCGACCCGGCCGAGTCAGCCGGGGTCAGCCGGTCGGGTCGGGCCACGCTGCGCGGACTGCGGCGAGAGCCTCGTCGAGGTCCGCGCCGAGGGTGAGGGCGGTGGCGGTGTACGCACGCGCCGCCTGTGTCAGCGGCCCCCGTCGGTCCGCCGGCGGTTCAGCGGTTCGCGCGGCCACCACCGTGCCCGCGGCGCGCCGGGTCGTCACCAGTCCGGCCGCCTCCAGTTCCTGGTACGCGCGAGCGACCGTGCCGGTCGCCAAGCCCAGGTCCGCGGCGAGCTGCCGGATCGGCGGCAGGCGGTGGCCCGCCATCAGCAACCCGCCGTTGATCAGCGCCTCGACCTGAGCCCGTATCTGTTCATACGGCGGCACGGGGCCGGGCCGGATGGTGATCGTGGGGATCACGCCACGGCCTCGGCCGGCTCCCGCCGCGTGCCGACGCTCACCACGCCCGCCGGACCCGGGTCGATCAGCAGGTGCAGGTAGTGCGCGAACACCAGGAACGCGGACAGCGCCAGGACGAGCAGGCCGAACATCCACCAGCCCCAACCGCCGAGGAACATCAGCCAGTGGCGCTGGCTGTAGCAGAACAGCGCGCCGGCCAGGGTGCCGGAGAGCAGCACCCCGGTGGTGCCGAGGACCAGCCGTGACGCCCGCCGCCGCCATGCCACGTCCGCGGCGAGGTGCTGCGGGTCCAGCCCGGCGTGGCCTGCCTCGGCGATGCGGCGCAGCAGCTGCCGCGCGATCAGGCACCAGCCCACGAGGAAGACCACGGTGGGCACCAGGCGCACGATGGCGCCGCGTGCGCTGAACTGCCCAGACCAGGCGGCTGGGCTCGCCCCGATCAGTACGGCGATCGGCGGCACGGTGACCAGCACCGCCAGACTCAGCCAGCGCAGTCGGGCCCGGTATCCGGGCGGCAGGTACGCATCGGCGTCGCGGGCCGTGAGCTGCGCCGTCGACTGCCCCGATCGGGACGGCCGAGGCGACATCAGTTCGCTGACCCCGACGCCGGCGAGCACGAACACGGTGAACAGGGGCACGGCGAGCGGGATCAGGGAACTGTTGGCCACCGTCAGACCCAGCGCGCCACCCAGGACCACCCCGGCCGACCGCACGTAGGCGGCTCCGTTCATCTTTTGACCTCCCCGTTGTATCAGACAACTGATACAAGTGAACGACATCGCTGCGTCTTGTGTCAATCGATTGATACAAGACAGCTCACACCACCCCGATTTGGTGGCCGGTGCCAGGTCACGTATCGTTACCGGCAACAGTTCCACCCAAAGACCGCTGGTCATCAGATCCGGAGTCATCCGGAGACGATCGAAGGCCCCGTCGCTCGGCAACGAGCGGACCCACGGGCGGCCCGCGCAGGGAAGAACGGTGAGCCTGGCGGCCCTGTGCCGTGTGAAGCCCCGTGCGCCCTGCGCCGGGGCGTTTTGTTTGTCCGCTTCTGTCGAACGCCGGGTCCCGCGAGACCAGCCTGGAGTACGAGAGAGGAGGGGACATGGCGGACAAGATCCGTGCCGACAAGGCCGGCAGTGTTGCGGAGCTCACCGAGCGCTTCCGCGAGTCGAACGCCACGGTGCTCACCGAGTACCGCGGCCTGACCGTGAAGCAGCTGACCGAGCTGCGTCGTTCGCTGGGCGGTGCCGAGTACACCGTCGCCAAGAACACGCTTGCCAAGCGCGCCGCGACCGACGCCGGTCTGACCGGTCTCGACGCTCTGTTCACCGGTCCTACCGCGCTCGCCTTCGTCTCCGGCGATGTCGTCGAGGCGGCGAAGGGCCTGAAGGAGTTCGCGAAGGCGAACCCGCTGCTCGTCATCAAGGGCGGCGTCTTCGAGGGCAAGGCGATCACGGCGGCGGACGTCGCCAAGCTCGCCGACCTCGAGTCCCGCGAGGTGCTGCTGGCCAAGCTGGCCGGCGCCATGAAGGCAAGCATGAGCAACGCTGCGGCGCTGTTCCAGGCCCCGCTGGCGAAGGCCGTTCGCACGGCCGCCGCTCTGCAGGACAAGCGCGAGAAGGAGGGCGCCGACGCCTGACCGGCGTCGACGTCGTCCGAACCATCCAGCTCGCGGCCTCCTGCCGCGGCATGTAGACCCGCTAAGAAAGGACGCCTGACATGGCGAAGCTGAGCAGCACCGAGCTCCTCGAGGCCTTCAAGGAGATGACCCTGATCGAGCTCTCCGAGTTCGTGAAGGAGTTCGAGACCACCTTCGACGTGAAGGCCGCCGCCCCGGCTGCCATCATGGCCGGCCCGGCCGGCGGCGGCGCCGCTCCGGTCGAGGTCGAGGAGAAGGACGAGTTCGACGTCGTCCTCGAGTCCGACGGTGGCAAGAAGATCCAGGTCATCAAGGTCGTGCGTGAGCTGACCGGCCTGGGCCTGAAGGAGGCCAAGGACGTGGTCGAGGCCGCGCCGAAGGCCATCCTCGAGAAGGCGAACAAGGACACCGCCGAGAAGGCCAAGGCCAAGCTCGAGGCCGAGGGCGCCAAGGTCACCCTCAAGTGATCTGAGGTCACGCGGGGGCTTTACGCCGACAGCGTGACCGCATCGAGGGGCGGGCATCCCATGGGTGTCCGCCCCTCACGCATGCTGGGCAAACGCGTAGTGATGCGAAGTTGACGCAGTGTTGGACACTGGAACCCGTCGCCGGGTCTTGACGTGAACGGCGACGCCAGGCAGTCTTTCTTCAGCACGACCTTCCGAGTACGTAGCGGGCGGGGTACAGAGCGTGGCGACACCGATCTGAAGGTGGTCTGGAGCACGTTCTGCGAAAGCCTGCCGTGGGGACTCGACAGCGGTCTGTGCTTCTGCTACAGTGCTAGTTTGCGCTGCCCTTCGACTTCCCCCTGCCCGGATTGCCGGACGTCTTTTGACGTCGGCTCTGGACCAGGGGTTGTCGGGCTGCTCGCGTAACGGCCGTTGCACCACCGGTCCTCGGAAGGACGTATCTTGGCAGCCTCCCGCCCTGCGAAGACCAGTCGATCGTCGAGCGCGTTCGCTCCCCGCCGGATCTCCTTCGGCAGGATCACCGAACACCTCGAAGTACCCAACCTGCTCGCTATCCAAACCGAGTCTTTTGACTGGCTTGTCGGCAATGAGTCCTGGCAGTCCCGTTCGTCGGCTCTCGCAGACGCCCGCTCGGGACTCGCGGAGATCCTCGAAGAGATCAGCCCGATCGAGGACTTCTCCGGCACCATGTCGCTCAGCTTCTCCGACCCGCGCTTCGACGAGGTCAAGGCCTCCATCGAGGAGTGCAAGGAGAAGGACCTCACCTACTGCGCGCCGCTGTTCGTGACCGCGGAGTTCACCAACAACTCGACTGGCGAGATCAAGAGCCAGACCGTGTTCATGGGTGACTTCCCGATGATGACGCCGAAGGGCACTTTCATCATCAACGGCACCGAGCGCATCGTCGTCAGCCAGCTTGTCCGTTCTCCTGGCGTGTACTTCTCCAAGGAGCCGGACAAGACCTCCGACCGCGACCTCTCCAGCGTCAAGGTCATCCCGAGCCGGGGTGCCTGGCTGGAGTTCGACATCGACAAGCGCGACACGGTCGGTGTACGTATCGACCGCAAGCGCCGGCAGGCCGTCACGGTCCTGCTGAAGGCGATCGGTTGGACCAACGACCAGATCCGCGAGCGCTTCGCCTGGTCCGAGCTCCTGATGACGACCCTCGAGAAGGACCACATCGCCGGTCAGGACGAGGCCCTTCTCGACATCTACCGCAAGCTGCGCCCTGGCGAGCCGCCGACGCGCGAGAACGCCCAGACCCTGCTCGACAACCTCTTCTTCAACCCGAAGCGGTACGACGTCGCCAAGGTCGGTCGTTACAAGTTCAACAAGAAGCTCGAGCTCGAGATCCCGATCACGACGGGAACGCTGACCGAGGACGACATCGTCGCCACCGTGGAGTACCTGGCCCGCCTGCACGCGGGCGAGGAGGGCTACGAGGCCGACGACATCGACCACTTCGGCAACCGTCGTCTGCGCACCGTCGGCGAGCTGATCCAGAACCAGGTTCGGGTCGGTCTCTCCCGCATGGAGCGCGTCGTGCGTGAGCGCATGACCACGCAGGACGTCGAGGCGATCACGCCGCAGACCCTGATCAACATCCGCCCCGTGGTGGCCGCGATCAAGGAGTTCTTCGGCACGTCGCAGCTGTCGCAGTTCATGGACCAGACCAACCCGCTCGCGGGTCTGACCCACCGTCGCCGCCTGTCGGCGCTCGGCCCGGGTGGTCTGTCGCGTGACCGCGCCGGCTTCGAGGTCCGTGACGTGCACCCGTCGCACTACGGCCGGATGTGCCCGATCGAGACGCCGGAAGGCCCGAACATCGGTCTGATCGGCGCGCTGTCGACGTTCGCGCGGGTCAACCCGTTCGGTTTCGTCGAGACGCCGTACCGCAAGGTCGTCGAGGGCCGGGTCACCGACCAGATCGACTACCTGACCGCGGACGAGGAGGACCGTTACATCAAGGCGCAGGCGAACGCCGTGCTGATGGGTGACGGCTCCTTCGCCGAGGACCGCGTCCTGGTCCGCCGTAAGGGCGGTGAGGTCGACTACGTGCCGCCGGCACAGGTCGACTACATGGACGTGTCGCCGCGGCAGATGGTGTCCGTCGCGACCGCGATGATCCCGTTCCTCGAGCACGACGACGCCAACCGTGCCCTCATGGGCGCGAACATGCAGCGTCAGGCGGTGCCGCTGGTCAAGGCCGAGGCCCCGCTGGTCGGCACGGGTATGGAGTACCGTGCCGCGACCGACGCCGGCGACGTGGTCGTGGCCGAGGTCGGCGGCGTGGTCGAGGACCTGTGCGCGGACTACATCACCGTGCACCAGGACGACGGCTTCCGCCGGACCTACCTGCTGCACAAGTTCCGCCGGTCCAACTCGGGCTCGTGCGTGAACCAGAAGCCGGTGGTCCCGGAGGGCGCCCGCGTCGAGGCCGGTCAGGTCATCGCCGACGGCCCCTGCACCGACAACGGTGAGATGGCGCTCGGCCGCAACCTGCTGGTCGCCTTCATGCCGTGGGAGGGCCACAACTACGAGGACGCGATCATCCTGTCCCAGCGCCTGGTGCAGGAGGACGTGCTCACCTCGATCCACATCGAGGAGCACGAGGTCGACGCCCGCGACACCAAGCTGGGCCCGGAGGAGATCACCCGCGACATCCCGAACGTCAGCGAAGAGATGCTGGCGGACCTGGACGAGCGGGGCATCATCCGGATCGGCGCCGAGGTCGTGCCGGGCGACATCCTGGTCGGCAAGGTCACGCCCAAGGGCGAGACCGAGCTGACCCCGGAGGAGCGGCTGCTCCGCGCGATCTTCGGTGAGAAGGCGCGCGAGGTCCGCGACACCTCGCTGAAGGTGCCGCACGGCGAGACCGGCACGGTCATCGGTGTGCGCACGTTCTCCCGCGAGGACGGCGACGAGCTGCCCCCGGGCGTCAACGAGCTGGTCCGGGTGTACGTGGCCCAGAAGCGCAAGATCCAGGACGGCGACAAGCTCGCCGGCCGCCACGGCAACAAGGGTGTCATCTCCAAGATCCTTCCGGTCGAGGACATGCCGTTCCTGGAGGACGGCACGCCCGTCGACATCGTGCTCAACCCGCTGGGCGTGCCCGGTCGAATGAACATCGGCCAGGTTCTCGAGGTCCACCTGGGCTGGGTCGCGAAGACCGGCTGGAAGGTCTCGGGCGACGACGCCGAGTGGAAGAAGGCACTGCGCTCGATCGGCGCGCACGAGGCCGAGGCCAACACGAACGTGGCGACCCCGGTCTTCGACGGCGCGCACGACGACGAGATCGCCGGTCTGCTCGGCAGCACCCTGCCCAACCGCGACGGCACCCAGCTGATCGGCGAGTCGGGCAAGGCCAAGCTGTTCGACGGCCGCTCCGGCGAACCGCTGCCGGACCCGATCTCGGTCGGCTACATGTACATCCTGAAGCTGAACCACCTGGTCGACGACAAGATCCACGCTCGGTCGACCGGCCCGTACTCGATGATCACGCAGCAGCCGCTGGGTGGTAAGGCGCAGTTCGGTGGCCAGCGGTTCGGCGAGATGGAGTGCTGGGCGATGCAGGCCTACGGCGCGGCTTACGCGCTGCAGGAGCTGCTCACCATCAAGTCCGACGACGTGCTGGGTCGCGTGAAGGTCTACGAGGCCATCGTCAAGGGCGAGAACATCCCCGAGCCGGGTATCCCCGAGTCGTTCAAGGTGCTGCTCAAGGAACTGCAGTCGCTGTGCCTGAACGTCGAGGTGCTGTCCAGCGACGGTGTGGCGCTCGAGATGCGCGAGACCGACGACGAGGTGTTCCGGGCGGCGGAGGAGCTCGGTATCGATCTGTCCCGGCGGGAGCCGAGCAGCGTCGAGGAAGTCTGATGTAAAAGGCGTCCTCCGCGCGCTCCGGCGTGTGGAGGACGCCTCCGCCATCAACTGACACTGATGAAGACACGAGCAAAGAGGGACATACAACGTGCTCGACGTTAACTTCTTCGATGAGCTTCGGATCGGCCTGGCGGGCGCGGAAGACATCCGGCGCTGGTCGCACGGCGAGGTCAAGAAGCCCGAGACGATCAACTACCGCACCCTGAAGCCCGAGAAGGACGGACTCTTCTGCGAGAAGATCTTCGGTCCGCAGCGGGACTGGGAGTGCTACTGCGGCAAGTACAAGCGGGTCCGCTTCAAGGGCATCGTCTGTGAGCGCTGCGGCGTCGAGGTGACCCGTTCCAAGGTGCGCCGTGAGCGGATGGGCCACATCGAGCTCGCCGCCGCGGTCACCCACATCTGGTACTTCAAGGGCGTGCCGAGCCGGCTGGGCTACCTGCTGGACCTCGCGCCGAAGGACCTTGAGAAGATCATTTACTTCGCCTCGTACGTGATCACGAGCGTGGACGCCGAGGCGCGTCACCGCGACATGACCACCATCGAGAACGAGATCTTCGCCGAGAAGCGGCAGGCCGAGAACGCCCGCGACGCCGAGATCGAGAAGCGGGCCGTCAAGCTCGAGTCCGACCTGGCCGAGCTGGAGGCCGAGGGCGCCAAGGCCGACGTGCGCCGCAAGGTCAAGGAGGCCGGCGAGCGGGAGATGCGCCAGATCCGCGACAAGGCGCAGCGCGAGATCGACCGCCTGGACGAGGTGCTGGACACGTTCCGCAAGCTCGACTCCAAGCAGCTGGTCACCGACGAGCTGCTCTACCGCGAGCTGCGCGACCGCTTCGGTGAGTACTTCACCGGCGGCATGGGCGCCGAGGCCATCAAGGCCCTGGTGCAGAACATGGACCTCGAGGCCGAGGCCGAGTTCCTGCGCGAGACCATCCGCTCGGGCAAGGGGCAGCGCAAGCTGCGCGCGCTCAAGCGGCTCAAGGTCGTGGCCGCGTTCCTGGCCACCGGCAACTCGCCGCTGGGCATGGTGCTCGACTGCGTCCCGGTCATCCCGCCGGACCTGCGCCCGATGGTGCAGCTCGACGGCGGCCGCTTCGCGACGTCCGACCTGAACGACCTGTACCGCCGGGTCATCAACCGCAACAACCGCCTCAAGCGTCTGATCGACCTCGGCGCGCCCGAGATCATCGTGAACAACGAGAAGCGGATGCTGCAGGAGGCCGTCGACGCGCTGTTCGACAACGGCCGCCGTGGCCGGCCGGTGACGGGTCCGGGCAACCGCCCGCTCAAGTCGCTGTCCGACATGCTCAAGGGCAAGCAGGGCCGGTTCCGCCAGAACCTGCTCGGCAAGCGCGTGGACTACTCGGGCCGTTCCGTCATCGTCGTCGGCCCGCGGCTCAAGCTGCACCAGTGCGGTCTGCCCAAGCAGATGGCGCTGGAGCTGTTCAAGCCGTTCGTGATGAAGCGGCTGGTCGACCTGAACCACGCCCAGAACATCAAGTCGGCCAAGCGCATGGTCGAGCGTCAGCGCCCGGTCGTGTGGGACGTGCTGGAAGAGGTCATCACCGAACACCCGGTGCTGCTCAACCGTGCACCCACCCTGCACCGCCTCGGCATCCAGGCGTTCGAGCCGCAGCTGGTCGAGGGCAAGGCCATCCAGATCCACCCGCTCGTCTGCACCGCCTTCAACGCGGACTTCGACGGTGACCAGATGGCCGTGCACGTGCCGCTGTCCGCCGAGGCCCAGGCCGAGGCGCGCATCCTGATGCTGTCCAGCAACAACATCCTCAAGCCGGCCGACGGCAAGCCGGTGACCATGCCCACCCAGGACATGATCATCGGGCTGTACCACCTGACCCACAAGCGCACCGGCATGCTGGGCGAGGGACGGGTGTTCAGCTCCGAGGCCGAGGCGATGATGGCCTTCGACAACGGCGAGCTGCACCTGCAGGCGCCGGTCCGGATCCGCCTCAACGGCATCACCTCGGTCGACAACGGCCCGGGCGCCGAGGCGTGGGTCCAGCCGGAGGAGTGGGAGCCGAACGCGCCGGTCATCCTGGACACCACGCTGGGCCGGGTCCTGTTCAACGAGACCCTCCCGGTGGGCTACCGCTTCGTCAACCACGAGGTCCGCAAGGGCCAGCTCTCGGGCATCGTGAACGACCTGGCCGAGCGCTACCCGAAGGTCGCCCTGGCGGCGACCCTGGACGCGCTCAAGGAGGCCGGCTTCCACTGGGCCACCTGGTCCGGCGTCACCATCGGCATGGAGGACGTCATCTCGCCGCCGCGCAAGGGCCAGATCCTTGAGCGGTACGAGAAGGAGGCCGAGCGCTTCGACAAGCAGTACCAGCGTGGTCTGATGACCGCCGAGGAGCGCCGCGGCGAGCTGATCGAGCTCTGGACCAAGGCGACCAACGAGGTGGCCAAGGAGCTGGAGACCGCTCTGCCGCTGGAGAACCCGCTGTGGCGCATGATCCACTCGGGCGCTCGAGGCAACATGCTGCAGCTGCGCCAGATCGCGGCGATCCGTGGCCTGGTGGCCAACCCGAAGGGTGAGATCATCCCGCGGCCGATCAAGTCCTCGTACCGCGAGGGCCTGAGCGTGCTGGAGTACTTCATCTCCACGCACGGCGCCCGCAAGGGTCTGGCCGACACCGCGCTGCGTACCGCCGACTCGGGTTACCTGACCCGTCGTCTGGTGGACGTGTCGCAGGACGTGATCATCCGTGAGGACGACTGCGGCACCGACCGGGCGATCCCGATGCAGATCGGCACGCGCCACGACGGTGTGCTGTCGGTGCACGAGCACGCCGAGACCGGCGCGCACGCCCGCACCCTGGCCGAGGACATGTCCGACGCCAACGGCAACCTGGTCGCCGCGCGCGGCACCGACCTCAACTCGATCGTCGTCGACAAGCTGGTCAAGGCCGGCATCGAGGGCGTCCGGGTGCGGTCCGTGCTCACCTGCGAGTCGAAGCTCGGCGTCTGCGCGGCCTGCTACGGCCGTTCGCTGCCGACCGGCAAGCTGGTGGACGTCGGCGAGGCCGTCGGCATCATCGCGGCCCAGTCGATCGG
Organism: Catellatospora coxensis; assembly: GCF_016862635.1. Lineage (GTDB taxonomy): Bacteria > Actinomycetota > Actinomycetes > Mycobacteriales > Micromonosporaceae > Catellatospora > Catellatospora coxensis. The sequence continues at coordinate 109,709 of NZ_BONI01000017.1, read as the reverse complement.
TGAGCCGGGCACGCAGCTGACGATGCGTACCTTCCACACCGGTGGCGCCGCCTCGGGTGAGGACATCACCCAGGGTCTGCCGCGTGTCCAGGAGATCTTCGAGGCGCGTGTGCCCAAGGGCAAGGCGCCGATCGCGGACACTCCGGGACGCATCCGGATCGAGGCGGGCGACCGGTCGAAGAAGATCATCATCGTGCCGGACGACGGCAGCGAGGAGATCGTCCACGACAAGATCTCGAACCGGGTGAAGCTGCGGGTGCACGACGGCTCGCACGTGGAGGTCGGCGAGAAGCTCACCGAGGGCACCATCGACCCGCACGAGCTGCTGCGCATCATGGGTCCGCGCGCGGTCCAGGTCCACCTGACCAACGAGGTCCAGGAGGTCTACCGCTCGCAGGGCGTAATGATCCACGACAAGCACATCGAGATCATCATCCGCCAGATGCTCAAGCGGGTCACGATCATCGACTCCGGCGCGACCGAGTTCCTGCCGGGTGTGCTGGTCGACCGTGCGCAGTTCGAGGGCGAGAACCGCCGCCTGGTCTCCGAGGGCGGCGAGCCCGCAGCAGGCCGTCCGGTGCTGATGGGTATCACCAAGGCGTCGCTGGCGACCGAGTCGTGGCTCTCGGCGGCCTCCTTCCAGGAGACCACCCGGGTGCTCACCGACGCGGCGATCAACGCGCGCAGTGACTCGCTCATCGGTCTCAAGGAGAACGTCATCATCGGCAAGCTCATCCCGGCGGGTACCGGCATCAGCAAGTACCGCAACGTCCGGGTGGAGCCGACCGAGGAGGCGAAGGCCAAGGTCTACTCGATGACCTCGTACGGCGAGACCGACTACGGCTTCGGCCCGGCGTCGGGTGTCGCGGTGCCGCTGGACGACTTCGACTTCGGGTCGTACCGGTAAGCGTTTGAAGTGATCGCGGCGTCCCCCGTGTCGTTTACACGGCATGGGGGACGCCGCTTTCGTATCCGCAGCCGCCCGCGACCCGGCTGATCCCGAGCCGGTCGCCGACACCAAGGCCACCGCCGCCTTCGGCCTCGGCCTGCTGGCCGCGGTCACCGGCCTGGCCGTGGGCGGCATCGTGCCCGCCACGATCGCCCTCGTCCTGGCCCGCCAGGCCCGCGAGGAGCTGCACGCGGGGGAGGGCTGGCGCACCGGCGCCGGCCGCGTCCGCTGGGCGGAACGCCTGTCCTGGCTCGCCCTGGCCCTGGCCGCCCTGAGCCTGCTCACCCTGACCGTCTGGCTGTTCCTCCGCGGCGTCCACTTCGGCACCCAGGACTTCCCACCCACCATCAACTGACCCGGTTCCGGCCCCGGCCCGCCCGCGCGGTCGCGCCGTCGCGTTGATCATGAACTTATGGCACGGGTCGGCGGCGTGTCGTAGGCACAACTTCATGATCGTTAGAGATGTGGTCGGTTGCCGCCTCATGGGTGGGGCTGAGGCACCGCGGGCGGGGAGTGGGCGGGACGTGGCAGGATCGGCGGCGTGACCTACCAGCAGCCTCCGGTGCCGCAGTGGCCCTCCGTGCCGTCGGGCGAGCAGCAGCCTGCGCAGCACTGGCCCGCGCCGTCGGGTGAGCAGCAGCAGCCTGCGCAGCAGCACTGGCCTTCCGCGCCGTCAGGCCAGCAGCCTCCGGTGCCGCAGTGGCCGGTGACGCACCCGGCGGGTGTGCAGCCGCCGGCTGCGCCGCCCGCGGCAGGGCAGCCGGCGGCCGGGCCGCGGCCGGTGAACTACCCGCCGCCGGTACGGGTGGAGATCGTGCCGGGGACGCCGTACGGCCTGGCGGTGCTGGGTGCGCCGAAGACGGCGTCGGGTGTGGCGGCCAGTGCGCTGGTGGCCGGCGTGGGCTCGGTCCTCGTCTCGCTGGTGGTGTGGTGCTTCGGCCTGGCGGGCTCGCAGCAGGGCTGGGGAGGCCTGGTCGCCGGGGCGTTCGCGGTGCTGTCGATCCTGCTCGGGGCGGCGGGTGTGCTGCTCGGTTGGCTGGGGATTCGGCAGATCCGGCTGGCGGCGGGCAACCTGACCGGTCGCGGGGTCGCCATCGCGGGCCTGGTGTGCGGCGCGGTCGGCCTGGTGCTGGCCGCGATCGGCCTGATCACCGCGATCGCGCTCAGCGCCGGCTGATCCGGCGGCAGGCCGCGCAGGCCTCGGTTCCGCGGTCTTTCGGCAGGCCGCGCACGCCCGGGGTCTTCCGCGGACTTTCGGCGGACCCACGGTGGCCGTCGGTCGGCGGCCGGCAGAGCGGCGGGCGAGCTCGGGAGCCGCGCGGACCGTCCTGGCATGCGAGCTACCTCACGGTGCGGTATCCCGTTCGGGGCCGGGGAATCGAAGAGGTAGACTGGCTGTCGGAGTTCGCACTGACGGCGGACTGGTTGCTCGGAACGACTGGTTGCCTCGCATCGACGGGGGGTCGGGTCACCCCGTTTTGACCAGTGGGCCATCGGTTCGGTACTCTTTCCCCTCGTGCCCGGGCTTGCCCGGGCCCCTCGTGCGTGCGCCGACGCGGGAGAGTTCGACCGATGGTCGGGCAGCCCGCAGCACCACGACAACGACAGACTCCGACAGCTCGAGAAATCGAGCCGTCGGGCCCGTGCGCCGGACGACACGCCCGACCGCGGGGGTCGGGACGCGTCCTGGATCACTCCGAGACGGCGCCGATCGCAGCAGTTCGGGCCGCATTCGCGGCCACGGCCACATAAGTTTCCGCGACCAGAAAGTCGCGGAGAGGAAGCAAAGGGAGCGGAGAACACCGGTGCCCACAATCCAGCAGCTGGTCCGCAAGGGCCGCCAGGCGAAGACGAGCAAGACCAAGACGCCGGCGCTGAAGGGGAGCCCCCAGCGGCGCGGTGTGTGCACGCGTGTGTACACCACGACGCCCAAGAAGCCGAACTCGGCACTGCGGAAGGTCGCTCGCGTCAAGCTGAGCAGCCAGATCGAGGTCACCGCGTACATCCCGGGTGTCGGCCACAACCTGCAGGAGCACTCGATCGTGCTCGTCCGCGGCGGTCGTGTGAAGGACCTGCCCGGCGTGCGGTACAAGATCATTCGTGGTTCGCTCGACACCCAGGGTGTCCGCAACCGCAAGCAGGCGCGTAGCCGCTACGGCGCGAAGCTGGTCAAGGAAGGGAAGAAGTAATGCCTCGTAAGGGCCCCGCTCCGCGTCGGCCGCTGGCCGCTGACCCGGTGTACAACTCGCCGCTGGTCACCCAGCTGGTCAACAAGATCCTGCTGGCCGGCAAGCGCCAGCTGGCCGAGCGTGTCGTGTACGGCGCGCTCGAGGGCTGCCGCGAGAAGACCGGCACCGACCCCGTCGTGACGCTCAAGCGCGCCATGGACAACGTGAAGCCGACCCTCGAGGTCCGCAGCCGCCGTGTCGGTGGCGCGACCTACCAGGTTCCGGTCGAGGTCCGTCCGGCCCGGGCGACCACGCTGGGTCTGCGCTGGCTGGTGACCTACTCCCGCGCCCGTCGCGAGAAGACGATGGTCGAGCGCCTCATGAACGAGCTGCTCGATGCCAGCAACGGTCTGGGCGCCGCTGTCAAGCGTCGCGAGGACACGCACAAGATGGCCGAGTCCAACAAGGCCTTCGCGCACTACCGCTGGTGAACCAACGTGGAGCCGGGCCGATCCGTCGGTTCCGGCTCCACAACCTTGACTTTCCGGGACTGAGTCCCACTCCGAAAGGATCGTGAAGTGGCCGCCGCAGACGCCGCCCTCGCCAAGACCCGCAACATCGGCATCATGGCCCACATCGACGCCGGTAAGACCACCACCACCGAGCGGATCCTGTTCTACACCGGAATCACGCACAAGATCGGTGAGGTCCACGAGGGCGCTGCCGTCATGGACTGGATGGAGCAGGAGCAGGAGCGTGGTATCACCATCACCTCCGCTGCTACCAAGTGTGAGTGGAAGGGCCACACGATCCAGATCATCGACACGCCCGGCCACGTCGACTTCACCGTCGAGGTGGAGCGTTCGCTGCGCGTGCTCGACGGCGCGGTGGCCGTGTACGACGGTGTGGCCGGTGTGGAGCCGCAGACCGAGAACGTGTGGCGCCAGGCCGACAAGTACAACGTGCCGCGTATGTGCTTCGTCAACAAGCTGGACCGCACCGGTGCGGACTTCTTCCGCTGCGTCGACATGATGATCACCCGTCTCAACGCCACCCCGCTGGTGCTGCAGATCCCGATCGGTCTCGAGGGCGACCACATCGGTGTCGTGGACCTGCTGGGCATGCGCGCGCTCACCTGGCGCGGCGAGACCCAGAAGGGTGAGGACTACGCGATCGAGGAGATCCCGGCCAACCTGCAGGAGCAGGCCGACGAGTGGCGCACCAAGCTGCTCGAGACCCTCTCCGAGGCGGACGACGAGATCATGGAGAGCTACCTCGAGGGTGGCGAGTTCACCGTCGAGCAGCTCAAGGCCGCGATCCGTCGCGCCACCATCGCCGGCAAGCTGAACCCGGTCGTCTGCGGCTCCGCGTTCAAGAACAAGGGCGTGCAGCCGATGCTGGACGCGGTCGTCGACTTCCTGCCGTCGCCGCTGGACATCCCGGCCATCGACGGCACGCTGATGGACGGGGAGACCCCGGCCGAGCGGCACGCCGACTCGAGCGAGCCGTTCTCCGGCCTGGCCTTCAAGATCCAGACCGACAAGCACCTGGGCAAGCTGACCTACGTGCGCGTCTACTCGGGCACGCTCGACTCGGGCTCGCCGGTGATCAACTCGACCAAGGACCGCAAGGAGCGGGTCGGGAAGATCTACCAGATGCACGCCAACAAGCGTGAGGAGCGCCCCCAGGCGTTCGCGGGCGACATCATCGCGGTGCAGGGTCTCAAGCAGACCACCACCGGTGACACGCTGTCCGACCCGGCGCACCCGGTGATCCTGGAGTCGATGACGTTCCCGGACCCGGTCATCTCGGTGGCCATCGAGCCGAAGACGAAGGCCGACCAGGAGAAGCTGGGCGTCGCGATCCAGAAGCTCGCCGAGGAGGACCCGACCTTCCGCGTGAAGCTGGACGAGGAGACCGGTCAGACGGTCATCTCCGGCATGGGCGAGCTCCACCTGGAGATCCTCGTCGACCGCATGAAGCGCGAGTTCAACGTCGAGGCCAACGTCGGCAAGCCGCAGGTGGCGTACCGCGAGACGATCCGCCGCACGGTGGACAAGCTCGAGTACACCCACAAGAAGCAGACCGGTGGCTCGGGCCAGTACGCGAGCGTCATCATCGGCCTGGAGCCGCTGCCGCTGGACGCCCCGGCGCAGTACGAGTTCGTCAACGCCGTCACCGGTGGCCGCATCCCGAAGGAGTACATCCCTTCGATCGACGCCGGTGCCCAGGACGCGATGCAGTACGGCGTGCTGGCCGGGTACCCGCTGGTCGGGGTGAAGCTGACGCTGATCGACGGCAAGTACCACGAGGTCGACTCGTCGGAAATGGCGTTCAAGATCGCCGGCTCGATGGCGCTGAAGGAGGCGGCCCGCAAGGCCGACCCCGCCATCCTCGAGCCGATGATGGCAGTCGAGGTCGTCACCCCCGAGGACAACATGGGTGACGTCATCGGCGACCTGAACTCCCGCCGTGGAATCATCCAGGCGATGGAGGAGCGTAGCGGCGCCCGCGTCGTGCGCGCCCTGGTGCCGCTGTCCGAGATGTTCGGCTACGTCGGCGACCTGCGGTCGAAGACTCAGGGCCGGGCCAGCTACAGCATGGTATTCGACTCCTACGCCGAGGTTCCGCAGAACGTGGCGAAGGAGATCATCGCTAAGGCCACCGGAGAGTGACCGCGGTGGTGAGGCCGGCGTCCGCGCCGGCCTCACCACGGCTGAGCTCTCCACGGTCTCAGCACAGCAAGGAAGCGCCGGCGACCCCGGCGGGCAAAGGTCCTAAGCGCCAGTCGGCGCCGTCGGGCGAACGAACCAACAGTCCACAGGAGGACACCAGTGGCGAAGGCGAAGTTCGAGCGGACTAAGCCGCACGTCAACATCGGCACCATTGGTCACATCGACCACGGTAAGACGACGCTGACGGCGGCCATCACTAAGGTCCTGCACGACAAGTTCCCGGCACTCAACCCGTACACCCCGTTCGACGAGATCGACAAGGCGCCGGAGGAGAAGGCTCGTGGTATCACGATCTCCATCGCGCACGTCGAGTACCAGACGGAGAACCGGCACTACGCGCACGTTGACTGCCCGGGTCACGCTGACTACATCAAGAACATGATCACCGGTGCCGCCCAGATGGACGGCGCCATCCTGGTGGTCGCCGCTACCGACGGCCCGATGCCGCAGACCCGCGAGCACGTGCTGCTCGCCCGTCAGGTCGGCGTGCCCTACATCGTCGTGGCGCTCAACAAGAGCGACATGGTCGACGATGAGGAGCTGCTGGAGCTGGTCGAGCTCGAGATCCGCGAGCTGCTGTCGAACCAGGAGTACCCGGGTGACGACCTGCCGGTCGTCCGGGTCTCCGCGCTGAAGGCGCTCGAGGGCGACCCGAAGTGGTCCGAGGCGCTCATGGGCCTGATGGACGCGGTCGACTCCGCGATCCCGCAGCCCGAGCGTGAGGTCGACAAGCCGTTCCTCATGCCGATCGAGGACGTTTTCACGATCACCGGTCGTGGCACCGTCGTCACCGGTCGCGCCGAGCGTGGCATCCTCAAGCCGAACGAGGAGGTCGAGATCGTCGGTATTCGCGAGAAGTCGATGAAGACCACCTGCACCGGCATCGAGATGTTCCGCAAGCTGCTCGACGAGGCCCGCGCGGGCGAGAACGTCGGTCTGCTGCTGCGTGGCATCAAGCGCGAGGACGTCGAGCGCGGCATGGTCGTGGTCAAGCCCGGCACGACCACCCCGCACACGGAGTTCGAGGCGTCGGTCTACATCCTCTCCAAGGAGGAGGGTGGCCGTCACACCCCGTTCTTCCAGAACTACCGGCCGCAGTTCTACTTCCGCACCACCGACGTCACCGGTGTCGTCACGCTGCCCGAGGGCACCGAGATGGTCATGCCCGGCGACAACGTCGAGATGTCCGTGAAGCTCATCCAGCCGATCGCCATGGAGGAGACCCTCCGCTTCGCGATCCGCGAGGGTGGCCGCACGGTCGGTGCCGGCCGAGTCACCAAGATCACCAAGTGATCTACGCGGGCGCCCTGCCTTCGGGCGGGGCGCCCGCACCTTTACGTGTACGCAGGTCGGGCCTGTTTTAGTGAGCCCCGGCACCCTGATTTCACAATGCCGTACCCGATACGGCATAATGAACAGGTTGCGTTGCGACCGGTCGCGCCCAGAGCAGCTTGAAGTTGCGCCGGGTGGGCCGCGTCGCGTGACGTGGGGGTCTTCGGGCCTCTGACGTGAAGCTTCCGTGATCGGGCGTGATGCCCGTTGAGCCAAGGCAAATGACCTTTTAATAGGGAATCAGTCTGGTTCAGCGCGCGACACGCCCGACCGCGGGGGTCGGACAGGGGGCAGGCCCCACCGTCTGCCGCCGCAGGTAGCGGCTTGAGAGAAGGAAACAGAAGCCACCATGGCGGGACAGAAGATCCGCATCCGGCTCAAGGCCTACGACCACGAGGTCGTCGATTCCTCGGCACGGAAGATCGTCGAGACGGTGACCCGTACGGGTGCTCAGGTCGCAGGGCCGGTGCCACTGCCCACGGAGATCAACCGTTTCTGCGTGATCCGTTCGCCGCACAAGTACAAGGACTCGCGCGAGCACTTCGAGATGCGCACGCACAAGCGTCTGATCGACATCATCGACCCGACCCCGAAGACGGTCGACTCGCTCATGCGACTCGATCTGCCGGCTGGCGTCGACATCGAGATCAAGCTGTAGGGACCGGACTGATGGACAGGCAAGTTAAGGGCATCCTGGGCGCCAAGCTCGGCATGACTCAGGTCTGGGACAACAACAAAGTCGTCCCCGTGACCGTGGTGCAGGCCGGCCCGTGCGTCGTCACCCAGGTTCGTACCACCGAGAAGGACGGCTACCAGGCCGTTCAGCTGGCTTTCGGCGCGATCAACCCGCGCAAGGTGAGCCAGCCCAAGGCGGGCCACTTCGCCAAGGCGAACGTCGCCCCCCGCCGGCACATCGTCGAGCTGCGCACCACTGACGCGGACTCGTACGAGCTCGGCCAGGAGGTCACCGTCGACACGTTCGCGGCCGGTCAGGCCATCGACGTGACGGGCAAGACCAAGGGCAAGGGCTTCGCCGGTGTCATGAAGCGCCACGGCTTCCACGGCCTCAAGGCCAGCCACGGCGTCGAGCGCAAGCACCGCTCGCCCGGTTCGATCGGCGCTTGCGCCACGCCGGGTCGCGTGTTCAAGGGCGTCCGCATGGCGGGTCGCATGGGTGGCGTGCGCTACACCGCGCCCGGCCTCACCGTGCACGCCGTGGACACCGAGAACAACCTGCTGCTCGTGAAGGGCGCCATCCCGGGCCCGAAGGGCGCGCTGGTGCTGGTTCGCAGTGCGGCCAAGACGAAGAAGAAGGGTGGTGCAGCGAAGTGACCACGGTTGACGTGATCAGTGCCGAGGGCGCCAAGACCGGCTCCGTCGAGCTGCCCGCCGACATCTTCGACGTGCAGGCGAACATCTCGCTGATGCACCAGGTCGTGGTGGCGCAGCTGGCCGCCGCGCGCCAGGGCACGCACAAGGCGAAGAGCCGCGGCGAGGTCGCCGGTGGCGGCAAGAAGCCGTACAAGCAGAAGGGCACCGGTCGCGCCCGTCAGGGCTCGATCCGCGCGCCGCAGTTCGCCGGCGGTGGCGTGGTCCACGGCCCGGTGCCGCGTGACTACAGCCAGCGGACCCCGAAGAAGATGAAGGCCGCCGCCCTGCGCGGTGCCCTGTCGGACCGGGCCCGCAACGGCGTGCTGTTCGTGGTCGACGCGTTCGTGGCCGGCGAGACGCCGTCGACGAAGGCCGCCCTCGCGACGGTCCAGAAGGTCGCGGGCGAGGCCCGCCGCGTGCTGGTCGTGCTGGGCGCCAACGACGAGATCAACTGGGTGAGTCTGCGCAACCTGCCGCAGGTGCACCTGATCGAGGCCGGGCAGCTCAACACGTACGACGTGCTCGTCAGCGACGCGGTGGTCTTCACCACCGAGGCGCTGGAGGAGTTCCTGGGCGTGCCCGCTGAGGAGGGTTCCAAGTGACGACGATTGCCGACCCGCGCGACATCATCGTCGCTCCGGTGGTCTCGGAGAAGAGCTACGGCGAGCTCAACCGCAACTGGTACACCTTCCTGGTGCACCCGGACGCGAACAAGACCGAAATCAAGATCGCTATTCAGCAGATCTTCAATGTTCGGGTGCTGACCGTGAACACGCTCAACCGTGAGGGCAAGCGCAAGCGCACCCGCACCGGCTGGGGTCAGCGCAAGGCGACGAAGCGCGCGATGGTGAAGCTCGCCGAAGGCGACCGCATCGAAGCCTTCGGCGGACCGGTGAGCTGAGGGGTATAAGACAATGGGTATCCGTAAGTACAAGCCGACGACGCCCGGTCGCCGTGGCTCCAGCGTCGCCGACTTCACCGAGGTCACCCGGTCGACGCCGGAGAAGTCGCTCGTCGTTCCGCTGCCGAAGAAGGGCGGCCGTAACGTTCACGGCCGTATCACCACGCGGCACCAGGGCGGCGGCCACAAGCGTCAGTACCGTCTGATCGACTTCACCCGGGTGGGCAAGGACGGTGTGCCGGCCAAGGTCGCGCACATCGAGTACGACCCCAACCGCACCGCGCGCATCGCGCTGCTGCACTACGTCGACGGCGAGAAGCGCTACATCGTCGCGCCGAAGGACCTGAAGCAGGGCGACCTGGTCGAGTCCGGCCCCGGTGCCGACATCAAGCCGGGCAACAACCTGCCGCTGCGCAACATCCCGGTCGGTACGACCGTGCACTGCGTCGAGCTGCGTCCGGGTGGCGGCGCCAAGCTGGCCCGCTCGGCCGGCGTCGGAATCCAGCTGCTGGGCCGCGAAGAGGACTACGCCACCCTGCGTATGCCCTCGGGCGAGATCCGCAAGGTCGACGTCCGCTGCCGCGCGACGGTCGGCGAGATCGGCAACGCCGAGCAGTCGAACATCAACTGGGGCAAGGCCGGTCGTATGCGGTGGAAGGGCAAGCGCCCGACCGTCCGTGGTGTCGCCATGAACCCGGTCGACCACCCGCACGGTGGTGGTGAGGGTAAGACCTCCGGTGGTCGCCACCCGGTGAACCCGAAGGGCAAGCCCGAGGGTCGCACCCGCCGCAAGGGCCAGGCGAGCGACAAGCTGATCGTCCGCCGCCGCTACGCCACCCGCAAGCGCGGGTAATAGGGAGAGCTGACAGATGCCTCGCAGCCTGAAGAAGGGCCCCTTCATCGACGACCACCTGCTCAAGAAGGTGGAAGTGCAGAACGAGAAGGGCACCAAGAACGTCATCAAGACCTGGTCGCGGCGTTCGACGATCATCCCGGACATGCTGGGTCACACGATCGCCGTGCACGACGGGCGCAAGCACGTCCCGGTGTTCGTGTCGGAGGCGATGGTCGGGCACAAGCTCGGCGAGTTCGCGCTGACCCGGACGTTCAAGGGTCACGAGAAGGACGACCGGAAGAGTCGCCGTCGCTGACGGCGGACCGTAAACAGGATTTAGGGGAAACACGATGCCTACGAATGACGCGCAGGCCGCGCCGGGCGCCCGTGCGGTCGCCCGCCACGTGCGCCTGTCCGCCACCAAGGCGCGCCGTGTGGTCAACCTCGTCCGCGGTCTGCCCGCGAAGGAGGCACTGACGGTGCTGCAGTTCGCGCCGCAGGCGGCGAGCGAGCCGGTCTACAAGGTGCTGGCCAGCGCCATCGCCAACGCTGAGAACAACGAGCGTCTCGACCCGGACGCGCTGCTGGTCAGCGCTGCCTACGTGGACGAGGGCCCGACGCTGAAGCGGTTCCGGCCGCGGGCGCAGGGCCGGGCGTACCGGATCCGCAAGCGCACCTGCCACATCACCGTCGAGGTGGAGGCAGTCGCGCCGAAGGCGCCGGTCCGCAAGGCCACCGCCGCCGCGAAGGCGACGCCGGCCAAGGCCACCAAGGCCGCCGCGAAGCCCGAGGTTGAGGCCGCCGAGCAGGAGGAGACCAAGTAATGGGTCAGAAAGTCCACCCGATTGGGTTCCGGCTCGGCATCTCGACCGACTGGAAGTCCCGCTGGTACGCCGACAAGCTCTACAAGGACTACATCGGCGAGGACGTCGCGATCCGCCGCATGATGGCCAAGGGCCTCGAGCGCGCCGGTATCTCGAAGGTCGAGATCGAGCGCACCCGTGACAAGGTCCGCATCGACATCCACACCGCCCGGCCGGGCATCGTCATCGGCCGGAAGGGTGCGGAGGCCGAGCGCCTGCGCGGCGAGCTCGAGAAGCTCACCAAGAAGCAGGTCCAGCTGAACATCCTCGAGGTCAAGAACCCCGAGTCGGACGCTCAGCTGGTCTCGCAGGGCATCGCCGAGCAGCTCTCGGGCCGCGTGGCGTTCCGCCGGGCGATGCGCAAGGCGATCCAGTCGGCCATGAAGAACCCGATGGTCAAGGGCATCCGTGTCCAGGTCTCGGGCCGCCTCGGCGGTGCTGAGATGAGCCGCACGGAGTTCTACCGTGAGGGTCGCGTGCCGCTGCACACGCTGCGCGCCAACATCGAGTACGGCTTCTTCGAGGCCCGTACCACCTTCGGCCGCATCGGCGTGAAGGTCTGGATTTACAAGGGTGACGCCGTGCCGGGTCGCGAGACCCCGGCCGAGGCCCCGGGCCGCCAGCGCCGTGAAGGCCGTGGCGGCGAGCGGTCCGAGCGACCGCGCCGTGGCCGTTCGGGTGCCACCGGCACGACCGGTGCAGGCACCGAGGCCGGCCGCGCGGCCGCCGCGGAGCTCACCAAGGACAGCGCCGACGCGGCTCCGGCCGCGGCGGTTGAGCAGGAGGGCTGAACAATGCTGATGCCGCGTAAGCCTCCGAATGGCTTCCGCAAGCCGCACCACCCCGACCGGTCCGGTCGGAGCAAGGGCGGCAACCGGGTGGTGTTCGGCGAGTTCGGCATCCAGGCGCTCGAGCCGGCGTACGTCACGAACCGGCAGATCGAGTCGGCGCGTATCGCCATGACCCGTCACATCAAGCGTGGTGGCAAGGTCTGGATCACGGTCTTCCCGGACCAGGCCCTGACCAAGAAGCCCGCCGAGACCCGTATGGGTTCCGGCAAGGGCTCGCCCGAGTGGTGGGTGGCGAACGTCAAGCCGGGACGCGTTCTCTTCGAGATGGCGTTCCCGAACGAGGAGATTGCTCGTGAGGCCATGCGCCGCGCGATCCACAAGCTCCCGATGAAGTGCCGAATCGTGAAGCGCGAAGTGGGTGAGGCGTGATGGCAGCCGGTACCAAGGCAGCCGAGCTGCGCGAGAGTTCCTCCGAGGAACTGGTCGCGAAGCTGCGGGAGGCCAAGGCGGAGCTGTTCAACCTCCGCGTGCAGGGTGCGACCGGCCAGCTCGACAACAACCGTCGGCTGGATGTGGTCCGTCGCGAGATCGCCCGGATCTACACGATCATGCGCGAGCGTGAGCTGGGGCTCTCGGCCGCGCCTACTGAGGTGGCGTAGGGAACATGAGCGAGACCAACGAGAACGCAGTCGAGCGGAACCGGCGTAAGGTACGCGAGGGTCTGGTCGTCAGCGACAAGATGGACAAGACCGTCGTCGTGGCGGTCGAGGACCGGGTCAAGCACTCGCTGTACGGCAAGGTTCTGCGTCGTACCAGCAAGCTGAAGGCGCACGACGAGCAGAACGCGTGCGGCATCGGTGACCGGGTGCTGCTCATGGAGACCCGTCCGCTGTCCGCCACCAAGCGGTGGCGGGTCGTGGAGATCCTCGAGAAGGCCAAGTGACCCTGCCTCCGGCAGGTTCGCCGGCCGCCTAGCGGCCGGGAAGTTCAGATAGCCGTCCGGTGCGCCCAGCAGGGCGTTCCGGGTGGTTCGAGTTCCGCCAGGCTCCGCCCGCCCTGACCGGGCGGGCGGAGAACCGGCAGACATACAGGAGTTGACGTGATCCAGCAGGAGTCGCGACTGCGAGTCGCCGACAACACGGGTGCCCGGGAGATTCTGTGCATCCGCGTTCTCGGTGGTTCGGGTCGGCGCTACGCGAGCATCGGCGACGTCATCGTGGCCACCGTCAAGGACGCCATCCCCGGTGCCGGTGTGAAGAAGGGTGACGTCGTCAAGGCGGTCATCGTTCGCACCGTCAAGGAGCGGCGCCGTCCCGACGGCTCGTACATCCGCTTCGACGAGAACGCCGCCGTCATCATCAAGGACGGCGGGGACCCGCGCGGAACCCGTATCTTCGGCCCGGTGGGTCGTGAGCTGCGGGACAAGCGCTTCATGAAGATCATCAGCCTTGCCCCGGAGGTGTTGTGACCATGAAGGTCAAGAAGGGCGACAAGGTCAAGGTCATCGCCGGCAAGGACAAGGGCAAGGAGGGTACGGTCATCGCGGCCTACCCCCGTACCGAGAAGGTCCTGGTCGAGGGCGTTAACCGGATCACCAAGCACGAGAAGATCCGTACCACCCAGCGTGGCGCCAAGACCGGCGGCATCATCACCCAGGAGGCGCCGATCCACGTCTCCAACGTGATGGTCGTCGAGGACGGCAAGCCCGTCCGGGTGGGCTACAAGGTCGACGAGAACGGCGTGAAGACTCGCGTCTCGCGTCGCACCGGCAAGGAGCTGTGATGACGACGGCGACCGAGACCAAGGCCATGCCGCGTCTCAAGGAGCGTTACCGCAACGAGGTGGCCGGCCAGCTGCGCGAGCAGTTCGGCTTCGCCAACCCGATGCAGGTGCCGGGCCTGGTGAAGATCGTGGTCAACATGGGCGTCGGTGAGGCGGCCCGTGACTCGAAGAAGATCGACGGTGCGGTCAAGGACCTCACCGCGATCACCGGCCAGAAGCCGCTGATCCGCAAGGCCACCAAGTCCATCGCGCAGTTCAAGCTGCGTGAGGGCATGCCGATCGGCGCGAAGGTGACCCTGCGCGGCGACCGGATGTGGGAGTTCCTGGACCGGCTGCTGTCGATCGCGCTGCCGCGTATCCGCGACTTCCGCGGTCTGGACGGGCGCAAGCTCGACGGTCACGGCAACTACACCTTCGGTCTGACTGAGCAGTCGGTCTTCCACGAGATCGACCAGGACAAGATCGATGCGGTCCGGGGCATGGACATCACGCTCGTGACCACCGCCAAGACCGACGATGAGGGCCGGGCGCTGCTCAAGCTCCTGGGCTTCCCGTTCAAGGAGAACTGAGCACATGGCCAAGAAGGCGCTGATCATCAAGGCTGCGGCCAAGCCGAAGTTCGCGGTGCGCGCGTACACCCGGTGCCAGAAGTGCGGCCGGCCGAAGGCCGTCTACCGCAAGTTCGGGCTGTGCCGGGTCTGTGTTCGGGACATGGCTCACAAGGGTGAGCTCCCCGGCGTGTCCAAGGCTTCCTGGTAAATCCAAGGCTTCCCCTTCGCCGTAGGCCCGGAGCGACTCCGGGAACCGCGGCGAGAAAGGCTGATAAACAATGACGATGACCGACCCGATTGCAGACATGCTCACGCGTCTGCGCAACGCCAACCAGGCGTACCACGACCGGGTGGCGATGCCCTACTCGAAGATCAAGGCGAACGTCGCCGAGGTTCTCAAGGCCGAGGGCTACATCGCCGCCTGGGCTGTCGAGGAGCCCGCCGAGGGTGCCGTCGGCAAGAGCCTGATCGTCGAACTGAAGTTCGGCCCGAACCGGGAGCGGAGCCTGGCCGGCATCCGGCGTGTCTCCAAGCCCGGCCTGCGGGTTTACGCCAAGTCCCCGGAGCTGCCGCGTGTTCTCGGCGGTCTGGGTGTGGCGATTATTTCGACGTCTCAGGGGCTGCTCACCGACCGGCAGGCCCGTAAGCGCGGGGTGGGCGGGGAAGTCCTCGCCTACGTCTGGTGAGGAAGGTCTGCAATGTCGCGAATCGGACGTAAGCCGATCCCGGTGCCTTCCGGCGTCGAGATCACCATCGATGGCCAGACCATCAAGGTCAAGGGCCCCAAGGGCACGCTCGAGCACACGCTCAGCGAGCCGATCATCGCCGAGCGCGGTGAGAGCGGCGAGCTGCTCGTCACCCGCCCGAACGATGAGCGTCGTGCCAAGGAGCTGCACGGTCTCTCTCGTACCCTGGTCGCCAACATGATCGTCGGCGTCACCGAGGGCTACAAGAAGAGCCTGGAGATCAACGGCACCGGTTACCGTGTCACGGCCAAGGGCGCCGACCTGGAGTTCGCTCTCGGGTTCTCGCACCCGGTCGTGGTGTCGCCGCGTGACGGCATCACCTTCACGGTGGAGCGGCCGACGCTGTTCCACATCACCGGCATCGACAAGCAGCTCGTCGGCGAGGTCGCCGCCAACATCCGGAAGATCCGCCCGCCGGAGCCCTACAAGGGCAAGGGTGTCAAGTACCAGGGCGAGGTCATCCGCCGTAAGGCCGGTAAGGCTGGAAAGGCAGGTAAGAAGTGACCGCCACGCTGCTCAAGCGCCGCAACGGCGTCGCCGCCAAGCGGGCCGTCGGCAAGGCGCGTCGGCACTTCCGCATCCGCCGGAACCTCAGCGGCACTGCCGAGCGCCCCCGCCTGGTCGTCACCCGCACGCTGCGCCACATCTGGGTTCAGATCGTGGACGACACCAAGGGCCACACCGTGGTGTCCGCCTCGAGCATGGACGCCTCGATCAAGGGCGCCGAGGGCGACAAGAGCGCCATCGCCGGCAAGGTGGGCGCCCTGCTCGCCGACCGGGCGAAGGCCGCCGGAATCACCAAGGTCGTCTTCGACCGCGGTGGCAACCGCTACGCGGGCCGCATCGCGGCTCTGGCGGACGCCGCGCGCGGTGCTGGACTCGAGTTCTAGGAAAGGTGGCTGGGATAATGCCAGGACCACAACGCCGGGGCACGGGTTCCGGTAACACTGAGGGCGGCGACCGCGGTGGTCGCGAGCGCCGTGGCCGCGGCGACGGTCGCGGCAACGCGCCCGTCGAGAAGACCCCGCACCTCGAGCGCGTCGTCACGATCAACCGTGTCGCCAAGGTCGTCAAGGGCGGTCGGCGCTTCAGCTTCACCGCACTGGTGATCGTCGGCGACGGCGACGGCAACGTCGGTGTCGGCTACGGCAAGGCCAAGGAGGTGCCCGCGGCGATCGCCAAGGGTGTCGAGGAGGCCAAGAAGCACTTCTTCCGGGTTCCCCGGATCGGCTCCACCATCCCGCACCCGGTGCAGGGTGAGGCGGCGGCCGGTGTGGTGCTGCTCAAGCCGGCCAGCGCCGGTACCGGTGTCATCGCCGGCGGCCCGGTGCGCGCCGTGCTGGAGTGCGTGGGCATCCACGACGTGCTGTCGAAGAGCCTCGGCTCCTCGAACCCGATCAACATCGTGCACGCCACCGTCGCCGCGCTGAAGATGCTGGAGTCCCCGGAGGCCATCGCGGCTCGCCGCGGGCTGCCGGTCGAGGACGTCGCGCCGGCCGCACTGCTGGCCGCGCGTGCGGGAGCGGGTGCGTAACCATGGCACGTTTGAAGGTCACCCAGCTGCGGTCCGACATCGGGCGCAAGCGCAACCAGCGTGAGTCGCTGCGTTCGCTCGGGCTCAAGCGGATCAACGACGTGGTGGTGAAAGAGGACCGTCCCGAGATTCGGGGCATGATCTTCGCGGTCAGCCACCTCGTGAAGGTCGAGGAGGTTGAGTAATGACGATCAAGATCCACCACCTCCGCCCGGCGCCCGGTGCCAAGACCGCCAAGACCCGTCTGGGTCGTGGTGAGGGCTCCAAGGGCAAGACCGCCGGTCGCGGTACCAAGGGTACGAAGGCCCGCTACCAGGTGAAGCCGTCGTTCGAGGGTGGGCAGATGCCCATCCACATGCGGCTTCCGAAGATGAAGGGCTTCCGGAACAAGTTCAAGGTCGTGTTCCAGGTCGTGAACCTGGACCGGCTCGCTGAGCTGTTCCCCAACGGCGGCCAGGTCGGCCCGCTGGAGCTGGCCGAGGCCGGTGCCGTCCGCAAGGGCCACCCGGTCAAGGTGCTCGGCACCGGCGAGCTCGGCGGCGTGAAGCTCCAGGTGTCGGCGCACGGTTTCAGCGCCTCCGCCAAGGAGAAGATCGCTGCTGCCGGCGGCTCCGTGACGGAGCTGTAAGAACAGTCGCAGACGTGGCGCCCGACCGACCTAGGTCGGGCGCCACGCTCGGCTTACGGCCTTTCTGGGCAAGACGCAGGTCGTCGCCACTGGGCACGAGCGCTGCCAAGGCCTAGGCTGGCACAGATATGTGCCGTGCAGACCTGACCATTGAGGGTCGGGACTGTTAGAGTCCGATCCCAGCTACGCGTAAACTGCGCGTGGCGCGGTGAAGGCCGACCGTAACGGTCACGGCTCGCACCACACACCCAGTCACGCCCCTTTACACGACAGCCACCGGCCCCCGGTGCCGCGCGCAGGAGGAAGAAGTTGCTCTCCGCTTTTGTCAGTGCGTTCAAGACGCCTGACCTGCGCAAGAAGATTCTGTTCACGCTCGGGATCATCGCGCTCTATCGCCTCGGTGCCACGCTGCCCAGCCCCGGTGTCTCGTACGGGAACGTGCAGAAGTGCATCACCGCCATGGAGTCGGGTGCCGAGAACGGCGTCTTCACGCTCCTTAACCTCTTCTCCGGCGGCGCTCTGCTGTCCCTGTCGGTCTTCGCGCTGGGCATCATGCCGTACATCACGGCGTCGATCATCCTGCAGCTGCTCACCGTGGTCATCCCGCGCCTGGAGCAGCTCCGCAAGGAGGGTCAGTCCGGCCAGGCGAAGATCACCCAGTACACCCGCTACCTGACCCTGGGCCTCGCCGTCCTGCAGTCCTCGGCCTTCGTGGCCCTGGCGCGTTCCGGCCAGCTGTTCCAGGGCGCGTGCGACCAGTTCCCGATCGTGCCGAACACCCAGCTGCCGCAGTGGGTCACGCTGACCGCGCTGGTCGTCACCATGACCGCCGGCACCGGCGTCGTGATGTGGCTCGGCGAGCTCATCACCGACCGCGGCGTGGGCAACGGCATGTCCGTCCTGATCTTCACCTCCATCGCCGCCCGCCTCCCCAGCGAGGGCTGGCAGCTGAAGGAGTCCAAGGGCTGGTGGGGCTTCGTCGGCGTGCTCGCGCTCGTCGTCGTGGTCATCGCGCTGGTGGTGTACATCGAGCAGGCGCAGCGCCGCATCCCGGTGCAGTACGCCAAGCGCATGGTCGGCCGGCGCATGTACGGCGGCACCTCGACCTACATCCCGCTGAAGGTCAACCAGGCGGGTGTCATCCCGGTCATCTTCGCGTCGTCGCTGCTCTACCTGCCCACGCTGGCCCTGCAGTTCATGGACCAGAACAACCCGGGCACGGTGCAGATCTGGCTGCGCGACTACCTGACGGTGCCCAGCAAGTGGAGCTACATCCTGCTCTACTTCCTGATGATCATCTTCTTCACGTACTTCTACGTCTCGATCACGTTCAACCCGACCGAGATCGCGGACAACATGAAGAAGTACGGCGGCTTCGTGCCGGGTATCCGGCCGGGCAAGCCCACCGCCGACTACCTCGACTTCATCCTGAGCCGGATCACCCTGCCGGGCGCGCTCTACCTCGGCATCATCGCGATCCTGCCGAACCTGTTCTTCATCTGGCTCGACTCCCAGGCCTACCAGAACTTCCCCTTCGGCGGCACCGCGGTGCTGATCATGGTGGGTGTCGGTCTGGAGACGGTCAAGCAGATCGAGAGCCAGCTCATGCAGCGCAGCTACGAGGGATTCCTTCGGTGAGCAAGCGGGCGCAGCGGATCGGCGGCGCGTTCTCGCGCCGCCGGTTCGCCGGTTTTAGAGGGGTGTCACGATGAGGCTGGTGCTGGTGGGTCCGCCCGGCGCGGGCAAGGGAACGCAGGCGGAGTTCATCGCCTCGCACCTGTCCGTGCCCAAGATCTCGACGGGTGACATCTTCCGGGCCAACGTCTCGCAGGGCACCCCGCTCGGCCTGGAGGCCAAGCGCTACATGGACGCGGGCGGCCTGGTGCCGGACGAGGTCACCATCAACATGGTGCGCAGCCGGCTGGCCGAGGCCGACGCCGCCGACGGCTTCCTGCTCGACGGCTTCCCGCGCACCGTGCCGCAGGCCGTGGCGCTGGACAAGATGCTGGCCGACACGGGCGCGAACCTGGACCTGGTGCTGGAGCTCATCGTCGACAACGACGAGGTCATCCGGCGGCTGTCCGGTCGGCGCACCTGCCACGGCTGCGGCAAGATCTGGCACATCGAGTTCGACGCGTCTAGCCGGGAGGGCCTCTGCGACCGCTGCGGCGGCGAGCTCTACCAGCGCGACGACGACAAGGCCGAGACGATCGCGGAGCGCCTGAAGGTGTACGCCCGCGACACCGCCCCCCTGGTCGACCACTACGGCGCGCAGGGCCGCCTGGTCGGGATCGACGCCACCGGGCCGGTGGAGGACGTCACCGAGCGGGCCATCAACGAGCTGCGCTCCTTCAGCGCGTAGCATTGCCTGGCGTTCGGCGGTGGGGCCGGCGCCTGCAGGGATCATGACCGCTCCTGCTGGACACGCGATGACCGGTGACGGTCGGTTTCGTGTCGGCGGGGCGGCGGGCTGCCGCCGTCCGCGCGACGGCGGGCGGCTCGTCCCGCGGACATGAGGCGACGAAAACGCTGGACGGTCCCCGCCGGGCAGGAATCGCCCGGCAGTGACCGGTCCGGCGGGGGAAGGCGACGGCCGAGCACATGGACATCGAGATCAAGACCCCGGAGCAGCTGCACCTGATGCGCGCTGCCGGGCTCGTGGTGGCGGCGGCGCTGGCCGCGGCCCGTGACGCGGTCAAGCCCGGGGTCAGCACCGCGGAGCTGGACGCGGTCGCCGAGGACGTGATCCGGTCGCACGGCGCCATCCCGTCGTTCAAGGGCTACCACGGCTTCCCGGGCACGATCTGCTCATCGGTGAACGAGCAGATCGTGCACACCATCCCGAACCCCAAGCACGTGCTGGCCGAGGGCGACCTGATCTCGATCGACTGCGGGGCCATCCTGGACGGCTGGCACGGCGACGCCGCGATCACCGTCGGGGTGGGGGAGACCCGTCCCGATCTGCTGCGGATGGCCGAGGTCGCCGAGGACTCGATGTGGGCCGGCATCGCCGCCGCGGCGCGCGGGGTGCGCTCGGGCGCCGGCCGGCTGACCGACATCTCGTGGGCCGTGGAGTCCGCGGTGCGCAAGGCGCCCCGCAAGTACGGCATCGTCAAGGGGTACGGCGGCCACGGCATCGGCACGGCCATGCACCAGGAGCCGCACATCCACAACCACGGCCGCCCCGGCCGCGGTCCGCAGCTGATCCCCGGCATGGCCCTGGCCATCGAGCCGATGATCACGATGGGCTCCGCCCGGACCGCCGAGCTGAACGACGGCTGGACCGTCGTCACCACGGACGGCTCCCACGCCGCGCACGTCGAGCACTCCATCGGCCTGTTCGAAGACGGCGTCTGGGTCCTGACCGCCCCCGACGGCGGCCGGGCCCGCCTCGGCGACCTGCTCACCTCCGCCGCCACCGCCTGACCCGCCCACCCTGGCCCGCCCCAGGCCGCCGCGCCCCCGCGCCCCGCGCCGCAACTTTTCGCGCCGCAACTCTTAAAGAGATGCGCCTATCCCGCCCGCCCGAAGCCGCGACTTTTCAAGAGTTGCGGCGGGTGTGGGTGTGGGTTGCGACACTCCCGGCCGCGGGGGTCGGGGGGTGGTTTGGTATCGATGCCGAGGTGGGCGTAGACTGGCCAATCGGCGCACCGCGTCCACTCCGCCATGCTCCCCGCGCTTCGGGGGTCGGGTGGAACCGCGGCTGGCGTGATCCGGCTTCCCGGATCGCGATGGACCAGGTGGGCCGACCCAATTCACCCTATGTCAGGTAGCGGAGGATATGCCGAAGAAGGACGGGGCCATCGAGATCGAGGGCCGGGTTATCGAGCCACTCCCGAACGCCATGTTCCGGGTCGAACTCGCTAACGGTCACAAGGTCTTGGCCCACATCAGCGGCAAGATGCGTCAGCACTACATTCGCATCCTGCCCGAGGACCGGGTCGTCGTCGAGCTCTCGCCGTACGACCTCACCCGCGGGCGGATCGTCTACCGCTACAAGTAATCGAACTGACTCCACCGGGGTGAGTCCGTGTCCGTCTTTCCCTGGCTCGACGCTGTGCGGGCCGGGAATAGCAGCAAAGGCGAGCCGTGAAGGTCAAGCCGAGTGTCAAGAAGATCTGCAACAAGTGCCGCGTCATCCGCCGGCACGGCCGGGTCATGATCATTTGTGACGACCCGCGCCACAAGCAGCGCCAGGGCTGATTTCAGCCTCCTGGCACCGCCTGTAGTTGCAGCACCAGCAATAGCTCGTTCCAGCCGCGGGAACGCTCCGACTCGTCGGACAGCTCTGCGGATCAACCCCCGGTCGGAGGCCGGGGCCCCACCCGGGCAGGTGGGGGATGGATCGGGCGCAGACCTCCGCGAACATCGAGGAGCAGCCCGCAATGGCACGTCTCGTCGGCGTCGATCTTCCCCGCGAAAAGCGGCTGGAGATCGCGCTTACTTACATCTACGGCATCGGCCGCACCCGCTCGGTGGAGCTGTGCTCCGCCACGGGCATCGACCCGAACAAGCGGGCGAAGGACCTCTCCGACGAAGAGGTCGTCCAGCTTCGTGACTACATCGAAGCGAACTTCAAGGTTGAAGGCGACCTGCGCCGCGAGGTCGCCGCTGACATCCGCCGCAAGGTGGAGATCGGTTGCTACGAGGGCATCCGGCACCGCAAGGGCCTGCCCGTCCGTGGACAGCGCACTCGCACGAACGCTCGTACCCGCAAGGGCCCGAAGCGCACCGTGGCCGGCAAGAAGAAGCCCGGCAAGAAGTAATCGCTGTTCTAGCAACCGCATCGAGAAGGAGCGCATAAAGATATGCCACCCAAGGCACGCGCTGGGGCCGCAGTCAAGAAGGTCCGGCGCAAAGAACGCAAGAACGTCTCCCACGGGCAGGCGCACATCAAGAGCACGTTCAACAACACCATCGTGTCCATCACGGACCCGACCGGTGCTGTGATCTCGTGGGCCTCCGCCGGTCAGGTCGGCTTCAAGGGCTCGCGCAAGTCGACTCCGTTCGCCGCCCAGCTGGCCGCCGAGGCCGCCGCGCGTCGCGCGATGGAGCACGGCATGCGCAAGGTCGACGTGTTCGTCAAGGGTCCGGGCTCTGGCCGTGAGACCGCCATCCGTTCGCTGACCGCTGCCGGTCTCGAGGTCGGGCAGATCTCCGACGTCACGCCGCAGCCGCACAACGGATGCCGTCCGCCCAAGCGGCGCCGGGTCTAAGGGGAGATAGACAAATGGCACGTTACACCGGCGCAGACTGCCGCCGCTGCCGTCGTGAGAAGGTCAAGCTGTTCCTCAAGGGCAGCAAGTGCGATGGGCCGAAGTGCCCGTTCGAGTCGCGCCCCTTCCCGCCCGGCCAGCACGGCCGTGGCCGCACCAAGGAGTCCGAGTACCTGCTGCAGCTTCGTGAGAAGCAGAAGGCCCGCCGCATCTACGGCGTGCTGGAGAAGCAGTTCCGCGGCTACTACGAAGAGGCCAACCGCAAGTCGGGCAAGACCGGTGAGGTTCTGCTGCAGATCCTCGAGTCGCGCCTCGACAACGTGGTCTACCGGGCCGGCCTGGCCAAGTCCCGTGACCACGCCCGTCAGGTCGTGAAGCACGGTCACTTCCTGGTCAACGGCAAGAAGGTCGACATCCCGTCGTACCGCGTCACCGAGCACGACATCGTCGAGGTCCGGACCAAGTCCCGCGAGCTCACGCCGTTCGTGGTGGCGCAGGCGGAGGCCGGCTCTCGCGGCGTTCCGGCCTGGCTGGAGGTCATCCCCAGCCAGTTCAAGGTTCTCGTTCACTCGCTTCCGGCCCGCCAGGTGATCGACACCCAGGTCCAGGAGCAGCTGATCGTCGAGCTCTACTCCAAGTAGTAGTGCTCTGGCCGGTGCGGCGATTCGCCGCACCGGCCGCCATTACGCGTGGCGTCAAATAGTGGGCGCCCAACGTATAGGAGTTCACCAGTGCTTATCTCTCAGCGGCCGACTCTCACCGAAGAGTCGATCAACGAGACCCGCTCCCGGTTCACCATCGAGCCGCTCGAGCCCGGGTTCGGCTACACCCTCGGCAACTCGCTGCGTCGTACGCTGCTCAGCTCGATCCCGGGCGCGGCCGTCACCAGCATCAAGATCGACGGTGTGCTGCACGAGTTCACCACGATCCCCGGTGTCAAGGAGGACGTGGTCGAGCTGGTCATGAACGTCAAGGACCTGTGCGTCTCGTCGGAGCACGACGAGCCGGTCAGCATGTACCTGCGCAAGCAGGGCCCTGGCGACGTGACCGCCGGTGACATCCAGCCCCCGGCCGGTGTCTCCGTGCACAACCCGGACCTCAAGCTCGCGACCCTGAACGGCAAGGGCCGGCTCGACATGGAGCTGACCGTCGAGCGGGGCCGGGGCTACGTCACGGCGGCGCAGAACAAGAACGCCGGCGCCGAGATCGGCCGCATCCCGGTCGACTCGATCTACTCGCCGGTGCTCAAGGTGACCTACCGGGTCGAGGCGACCCGTGTCGAGCAGCGCACCGACTTCGACCGTCTGATCATCGACGTCGAGTCGAAGGCGTCCATCTCGCCGCGGACCGCGCTGGCGTCGGCCGGTTCCACCCTGGTGGAGCTGTTCGGTCTGTGCCGCGAGCTGGACGAGACCGCCGAGGGCATCGACATCGGCCCGTCGCCGCAGGACGCGCAGCTCGCTGCCGACCTGGCGCTGCCGATCGAGGAGCTGGACCTGACCGTCCGCTCGTACAACTGCCTCAAGCGCGAGGGCATCAACTCCGTCGGTGAGCTCATCGGGCGCACCGAGGCGGACCTGCTCGACATAAGGAATTTCGGGCAGAAGTCCATCGACGAGGTGAAGATGAAGCTCGCCGGGATGGGTCTGGGGCTGAAGGACTCGGCTCCGAACTTCGACCCGGCTCACGTCGTGGACTCCTACGGCGACGCCGACTACGACACTGACGACTACCGCGAGACCGAGCAGCTGTAACCGAACCTGCCTCGGCAGCTCGGATAGACATCAAGGAGCACCAATGCCCACGCCCACCAAGGGTCCCCGCCTCGGGGGCAGCCCCGCGCACGAGCAGCTGATCCTGGCCAACCTGGCCCAGTCGCTGTTCAAGCACGGCCGCATCACCACCACCGAGACGAAGGCCAAGCGGCTGCGCCCGCTGGCCGAGCGCCTCATCACCAAGGCCAAGCGGGACGACCTGGCGGCTCGCCGCGAGGTTCGCAAGTCGATCCCCGAGCGGGACGTCTTCGTGGCCCTGTTCGAGCAGATCGCCCCGCGCTTCGCGAACCGCAACGGTGGCTACACGCGGATCGTGAAGACCGGCCCGCGCAAGGGTGACGCCGCTCCGATGGCGATCATCGAGCTGGTCGAGGAGCTCGAGGTGGCGGCGCCCGCGGCGCCGGCGAAGGCTGCCAAGGCCCAGGCCAAGAAGGCCGCTCAGGAGGACAAGGTCGCCGTCCTGTCCGGCGAGGCCGGCGAGGCCGACGAGGCCGCTGACAAGGCCTGAGTTTCACCGGTCGGAGCTCCTCTCCCGCTGCTCGCGCAGCCGGGAGGGGAGCTTCGCCGTTTGCGCGGGCACTCGCCCGTGTGCATGAGGAGGAGTGGGAGATGGCGCGGGTACGGCTGGACGTCGGTTACGACGGCACGGACTTCTCCGGCTGGGCGGCGCAGCCGGGGCGGCGTACGGTCGCCGGGGTGCTGCTGGCCGAGATGGAGAAGGTGTTCGGGCCGGGCAACCCGACGGGCCTGACCGTGGCCGGCCGCACCGACGCCGGGGTGCACGCGACCGGCCAGGTGTGCCACGTCGACCTGCCCGACGAGCGCTGGCAGGCGCTCGCGCCCTCGCTGGTGCGCCGGCTGGCCGGGCTGCTGCCCGGGGACGTGCGGGTGTGGTCGGCCCGCGAGGCGCCGCCGACGTTCGACGCGCGTTTCTCGGCGCTGTGGCGGCGCTACGAGTACCGGGTCGTCGACAGCGAGGCGGGTCCGAGCCCGCTGCGCCGCCGCGACACCCTGTTCTGGCTGCGCCCGCTGGACCTGGACCGGCTCAACGCGGCCGCCGCGGGCCTGTGCGGGGAGCACGACTTCGCCGCGTTCTGCAAGCGCAAGGAGCACGCGACCACGATCCGGCACATCACCAGGATGTCCTGGCGGCGCGAGGCCGACGGGGTGCTGGCCGCGACGGTGCAGGCCGACGCCTTCTGCCAGGCGATGGTGCGCAGCCTGGTCGGCGCGATGCTGACGGCCGGCGACGGCCGCCGGGAGCCGGACTGGCCCGCGTCCCTGCTCACCCGCACCGAGCGGGTCAGCGACGTGCTGGTCGCCCCGCCGCACGGGCTGAACCTGGTCGCGGTGGGCTACCCGGACGAGGCGGAGTTCGCGGCCCGTGCCGAGCAGACCCGCAACCTGCGCGGCGTGCCCGCCGGCCGTCGCCTGGCGGAGCCGGCCTGACGCCATCCCGCCGTTCCCGCCATGATCGCCGCATTCGCACAGCTAGCGGCACCAGGACGTTAAGAAGGGCACCTTCTACAACGCGGAGCGTTGTGAAGGTGCCCTTCCTTTGTTCGGTCAGCTGGCGGCGGGGGTGGGGGTGCCGCTGGCGGTGACGGGGTCGCTGGCGCGTTCCTCGAGGACCTTGCCGCGCAGGTAGAACTCGATCACGTCGAAGAGGATCTGCTTGGCGAACGGGTCGCCGATCGGGATCTCGCCGCCGTCGGACCGGGCGATCACGCAGTAGACCAGGTAGTGGCCGCGGATGTTCCAGCCCGCGTGGGTCGAGGCCAGGGCCAGCGGCTTGGTGATGCTCTTCTTCTCCTGGCGGTCGGGGGCGTAGCCGAGGAAGCGCCCCTTGCCCTCGTCGACGATCGGCTTGATCGCCTCGTACGCCTTCTCCGCGTTGGCGACCGTGTCCAGGTTCACGATGCCGCCGGTGACCAGGTAGGCGCCGTTGGGGGAGCGCATGGTGCCGCGGACCACCTGGGAGCAGCCCAGCTTCGTGACCAGTTTGCTGATCTCGCCGCTGGCGGCGGCGCGGCAGTCGGTGAGCACCTGCGGCTTGATGACCGTGTACACCTCGGTCGGCTTGTTCGGGTCGATGACGATCTGCTTGCCGGGGAAGACCTCGGCCGCGGTGAGCGGCTTCGGGTCGACCTCGCGGGACGTGATGTCGACGGGCGTGGCGGTCGGTGGCGGCGAGGTGTTGGCCTGCGCGCCGGTGCCCTGCTTCTCGTCCAGCACCATCAGGAAGGAGCCGACGCCGCACACGGTCAGCACGGCCAGCACGCCCAGCACGCTCAGCGCCTTCTTCCAGCGCCCGGACATGTTCGGGTTCACCGCGAGCCGCTGCCAGCCGGCGGCGACGCCGGGCTCGCCCGCGGCGGCCGGACGCGGCCCGGTGCGGCGCGGCGGCGGCGGTGGGGGCGGCGGCGCGACCGTGGGCCGGGTGGGCGGCGGCGGCACGACCCGCACCGGCATCGCCGGGTTGGGCGCGGTGCGCGGCGGCATGCCGGGGGGCATCCCGCCGCCGGGGGAGACCGGGGTCGCGGGCGGCGCGGAACGCTGACGCGGCTCGGCGACGTTGCGGCGCGGCGGGGCGGCTGCGGGGCCGCCTGGCGCGAATCCACGGCGCATGGTGGGCGGAGGGTCCTCGACGCCCCGCGGACGCGCCAGGGCGCCGTTACGGGCACCGGGCGGTTCCCCCGGCACGTTGCGCCGGGGCGGTTCGCCGGTGCGCGGCTCGCCGCGGCGCGGCGGCTCGTATCCGTTCGGCGCGGCGGGAGTGCGCGGACCCGGGGACTGGCCGGGGCCCGACCCGCGGGAGGGCTGCGGCGGCGGCACGGGCCGGCCGCCCGCCCGGCCGGGCGGGACACCGGGATGCTCGTGCGGGGGCTTGCGCTCCTGGAAGCCGTTGAAGCGGTCCGAGGTCTGCGGCGGCTCGGGTGCGCGGCGTCGGCCTGTTCCTGCGGCGGCTCCTGTCCGGCTTGGTGACTCAGAGTCATGGGCACTGTCGCGTAGTGACCCGTGCCGACCGGCGCCCGTGTCCCCGGGTAAGCGGGGACCGGGCGTGTCTCGGTCGCGCGGGTCACGACGGGAAGATGGCGGCCAGTCCCCCGAACCGGTGCCGTAGCCGTGAGCCATGTCGCACAGCGTAATGGACGACACAGTCGCCAATAACCCTGCGGCCGGTGAGTCCGTCCGTTCGGGGGAGAATGTGCGGGTGGGCGAGCATTACTTCACTGCGGAGCCGGGCGCGTCGGCGCGCCCGCACGAGGTCGTTTTCAACATCGAGGGCCGCGAGTACGACCTGGTGGCGGCGGGTGGAGTGTTCTCCGCGACGCGGCTCGACCCGGGCACGACCGTGCTGCTGAAGAAGGGTCCGCTGCCCGGCGCGGAGATCACCGGAAACTTTCTGGACCTCGGGTGCGGCTACGGCCCGATCACCATGGTCCTGGCCGGCCGCGCGCCGTCGGCGCAGGTGTGGGCCGTCGACGTCAACGCGCGGGCGCGGGAGCTGACCGAGGAGAACGCCCGGCGGCTGAAGGTCGCCGACCGGGTGCATGTCGCCGACCCCGACGGGGTGCCGGCCGACGTCGAGTTCGCGCAGATCTGGTCCAACCCGCCGATCCGGATCGGCAAGGAGGAGCTGCACCAGCTGCTGCTGCGCTGGCTGCCCCGGCTCGCCCCGGACGGCACGGCGTGGCTGGTCGTCGCCAAGCACAAGGGCGCGGACTCGCTGCAGCAGTGGCTGGGCGAGCAGGGCTGGCAGGCCGACCGGCACGCCAGCGGCTCGGGGTTCCGGGTGCTGAAAGTGACTCGCCCCCGCCCGGCCTGATCAGGCACTATTCCGGCGTGGGATATGTGGATGTGGCCGGCGTGGCGTACACGCTGCCGGACGGGCGCGAACTCTTCTCCGACGTGTCGTTCCGCGTCGGCGAGGGGGCCAAGGTGGCGCTGGTCGGCCCGAACGGGGCCGGCAAGACGACGCTGCTGCGCATGGTCTCCGGCGACCTGCCGGTGCCCACGGGCGCCGTCGCGCGCTCTGGCGGCCTCGGGGTGATGCGCCAGTTCATCGGCATGCTCGGGTCCTCGGCCGCGACCGGGGTGCCCGGCGGGGCCGAGATGACGCTCGCCGAGATGGCCCTCGGGCTGGTCGAGCCGCGCCTGCAGGCCGCGGGCGCGCGCCTGGTCAAGGCCGAGCAGGCGATGCGGGTGGCCGACTCGCGCGGCAAGCTCACCAGCAGCGCCCAGCAGGCGCAGCTGCACTACGCCGAGGCGCTGTCGGCGTACGGGGAGGCCGGCGGCTACGAGGCCGAGGTGCTGTTCGACACCGTCGCCACGCTGATCCTGAACCTGTCCTGGGACGAGTGCCGGGACCGGCCGGTCCGCACCCTGTCCGGCGGCCAGCAGAAACGCTTCGCGCTGGAGCTGTTGCTACGCGGCACGGACGAGGTGCTGCTGCTCGACGAGCCGGACAACTTCCTCGACGTGCCCGCCAAACGCTGGCTGGAGCAGCGGCTGCGCGAGTCGAAGAAGTCCGTGCTGTACGTCTCGCACGACCGGGAGCTGCTCAACCAGACCGCCGACCGGGTGGTCGCGGTCGAGGGCGGCAGCGCCTGGACGCACGTCGGCTCGTTCGCGTCGTGGCACGAGGCGCGGGGCGCCCGGCACGACAGCATGGAGGAGCGCCGCCGCCGCTGGGACGAGGAGCACGAGAAGCTGCGCGCGCTGATGCTGATGTACAAGCAGAAGTCGGCGTACAACGACGGGCTGGCCTCGCGGTATCAGGCGGCGCAGACCCGGCTGCGCAAGTTCGAGGAGGCCGGCCCGCCGCCGCTGCCGCCCAAGGACCAGCAGATCCAGATGCGGCTCAAGGGCTCCCGCACCGGCAAGCGCGCCGTCATCTGCGAGCAGCTGGAGCTGGAGAACCTCACCTTCCCGTTCGATCTCGAACTTTGGTACGGCGACCGGCTCGCCGTGCTCGGCGCGAACGGCACCGGCAAGTCGCACTTCCTGCGGCTGCTCGCGCAGCAGGCGCACGGTGGCGGCGAGGACGCCGGGCGCTCGGCCGACGGCGCGGTGCACGCGAACGTCAAGCACAGCGGTGTCGCCCGGCTCGGCGCGCGGGTCGTGCCCGGCCACTTCTCGCAGACCCACGACCGGCCCGACCTGGCCGGCAAGGAGCTGATCGACATTCTGTGGCGCGGCGACACGCACCGGCCGTCGCTGGCCCGCGAGGCCGCGTACAAGGTGCTCGACCGCTACGAGCTGGCGAAGCAGGCCGAGCAGCGCTTCGGCACGCTGTCCGGCGGCCAGCAGGCCCGCTTCCTGGTGCTGCTGCTGGAGCTGAGCGGCGTCACCCTGCTGCTGCTCGACGAGCCCACCGACAACCTCGACCTGGCCAGTGCCGAAGCCCTGGAACAGGGTTTAGACGGCTTCGAGGGCACTGTCGTCGCGGTCACCCACGACCGCTGGTTCACCCGCGGCTTCGACCGCTTCCTGCTGTTCCAGGCCGACGGCGAGGTCGTCGAGACCCCCGAGCCGGTGTGGGACGTGCGCTAGCGCGCAGTCAGGTGGAAGGCGCGGCGATAGGTGCGCGGGGGCACGCCGCGGCGGCGGGTGAAGTGTTCGCGCAGGATGGCCGCCGAGGTGAAGCCGACCCGGCGGGCCACCGCCTCGACCGGCAGGTCGGTGGTCTCCAGCAGCTCCTCGGCGCTGTTCAGCCGCTGCGCGAGCAGCCAGGCGTGCGGCGTGGAGCCGGTGGCGTCGGCGAACCGGCGCAGGAAGGTGCGCCGGCTGGCCAGCGCGCGGGCGGCCAGTTCGTCGACGGTCAGCCGCCGGTGCAGGTTGTCCCGCGCCCAGGCCAGCACCGCGCCGAGCCGTTCGTCGTCCGCGCCGTCGGGCACGGGCGCTGCCATGTACTGCGCCTGGCCGCCCTCGCGGTGCGGTGGGATCACCATCTCCCGGGCGATCTCGTTCGCGGCCGCGGCGCCGTGCTCGCGGCGGACCAGGTGCAGGCACATGTCCGCCCCGGCGGCCGCGCCCGCGCCCGTGACGACGGAGCCCTCGTCCACGTAGAGCACGTCGGAGGCGAGCCGCACCGCCGGGAACCGGGCGGCGAAGTCGGCGGCGAAGCGCCAGTGGGTCGTGGCCCGCCGCCCGTCGAGCAGACCCGCTCCGGCCAGCGTGTACGCCCCGACGCAATGCGCGGCGACGATCGCGCCCCGGGCGTACGCCGCCTGGAGCGCCGCCACGGCCGACGCCGCCGGGGCTTCCCGGAATCGACCGCCCGGCAGGGCCAGCACCAGGTCGGCGGTAGCCAGCCGGTCGAGCCCGTCGTCCACGCGTACGTCGAGTCCGAGGTCGGTGCGCAGCGGGCCGGGCACGTCGGTGCAGACCGCGAAGTCGAAGCGCCCGGCGAAGACCTCGCCGACCAGCCCGAGCGAGAACGCCAGCACGCCCTGGGGCGCGTACGCCGCCACCGACCGGAAAGTCACGCCGGTGATGATGGCACGTTTCCTGCGATCGATGGCATCCGTGCCACTCGTCATGATCGTCTACGGCCGACAGGATCATCCGCATGAGTGACGCACCCCGCGGCCGCAGCGCCGTTCTCCACATCCTGGCCACCGGATACACCAGCTCGACCGGCCCCGGCGTGGCCGCGACCGTCTCTCTGGTGCGCGACGGCGACCTGCGCATCGTGTTCGACCCGGGCATGGTCGCGCACCCGTCGGTCATCCTCGACGCGCTGGCGGCGCTCGGCCTGTCGGCGGCGGACGTCACCGACGTCGTGCTCAGCCACCACCACCCGGACAACATCATGAACGCGGGCCTGTTCGCCACGGCGCGGATGCACGACCACAAGGCGATCTACCGGGGTCACGAGTGGACCGACCGGGACGCCGAGGGCTACGCGTTCACCGACTCGATCCGGCTGATCAGCACGCCGGGGCACAGCCACGAGGACATCACCCTGCTCGCGGGCACCGTGGACGGCGTCGTGGCGCTCGCCGGCGACCTTTGGTGGCGGGCCGACGGCCCCGCCGACGACCCGGTCTCGCCGGACCGCGCCCAGCTGCGCGCCAGCCGGAAGCGGGTGCTCGCCGTCGCCGACCTGGTTGTGCCCGGTCACGGTGCGCCGTTCGTGCCGAGCGACGCCACGCCCCGCTAGCCCACCCGCCGGGCCGACGGTCGGTCCGGGCCGGGCTCCCACGGGTGGGACCTACCTCCCGACCGACTTTGCTCTGCACCCAAAGCCTTGCTCTGCACCCATCCGCGCAACAGCCGTATGCCCGTTGCGTCATCGGGTGCAGAGCAAGCGAATGGGTGCAGAGCAAATGCGTTCGAAGGGGGTCGCAGTGTCGGCTACGGCATCCCGATTCCCTGCTGCAAGCCGCAGGTCAGCTCAAACCGTTGTGGATCGCGGTGGTGAGCTCGCCCGTGGCGGTGTCGCCGTCGAGGGACCAGGCCATGGTGCCGCCGAGGCCGTTGGCCTTGACGTACGCCGTTTTCTGGGCGATGACCTGCGGGGTGTCGTAGGACCACAGGGCGCTGCCGCCGTACTTCCAGGCCGCGCCCGCGACCGGGTCGTAGTAGACCGTGCCCTGCTTGGCGATGACCTTCTTGTAGTCGTCGACGCCGTCCTCGTAGGTGCCCCGGGCCGGACCGCTCGCGGGCTGGTAGAGGCCGTTGCCGACGCTGCCGACGCCGGTCCAGCCGCGGCCGTAGTACGGGATGCCGATCACGATCTTGTTGGCCGGAGCGCCCTGGGCGAGGTAGGTGTCCACGGCCAGGTCCACGCTGAACGGCGACGACGGGGTGGTGTACAGGTTCGCCTGGTGCCCGGTCACCGGGTTCCACGCGCCGACCAGGTCGTATCCCTGCACCGTGGCGAAGTCGAGCTGGGAGAACAGCTGCGCGGTCTCGATCCCGGCGTTGATCTTCGCGGGATCGGCGGGCAGGAACGCGGTGAGCTGGTAGGTCCGGCCGACCTGCGCGCCGTACGCGTTGAGCTGGTTGCGGAACTCGGCGGCCAGCAGGGTGTAGTTCTGCTTGTCCTCGGGCCGCACCACGTTGCCGACCTCGCCCTCCGAGGCGGGCCACTCCCAGTCCAGGTCGAACCCGTCGAACACGCCGAAGGCGCTGCCCGTCCCGCCGTGCGGCGAGGTGCCGATGAAGGGCAGGTTGCCCTTGATGAACATGTCGATGCAGCTGGCCACCATCGCCTGGCGCGAGGCCGGGGTCAGCGCGGCGTTCGACAGGTACTTCGACCAGGTCCAGCCGCCCACCGACAGCAGCACCTTCAGGTGCGGGTACATCGCCTTGAGCTTGCGCAGCTGGTGGAAGTTGCCGGCCAGCGGCTGGCTCACCACGTCGCCGACCCCGTCGACGGACTCGCCGGCCTTGAAGCGCTTCTGGTAGTCGGCCCAGGCGTCGCCGACTCCGGCCTCGTTCGCCTCGAAGCAGCGGCCGTCGGCGCCGACGTTGGCGAACGCGTAGTTGATGTGCGTCAGTTTCGCGGCCATCCCCGACGTGTGCAGGTTCTTCACGAGGAAGTTGCGGCGGTAGATGCCCCACTGGACGAAGTAGCCGACCTTGACGTAGCCGGCGGCCGCGGCGGCGGCCCCTTCGGCGACGGGGGTGGACGCGGCTTGAGCTGGTACGGCGGCTGCCGCGACGGTGCTGCCCAGGATGAGGGCGACGAGGGCGAGACGGGTTCTCATACCGATTCAAAGTAATTGTAAAGAGTTTTCACAGAATCAGTGATCTGGATGAGGCGATGTAGACGGCGGCTGTCACGGAGGGGCTTGTCCCATTCACCGATGAGAATCGATAGGGTATGGCCATGGCGCTGGGGAGACTCCATCTGATCACCGACAGCCGGCCCGGCCGGGACCCGATCGCACTGGTCCGGGCCGCGCTCAACGTGGCCACACCCGACCTGGTCGTCCAGTTCCGGCCGGCGGACGACTGGACCGACCGGCTCGCGTACGAGCTGGCCAACCAGATCGTCGCGCTGTGCCGCCCGGTCGGGGTTCCGGTGCTGGTCAACGACCGGCTGCACGTCGCGCTCGCCGCCGGGGCCGCGGGTGGCCACGTCGGTGCGGACGACCTGCCCGTGCCGGCGGCCCGGCGGCTGCTCGGCCCGGCCGCGGTGCTCGGCGCGACGTCCCGGCTGCCCGCGACCGCCCTGCGCGCGGTCGGCGACGGGGCCGACTACCTGGGCGTGGGCCCCTGCTACGCGACGTCCACGAAGGACGGGCTGCCGGTGTCCATCGGCCCCGAGGGCCTGCGCGCGGTGGCGCGCCAGGTCGCCGGCACCCCGATCATCGCGATCGGCGGCATCACCGCGGCGCGTGTGCCCGACCTGCTCGCCGCCGGAGCCCATGGCGTGGCCGTCATCGGCGCGGTCTCCGACGCCGCCGACCCGTCCCGCGCCGTCGCGGAACTGCTCGCGGCCGTCGCGCGCTGACCCGTTCCCGATCGTCGGCAGTTTCGGGGAAACTGCGCGTTTCCGCCGTCGGGAAGCGACGGTTTCTCCGAAACTGCAACCGCCGACGGGGGTGTCCGGGGCGGGCGGCGGGTGTGGTGAGGGTCGCGCTGGGCGACGGACGGGTTGCCTCAGGGTGCGCGCGGGGTTACGCTCCCGACAGTCGTCACGGACGGCAACACACGCGTAACACGTGAACCACATCGAACCAAGAACCCCACGGGAGCCCGGTGAACCGGGCTGAGAGGGGAGCTGATTCTCGCTCCCGACCGTAGAACCTGATCCGGGTAATGCCGGCGCAGGGAGGAGGCCGCGGTGGCACCCCTTTCCGTATCCGTCGTCGGCGGCGGCGTCATCGGGCTCAGCATCGCCTGGCAGTGCGCCCGGCGCGGGCACGCCGTCACCGTGTACGACCCGGATCCCGGCCGCGGCGCGTCACACGTCGCCGCCGGCATGCTGGCCCCGGTCGGCGAGTCCTATTTCGGCGAACGCGAGCTGACCGACCTGCTGCTCGAATGCGCCCGGCGCTGGCCGGTGTACGCGGCGGAGCTGGCGGCGGCGAGCGGGCACGAGCTGGGGCACCGGACCGAGGGCACGCTGCAGGTCGGGCTGACCGCGGACGACCTCGCCGAACTGCGCCGGCTGTGGACCCACCAGCGGCAACTGGGCGCGGAAGTGGTCGCGCTGGACGGCGACCGGCTGCGCGAGCGGGAGCCGCTGCTGCACCCCCGGGCGCGGGGCGTGCTCGTCGAGTCCGACCACCAGGTCGATCCGCGCCGGGTGGTGGCCGCGTTGCGGGAGCTGGTGCCGGTGCGCCAGGAGGCCGTACGCAGGCTGTCCGATCTGGGGGCCGACGTCGTCGTGCTCGCCGCGGGCTGTGCCAGCGCCGCGCTCGGCGGGCTGCCGGTGCGGCCGGTGCAGGGCGCGATCCTGCGACTGCGCGGCCAGGCCGCGCCCCGCCACGTCATCCGGGGGTACGCCGACGGCCGCGCCGTCTACCTGGTGCCCCGCCGCGACGGCGAGGTGCTGGTCGGGGCGACCGTCGAGGAACGGGCCGACGGCCACGCCACCGCGGGCGGCGTACGCGACCTGCTGCGTGCCGCCACCGACCTGGTGCCGGAGCTGGCCGAGCACGCGCTGGTCGAGGTGTCGGTGGGGCAGCGCCCCGGCACCGCCGACAACGGACCGATCGTGGGCGAGCTGGCACCAGGCGTGCTGGTCGCCACGGGGCACTACCGGCACGGCGTGCTGGCCGCCCCGTACACCGCACAGGCCGTCGCCGACCTGGTCGACGGCGGCTCGCTGCCCCCGCTCTGGGAACCCTTCACCCCGCAACGCCTGACCGCCGGAGGACTCGGATGATCACCGTGGTCGTGAACGACGCGCCCCGCCCCACCCGGCGCGGCGAGACCATCGCCGACCTGCTGGCCGTGCTCGACGTGCCGTCCCGCGGCGTCGCGGTCGCGGTCAACGGCGAGGTGGTGCGCCGCGCCGACTGGCCCGCGCACCGGCTGCTCGACGGGGACCGGGTCGAGGTCCTCACCGCGGCCCAGGGCGGCTGACCGGCATGGACGACAGGTTCCTGCTCGGCGGTGTCGAGTTCGGCTCCCGGCTCATCCTCGGCACCGGCGGGGCGAGCAGCCTCCAGGCGCTGGAACAGGCGCTGCTCGCGGGCGGCGCCGAGCTGGTCACCGTCGCGCTGCGGCGGGTCGACCCGAACACCCCGGCCGGGCTGCTCGACGTGCTGGAGCGCTGCGGCGTACGGCTGCTGCCCAACACGGCGGGCTGCTACACGGCCGCCGACGCGGTGCGCACCGCGCACCTGGCCCGCGACGCGTTCGACACCGACTGGATCAAGCTGGAGGTGATCGGGGACGAGCGCACGCTGCTGCCCGACGCCGTCGAGCTGCTGCGGGCGGCCGAGCGGCTGGTCGACGACGGGTTCACCGTGCTGCCGTACACCACCGACGATCCGGTGCTGGCCCGGCGGCTGGCCGACCTGGGCTGCGCCGCGGTGATGCCCGCGGGCGCGCCGATCGGGTCGGGGCTGGGCATCTCGAACCCGCATCACATCGAGCTGATCCGGGAGGCCGTACGCTGCCCGGTCATCCTCGACGCCGGGATCGGCACCGCCAGCGACGCCGCCCGCGCCATGGAGCTGGGCTGCGACGCGGTCCTGCTGGCCAGCGCGGTGACCAGGGCCGCCGACCCGGTGGCGATGGCCACCGCGATGCGGCACGCCGTCGTCGCGGGACGCCTCGCGGCGCAGGCCGGGCGCATCCCGGTACGCCGCCACGCACTCGCCTCCACGCCGGCCGAAGGGCTGGCGGCATGGTGACCGGGCGGCCTTCCGCGCCTCCCGGTGACGTGGTCTCCGCGCCGGAGCGTGGACAGACCCGTGCCGCCGCCCGGCCGGGCGAGGTGACGGGGGAGTCCGGGCCGGGCGGCGGCACGCCCTCCCGCGAGGTGCGCGGCGTCGTCGTGGTGACCGACCGCCGCCAGGCGGCCCGGCCGCTGGTGGACGTGGTCGCCGGGACCGTGACCGGGGGCGCGCGGATCGTGCTGCTGCGGGAGAAGGACCTGCCGCGCGGGCAGCGGCTGCGGCTCGCGGCGGCGCTGCGGGAGCTGCTGCGCCCGGTCGGCGGGCTGCTCATCGTGGCCGGGCAGGACACCCTCGACGGGGAGGCGCTGCACCTGCGCGCGGGCGCGATCGCCCCGCTCGGGCGGCCCCGGCTGCTCGGCCGCTCGTGCCACGGCGAGGCGGAGCTCGACCGGCTGTCCACCGAGGACTACGTGACGCTGTCACCGGTGTTCCCCAGCCTCAGCAAGCCGGGCTACGGCCCGCCGCTCGAACCCGCCGGGCTGCGCCGCCTGGCCGCCCGCGCGGGCCGTGCGGTGCTGGCCCTGGGCGGAGTCGAGACCCCCGAACAGGCCGCGGCCTGCCACGACGCCGGGGTCGCCGGGGTCGCGGTGATGGGCGCGCTGATGCGGGCGGCCGACCCCGCGCAGGCGTACGCGCGGCTGCGTGCCGCTTGGGACGGCGTGTGCGACGGATCATCCCGCGACAGCGGGAGAGTGCTGGCATGAGCGAACGCAGTGAGCGAATCAGCAGCCTCGGCGATGCCGCGGCCGAGCGTGGTGAGGAGGCGGCATGAGCGGACACACCACCCCCTTTCTGGCTCTCACCATCGCCGGCTCGGACAGCAGCGGCGGTGCGGGCATCCAGGCGGACCTGAAGACCTTCGCCGCGCTGGACTGCTACGGCGCGAGCGTCATCACGGCGGTGACCTCGCAGAACACCAAAGTCATCACGGACGTGCACCCGATGCCGGCCACCGTGGTCGCCGCGCAGCTCGGCGCGGTCCTCGACGACATGCCGGTGGCCGCGGTGAAGGTCGGCATGGTGGCCAGCGGGGAGATCGCGGCGACCATCCGGGCCCGCGCGCGCAACGGCGAGCTGCCGAAGCTGGTGCTGGACCCGGTGCTGACCGCGTCGACGGGGCGGCGGCTCGGCGTCGTCAGCGCGATCGAGCGGCTGCTGCCGTACGCGACGGTGGTGACCCCCAACATCGACGAGGCGTCGGCCCTGCTCGGCTGGCCGGTCAGCACCCCCGCGGACATGGCCGGCGCGGCGGCGCAGCTGGCCTCGCACGGCCCGACGTGCGTCGTGGTCACCGGCGGCGACCTGGGCGGCGCGGAGGTCGTGGACGCGGTGTGGACCGCCAACGGGGCGCGTTTCCTGCGCTCGCCCCGCGTGGAGACGCCGAACGACCACGGCACGGGCTGCACCTTCTCGGCGGCGATCGCGGCCCGGCTGGCGCACGGCTACCCGGTCGACGACTCGATCGCCTACGCGAACCGCTACGTCCGCTCGGCGCTGCTGGCGGCGCAGGACTGGCGGCTCGGCAGCGGAGCCGGTCCGCTGAACCATTTCCCACGCCTGTAGCACAAGGAGGCAGCATGAGGCGCAAGGTCTACGTACCGGGGTCCCGCCCCGACATCCAGGTGCCGTTCGCCGAGGTCGACCTTACCGACGGCAGCACCCCGGTCCGGCTGTACGACACGTCCGGCCCAGGGGTCTTCGACAACCTGCCGCGGGTGGACTGGGTGACTGACCGAAAGCTCCACGGCGCGCCGGTGACCCAGCTCGGCTGCGCCCGCGCCGGGATCATCACGCCGGAGATGGAGTACGTGGCCCTGCGCGAGGGCGTCACCCCCGAGCTGATGCGCGACGAGATCGCGGCGGGCCGGGCCGTGCTGCCCGCGAACGTCAACCACCCCGAGATCGAGCCGATGATCATCGGTAAGGCCTTCCTGGTGAAGGTCAACGCCAACATCGGCACCTCCGCGGTCACCTCCGACGTGGCGGAGGAGGTGGAGAAGCTGACCTGGGCCACCCGATGGGGCGCGGACACCGTGATGGACCTGTCCACCGGCCCGCGCATCCACGAGACCCGGGAAGCGATCATGCGCAACTCGGCGGTGCCGATCGGCACCGTGCCGATCTACCAGGCGCTGGAGAAGGTCAAGGGCGATCCGCTCAAGCTGACCTGGGAGATCTACCGCGAGACCATCATCGAGCAGGCCGAGCAGGGCGTGGACTACATGACCGTGCACGCGGGCGTGTTGCTGCGCTACGTGCCGCTGGCCGCCGACCGGGTCACCGGCATCGTGTCGCGCGGCGGCTCCATCATGGCGGCCTGGTGCCTGGCCAAGCACCGGGAGAACTTCCTCTACACCAACTTCGAGGAGCTCTGCGAGATCTTCGCGAAGTACGACATCACCTTCTCGCTCGGCGACGGGCTGCGGCCCGGCTCGATCGCCGACGCGAACGACGAGGCGCAGTTCGGCGAGCTGCGCACCCTCGGTGAACTGACCGAGATCGCCTGGCGGCACGACGTGCAGGTGATGGTCGAGGGGCCGGGGCACGTGCCCATGCACAAGATCAAGGAGAACGTGGACCTGCAGCAGGAGGTGTGCCACGAGGCGCCCTTCTACACGCTCGGCCCGCTGACCACCGACATCGCCCCGGCCTACGACCACATCACCAGCGCCATCGGCGCCGCGATGATCGCCATGTACGGCACCGCGATGCTCTGCTACGTCACGCCGAAGGAGCACCTCGGGCTGCCGGACCGCAACGACGTGAAGGCCGGCGTGATCGCGTACAAGATCGCGGCGCACGCCGCCGACCTGGCCAAGGGGCACCCCGGCGCGCAGGCGTGGGACGACGCGCTGTCCAAGGCGCGTTTCGAGTTCCGCTGGGAGGACCAGTTCAACCTGTCCCTGGACCCGGAGACGGCCCGCTCCTATCACGACGAGACGCTGCCCGCGCCCGCCGCGAAGACCGCGCACTTCTGTTCCATGTGCGGCCCGAAGTTCTGCTCCATGCGCATCAGCCAGGAACTGAAGGAGTACGCCGCCAAGGGCATGGCGGACAAGTCCGCCGAATTCGTCGCCTCCGGCGGCCAGGTCTATCTCCCCCTGGCCTGACCGCCCGATGATCGTTCGATTTGCCTGGCACCTGTGCGTATCTTGCGACCGGATACGACCATGTGCCAGGCAAATCGGATGATCAACCGTCAGAGGACGCCGGGGCGGCGGGGGGCCAGGGCGATGATGGAGGAGGCGATGAGGCCTACGACGACGGCGATCATCGCGCCGAGGTAGGCGTCGGCCTGGTCGGTCAGGGCGCGGGAGATGCCGGGGCCGCCGATGACGTACGCCATCGCGACCGTCAGCGGCCCGATCGCCCCGGACAGCGCGATCAGCAGCCGCGACCGGCCGGCATGCCGGGCGACCAGGCCGCAGGTCAGTCCGACCAGGAGCGCGATCACCGGCAGCGAGAACGACGCCCGGGGGACCGGTTCCAGGTTGCTGACGTCGAGCACGCCCAGCCGCGTCGGGTCGTAGTACTCGCCCATCGCGTCGCGGTTGCGGCTGAACTCGGTGCTGTCCAGGTAGGACAGGATGGCCAGCAGCCAGACCGCGCCGGTGCAGGTCCACAGGTTGGCCGACAGCGGTGTCCGGCCGACCGCCAGCAGCGCCGTGAACAGGCCCGCGACGACTCCGGCGGACACCGCGATCGCGGCGGTCAGTCCCGGGTCGAACGCCGCGCTGAGCCGGGCGTACTGCGCGGGCTGCAACGTCAGCGGGAAGGCGGCCGCCGCCGCGCCCAGCGCCGCGGCCACGGCGGTGCCGATGCGCACCGCCGCGCCGATGCGGCGGCGGTCGCGCTGGGCCAGCCCGGCCGCGAAGGTCGCCCCGCCGGCCACCGCCACGATGGTGAACCACACCACCCAGGTGAGCTGCAGGTTCCAGTCGTTGTCGGTGCCCGCGACGAACTCGCGGTCCAGGCGCAGCACGTCGAGTCCATAAACGACGCCGAACTGGGCTGCCCCGACCAGCGCCGCCATGCCGAACGCCGCTGCCAGCAGCCTGCCCCAGAAACGCATCACGCGGGGACCATACGTCCGTTGGCGGTTTCAGTCCACCGGCAGCCGGTAGCCCCTTTTGACCACCGTCTGGACGAACGCGGGATCCCCCAGACCGGCACGCAGCCGGGCCACGGCCATCTCGACGGCATGCTCGTCGGCGCCGCGCGGCAGCGCGGGCAGCAGCGAGGCCCGCGAGCGCACCTTGCCCGGCATGGCGGCCAGCGCGCGCAGCACCGCCATCGGGGCCGGGGCCAGCGGCCGCAGCTCGCCGTCGACCATGGCGGCGTGCCCGCGCAGGGTCAGCTCGTGCTCGGCGACCCGGATGGTGACCGCCCGCCGGGGCAGCTCGTCGGCGATCGCGCGGACCAGCGCGCCGAGCCGGGCCCGGGCCGGCGCGATGACCGGGATGCCCTGCCTGATCAGCGGGGCGGCCGTCACCGGCCCGACGCACGCGGCGATCACGTCGGCGCGCAGCGCCTCCAGCACCGCGTCCCCGCCCGGCCCGGCGGCCGCCAGCAGCGCGCCGACGGCCGGGGCGGAGGTGAACGTGATGGCGTCGACCAGCCGGTTGGACACGAGGTCGACGAGCCGGTGCAGCGGGGCCGAGTCCAGCGGCGGCGCCCAGCGGTACACGGGCACCTCGATGACCTCGGCGCCGGCCGCCCGCAGCGACGCGCAGAACTCCGGCTGCTGGTCGCCGTGCAGCTGCACCGCCACCGTCTGCCCGCCCACGCCCCGCTTGAGCAGGTGGGCCAGGCACTCGTCGCAGCTCTCGGAGTCCGGCGACCACTGGTCGTGCAGGCCCGCGGCGCGCACCGCGCCGCGGGCCTTCGGGCCGCGGGCCACGATGTACGCCTCGGCTAGCACCGAACGCAGCGGGTCGGCCAGGCCCCAGCCCTCGGCGGCCTCCAGCCAGCCGCGCATGCCGATGCCCGTGTTGGCGACCACGATGTCGGGCGGTGTGTCCAGGCAGCGCCGGGTGGCCTCGCGCAGCTGGGAGTCGTCGTGCAGCGGCACGATGCGCAGCGCGGGGGCGATGACGACCCGCGCGCCGCGCCGCTCCAGCAGCGCGGCGAGCTCGTCGCGCCGCCGGTCGGCGGTGACCCCGACCGTGAACCCCGCCAATTCCGTCATGACACGGCCGAGCTTCGCTCCGCCGCGTCATGCCGGCTGAGCCTGCTGTTGACCTCGCTGCGCTCGGTCATGGTTTATCCACAGCCACTTCGACCGCGTCGCCGTTGCGGCGGATGGGGTACGTCGGCACGGCCACCCCGGCCACGTCCAGGCACTCGCCGGTACGCAGGTCGTAGACCTGCTTGTGCAGCGGGGACGCGACGGTCGGGGTGTCCCCGCGGGTGCCGACGATGCCGCGGGACATCACCTGCGCGCCCGCGATCGGGTCGCGGTTGCCGATGGCGAACAGCTCGCCGGAGTAGGTCCGGAAGATCGCGATCTGCACGCCGTCGACGAGCGCGGCCACGCCGCGTTCTGCCTCCAGCCGGCTGTACGAGCAGATCGCCGTCCAGGTGATGGTCAGGGTCGCCGTGGTCATCGGGCACCTCCCAGGGTTACCGGCACCGGACCCCGGGCAGGGATCTTCTGCCCGCGCTCGACCTCGAAGCTGATGTCGGGGTCGGGCGTGCCCGGCGCGTTGACGAACGAGACGAAACGTGCGAGGCGCTGCGGGTCCTGCAGCGTGGCCTGCCACTCGTCGGCGTACGACCCGACGTGGCGGGCCATCTGCGCGTCGAGCTCCTCGCACAGTCCCAGCGCGTCGTCGACGATGACGGCACGCAGGTGGTCGAGACCGCCCTCCATCGCCTCCAGCCAGGCGGCGGTGCGCTGCAGCCGGTCGGCGGTGCGGATGTAGTACATGAGGAACCGGTCGATGGTGCGGATCAGCTCCTCGGTGCTGACGTCGGTGAGGAACAGGTCCGCGTGCCGGGGCCGGAAGCCGCCGTTGCCGGCGACGTAGAGGTTCCAGCCCTTCTCCGTGGCGATGATGCCGAAGTCCTTGCTGCGGGCCTCGGCGCACTCGCGGGCGCAGCCGCTCACCGCCGACTTGAGCTTGTGCGGGGCGCGCAGGCCCCGGTAGCGCAGCTCCAGCTCGATGGCCAGGCCGACCGAGTCCTGCACGCCGTACCGGCACCAGGTTTCGCCGACGCAGCTCTTCACCGTGCGCAGCGCCTTGCCGTACGCGTGCCCGGACTCGAAGCCCGCGTCCACCAGCCGGTGCCAGATCTGCGGCAGCTGCTCCACCCGCGCGCCGAACAGGTCGATGCGCTGGCCACCCGTGATCTTCGTGTAGAGCCCGAAGTCGCGGGCCACCTCGCCGATCACGATCAGCTTCTCCGGGGTGATCTCACCGCCGGGGATGCGCGGCACCACCGAGTACGTGCCGTCGCGCTGGATGTTGGCGAGGAAGTGGTCGTTGGTGTCCTGCAGCGCGGCTTCCTCGCCGTCGAGGATGTACCCGCTGTTGGTCACGGCCAGGATCGACGCGATCGCCGGTTTGCAGATGTCGCAGCCCCGGCCGGTGCCGTGCGCGGTGACCAGCTCGCTGAACGAGCGGATGCCGCGCACCCGGATGATGTCGAACAGCTCCTGGCGTGAGTACGTGAAGTGCTCGCACAGCGCCTTGGACTGGACCACCCCGCCCGCGGCCAGCAGCTGCTTGAGCAGCGGGATGCAGGAGCCGCAGCCGGTGCCCGCCTTGGTGCACGCCTTCAGGCCCGGCACGTCGGTGCAGCCGCCGGCGATGGCGTCCGTGACGTGGTCCTTGGTCACCGCGTGGCAGGAGCACACCTGTGCGGTGCCGGGCAGCTCCGCCTTCACGGAACCGTCACCGGCCGGGGCGAGCAGCGCCAGCGGCGGTGCGGGCAGCGGCCCGCCGAGCGAGGCCCGCAGCGTCGGGTACGCGCTGGCGTCGCCGACCAGGATGCCGCCGAGCAGGGTCTTCGCGTCGTCGGTGAGCAGCAGCTTCGCGTACACGCCGGTGACCTGGTCGGTGACGACCACGTCGAGACCGTCGGCGAACGGGGCGCCGAAGCTGGCCACGTCCACGCCGAGCAGCTTGAGCTTGGTGGAGGTGTCGGGGCGGGCCATCGTCGCCTCGCCGCCGGTCAGCCGGTCGGCGACCACCTCGGCCATCGCGTACCCGGGCGCGACCAGGCCGTAGCAGACCCCGCCGGCCTCGTCGAGGGACAGGGCCGCGCACTCGCCGATCGCCCACACCGCCGGATCGGCCGTCGCGCAGGCCGCGTCGACCGTGAAGCCGCCGCGCGGGCCGCGGGCCAGGCCGGACGGCTCGGCCAGCTCGTCGCGCGGCCGGATGCCCGCCGCGACGACGACCACGTCGACGTCGAGCGAGCCGCCGTCGTTGAACAGCATCCGGCGTACGCCGTCCGCGTCGCCCTCCAGGCCCGCGCAGCCGCGCCCGGTGTGCACGGTGACGTCCAGCGCCTCGATGTGCCGCTTGAGCACCGCGCCGCCGCCCTCGTCCACCTGCAGCGGCATCAGCCGCGGCGCGAACTCGACGACGTGCGTGGTGATGCCGAGCAGCTTCAGCGCGTTCGCGGCCTCCAGGCCGAGCAGGCCACCGCCGAGCACCGCACCGACCTTGCGGCCGTCCGCGGTCGCCCAGTCCTTCAGCGCGGCCAGGTCGTCCAGGGTGCGGTAGACGAACACACCGGGCAGGTCGCTGCCCGCGATCGGGGGGACGAACGCCCGCGAGCCGGTGGCCAGCACCAGCGCGTCGTACGGCGTCTCGCCGGACGGGCTGTGCACGACCTTGCGCTCCCGGTCGATCCCGGTGACGGCCTCCTTCAGCCGCACCGTGACCCCGTCGGGCGCGCCGCCCATGTGCAGCGCCCCGGCGTCGTAGTCGTCGAACCAGGCCGACAGGCGCACCCGGTCGTACGCCGGACGGTCCTCCTCGGCCAGCACGGTCACCGACCAGCCGGGCGCCTCCCGCTCCGCGAACGCCTCCAGGAACCGCTGCGCCACCATGCCGTACCCGGCGACGACCAGCCTCTTCTTTTCGCTCATGCCGTCACCTCGCTGCGCTCGGCTCCGTCATGTTCCTCGAGCCGCATGATGAGCTCACTGCGTTCGCTCATGATCAGGACACCCCCACA
Organism: Catellatospora coxensis; assembly: GCF_016862635.1. Lineage (GTDB taxonomy): Bacteria > Actinomycetota > Actinomycetes > Mycobacteriales > Micromonosporaceae > Catellatospora > Catellatospora coxensis. The sequence continues at coordinate 65,472 of NZ_BONI01000017.1, read as the reverse complement.
CTGTCTGAGGTGGACAGCCACCCGACGATGCCGTCAACCGCGTCCTTGCAGCTGCCGCAGCCGGTGGTGGCGCGAGTACGGGCGACGACGTCGTCGAGCGAGCGGGCGCCGGAGCGCCAGCAGCGCACCAGCGCGCCCTTGGTGACCGTGTTGCACTGGCACACGGTGGCGTTGTCGGGCATGAGCGCGGGCGTGGTCGTGGCGACCGGCGCCTCCACGCCGCCCAGGGACCGGCCGAGCAGCAGCGCGCGCCGGTCGCGCGGCACCACGCCCTTGCGGTCGAAGAGCTGGATGACCTGGCCGACGCTGGGGTTGTCGCCCAGCATCACCGCGCCGGTCAGCCGGTCGTCGCGGATGACCAGGCGGGCGTACGTGCCCCGGGCCGGGTCGGCGAAGCTGACGTCCTCGCAGGCGGCGTCCGGTTGCAGGCTGCCCATCGCGGCCAGGTCGATGCCGGAGGCCTTGAGCCGGGTGACCGGCGAACTCGGCACGTACACCGCGTCGGGGTCGGCTCCGGTGAGCCGGGCGGCCAGCACCTTGGCCTGCTCCCAGGCGGGCGCGACCAGCCCGCCGACGACCTCGCCGAACTGCGCGCAGTCGCCGATGGCCGAGATGCGCCGGTCGGAGGTGGCCAGGCGCTGGTCGATGACGACGCCGCGCTCCACGCGCAACCCCGCCGCGCGGGCCAGGCCGGTCTCGGCGCGTACCCCGCAGGCCACCACGAGCAGGTCGGCGCGCAGGTTGCGGTCGTTCAGCCGCAGCGTCACGCCGTTGTCGTCGGCGCTCACCCCGGTCGCCGACGACGCCAGGTGCACGGCGACGCCGTGCTCGGCGAGCGTGCGCACCAGCACCGCGCTGGCTCCCGGGTCGAGCTGGCGCTCCATCAGGTGGCCCACGCCGTGCACCACCTCGACCGCCAGGCCGCGGCCGGCCAGCCCGCGCGCGGCCTCCAGGCCGAGCAGCCCGCCGCCGAGCACGAGCGCGGTGCGCGCGCCCTGCGCGGCGTCGAGGATGCGGCGGCAGTCCGCCAGCGTCCGGAACGTGGCCACGCGCGGGTGCGGCTGCTCCAGGCCCGGGATCGGCGGCACGATCGCCTGCGACCCGGTGGCCAGCACCAGGTGGTCGTAGCCGAGCTGCTCGCCGTCGTCGAGGGTGACGGTGCGGGCGGCGCGGTCGATGCCGGTGACGGTGACTCCCGTGCGGGTCTTCACCCCGTGCCCGGCGGCCTCGGTCAGCGTGATGTCAATTTCGCCGTGCTTGCCGGCCAGCACGCTGGACAGCAGGATGCGGTTGTACGCCCGGTGCGGCTCGGCGCCGAGCACGGTCACCTCGACGCCGGACGCGGCGGACAGCTCCGTCGCCAGCCGGGCGCCGGCCATGCCGTACCCGATGACGATCACGTGGTTGGGGGAGGTGCGGGGTCGGTCGGCGGGCGGCATGGCCGAGCCATGCCGCGCGGTGGTGCCAGGGTTCATGGTGTCACCGGCTCGATTCGTACGGCACAGACCTTGAACTCCGGCATCCGTGAGATCGGGTCCAACGCGTCACCGGTGAGCGAGTTGGCCCGGCCCATGCCGGAGTAGTGGAAGGGCGCGAAGAGGGTGTCGGGTCGGATCGTGGTGACGACCCGGGCGGGCGCGATCATCTCGCCGCGGCGGCTGACCACCCGTACCGTGTCGCCGTCGTCGATGCCGAGCCGCTCGGCCAGATCCGGGTGCAGCTCGACGAAAGGCCCGCCGGGCAGCGCCGCGATGCGGCGGGTCTGCGCGCCGGACTGGTACTGCGCCAGCACCCGCCCCGTGGTGAGGTAGAGCGGGTACTCGGCGTCGATCTCCTCGGCCACCGGCCGGTGCTCCACCGCCACCATGCGGGCGCGACCGTCCGGGGTCGGGAAGCCTTCTTCGAAGAGCCGCGGCGTGCCTGCCCGGTCCGCCGCGGGGCAGGGCCAGAAAACGCCGTTCTCGGCGTCCACCCGCTCCCACGTGACGCCTGCGTAATCGGCCACCCCACCGGCGGTGGCCCGCCGCAGCTCTTCGAAGACGGCGCGCGGCTCGGCGGAGAACCCGCCGGGCTGCTCGCCTCCGGCGACGGAGCGACCGTCCCCGGTTCGGCCGAGCCGGGAGGCCAGCTCGGCCATCACCGCCAGATCCGTCCCTGTCCCTGGCGGTGGCTTGCGGAGGGCGCGGCGCCGCAGCACCCGGCCCTCCAAATTGGTCATGGTGCCGTCTTCCTCGGCCCACTGTGCCACGGGAAGCACCACATCGGCGATGGCCGCGGTCTCGCTGAGCACGAAGTCACAGACAATTAACAGATCCAGCGACCGGAGTCGTTCGGTGATCCGGGCCGCGCGGGGGGCGGACACCACCGGGTTGGAGCCGAACACCAGCATCGCCTTCGGCCCGCCGGGCTGCCCGAGCGCGTCGAGCAGCTCGTACGCGGACAGGCCGGGACCGGGCAGGCTGTCCGGGTCGACGCCCCACACGCCGGCGACGTGCGCCCGCGCGGCCGGGTCGTCGATCTTCCGGTAGCCGGGCAGCTGGTCGGCTTTCTGACCGTGCTCGCGCCCGCCCTGGCCGTTGCCCTGCCCGGTGAGGCAGCCGTACCCGGAGCCGGGCCGGCCGGGCAGCCCGAGGGCCAGCGCGAGGTTGATGAACGCGGTGACCGTGTCCACGCCCTTGGCGTGCTGCTCGGCGCCGCGCGCGGTCAGGATGATGGCGCGGTCGGCGCCCGCCAGCGCCCGCGCGGTGGCCTCCAGGTCGGCGACGGGCACCCCGGTGAGCAGCTCCACCCGGGCAGGCCAGTAACCCGCGACGGTCTGGCGGACCGCGTCCCATCCGGTGGTGCGCTCGGCCAGGTACGCCTGGTCGGCCAGGCCCTCGGCGACCACGATGTGCAGCAGGCCCAGCGCGAGAGCCAGGTCGGTGCCGGGGGTGGGCTGCAGGTGCAGGGTGGCGGCGCGCGCGGTCGGGGTGGCCCGGGGGTCCACCACGATCTGGGTGCCGCCGCGCTGGCGCTGCTCGGTGAGGTAGCGCGCGAAGGGCGGCATGGTCTCGGCGACGTTCGCGCCGATCAGCAGCAGGGTGTCGGCCTCGGCGATGTCCGCCATCGGGAACGGCAGCCCGCGGTCGATGCCGAACGCGCGGTTGCCGGCGGCCGCCGCGGAGCTCATGCAGAAGCGGCCGTTGTAGTCGATGTTGGCGGTGCGCAGCGCCACCCGGGCGAACTTGCCCAGCGCGTACGCCTTCTCGTTGGTGAGCCCGCCGCCGCCGAACACCGCGACCGCGTCGCGGCCGTGCTCGTCCTGCACCCGGCGGATGCCGTCGACGATGAAGTCGTACGCCTCGTCCCAGGTCGCGGGCTGCCCCTTGATCAGCGGGGTGGTCAGCCGTTCGGGGTGGTCCAGCAGCTCGGCCGACGTCCAGCCCTTCTGGCAGAGCCCGCCGCGGTTGGTGGGGAAGTCGCGTGCGGCGACCTCGACCCGCCCCTCCGGCGTCTCGCGCAGCGTCATCCCGCACTGCAACGCGCAATAGGGGCAGTGCGTGGCGACCTCACGCGCGGACCCGAGCACCGGCAGCGCGGTGACTCGGGTGGCGGGTGGGGCCGATGGCGTCATGTGCGAATCCTGCGGTCCCGGAGTTTCGACGCGACGTCCCTTGTGTTTCCAACCTGCTAAGAGCGGCGCACGTCCTGCGCGAAACCGCTGTTGGTGACGCCGGTCCGGCCGAAGGGTCCGCCGGAGAGGGCGTTTTTCGGGGTCAGCCGTCCAGTGATGACGATGATCGTCCGAATGGTTGATTATCCCATCCGGGCGCTTACGGTTACGATGACGTCACAGTGCGTAAAAGGGCTCAGAATGGGCTATTTTCACTCACGGATCTGGCATGAAGAACAGGATGACTCGTGGTCACACCGGGCGTAATCTAATCGGCATGACTGCCAAAGTGACGCTGTCCTTCACGGACGAGACGATTGAGGAAGCGCGCCGCTACGCCGAGCGCGACGGGCTGTCGCTGTCGGCCTGGATGGATCAGGCCGCGCGGGAGAAGGCCCTCAGGGAGTTGTTCACCGCGCACGCGGACGTGGTGCGCCGGGCCGGTGTCGACCGGCTGGAGAAGAACGCGCTGGACGATGAGCGCGAAGTCGAATTGGTACGCCTGGAACTGTCAGGACGGGGGCGGCGTGCTGCGTAGAGGCGAGATCTGGCGTATCGACGGGGCCCGGGAAAGGCTCGGCCTGGTCATCAGCTCGGACGTGTACAACAGCACCGACGTGCCGATCGTCATCGTCGCGGAGGTCGTCGAGGAGGACGAGCTCCGCGACTCGCCGCTGGCGGTGCCGATGGGCGAGCTGATCATCATGCCCGACCGGGTGTCGTCACCCATGAAGAAGTGGTTCACCGACATGGTGGACGTCGTCGACACCGACACGATGCGCAAGGTCGGCCGGGCCTTGCGCATCATCCAGGATCTCTAGCAGTCGCCGTCTTCCTTGGGGCACTGCGCCCGCATCGAGGTGTGCAGCGGAGTGAACAGCTCGGTCAGCTGCACCAGCTGCTGCGGGGTCAGCCGGTCGATGAAGATCGAGCGCACCAGCTCTACGTGATGCGGCGCGACCCGCCGGATCGTCTCCCACCCCTCGTCGGTGAGCACGGCGAACTGCCCCCGCCGATCGGACGGGCAGCTCTGCCGGCGCACCAGTCCGGCGCGCTCCATCCGGGTGATCTGGTGTGACAGCCGGCTCTTCTCCAGCAGCATCGTCTGGGCCAGCTCCGACATGCGCAGGCGCCGGTCGGGCGCCTCGGAGAGGCTCACCAGCACCCCGTAGTCGGTCCCGGAGAGGTCGTGCTGGGCCATCCCCCGCTCCAGCTCGGCCAGCACGAGCTTCGCGGTGAAGATGAAACTGCGCCACGCCTCCTGCTCCTGGTCGTTGAGCCAGGAGACCTCTTCCGTCTGCGTCGCGATGGTCACCATGCATCACACCCTAGAGGGGTGGGGACACCGGCCCCCACCCCTCATCGTCTCTATCAGGCCGTCTTTACGACATCGTCGTACGCGAGCCGGGGGTTGCGGTCGAACCAGGCGCCCTCGCCCGGCTTGCCGATGTTCACCACGGCCAGCACCTTGTGGTCGCCCTCGCCGAAGAACTCCTTCTCGATGCCGGTCGCGTCGAAGCCGGTCATCGGGCCGGCGGCCAGGCCGGCCGCGCGCACGCCCAGGATGAAGTAGCCCACCTGCAGCGCGGCGTTGAACTGCGCCGTGTTGGCGCGGGCGGCGTCGTCGCCGGTGAACCAGTCGCGGATGCCGGGGGCGTGCGGGAACAGGTCGGGCAGCCGGTCGTGGAAGTTCGTGTCGGCGGCCAGGATCGCCACCAGCGGGGCCTTGCCGGTCTTCGCCTTGTTGCCGTCGGCCATCTGCTCGACCAGGCGCTCGCGGGCCTGCTCGGACCGCACCAGCACCACCCGCAGCGGCTGCATGTTGAGCGAGGTCGGCGCGTACTTGACCAGGTCGTAGATCGCCCGCACCTGCTCGTCGGTCACCGGCTCGTCGGTGAAGGTGTTGGCGGTGCGTGCGCTGCGGAACAGCAGGTCCTGCGCGTGGTTGTCGAGAACGAGCGACATTGTCTTTCCTCCGAAGTCGGTCTGGCTGGGTCAGCCACCTGTCACCAACTTTGGTGAAACTTCAACTATTTCGCAAGCAGCAACGCTGTGGCGTACCCGACAGCCCGAAGCCGCCTTGATCAGCGGATTTGCCAGGCAGATGGGTGTATCCACGCGCAAGATACGGCCAGGTGCCGGGCAAGCCGGGTGATCGAGGCCGTCACGGCCGGCCGAAGACGTCGTGCGAGCCGATACGTCGCCAGATGATGTGCGGGCCGGGACGTCCGGGCAGCTCCGGGCCGTACTGGAAGGTTGCCCGTCCGTCGGGTGCCCAGGTCAGCTGGTCGTGGATCGGCATCAGGCGTCGTCCAGAGAGGCCAGGAACTCTTCGTCACTGTCGAATCGGGTGTACCGGCCGGCCACGAGGTCGGCGTCGGCCTCGGCTTCGCGCGCCTGCCACTGCGGGGAGTGAAACCACTCCTGGTCGCGGGGCACGAGAGCGGCCGGGGTGAGCACGATGCTGCCGTCGCGGACGGAGACGATCACCTGGTCGCCTTCTTCCAGCCGCAACTGGTCGCGCACCGCCTGGGGAATGGTCACGCCGCCCTTGGCGCGCACGACCGCCGTGAGGGCGCGTGCACGGGCGGCGCGCCGGTCGGCGCGGGTGCCCGGCACGCGGTGCTCGGCGTCGGAGTCGTGCTGGGCATCGCTCATTCCAAAAGTCTGACAGATGGAAAGTCTGTTCGTAAGGCGGCGAGAAAATGCCCCGACCCCGGAGGCGGCCGGGGTCGGGGCGGGAAGGGACCGAAGGTCAGACGCCCGCGTGGGCAAGGCTGGGGGCCTGGGTGACCAGGACGCGGCGGCGCAGGTAGCACCACCAGGTGACGGCCAGGCAGGTGCCGTACATCACGGCGAACCAGCCGAAGGCGGTGCCGATGCCGCCGGTGGCGTTGATCGAGTCGCTGATGGCCCTGGGCAGGTAGAAGCCGCCCAGCGCGCCGACCGCGCCGGCGATGCCCAGCGTGGCCGCCGACTCCCGCTTCGCGGTGACCAGGTCCTTCGATGTGGCCGCGAAGATCGCCGGGATCATGCGGTACGTCGACCCGTTGCCCGCGCCGGCCGCCGTGAACAGCAGCAGGAACGCGCCGAGGAAGCCGGCCATGCTCTTCGCCTGCACCGCCGCGATCACGCCGTACGAGCCGATGCCCATGATCACGAAGCAGGCCGCGGTGACCCTGGCCCCGCCGACCTTGTCCGACAGCCAGCCGCCGAACGGGCGGGCCAGCGAGCCGACCAGCGGGCCGGTGAAGGCCAGGGTGATCGTCGCCGCACCCAGGTGGGCGGTCGGGGCCTGCGGGAACTGCAGCTTGAGCACGAGCGGGAAGGCGGCCGAGTAGCCCAGGAACGAGCCGAAGGTGCCGATGTAGAGGAAGGACATGATCCAGGTGTGCGCCCGCTTGACCGTGGCGAACTGGGCCTTCAGCGGCGACTTCGCCACTTCGAGGTTGTTCATGAACAGGCGGGCGCAGAGCGCGGCGGCCAGCACCAGCGGCAGCCACATCAGCCCGCCGTACACCAGGCCGAACGACAGGGCGATCGGCACCACCAGCTGCATCACGCTGATGCCGAGGTTGCCGCCGGCGGCGTTGAGGCCGAGCGCGACGCCCTTCTCCTTCTCCGGGTAGAAGAAGGAGATGTTGGTCATGGAGGAGGCGAAGTTGCCGCCGCCGAGGCCGGCCGTCGCGGCGATGAGCAGCACCGCCCAGTACGGCGGCTTGGCCGTGACCGCGAACACCATGCCCGTGATCGGGATCAGCAGCAGCAGTGCGCTGATCATGGTCCAGGTGCGCCCGCCGAACCGGGTCACCGCGAAGGTGTACGGGATGCGCATCAGCGCCCCGATCAGGTTCGGCAGCGCGACCAGCCAGAACTTCTGGTCGACGGTGAACGGGAAGGCGGTGGCCGGCATCGCCACCACCACGACGCTCCAGAGCGTCCACACGGAGAAGCCCAGGTGCTCGGCGAAGATGGAGAAGACCAGGTTCCGCCGGGCGACTCGGCGGCCGGTGGAGGCCCAGAACTGCGGGTCCTCGGGGTCCCAGTTGCTGATCGCGGCGGGCTTCGATGCCGGCGGCGCAGGCGCGATGGCGGTCATGACCAGCAAATTACGAACATGTGATTGCGATGATGTTCCGATGCTCGTACCCGTGGTGTGAACCCTGCCGCACCGCGCGGCCTCGATCGCTGTGAGCTGGCGTGGGGAAACCGGACATCGAACGGCATACCACAGGGTAAGCAGGCCGTTTTGACCTCGCCGGGAGGCACCGGGTATCGTTAGCGGCTGTTGTGCGAGAGGTGGCGCCGAGCCGGTAGTCCTGATGCTCAGGTAGGCTTGTCGTTCGCGCGCCGGTCCGTTTGCGACCGGCCGGCATCGCAGAATCCGTTGGTCGTGGGCAGGTTCGCCCGCGGTCACACAGACCTACGACGAGACAAGGTAGACCTGTGCGTACGTACAGCCCGAAGCCGGGTGAGATCGAGCGTCAGTGGCACGTTATCGACGCTTCTGACGTCGTGCTGGGCCGGCTCGCCACCCACACCGCCAACCTCCTGCGCGGTAAGCACAAGCCGACTTTCGCGCCGCACGTCGACACCGGCGACTTTGTGGTCATCATCAACGCCGGCAAGGTTGCCCTCACCGGCAACAAGCGCGCGACCAAGATCGCTTACCGGCACTCCGGCTTCCCCGGTGGCCTGAAGCAGGTGGGCTACGACGAGCTGCTCACCAAGCGCCCCGAGAAGGCGATCGAGCTGGCCGTCAAGGGCATGATCCCCCACAACAAGCTGGGCCGTCAGATTCTGTCGAAGCTGAAGGTCTACGCTGGCGCGGAGCACCCGCACGCGGCTCAGCAGCCGGTGCCGTTCGAGATCAAGCAGATCGCGCAGTGAGCGCGGACGAAGGAATCACCATGACCGACACTTCCGTGCCGACCCAGGCCGTGGTCGAGGCTGAGGCTGAGGCCTCGGTCGCCGTTGCTGCCAAGCCGGCCACCCCGAAGTTCAAGGGCGACCGCCCGATCCAGACCGTTGGCCGGCGCAAGCAGGCCGTCGTCCGGGTGCGTCTGATCCCGGGCACCGGCAAGATCACCTGCAACGGCCGGGAGCTGGAGAAGTACCTCCCCAGCAAGGTCGCGCAGCAGTCGGTGCGGGAGCCGCTCGTGCTCGCGGAGAAGGGCGAGACCCTCGACGTCGTCGCCAACCTGCGTGGCGGCGGCATCAGCGGTCAGGCCGGCGCGCTGCGCCTGGCGATCGCGCGCGCCCTGTGCGAGCTCGACATCGACGACCGCCCGGCGCTGAAGAAGGCCGGCTTCCTCACCCGTGACGCCCGCGTCACCGAGAGCAAGAAGTACGGTCTCAAGAAGGCCCGTAAGGCCCCGCAGTACTCCAAGCGTTGATCGCTGTCTTCTGATCGGCCGGGCACGCTCCTGCTTCACGGCGGGATGGCGTGCCCGGCCTTTCGACTTTGGCCCCCCACCCGTGGGCCGGTCGTCTCGAACCCCTCCTTTCGCACCCCACAGAAAGGGCCACCCGGATGGCACGCCTTTTCGGCACCGACGGCGTACGCGGTCTGGCCAACGCGGACCTCAGCCCCGAGCTCGCACTCTCGCTGGCCGTCGCCGCGGCGCACACCCTGCCCGACCCTGACCGTGAGCAGCCGCCGCTGGTGGTGGTCGGCCGCGACCCCCGGGCCAGCGGCGAGATGCTGGAGGCGGCCGTGGTCGCGGGCCTGGCCAGCGCCGGGGCCAACGTGGTGCGGGTCGGCGTGCTGCCGACGCCCGGCGTGGCATACCTGACCGCCGAGGTGCGGGCCGACTTCGGCGTGATGATCTCCGCCAGCCACAACCCGATGCCGGACAACGGCATCAAGTTCTTCGCCGCCGGTGGGCACAAGCTGACCGACGAGCAGGAGGACAACATCGAGGCCGCGCTCGGCGCGACCTGGACGCGTCCCACCGGGGCGCAGGTCGGGCGGGTGCACGACCTGCTGGACGGGGCCGAGCACTACACCACGCACCTGGTGCAGGCGACCGGCCACCCGCTCGCCGGGCTCAAGGTCGTCGTCGACTGCGCGCACGGCGCGGCCAGCGACGTGGCACCGGAGGCGTTCCGCGAGGCCGGAGCCGAGGTGATCGCCATCAACGCCGAGCCCGACGGTCTCAACATCAACGACGAGTGCGGCGCGACCCACCTGGGCCCGCTGAAGGCGGCCGTGGTCGAGCACGGCGCGCACCTGGGCATCGCGGTCGACGGCGACGCCGACCGGTGCCTGGCGGTCGACGCGTCCGGGGCCGAGGTGGACGGCGACCAGATCATGGCGATCCTCGCGCTGGCCATGCGCGACGAGGGCGCGCTGGCCAACGACACCCTGGTCGCGACGGTCATGAGCAACCTCGGGCTGCGCATCGCCATGCGCGAGGCGGGCATCACCCTGGTCGAGACCAAGGTCGGCGACCGGTACGTGCTGGAGGAGCTGCGCGCCGGCGGCTTCAGCCTGGGCGGGGAGCAGAGCGGCCACGTCGTCTTCACCGAGCACGCGACCACGGGTGACGGTGTGCTGACGGGCCTGCGCCTGCTGGCCCGGGTGGCGCAGACCGGCAAGCCGCTGGCCGAGCTGGCCGCCGTGGTGAACCGGCTGCCGCAGGTGCTGATCAACGTGCGGGTGGCCGACAAGGCCGTGGCCCGGGCGCCGGAGATCCTGGCCGCGGTCGCCGCGGCCGAGGCGCAGCTGCACGGCACCGGGCGGGTGCTGCTGCGCCCGTCGGGCACCGAGCAGCTGGTCCGCGTGATGGTCGAGGCCGGGAGCGAGGACATCGCGCAGAAGATCGCCGAGGACATCGCCGCCGACGTACGGGCGGCCAGCCCGGCGGTGTGAGCACCGGCAAGACAGGAAAAGGGCGTCCCCGCGGCTGCGGGGACGCCCTTTCTCGTTCCGTGGTGTCAGCCGGCCACGAACACGCTGATGCAGGTGGCCGAGCTGCCCGAGCCGTCCCGCTTCTGCCGCTCGGTGCCGTCGACGGAGATGGAGCAGCCGGTCACGTTCCCGTCGCCGCCCGGCGCGCTGAAAGCGATCACCGACAGGCCGAACGAGTCGCTGTTCAGGGTGAAGTTCTTGGTCCACGGCAGGGCGACCGTCTCGGTCTGCGTGTTGCCGGGGCCCTCCGAGTACGTGATCAGCGCCTGTCCGGTGCCCTCGACGGCGTAGCGCACCGAGTGCGAGCCGGTCGCGTCGCCGGTCGCCACGCCGACGCTCGGGATCATGTTCGGCAGGTCCTCGATCGCCTCGTTCGCCTTGTAGACCAGGTAGTAGCCGCCGACGCCGCAGACCGCGCACAGCAGTAGCACGACACCGAGGATGATGCCGACGATCATGCCGGTCTTGCTCTTCTTCGGCGGCTGCACCGGCGAGCCGTATCCCGCAGCGCTGTACGCCGGAGGCTGGTTGGGGTTGTACGGCGGCGGCGGGGGCTGGTTCGGGTTGTACGCCGGGGGCTGCGCCTGGTTCGGGTCGTACGGAGGGGGATAGCTCATGCCTTCTTCTCCTGGCTGCGCTCGTTAGGCGGGGGAGGCGGCGCGTCGGGCCGGGGGACCCGCGCTGCTCACTCACCCGCGGATGGTAGGCCCCGCGCGCTCACCGGCGGCATGCGGTGGCAGCAATCCGTCACTTATCGGGCAGGCCGAGGTCCGTCCAGGTTGCAATCAAACGCGGTGCGTGATTGACCGGGTTCTGAACATGCAATGTGAGCGAAACTCCGCTAAGGTAACGGGCATGTGCGGGATCGTGGGATACGTGGGCGGCCAGCAGGCGCTCGGAGTGGTGTTGGACGGGCTGCGGCGGCTGGAATACCGGGGTTACGACTCCGCCGGCGTCGCCGTGCTGGCGGACAGCCGGCTGCTGCTGGCCAAGAAGGCCGGCAAGCTGTCGAATCTGGAGAAGATGCTGGCCGAGGCCGCCGAGACGGACCTGCGCGCGGGGACCACGGGCATCGGTCACACCCGCTGGGCCACCCACGGCGGTCCCACCGATCGCAACGCGCACCCGCACCTGTCGGCCGACGGCCGCATCGCGGTGATCCACAACGGCATTATCGAGAACTTCGCGAAGCTGCGGGCCGAATTGCAGGCCGAAGGCATCGAGTTCGCCAGCGACACCGACACCGAGTGCGTCGCGCACCTGCTGGCCGCCGAGCTGGCCGGCATCGCGGGCAGCCCGCAGGCGCTCGCCGACGCGATGCGCCGGGTCTGCGGCCGCCTGGAGGGCGCGTTCACCCTGCTCGCCGTCGACGCGCAGGCGCCCGGCGCGGTGGTCGGCGCGCGCCGCAACTCCCCGCTGGTGGTGGGCCGCGGCAACGGCGAGAACTTCATGGCCAGCGACGTCAGCGCGTTCATCGAGCACACCCGCGATGCGATCGAGCTGGGCCAGGACCAGGTCGTGCTGATCACCGCCGACGCCATCGAGATCACCGACTTCTTCGGCAACCCCGCCGAGGGCCGCGACTACCACGTGGACTGGGACGCCCGCGCCGCCGAGAAGGACGGCCACGCCTGGTTCATGCTCAAGGAGATCGCCGAGCAGCCGCAGGCCGTGGCCGACACGCTGCGCGGCCGCATCGGCGAGACCGGCGAGATCATGCTCGACGAGGTCCGGCTCACCGACCAGGACCTGCGCGACGTCGACAAGGTCTTCATCGTCTCCTGCGGCACGTCGTACCACGCCGGGCTGGTCGCCAAGTACGCGATCGAGCACTGGACGCGCATCCCGTGCGAGGTCGAGCTGGCCAGCGAGTTCCGCTACCGCGACCCGGTGCTCGACCGGTCCACGCTGGTCGTGGTCATCTCGCAGTCCGGCGAGACCATGGACACGCTGATGGCGCTGCGGCACGCCAAGGAGCAGAAGGCCCGGGTGCTGGCCATCTGCAACACCAACGGCTCCACCATCCCGCGCGAGTCCGACGCCGTGCTCTACACCCACGGTGGCCCCGAGATCGCCGTCGCCTCCACCAAGGCGTTCCTGACCCAGCTCGCCGCCTGCTTCCTGGTCGGCCTGCACCTGGCCCAGGTGCGCGGCGTGAAGTACGCCGACGAGGTGGCCGCGGTCGTCGCGCAGCTGCAGGAGATGCCCGGCAAGATCGAGAAGGTGCTGGCGGGCATGGACCCGGTCCGGGAGCTGGGCCGCGAGCTGGCCGAGGCCAAGGCGACCACGGTGCTGTTCATCGGCCGCCACGTCGGCTACCCGGTGGCGCTGGAGGGCGCGCTGAAGCTCAAGGAGCTGGCGTACATGCACGCCGAGGGCTTCGCCGCGGGCGAGCTCAAGCACGGCCCGATCGCGCTGATCGGTGGCCCGTCCGAGGACCCGGTGTCGGGCACGCCCGTCGGCCACGGCACCCCGGTGGTCTGCATCGTGCCCTCGCCGGCCGGGCGCGGCCTGCTGCACGACAAGATCGTCAGCAACATCCAGGAGGTGCGGGCCCGTGGCGCGCACACCATCGTCATCGCGGAGGAGGGCGACGAGGCCGTCGTCCCGTACGCCGACGTGCTGGTGCGGGTGCCGCGTACGCCCACGCTGCTGGCCCCGTTCGTGACCACCGTGCCGCTGCAGGTGCTCGCCGCGGCGATCGCCGACGCCCGCGGCCACGACGTCGACCAGCCCCGCAACCTGGCCAAGTCCGTCACCGTCGAGTAGCCGCACCAGACGGCCCCGGCAGCCCGCTGTTCGCGGCGGGCTGCCGGGGCCGTCTGCTACCCGGCTGCCCCGGGCGGCGCTCCGCGACCGGAACGCGGCCCGCGGCGGCACCGAGCCGTCGCCGGCCGCGGCCCGTCACGGCACGGCGTCGGCGGTGGCCGTACGCACCCTCACCGCGTGGGGCTGGTCGCCGTTCCGGACTCGCCGGTCACGATCTCGGCCATGGTCTGCAAGGCCGGGCTGTGCTCGTCGAAGTAGAGGCCGTGCGCGTGGAACGGGTCCGTGCCCCGGCTGGACGGGAACACCCGCGCGCCGAACTGCTCCGACGACGGGTCGACGCCGTGCCACAGGTCGGCGTTGCCGCGCACCACCGCGTCCACGGTCGAGCCGGCGAACATGTAGGCCGGCCCGCCGAGAGCGCTCAGCGCCAGCTCGCCCTTCGAGGGCGCGTTCAGCACGATGTCGTTGGGGGACGTGGACGCCCACACGTGCCCCGGACGTGCCAGCTCGGCCGCGCTGCCCACACCCATGCCGGGGCTGCCCAGCGCGACGATCTCGTCGGCGGCGACCGTGCCGTCCCGCTCGGCGACCCCGACCGTGAGGCTGCCGTACGAGTGGCCGATCAGGCTCAGGTGCGCGGGTTCGCCCTCGTGCGAGGCGACCAGCCCGGCCTGGAACGCGCCGAGGTCGCCGCGCGCGGCCAGCGCGGCGCGCTCGCTCGCCGCGTCGAGCCCGTCGGGCGGGTCGTATCCCAGCCACATCACCGTTGCCGTCGTGGCCCCCGGAGCCAGCGCCGCGGCCCGTGCCTGCAACGCGGCGGCCCGGTCCACCTCGACGGCGAACCCGTCCAGCGAGGTGCCCACACCCGGCACGTAGGTGGCCACGTGGTCGCCGGCGTCGGGGTCGCCGAAGGCCACCACCAGCCGGCCGTCCCCGCTCGGATCAAGCCGCAGCAGGTACGCCCGCGGGTCGGTCTGGTCGAGCCGCGCCGCCAGGCCGGTCAGCTCGGTCAGCCGCTGCTGCGCGCCCGGTGCCGGCGGGTGGGCCGCGGCGGCGTCGCGCAGCCGGTCCAGCTCCCGGTCGAGCAGCTCGCGGTTGGCGCGGTCGCGCACCGCCGCGGGCACCCCGTCGAGCCTGCCCAGCTCCTCCGGACGCATAGCCACCAGCCAGGCCCGCTCGGTCTCGGTCAGCCCGGCCCACCAGCGCGCGACGTCCGCCGGCGTGCCGCTCGCGGGCAGCGGCACGGGGGTGCCGGACCACGCCTGCGCGGCCGCCTTGGCCAGCGCGGTCAGGCGGCGGGCGGTGTCCTCGTCGCCGGCCCTCGCCTCCCGCACCACCGCGTCGATCTCGGCGGAGACCCGCACCGCCAGCGCCACGTCGGACGCCCCGGGAGCCGGGACGCCGAACGGAACCAGGCGCGCCGCGCGGCCCGGCGCATCCCCGGCCCACCCGGCGAGCCCCGCCGGAACGCTGCCCCGACCACCACCCGTACCAGCAGGGACGTCGCCCTGACCGCCGGCCGTGCCGGCCGGGACGCTGCCCCGAGCACCGCCCGCAGCTGCCGGCAGGCTGCCCTGACCGCCGGACAGACCGGGTGGGCCGCCCCGCGGGATGTCGGGGACGACGACGCTCACGTGCCCGTCCGCGGACACCTGCACGGCGGTGCCGCGTACCGCGGACAGCGCCTCGGCGAGCCGCCGCTGCAGCAACCGGATGCGCTCGGCGTGCCGCCACAGCAGCTGGTCGACCTCCAACAGCGCGGGCGGGGCGGTGCCGAGCCGCCGGACCAGGGCCGCCCCGGACTCGCGGGCCGCGACGGCCGCCGTGCCGCCGTGCCAGACCTGCCCCTGCCGGGTGAGCCCAGACGACAGCTCGTCGTGGTGGTCGTCCAGCGCCCGGCTCAGCCGCCGCCAGGCGACGGCGCTGTCGACCCAGCGTGCGGGATCGGCGGCGAGCAGCATCGCGTACGAGACGGTCATCGGCGCTCACCCACCGCGGCGATCCTGCGCGCGAGCCCCGAGTCGCGGTCGGCGTAACTCGCCCCGGCCAGGCACAGCCGTTGCCCGAAGACGCCCAGGTCCTCGGAGAAGCCGGCCAGGCACGCGCCCACCTCGTGGGCCAGCCGGACCTGCGCCCCGCTCGTCGCCCAGCCCGACGGCCCGCTGGTGAGCCCGTTGGCGTACGGCACCTCGCGCGCGACCGCGTCGGCCAGCCGCTGCAGCCCGCCACCCAGTCTGATCAGCTCGTCCGGCTCGACGCGCACCGGCTCGGGCACTGTCCCGGAAGGATTCTCGGCATCCATACCGTCGATGCTTCCCGCCCCGCGCCGCCTCCGGCCAGCCTTGTGGATAACTCGGAGCCCGCTTGCCCACAGGTTGTCCACAGCCCTTGTCCACAGGTGACCGCCCTGGTAGGGAGCCTGTGGACAAGCGGGTCAGCCGCTGTGCACCAGGCGGCCGGCCACCCAGGTCAGTTCGGCGCGGGCCGCCCCGATCTCGGACGGCGGCCCCGCGAACGGGTCCCGGTCCAGCACGGTCAGGTCGGCGCGCCGGCCGGGCGCGATCCGCCCCGCGTCATCGAAGTGGTTCACGTACGCCGACCCGGCCGTGTACGCCGCCAGCGCCGTGTCCAGGTCGATCGCCTGCTCGGGGCCGAGCGGCGGCTCGTCGAACCGGTAGCCGACCCGGTTCACCGCGACGTGGATCGCGCGCATCGGGTCGGGGTCGGACACCGGCCAGTCGCTGCCCGCGGCCAGCCGGCCGCCGCCGCGGTGCACCGCCCCGAACGGGTACTGCCAGGTCGCGCGCTCCGCGCCGAGGAACGGGATGGTCAGCTCGTCCATCGCCGGCTCGTGCGCGGCCCACAGGGCCTGCATGGTGACGGTCAGCCCGAGCCGTGCGAAGCGGGGGACGTCGGCGGGGTGTACGACCTGGACGTGCGCCACGTGGTGGCGCAACGGCGAACCGGCCACGCGCTCCACCGCGTCCAGCACCTCCCGGGTGGCCCGGTCGCCGATGGCATGGAAGTGGACCTGGAAACCGGCCGCGTCCAGCGCCGACACCACCTCGGTCAGGTGGCCCGGCTCGACCCGGGAGATGCCGCGGCGGTCGGTGGCGCAGCCGCAGCCGTCCAGGTAGGGCTCGATCATCGCGGCGGTGAAGTTCTCCGCCACCCCGTCCTGCATGATCTTGACGGTCTCGGCCCGGAAGTTCGCCCCGCCCGCGGTCCGCGCCCGCTCCCGGCGCGCCCGATGCTCGTCGAGCTGCTCCAGGCCACGCGACGGCTCCCACCACAGCGCGCCGCGTACCCGCGCGGTCAGCAGCCCCGCGGCGTCCGCCGCCAGGTAGGCCTCGAACGCGTCCGGCCAGCCGCCGTAGTCGCCCAGGATCGCGTCCTGCCAGGCCGTCACACCCAGCGCGTGCAGCCGGGACTGGGCCAGCAGCAGCGCCCGCCGGATCTCGGCCGCGTCCGGCCGCGGGGCCACGCCGCTGACCAGCTCCATCGCGCTCTCGTGCAGCACTCCGGTGGGCTCGCCGGCGGTGTCGCGCTCGATCCGGCCGCCCTCCGGGTCCGGCGTGTGCCGGTCGATCCCGGCCAGCGCCAGCGCGCGGGAGTTGCACCAGGCGCTGTGCGCGTCGCGTACGGCCAGGTAGACCGGGCGGTCCGGGACCACCCGGTCGAGCATGGCCCGGTCCGGCTGACCGCCGCCGAAGGCGTCGTACGACCAGCCCGCGCCCATGACCCAGGCCTGGTCGGGATGGGCCTGGGCATACCTGGCCACCTCGCCCAGGTAACCCGCCGCGTCGTGCTGCTCGGTCAGCTCGCAGCGCAGCAGGTTCAGCCCGGCGAACACCGGGTGCACGTGCGCGTCCTGGAAACCCGGCAGCAGCAGCCGCCCGGCCAGGTCCACCACCTTGGTACGCCCGGTGATCAGCTCTTTCATCTCGGCGTCGGAGCCGACCGCGGCGATCACACCGCCGTGCACGGCCACCGCGGTCGCGCCCGGCGACCCGTACACGTTGCCGGAGCGAAGTACCAGATCCACACCTGAGACCTTAAGGTCAACACGTGATTGTCTCGGTGGGCAACGACGTCGTCCTGGTCGACCGTTTCGCAGCGGCGCTGCGGCGTACCCCGATGCTGACCGAGCGCCTGTTCACCGAGGCGGAGCGCACCACCCGCAGCGGCAACCCGCGCTCACCCGAGTCGCTGGCGGCCCGGTTCGCGGCCAAGGAGGCCGTCGCCAAGGCGCTCGGCGCGCCGGCCGGGATGCAGTGGCACGACTGCGAGATCGTCGTCGACGCCGACGGCCGGCCCTGGCTGACCGTCTCCGGCACCGTCGCCGCCGTCGCCGCCGAGCGCGGCGTCGAGCGCTGGCACCTGTCCCTGTCCCACGACGGCGGCATCGCCTCCGCCGTGGTCATCGCCGAAGCGGGCCGGTGAGCGGGGTTCGGCCACGGACGGCGGGCACGGCACGCGAGACTCAGGCACAGACGAGCGAACGGAGTTCGGCGCATGAGGTCGGTCTACCGGGTGGCGCAGGTGCGGGCTGCCGAGTCCGCGCTGATGGCGGCGCTACCCTCGGGCACGCTGATGCAGCGGGCGGCCGCGGGGCTCGCCCGCCGCTGCGCGGTCACCCTGCGCGGGCTCGGCGGGGTGTACGCCTCCCGGGTGGTGCTCCTGGTCGGCCCCGGTGACAACGGCGGCGACGCGCTCTTCGCGGGAGCGCTGCTGGCGCGGCAGGGCGTCCAGGTCGGGGCGCTGCTGAGCGACCCCGCACGGGCCCACGCCGAGGGCCTGGCCGCGCTGCGCGGCGCGGGCGGCCGGGTGCTGGCCGACTGGCCGAAACGGGTCGACCTGGTCGTCGACGGGCTGCTCGGCATCGGCGCGACCGGCGCGCTGCGCGGCACCGCGCTGACGCTCGCCGAGCAGCTCACAGCGCTGACCACGCGCCCGCCGGTGATCGCGGTCGACGTGCCGTCCGGGGTCGCCGTGGACACCGGCGACGTGCCCGGCACCGCGATCCGCGCCGACGTCACCGTCGCCTTCGGCTGCCTCAAGCCCGCGCACGTCGTCGGCCCGGCCGCGGTCCTGGCCGGGCAGGTTGAACTGGTCGACATCGGCCTCGTCCCGCACCTGCTCGGCGACCCCGCGCTGCGCGTCGCGGACACCGCCGACATCGCCGCCTGGTGGCCGCAGCCCGGACCGGTCTCGGACAAGTACACCCGCGGCGTCGTCGGCGTGGCCACCGGCTCGGCCGGCTACCCCGGCGCGGCCCTGCTCTCCCTGTCCGGCGCGCTGGCCGGACCGGCCGGACTGGTCCGCTACGCCGGGTCGGCGCACGAGATCGTGGTGCCCGCGCATCCCAGCGTCATCGCCGCGCCGCGGCTGGCCGAGGCGGGACGCGTGCAGGCCTGGGTCTGCGGCAGCGGCCTGGGCACCGACGAGCGGGCCGCGGCCGAGGTGCGGGGCGTGCTGGCGGCACCGCTGCCCGCGCTGCTCGACGCGGACGCGATCACCCTGCTCGTCGACGGCTCCATGGCGAACGAGCTGCGCAGCCGGGACGCGCCGACGGTGCTCACCCCGCACGACCGGGAGTACGCCCGGCTCGCCGGCCAGGACCCCGGCCCGGACCGGGTCGCGGCCGCCCAGAAACTCGCCTCGTGGACCCGCTCGGTGGTGCTGCTCAAGGGCGACCGCACCGTCGTGGCCGGACCGTCCGGCGAGGCCTGGGTCAACCCGACCGGCACCCCCGCGCTGGCCACCGGCGGCACCGGCGACGTGCTGTCCGGCCTGCTCGGCTCACTGCTCGCGGCGGGCCTGCCCGCGATCCGCGCGGCGGTCGCCGCGGCCTACGTACACGGCCTCGCGGCCCGCATCGCCGCCGAATCCGGCCCGGTCACCGCCGTCGACGTCGCCGCCGCCCTCCGCACCGCCGTGGCCTCCCTCACCCGCACCCCCACGGGCACCGCCCCCGTCCGCCCCACCTGACCCGCCGCCGCCCGCCAGCTAGGAGGTGCCGCGGGGTCAGCCGCGCTCGGCGGTGGCCTCCGACAGGGCGGTGACGCGTTCCGACCAGTCGCCGCGGTGGCCGACGAGGTCGATGACGCGGGAGTCGTCGTCGCGGCGGTCGATGCGGACTTCGAGGTATGCGTCGGCGAGTTGTTCGACCATGCCCTCGCCCCACTCGACCAGAGTCACCGAGTCCTCGACGGAGGCGTCCAGGTCCAGGTCGTCGACCTGGGCGCGGGGGTCGGTGACGTTGCCCAGCCGGTACGCGTCGACATGCACCATCGGCACCGTGCCGCCGGCGGCACGGTCGGGGCGGTGCACCCGGGCGATGACGAACGTCGGCGACGTGACGTCGCCGAGCACCCGCAGCCCGCGCCCGATGCCCTGGGCGAGCGCGGTCTTGCCGGCCCCGAGCGGGCCGCTCAGCACGAGCAGGTCCCCGGCGCGCAGCACGCCGGCCAGGCGGGAGCCGAAGTCGCGGGTGTCGTCGGCGGTTTTGAGGATCACAGCAGCTCCAGCTCGTCCAGGAAGGTGATGAGGGCCTGGTTGACCTCGTCGGCGTGCTCCAGCATCACCACGTGCCCGCTGTCGGGGACCAGCACCATCTTGGCGTGCGGCAGCAGCCGGCAGATCTCCTCGGAGTGGGCCACCGGGGTGATCAGGTCGGCGTCGCCGACGACGACCATGACGGGCACCTGGTTCAGGGCGCGCAGGGCCGGGTAGCGGGCGTGGCTGTTGATGGTGCGCAGGTAGCGGGCGACGGTCTCGGTGGTGGTGCGCGAGTTCATCTGCTCCACGAAAGACACCAGCGCGGGGCTGGGGGAGTCGCCCCCGAAACCGTACCGCCGGGTCAGCAGCCAGGCGAGGTCGGTGCTGGCCTGCCGCGCCTTGTCGATCATCGGGCCGGTGAACCGGGCCGCGCCGGTGAGCAGGGCGAGCAGCGGCCCGCTGGTGCGATTGAGGATCTCGGGCAGGTTGCCGTAGCTGATCCCGTCGAGCTGGCCGCCCGAGGTGGCGATGAGCACGGCCCCGGCGACCCGGTCGGCGAACAGGTCGGGGTGCTGCTCGGCGCAGGCCATGATGGCCATGCCGCCCATCGAGTGGCCGACGAGCACGATCGGGCCGACCGGGGTGGTGGCCTTGATGACGTCGTAGAGGGCGTCGCCGAGCGCGGGCAGCTCGTACTCGCCCTCGTGCAGGGCGCTGGACAGGCCGTGGCCGGGCTGGTCGTAGAAGACCATGCGGTGCTCGCCGAGCGCGTCGAGGGCCTTGCGCTGGAAGTGGAAGGTGCCCTGGTCGAGGCAGAACCCGTGGACGAAGATGATGGTCGGCTCGGGCGGGCCGGGCTTGCCGAACTCGACCGCGATCCCGTCCACCGGCTCGACGATCTCGACGTGCAGCTGTACGCCGTCGTCGGTGCTGACGGTGAGCGTCTCGTCGTAGGGCAGGCGGCCGAAGGGCTCGTCGGCGTACGGGTCGGTGTCGGTGCGCCGGCTGCGCTTGACTACCAGGCGCTCGACGGCGACACCTGCGGCGACCCCGGCCGCGGCGACACCGATGACGGCGCCGATCAGCCCGGCCTTGCGCCGGGTGCCCGCCGGTTTGTCCTTGGCCGAGGCCTTGTCGCCGGTCGCCGTGTCGCTCACGCCTTCTCCTCGCTGCGCTCGTCGGCGGCGTGAGACTCACTGAGCCGTCCGGTTCGCTCGCTGCGCTCGCTCACGCGGCATCACCGCGATAGACCCGCGGCACCCGGGTGCTGCCGAAACGCGTCACGATCTCGTAGTTGATGGTGCCGACGGCGTCGGCCCAGTCGTCGGCGGTGGGTTCGCCCCGGTCGCCGGGCCCGAACAGGATCACCTCGTCGCCCTCGCTGACCTCGGCGTCGCCGACGTCGACCACGAACTGGTCCATGCAGACCCGCCCGGCGACGGTGTACCGGCTGCCGTTGAGCAGCATCGGGCCGGTGCTGGAGGCGTGCCGGGGCACGCCGTCGGCGTAGCCGAGCGGCACGAGCGCCACGGTCGAGTCCCGCTGCGTGACGTAGGTGTGCCCGTAGGAGATGCCCTGCCCGGCGGGCAGGCGCTTGGTCAGCAGCACCCGGGCGCGGGCGGTCATCGCGGGGCGCAGCGTGGCGCGCACCGCGGGGTCGTCCAGCGGGGAGAGGCCGTACACGGCGATGCCGGTGCGTACCAGGTCGAAGTGGGTGTCGGGCCGGGTGAGCGTGGCCGCGGAGTTGGCCAGGTGCCGCACCTGCGGCTCGATGCCGAGGCGCTGGGCGGTGTCGAGGGCGTCGGTGAAGGCGGCGAGCTGGCGGTCGACGGTCTCGTGGCCGGGCGCGTCGGCGCACGCGAAGTGGCTCCACACGCCGATCACCTCGGCGTACCCGTCGGCCTGGGCCTTGCCCGCGGCCTCGACGAGCTGCGGCCACTCGGGTGCGGCCGCGCCGCTGCGGGACAGCCCTGTGTCGATCTTGAGGTGGATCCGGGCCGGGCGTCCGGCCTCGCGGGCGCCTGCGGTCACCGCAGTGAGCTGGGACAGGCTGGCCACGCTGAGGTCCACGTCGGCGGCGATCGCGCGGGCGACCGGCTGGCCGGGCAGCCAGAGCCAGGCCAGCACGGGAGCGCCGAGGCCCGCGTCCCGCAGCCCGAACGCCTCGTCCAGGGTGCAGACGCCGAGCCAGGTCGCGCCGCCGGACAGCGCCGCGCGGGCGGCGGGGACCATGCCGTGCCCGTACCCGTCGCCCTTGACCACGGCCATGACCTGGGCGGTGGTGTTCGACCGCAGCGTGCGCACGTTGCCGCGGATCGCGTCGAGGTCCACCACGACCTGGGACTGAGCGTCGGCCTGCCACATGAGTCCCAGCCTACCCAGCAGTACGCCGGGGACCCCCGAGGGCCGCGCCCGGTCCCAAACCCCACCGAAATCGATCATGAAGTTGTACCCGCGACACGCCGCCGACCCTTGCCATAGGTTCATGATCATCGGGGTGGGGTGGGGGGCACAGTAGGGTGGGGGGCGTGTTGGTGCTGGTGTTGGATACGGCTACGCCTGCGGTGACGGCCGCGCTGGCCGAGGTCAGGCCGTCGGGGCACGCCGTGCTGGCGCAGCGGGCGACGGTGGACGGCCGCGCGCACGGCGAGCTGCTCGCCCCGCAGATCGATGCGCTGCTGGCCGAGGCCGGGGTCAAACCCCGCGACCTGGCCGCCGTGATCGCCGGGGTCGGGCCGGGCCCGTTCACCGGGCTGCGGGTCGGCCTGGTCACGGCCGCGTCGCTGACCATGGCCCTGAACATCCCGGCGTACGGCGTCTGCACGCTGGACGCGCTGGGACTGCGCACCGCGGGCCGGGCGCTGGTGGCGACGGACGCGCGGCGGCGCGAGGTCTACTGGGCGGTGTACGCCGACGGCAGGCCGCTGACCGGCCCCGCCGTGGACAAGCCCGCCGACGTCGCGCCGCGGCTCGCGGAGTACGCGGTGACCGCCGCGGTCGGCGAGGGCGCGGCGAAGTACGCCGACGTGTTCGGCCTGCCCGCCGGCGAGCAGCTCTACCCGGAGCCGTCGGCGCTGGTCGAGCTGGCCGCGCAGCGGGTGCGTACGGGCGTCCCGAGCGAGCCGCTGACCCCGCTCTACCTGCGCCGCCCCGACGCGGTCGAGCCGTCCGCCCGCAAACCGGCCCTGTCCGCGAGCGAGCGATGAAGATCGAGCGGCTGCGCTGGTGGCAGATCGAGGATCTGCTGCCGGTCGAGGCCGACCTGTTCGGCGCGGAGGCGTGGACCGCGGCGATGTTCTGGAACGAGCTGGCCAACGGCCACCACTACCTGATCGCCACCGAGGACGACGGCACCGTGCTCGGCTACGCCGGGCTGGCCGTCGGCCAGGGCGAGGGCTGGGTCAACAACATCGCGGTACGCCGGGACGCGCAGCGGCGCGGCATCGGCCGGGCGCTGCTGGAGGCGCTGCTCGCCGAGGGCCGGCGGCACCAGGTGAAGCAGGTTCTGCTGGAGGTCGCCGCCGACAACGCGCCCGCGCAGCGGCTGTACGCCGGCTACGGCTTCGAGGTCATCGGCATCCGCAAGGGCTACTACCAACCCAGCAACGCCGACGCCCTGGTGATGCGGCGCGAGGAGAGAGCATGAGCGAGCGCAGCGAGGGAACCAGGCGGCTCAGCGAGTCTCATGCAGCCGACGAGCGCAGCGAGGAGAAGGCATGACCACCAGCGAACCCCTGGTTCTGGGGATCGAGAGCAGCTGTGACGAGACCGGCGTCGGCATCGTGCGGGGGCACACCCTGCTGGCCGACGCGCTGGCGTCCAGCGTGGACGAGCACGCCCGCTTCGGCGGCGTGGTGCCGGAGGTGGCCAGCCGGGCGCACCTGCAGGCGCTGGTGCCGACGCTGCACCGGGCGCTGGACGAGGCCGGGGTGACCCTGGCCGACATCGACGCCATCGCCGTCACCGCCGGACCCGGCCTGGCCGGGGCGCTCCTGGTCGGCGTCGCCGGGGCCAAGGGCCTGGCGCTGGCCACCGAGAAGCCGATCTACGGCGTGAACCACCTGGCGGCCCACGTCGCGGTGGACACCCTGGAGCACGGCCCGCTGCCGGAGCCCGCGATCGCGCTGCTGGTCTCGGGCGGGCACTCGTCGCTGCTGCGGGTCGACGACCTGACCCGCGGGGTGACCCCGCTCGGCGCGACCATCGACGACGCGGCGGGCGAGGCCTTCGACAAGGTGGCCCGGCTGCTGGGCATGCCGTTCCCGGGCGGCCCGCCGATCGACAGGGCGGCCCGCGACGGCGACCCGCTCTCGATCACCTTCCCGCGCGGCCTGACCGGGCCGAAGGACCTGGTCGAGCACCGGTTCGACTTCTCGTTCTCCGGGCTGAAGACCGCCGTGGCGCGCTGGGTCGAGGCGCGTGAGCGCTCCGGCGAGCCGGTGCCGGTCAACGACGTCGCGGCGAGCTTCCAGGACGCGGTCTGCGACGTGCTGACCCGCAAGGCCATCGACGCCTGCCGGAGCCAGGGCATCGAGACGCTGGTCATCGGCGGCGGCGTGGCGGCGAACTCGCGGCTGAAGGCGATGGCGGCCGAGCGCGCGGCCCAGTACGGCATCACCGTGCGGGTGCCGCGGCCCAAGCTGTGCACCGACAACGGGGCCATGGTGGCCGCGCTCGGGTCGCATCTGGTCGCCGCCGGCACGGCACCGTCCAAGCTGGACTTCGCGGCCGACTCCGCGATGCCGCTCACGCTCGTCGGGGTGTAGCTTTGCCCGGTGCTGAGGGCGACGACGTGATCGTGCGTATGTGGGAGGTGCGCGCCTATCCGCGCACCTTCACGGAACTGCTGAACTGGGTGTGCGAAGAGGCCGTGCCGCGGCTGGAGGTCGAGCCGCTGCACATCACGAGCGAGGTGTTCTCCTCGACCGACCTGCGCGTCGTGGTGATCTCGCGCTGGCGCGGCGAGCCCCGCCCGCTGGCCGACCCGCCCGAGGGCCTGGCCGCCCGCTCGCCCCACGTCTGGGACTTCGCCCCCGTCGACCGCTGATCCCGGGCCGCTACCGGCCGCATCGGCGGCCCAGCCGCGATGATCGCCGTTCCCGGTCATGATCTGCGGTCTCGCCGCACGAATCGCCCTGAAACGGTGATCTTGCGAGTGGTGGTGCGCCGTTTCGGCGTGGCTGCTGCGGTCCCCGGCCGGGTGCGGGCGACGATGAGGGCCACCCCCGGCATGAAGGGGTGCGTATGGTCTCGCGTCGTGGCGTGCTGCTCGGCGGTGGCGCCGTGGTCGTGGCCGGGCTGTTCGGGCGGCCGGCGAGCGCGACCGGCCCGGCGAGCGATCCGTTCACGCTGGGTGTCGCCTCGGGGGACCCGACCCCGGACGGTTTCGTGCTGTGGACCCGGCTGGCGGTGACGCCGATGGCCGAGGACGGCCGCGGGGGCATGGCCGACCGGGCGTACGAGGTCTGGTGGCAGGTCGCCCACGACGAGCGCTTCACCCGGCCGGTCGCGTCCGGCATGAGCTGGGCGGAGCCGTCCTGGGCGCACAGCGTGCACGCCGAGCCGACGGGCCTGGAACCCGGCCGGGAGTACTTCTACCGCTTCGGCGTCGACCGCTGGACCTCCCCGGTGGGCCGCACTCGCACCGCCCCGGCGCGGGCCGTCCTGCCGGCGGCGCTGGACCTGGCGTTCCTGTCCTGCGCGCAGTACGAGCACGGCTTCTTCACCGGCTACCGCCGGATCGCGGAGTCCGAGCCGGAGCTGATCGTGCATCTGGGCGACTACGTCTACGAGTACGCGGCCGGTGTCTACAACGCCCCGAGCGGCAACGTGCGCGACCATGCCGGGCCGGAGACGCAGACGCTGGCCAACTACCGGCAGCGCTTCGCGCAGTACAAGCTGGACCCGGATCTGCAGGCGGCGCACGCGGTCGCGCCGTGGCTGGTGGTCTTCGACGACCACGAGGTGGACAACAACTGGGCGGGTCCGGTGCCGGAGCGGCCCAACCCGCGCTTCGAGCGTCGGCGCACCGCGGCCATGCGGGCCTACTGGGAGAACATGCCGCTGCGGTACGCGCGCCAGCCGCGCGGCACGGCGCTGCCGCTGCACCGCCGGGTGCGCTGGGGCAGGCTGGCCACGTTCCACCTGCTCGACACCCGGCAGTACCGCGACGACCAGGGCTGCGGCGACGGCTACCGGGACTGCCCGGCCGCGACGGACCCGGCCCGCTCCATCCTCGGCGCGCCGCAGGAGAAGTGGCTGCTCGACGGCTTCCGGCGCAGCGGCGCGACCTGGGACGTGCTGGCCCAGCAGGTCTTCTTCGCGCAGCGCGACCGGGACCCCGGCCCGGTGCTGAGCACCAGCCAGGACGCCTGGGACGGGTACGCGGCCTCGCGGCAGCGGGTGGTGCGGGGCTGGCTCGACGCGAAGGTGCGCAACGCGGTGGTGCTCACCGGGGACGTGCACGCGCACTGGGCGGCCGACGTGAAGCTCGACTTCGCCGACCCGGACGCGCCGGTCGTCGGCTCCGAGCTGGTCTGCACCTCGCTGACCACGGGCGGCGACGGCTTCGACTCGGACCCGGCGACCCACCCGTTCCTGGCCCACAACAAGCACCTGCGCCTGTACAACGGCCAGCGCGGCTACGTGCGCGCCACGGTCACCCCGGCCGAGCTGGCCGCCGACTTCATGACCCTGCCGTACGTGCACCGCGCGGGCGCGCCGGCCCAGCGCAAGGCGGGCTTCGTGATCGCCGACGGGGTCCCCGGCCTGCAACGGCGCTACCTGCGCCCGTTCACCGGCCCGCAGGCGTTCGCGCCCCGGGAGCTGGCCGACCACACGGTGTGGGCGGAGACGGAACGCCCGTGACGAGATCCCGGCCGTGCGGAGGTGCCGCGAG
This sequence comes from Catellatospora coxensis, assembly GCF_016862635.1. Classification (GTDB taxonomy): domain Bacteria; phylum Actinomycetota; class Actinomycetes; order Mycobacteriales; family Micromonosporaceae; genus Catellatospora; species Catellatospora coxensis. Next base: position 38,739 of record NZ_BONI01000017.1, on the reverse strand, counting down.
CGTCCCACCCTCCGGTAACCTCTGCGCGTGCTGGACATCCGGAGGCCGCGACGACGGGGCGCCATCCTGTTCGACCTCTACGAGACCCTGATCCCGGATCGGACACCGGCGCAGCGCGACGAGGTCAGCCGGCGCATGGCCGGAGCGCTGGGCGTCGATCCCGACCGGTTCGCCACGCTGTTCCGGGGCACCATGCTGGCCCGGATGCGCGGCGAGTTCGGCACGCTGAGCGAGACCATCCGCACCCTGGCCTACCGGCTGGGCGGCGAGCCCACGGACACGGCCGTGCGCTTCGCGGAGGTGGCCCGGCTGCGGTTCACCCGGGAGGTGCTGTGGCCCTCGCCGGGGGTGCTGGCGGTGCTGGACGGGTTGCGCGCCGCGGGCCACCCGCTGGGGCTGGTCACCAACTGCTCGACGGAGACCGTGACGCTGTGGCGGGAGCAGCCGCTGGCACCGCGCTTCGACGTGGCGGGTTTCTCCTGCCTGCTCGGGGTGACCAAGCCCGACCCGGTGCTGTTCCTCAAGGTGTGCGGCGATCTGGGCGTCACCCCGCAGGAGTGCGTCTTCGTCGGCGACGGGCACGGGGGAGAGCTGGCCGCGGCCGCGGCGCTCGGCATGCGCGTGGTGCGCACCGTCGAGCACGCCGACAGCGATCCGGGTTGGCACGGAGAGACCGTCCACCGCCTGGGTGACCTGCCGGCCCTGCTGGCTGCCTGAATACCGGGAAAACCGGTGGCGTCCGCCGGGGCTGCCTAGTAAGTTCAGCGCCGCTATGCGTTCCTTACCTCTGGCCGATCCCGGCACTCCCGACACCAGGTCAGCCGTCCGGTATCTGTGGTGGCTGGCCTCGCACCAGTCCCGGACCATCGGCTTGGGCATGTTCTACGGCATCACCTGGATGCTGGTGGGCGCGCTGATCCCCATGGTCATCGGCAAGGCGATCGACGCCGGCATCACCACCAAGGACACGTCCGCCCTGGCCCGCTGGGCCGGGGCGTTCATGCTGCTGGGGCTGGTGCAGGCGGCGAGCGGCATCATGCGCCACCGCAACGCGGTGTTCAACTGGATGTCGGCGAACTTCCGCACCGTGCAGGCGGTCGTCCGGCACGCCAACCGCCTCGGCGCGACGCTGCCCAAACGCATGGCCACCGGCGAGGTCGTCGCCATCGGCGCCGCCGACACCAGCCACATCGGCAACGCGCTGGACATCACCGCGCGCGGCTCGGCCGCGATCGTCAGCCTGATCACCGTCACCGTCATCCTGCTGACCGCGTCGGTCAAGCTCGGCCTCGTCGTGCTGCTCGGCGTGCCGGTGCAGATGGCGGTGGTGAGCCTGCTCATCAAACCGCTGCACCGCCGCCAGCAGGCCTACCGCGACCAGCAGGGCGCGCTCACCGGCCGGGCCGTGGACATCGTCGCCGGCCTGCGCGTGCTGCGCGGCATCGGCGGCGAGCAGGTCTTCGCCGAGCGCTACCGGACCCAGTCGCAGCAGCTGCGCGAGGCCGGCGTACGGGCGGCACGCATCGACTCGCTGCTGGAGTCCATCCAGGTGCTGATGCCGGGACTGTTCCTGGCCCTGGTCACCTGGCTCGGGGCGCGGCTCGCGGTGGCGGGCGAGATCCAGCCCGGCGAGCTGGCCAGCTTCTACGGGTACGCCGCGTTCCTGGTCATGCCGATGCGCACGCTCGCGGAGATGCTGGAGAAGATGACGCGCGGCCACGTCTCGGCGGGCCGGGTGCTCCAGGTGCTGCGGCTCGAACCGGAGATCACCTCGCCCGCGTCGCCGTTGCCGCTGCCCGAGCACGGCACGCTGGTGGACGTGAAGTCCGGCCTGGCGCTGCGGCCCGGCGTGCTCACCGTGCTGGCCGCGGACCGGCCCGAGGACGCGATCGAGATCGCCGACCGGCTCGGCCGGTACGCCGAGGGCGAGGTGACGCTGGGCGGCGTGCCGCTGTCCGCGGCGACCCGCGACGACGTGCGCGCCCGCATCCTGGTCGCCGACAACAACGCCCGGCTGTTCAGCGGCCCGCTGCGCGAGGAACTCGACCCCACCGGGACGGCCGGCGACGAGCAGATCATGGCGGCGCTGGGTACGGCCAGCGCCGAGGAGGTCCTCGACGCGCTGCCGGACGGGCTCGACGCGTTCGTCGCCGAGCGCGGGCGCGAGTTCTCCGGCGGGCAGCAGCAGCGGCTGCGGCTGGCCCGCGCGCTGCTGGCCGACCCGCCGATCCTGATCCTCGTCGAGCCGACCAGCGCCGTCGACGCGCACACCGAGGCCCGCATCGCCCGCCGCCTCGGCCCCGCCCGCCAGGGCCGCACCACGCTGGTCGCCGGCACCAGCCCGCTGCTGCTGGACCAGGCCGACCACGTCGCCTTCGTCGAGGACGGCAAGGTCGTCGCCGAGGGCGCCCACCGCGAACTGCTGGCCGCCGAACCCCGCTACCGCGCCGTCGTGACCAGGAGTGTGGACGCGTGAGCGAGCGCAGCGAGCGAACCGGCAGGCTCGGCACACGCCGCCGACGAGCGCAGCGAGGAGAAGGCAGCGAGCGCAGCGAGCGAATCATGACGCAGCGGGCTCATGCCGCCGACGAGCGTAGCGAGGAGAAGGCATGAGCCGAGTCCAGTTGCCGGTCGCGGATGCGGCGGCGGTACGCCGGTACGCGCGCCAGCTGCTCGGACGGCATCCCGGCGCGCTCACGCGGGTGGTCGTCCTGCACGGGCTCGCCGCGCTCGCCGGGCTGGTCACGCCGTACCTGCTGGGCAAGCTGATCGGGGGGATCCAGCACGGCATGACGCTGTCCGGCGTCGACGGCATCGCCCTCGGGTTGGTGACGTTCGTGCTGGTGCAGGCGGTGCTGACCCGGTTCGCCGCGTTCTCGTCGGCGACGCTGGGCGAGCGGGTGCTGGCCGAGCTGCGCGAGGAGTTCGTCGACCGGGTGCTCGCCATCCCGCTGTCCACCGTGGAGCGGGCGGGCACCGGCGACCTGGTCACCCGTACCAGCCGGGATGTCGCGCAGCTGTCGCACAGCATGCGCCGCGGCGTACCGGAGACGCTGATCGCCCTGGTCACGCTCATCCTGACGGCCGCCGCACTGGTCTGGCTCTCGCCGCTGATGGCGCTGCCCTGCCTGGTCGGCGCGCCCATCATCATCGTCAGCGCCCGCTGGTACCTGCGCCGCGCACCCAAGGCCTACCTGCGCGAGAACGCCGCCTCCTCCGAGGTCATCGACGGGCTCACCGAGACCTTCGACGGCGCGCGCACCACCGAGGCGCTGCGCACCGGCGCCCGCCGCATCCGCCGCACCGACCACGACCTGCGCGAGCAGTACCGGGCCGAGCGGGGCACGCTGCGGCTGCGCACGTTCTTCTGGCCGTTCGTCGACCTGGGCTTCACGCTGCCGGTGGCGGCCACCCTGTTCCTCGGCGGCTGGTTCTACATCCAGGGCTGGGTGCCGCTGGAGGTCGTCGTCACCGCGGTGTTCTACGTGCAGCAGCTGATCGAGCCGATCGACCGCCTGCTCGGCTGGGCCGACGAGCTGCAGGTCGGCGCGACGTCGCTGGCCCGGCTGCTGGGCGTGGCCGAGATCGGCGACGACCGCGAGGTCACCGGCGCCCGCCCCGACTCGGAGCGGCTGACCGCGACCGACGTGCGCTACGCGTACACCGAGGGCCGCGACGTGCTGCACGGCGTGGACCTGACCATCGCGCCGGGGGAGCGGCTGGCCATGGTCGGGCCGTCCGGCGCGGGCAAGTCGACGCTGGGACGGCTGCTGGCGGGTATCGACGGGCCGCGCACCGGCACCGTCGCGGTCGGCGGCGCGCCGCTGGTCGAGCTGCCGCTGGAAGAGCTGCGCGGGCACGTCGCGCTGGTCACCCAGGAGCACCACGTGTTCGCCGGCACGCTGCGCGACAACCTGGCGCTGGCCCGGCCGGACGCGTCCGAGGAGCGGCTGCGCGAGGCGCTGGCCGCCGTGGACGCGCTGGACTGGGTGGACGAGCTGCCCGAGGGCCTCGGCACGGAGGTCGGTGGCGGGCGGCACGAGGTGTCGCCCGCGCAGGCGCAGCAGCTCGCGCTGGCCCGGCTGGTGCTGGCCGACCCGCACACGCTGGTGCTGGACGAGGCGACGTCGCTGATCGACCCGCGGGCGGCCCGGCATCTGGAGCGGTCGCTGGCGGCGGTGCTGGAGGGGCGGACGGTGGTGGCGATCGCGCACCGGCTGTTCTCTGCGCACGACGCGGACCGAGTGGCGGTGGTGGAGGACGGACGGATCGCGGAGCTGGGGTCGCATGACGAGCTGGTGGCCGCCGACGGCTCCTACGCTGCCCTGTGGCGCTCCTGGCAGTCCTGACGCTCTCGTCTTGCGATAGACGTTGGCCTATCACATCGATTCCGAGTGCCGGATTTTCGATGAGATAGGCCAACGTCTATCGGGCGGGCGACGCCGGCGTGCCGGCCAGCGAAGCGTGTACGGCTTCCGGACCGCCGAGGCGGGTGACCAGGGCAGGCGAGAGGTAGAGGGACTCGATGGTGCGGGCGGGCCGGCCGTTCAGGGTGCCCTGCGAGGACGTGCCCGCGTCCAGGTGCAGGTGCAGCAGGCCGAGGTCGGCGGGCAGCGGCTCGCCGTAGCTGCGCTCGCCGGAGGCGGGGTCGCGGGACAGGCCGTCGTACGACAGCAGGAACGACGTGCCCCGCCCGACCGCCGCGCGCAGCCGCGCCACGAACGCCTCGCGTGGCAGCCCCGCCATGTACCGGTGGTCCCGGGCCTGGCTCACGCCCTGGTACGGCGGGTCGAGGTACACCACGTCGGCAGGTTCGGCGCGGTTCAGCACGTCGGCGTAGTCGGCGGCGTACGCCCGGCAGCCGGTCAGCACGCGGGCGGTCGCGGCCAGCCGGGCCCGCATCGCGGCGGGCCGCGCGCCCAGCCGCCGCCGGTCGGGGCCCTGGTTGAACCCGCCCTCGCGGTTGTAGCGCACCGCCGCCTTGACGCAGCGGGCGAGCAGGTACAGCAGGCAGTGCGGCTCGTGGGTCTCGTTGAAACGGGTGCGCACCGCGTCGTAGTACGCCTTCGGGTCGGCGAGCTGCTCGTGCCACAGTCGCTCGTAGTCGGCGGCCAGGTCCAGCGGCTCGGCGAGCACCCGCTGCCACAGCCGCATCAGCGGCTCGTTCACGTCGCTGATCTCGGCGGTCTCGCCGATGCGCAGGTGCCGGGCGGCGATGGCGACGGCGGCCGACCCGGCGAACGGCTCCAGCAGCCGCGCGGTGTCCGGCGGCAGCAGGGGCACGATCGCGTGCGCGAGCTGCCGCTTGCTGCCCTGGTACGGGATCGCGTGCGGCACGTCGGCGAGCCCGGGCAGGCGACGGGGCGGGAAAGGGGCCGGCACGACCATCCATTGTGCTGGATGGTTCGGGCTACCGGCCGGTATTCACCCCAGCGGGTCGGTGTCGGTAATCAGCCCAGCGGGTCGGCGAGCAGTTGCTCGAAGGCGAGTTCCGCCGCGCCGAGCAGGGCCGCGTCGCCGCCGAGCTTGGGCGTGCGCAGCCGGACGTGCTCGCGGGTGGCGGGCAGGCCGATGCTGTTCAGGCGGCTGCGCACCTGCGCCGCGGCGGCCAGGTACACGTCGCGCAGCGTGCCGCCGAAGATGACCAGCTCCGGGTTGAAGATGTTGACCAGGTTCGCCACGCCGAAGCCGAGCCAGTCGCCGACCTGGCGTACCGCGACCTGGGCGGTGGCGTCGCCGCGCGCGGCGGCCTCGACCACGGCCAGCACCGCCTCGGCGCCCTGGGCGGTGTCCCGCCCGGCGGCGTGCAGCAGGGCGTGCTCGCCGATCTCGGTCTCCCAGCAGCCGCGGGAGCCGCAGCCGCAGGCGCGGCCGTGCGGGTTGACGACCATGTGGCCGACCTCGCCGCCGTAGCCGCCGTGCCCGGTGACCCGGCGGCCGCCCGCGATGATGCCCGCGCCGACGCCGACGTCGCCGTACATGTAGATGATGTTGTCGCAGCCGACGGCGACGCCGCGGGTGTGCTCGGCCAGCGCGCACAGGTCCGCCACGTTGCCGACGGCGACCTGCGGCAGCAGGTCGGGCAGCCGGTCCTGCAGCGCGTGCCCGAGCGGCTCGTCCAGCCAGCCCAGGTGCGGCCCGAGCCGGACCAGGCCGTCCTCGCGGCGGACCAGCCCGCACACGGCGATGCCGGCCCCGATGCACCGGGCCTGCGGCTTGACCTGCTCGGCCATCTGCGCGACGAAGTCGGCCACCGGGCGTACCGCCTCGATGGCCTCGCCGCGCGGGCGCGGCGCCTCCCGCTGGTCCAGGATGACGCCGCCCAGCCCGACCCGCGCCACCCGGATCCGGTCCACCTCCACGCTCGCGGCGTAGGCGTAGACCAGATCCGAGGACGGGCGCACCACCAGCGACGGCCGGCCGGCCCGGCCGGTCTCGCGCGGCGCCTCCTCGCTGACCAGGCCGACAGCGGCCAGGTCAGCGGTGAGGGCGCCGATGGTGGAGCGGTTGAGACCGAGTTCGGAGGTGAGCTCGGCACGGGAGATAGAGCCGCGCACGTGCACGAACCGCAGCAACGCGCCGAGGTTCTGCCGCCGGATCTCCTCCTGGCTCGGTCCCGCTCGCATGATTCTCCCGTTGACAGGCGTACGTCGGTCAGCTGCTCGCGGCCGAACGGCGCCGCGAGAAGGCGTCCACGCTCGCCGCCAGCAGCAGCACCACGCCGGTGGCGACGTACTTGTACGCCGAGCTCCAGCCGACCAGGCCCATGCCGTTGATGATCATCGTGATCACCAGGCCGCCGAGCACCGCGTCCAGGACGCGGCCCTTGCCGCCGAAGAGGCTGGTGCCGCCGATGACCGCCGCCGCGACGCCGTACAGCAGCACGTTCGAGCCGCCGGTGTTCGGGTCGACGGAGCGCGCCATGCTGGCCGCCAGGATGCCGCTGACCGCCGCCATCGCCGAGCAGATGACGAACGCGGAGATGCGGATGCGGTCCACCGCGATACCGGCCCGGCGGGCCGCCTCACGGTTGCCGCCGACGGCGTAGATGTGGCGGCCGAAGGCGGTGCGCCGCAGCACGAACGTCCACACCAGCAGGAGCACGCCGATCACGGGCACCACGATCGGCACGCCCTTGAGCGAGAACAGCGGGTTGCGGCTGCGCTCCTCGTTCAGCACCGCGACCGCGACGCCCACCAGGACCGCCAGGCCGATCACCCGGAAGGCGACGACCTGCCACAGCATCGCGGGCAGCCCGCGGCGGCGGCGGTTGCGCTGCTGGATCAGCTGCGTGGTGGCGAAGCCGAGCACGGTCAGCGCGCCCAGCGCCCAGCCGACCATCGGCGGCATGTACTCGTTCTCCAGCGAGATGATGATCTCGTCGCGGACCGAGATGTTGGTGCCCTCCTTGAGCAGCCACAGCACGGTGCCCTGGAAGGCCAGGAAGCCCGCGAGGGTGACCACGAAGGAGGGGATGCCGACCTTCGCCACCAGGAAGCCCAGCAGCAGGCCGATCACGACACCGGTGACGATCGCCGCGGCCACCCCGACGTACCAGGGGTAGCCGTTCGTGGTCAGCATGATGGCGAGCACCGCGGCGCAGACGCCCGACGCGAAACCGGCGCTGAGGTCGATCTCGCCGAGCAGCAGCACGAACACCAGGCCCATGCCGAGCACCACGATCGGCCCGGCCTGGGTGAGCAGGTTGGCGAAGTTCAGCGGGGTGAGAAAGGACGGCCGGGCGGCCGAGAAGACGACCGTCAGCACGACGATGCCGAGCACCGCCGGCAGCGCGCCCATGTCGCCGCTGCGGACCCGCTGCCCGTAGCTGCGCAGGTAACCCCACAGGCCGCCGTCGTCCTTGGCCGGGGTGGCGACCTTGGCCGCCTCGTACGAATTCGTGGTGGTCGCGCTCACGCTGCGGCTCCTTCCTCGACGAGGCCCAGCTGGCCGCTGCGGCCGGAGGTGATCAGCTCGACCACCTGCGAGTGGGTGACGTCCGACGTCTTGACCTGGGCCGCCATCCGTCCCAGGTACAGCGCGGCGATCCGGTCGGAGACAGCGAACACGTCGTTCATGTTGTGGGAGATCAGCACAACGGCCAGACCGTTGTCAGCCAGGCGGCGGACCAGCTCCAGCACCTGCTGGGTCTGCGCGACGCCGAGGGCGGCGGTGGGCTCGTCGAGGATGACCAGCTTGCTGTTCCAGAGCACGGCCTTGGCGATCGCCACGGTCTGCCGCTGGCCGCCGGAGAGGCTGGACACCTGCTGGCGGACCGACTTGACGGTACGCACGGACAGGCCGGCCAGGGTCTGCTGGGCGAGCTGCTCCATCGTCGGCTCGTCGAGGACCATGCCGCTCTTCTTCTCGCGACCCAGGAACATGTTCTGGACGATGTCGAGGTTGTCGCAGAGGGCGAGATCCTGGTACACGATCTCGACGCCGTGGCTGGCGGCGTCGCGCGGGTTGTGGACGTGGACCTGCTTACCCTCCATCAGGTATTCGCCTGAGTCGATGGGGTAGATCCCGCCGATGCACTTGACCAGCGTTGACTTGCCGGCGCCGTTGTCGCCGACGAGTGCGGTTACCTCGCCTGGGTGGACCTGGAAGGCGACGTCCCGCAGCACCTGCACCGGGCCGAAGCTCTTGTTGATTCCACGCAGTTCGAGTAGAGGGGTTCCCATCAGGGCGCTCCGTTCGAGGGGTTACTGCCTGTTCCACAGACGTGGTCCCTGGGTGCCTTGCGACCCCCAGGGACCACATTCCGGTTGAGCCGTCAGGTCAGCTGATGCCGGCCTCGGTGCACTTGGCCGCGAAGTCGGCGGTGCACAGCTCTGCCTTGGTGACGTAGCCGTCGGTGACGACGTCCTTCACGTTCGCGAAGTAGATCGCCTGCGGCTCCAGCAGGACCGAGGGCACGTCCTTGCCGGTCTCGGAGTCCTTGGTGGTCTGCGAGACGGACTTGGTCTCACCCTTGGCCAGGGAGATCGCCAGCTCGGCGGTCGCGGTGGCCTCCTTCTTGACGGCCTTGTACACGGTCATGCACTGGTCGCCGAGGAGGATGTTCTGCAGGCCCTGCACGGTCGCGTCCTGGCCGGTGACCGGGACCTTGCCGTTGAGCTTGTTCTTCTTCAGGATCGAGATCGCCGCGTTGCCCAGGCCGTCGTTCGCGGCGAGCACGCCGTCGATCTTGCCGTTGGCCTTGGTCAGCATCTGCTCGAAGATCACGCCACCCTGCGCGTTGTCCCAGTCCGGCACGGCCTGGTCGTCAACGAGGGAGTACTCCTTGGCGTCGTACTTCGGCTTCAGCACCGACACGCCGCCCTCCTTGAAGAGGGTCGCGTTGTTGTCGGTCGGCGAGCCGTTCAGCTGCGCGATGGCCGGGTTCTTGACGGCCTTCTCGGTGAGGCACTTGACCAGGCCCTCACCCTGCAGGCGACCGACCGCGACGTTGTCGAAGGACACGTAGTACTTCGCGTTGCCGCCCAGCGTGAGCCGGTCGTAGTCGATGGTCGGGATGCCCTGCGCCGCGGCCTTGTCCAGCACGGCCTTGCCGGTGCCGGAGTCGAGGTTGACGATGACCAGGACGGTGACGCCCTTGGTGATCATCTGGTCCGCGATGCTCTGGAACTGGGTCTTGTCACCCTGGGCGTTCTGGATGTCGTACTTGACGTTGGCGGCCTTGAAGGCCTCCTCCAGGTACTTGCGGTCCGCCGTCTCCCAGCGGGCCGAGGACTTGCTGTCCGGCAGGATGACGCCGACGAAGGGCGTCTTCGAGTCGGCGGGCTGGGCGTCTTCCGCACAGGCGGCCAAGCCGGTGACGGCCATCAGGCCGGTCATGGCTACAGCCAGGATCCCTTTGCGCATCGTTGCTCAAATCCTCTCGGATTCAGGGGTGTGTATTCAGGTGGTGCGGGCGGCCCCGCCGGGTTCCGGGACCAGGCGAGTCCAACAGCGTTCATCAGTGCGTGAGGCCGGTCACACGGGGTTTTGTTGTGTGCGACAACGTATGCGCAACAAATGCAAACGCGCAAGCCCAAGGTTTGTTGTAGGCAATAACAATTCAGCAACGTCCCCGTAACCCGCCCGCTCGCTGCCCTTTCCCGCCGCGCCGATCTTGGGGGAGGGGGTGGGAGCGACATACCCAATCCCGGCAATTGGACGCGCCGATTCGCAAGATCGTCTTTGTTCGCGTCGGCGGTCGTTGCCCGCTCTGGCGGGGCTGCGGCCATGAGCGCTACGGGCGTCTCGGCGTCGGCCGGTAGGGCGGAGTCAGCCGGTAGGGAGCGGAGTCGGCTCGATCGCGGCTGCTGCGATTGACAAATCGGGCATAGCGACCAGTGGTTTTTGGCTGCTAGTCGCTGGGGGTCATGTCGTTGCCGGCGATAAGAACCACAAAAGGGGCAGAATGGTCGGGCTTGAGTTCCCCGGCGCGCTATTCCACTGCCTCAAATCGGGCATATCGGCGAGAGGTCAAATGGTGATCCGTTTTTGTGGACGCTGGACGTCGTCATAGGGACGTCCAGCGTCCACAAAAACAGATCTTCGAGCCTGCACCAGCCTTCCGGCGGCTGGATCGGGGCTTCGGGTGCGACGGGCTTCGGGTGCGACGGGCTGTCGGTGGGGCGCGGCGCGCGACGATCGTGACGACGCCGCGACCGACCGACGTGGGCCGGCCGCGACCGACCGACGTGGCTTGCTGTGACGGATCGATGTGGCCGGCCGCGACGGACCGACGTGGCCGAGGGTCAGGCGCGGGCGATGGGGGCGAGTGTCGCCGAGGTCAGGCGGACCAGGTCGGCGGGGGCCAGCCGGAGCTGGAGGCCGCGCTTGCCGGCGGAGACGTAGATCAGGTCGCCGTCCAGTGCCGACTGGTCGATGACCGTGGGCAGGCGCTTGCGCTGGCCGAGGGGGCTGATGCCGCCGCGGACGTACCCGGTGGTCTTCTCGGCGAGGTCGCGGTCGGCCATCGCGGCCTTCTTGCCGCCGGCCGCCGCCGCGAGCGCCTTCAGGTCGATCTCGCCGGTCACCGGCACCACGGCCACGGTGAGCGCGCCGTCGACCTCGGTGACCAGCGTCTTGAACACGCGCGCCGGGTCGGCCCCGATGGCGTCGGCGACCAGCGCGCCGTAGTTCGGGGAGTCGGGCGACACCTCGTAGGTGTGCAGCGTGTGCTTCACCTTCTGCTTGGTGAGCAGTGCTGTCGCGGGAGTCCCCTGGCTGGCCACGCCGCGATGCTACCGCCGCCGCGGGCGGCGGAATCGATCAGGGACTTGTGGACACGAAACGCCGTCGAGCCGTGCCATAAGTTCATGATCAACGCGGCGGGGTGGGGGGTAGGGGGGTGGCGAGGATGGTTAGGGGGGTGGTGGCGGTGCGGGTGAGGAGGAGGGAGGCGGGGTTCGGGCCGGAGAGGCGGAGGTCGCGGCGGAGGTGTTCGACGTCGAGGGCGCTGCCGCGTTTGAGGATTTCGAGGCGGCCGACGCCGCGGGTGCGGAGGGTGGCGCGCAGGCGTTTGAGGGAGAAGGGGAGGACCTCGTCGACGGTGAAGCAGCGGCCGAAGGGGGACCTGATCGGGGTGTCGGACCAGATGTAGGCGATGTTGGGGTCGGCGAGCCAGCCGTCGTGGGCGGCGGCGAACTCGGCGACGAGGTGGGCGCGGACCACGGCGCCGTCGGGGTCGGTGACGTAGCGGCCGGGCGGGGCGACGGGCGCGGTCTGCTCGCCGGTGCCGGTGAGCTCGTGCGGGACGCCGTCGCGGAAGACGGTCGCGCGGCGCGGGGCGGCCGCCAGGGGGCCGCACCAGGCGGCGGCCTCGACCACGTCGCCGTCGACGGACACCAGTTCCAGCTCGCAACCAGTCGGCAGCAGGGCCTGGTCGATGCCGGGGGCGAGTTTGAGCACGGTGTGCGGCACCCGCTGCGGTAGGGAGACCACCCAGTCCCAGGGCGGGGAGTAGTCCTCGGGGCGGAAGATGCGGCGGCCGCCGCTGCGGCGGGCCGGGTCGCAGAACACCGCGTCGACCAGATTCAGGTCGAAGTCCTGGGCGTCGCCGCAGGTGACGGTAGCGGCGGGGGCGTTGAGGGCGGCGCAGGCGGCGGTGAGCGGGTCGGCGTCGACGCCGTACGCCCGGATGCCGGTGGCGGCGACGGCGCGCAGGTCGGCGCCGAGGCCGCAGCCCAGGTCGGCCAGGGCCGTCACGCCCGCGGCGCGCAGGCGGGCCGCGCGGCGTACCGCGACGATCTCGCGGGTGGCCTGCTCCAGGCCCGCGCGGGTGAGGAAGACCCGCCCGGCGTCCGCGCCGAACTTGGCCGCGGCCCGGCCGCGCAGCGCGACCTGGGTGAGGGCGGCGGCGGCCAGGCCCGGCGGCACGCCGCGGGCCCGCAACGCCGAGGCGGCGGTCAGCTCGTCGGTCCCGGCCAGCTCGCCTGCCAGGTCCAGCGCCGCGACACCGTCGGGGGTACGCAGCTGCGCCAACTGTTCGAGATCCACGCCGCCATTCTCGCAGCGCGCACCCGCTCGGCTCGGCTGCGGCCGACGGCACCCCGCCGCGCCTGACCACCGCGCCGGAGGAACGTCACAGGGACCGGCGGACACGCCCCGGTGAGCGCTGGACACCTGGTGAATCGGATAATTCACCGAGTGGCGGCTGGCACTCTCCTTGACTGAGTGCTAGACGCGGCATAATGTTCGGAGTTAGCACCCTGCCCTGCAGAGTGCTAATGCATGACCCGCCCGGCGGGGCCGACACCCGCGACGACGGCAACGCCCGGGCGAAGACTTGACCAGAAGACAACACCCGGGTCTCGTGCCGCGAGAACCCGGGGCTATACCCCAGGAGGGTATGCTCGTGACTACCGCGACGAAGGTTGCGATCAAGCCGCTCGAGGACCGGATCCTGGTCCAGGCGAACGAGGCTGAGACCACCACCGCGTCGGGCCTCGTGATCCCCGACACCGCCAAGGAGAAGCCGCAGGAGGGCACCGTCCTGGCTGTCGGCCCCGGCCGCGTCGACGACAAGGGCAACCGCATCCCGGTCGACGTCAAGGTGGGTGACAAGGTCATCTACTCGAAGTACGGCGGCACCGAGGTCAAGTACGCCGGCGAGGAGTACCTGCTGCTCTCCGCCCGCGACGTCCTCGCGGTCGTCGAGAAGTGATCCGTGCGATGCCCCGGCCCGCCCGCGAGGGTGAGCCGGGGCATCGTGACGTTTAAGGGAGACGATTGATGCCTAAGATCCTTAGCTTCTCCGACGACGCGCGGCACCTGCTGGAGCACGGTGTCAACGCGCTCGCCGACGCCGTCAAGGTCACGCTCGGCCCGAAGGGCCGCAACGTGGTGCTGGACAAGAAGTTCGGCGCGCCGACGATCACCAACGACGGCGTGACCATCGCCAAGGAGATCGAGCTGTCCAGCCCGTACGAGAACCTGGGCGCGCAGCTGGTCAAGGAGGTGGCGACCAAGACCAACGACGTCGCCGGCGACGGCACCACCACCGCCACCGTGCTGGCCCAGGCGATGGTCCGCGAGGGCCTGCGCAACGTGACCGCCGGCAGCAACCCGGCCGGTCTCAAGCGCGGCATCGACGCGGCCGTCACCAAGATCAGCGACGCGCTGCTGGCCAAGGCCGCCCCGGTGGCCGACAAGTCCGACATCGCGCAGGTCGCGACGATCTCGGCGCAGGACTCCACCATCGGTGAGCTGATCGCCGAGGCGATGGACAAGGTCGGCCGCGACGGTGTCATCACCGTCGAAGAGGGCTCGACGATGACCACCGAGCTCGACATCACCGAGGGCATGCAGTTCGACAAGGGCTTCATCTCGCCGCACTTCGTCACCGACCCCGAGTCGGGCGAGGCGGTGCTGGACGACCCGTACATCCTCATCACCACCAGCAAGATCTCCTCGATCGAGGAGCTGCTGCCGCTGCTGGAGAAGGTCCTCCAGACCAGCAAGCCGCTGCTGATCGTGGCCGAGGACGTCGACGGCCAGGCGCTGAGCACCCTCGTGGTGAACTCGATCCGCAAGACCGTCAAGGTCGCCGCGGTGAAGGCCCCCGGCTTCGGCGACCGCCGCAAGGCGATGCTGCAGGACCTCTCCGTGCTCACCGGCGGCGAGCTGATCGCCCCCGAGCTGGGCTACAAGCTCGACGGCGTCACCCTGGAGCAGCTCGGCCAGGCCCGTCGCGCGGTCATCACCAAGGACACCACCACGATCGTGGACGGCGCCGGCGCGCAGGCCGAGGTCGACGCGCGGGTCGCGCAGATCCGCAAGGAGATCGAGGCCTCGGACTCCGACTGGGACAAGGAGAAGCTGGGCGAGCGCCTGGCCAAGCTGTCCGGCGGCATCGCCGTCATCAAGGTCGGCGCCGCGACCGAGGTCGAGATGAAGGAGCGCAAGCACCGCATCGAGGACGCCATCGCGGCCACCCGCGCGGCGGTCGAGGAGGGCATCGTGCCCGGCGGCGGCGCGGCGCTCGCGCAGATCGTCAGCGTGCTCGACGACGACCTGGGCTTCTCCGGCGAGGAGAAGGTCGGTGTCGCGATCGTGCGCAAGGCGCTGGTCGAGCCGCTGCGGTGGATCGCCCAGAACGCCGGCCACGACGGCTACGTCATCGTGCAGAAGGTCCAGGGCAGCGACTGGGGCACCGGCCTCGACGCGGCCAAGGGCGAGTTCGTCGACCTGGTCAAGTCCGGCATCGTCGACCCGGTGAAGGTGACCCGCAACGCGGCCATCAACGCCGCGTCGATCGCGGGCCTGCTGCTCACCACCGAGTCCCTGGTGGTGGAGAAGCCGGCCAAGGCCGAGCCCGCGGGCAACGGCGGCGGCCACGGCCACTCGCACGGCCACGGCCACCAGCACGGCCCGGGCTTCTGAGCCTGAGCGGCTGAACATCGACAGCGGGTCCCGGCTCCGGCCGGGGCCCGCTGTCGCGTTTCTGTCGTATGCGGCATGCACGGCGGTCGATAGTGTCCTGGCATGACCGGTCGCGGCATGGTGCGCTACTTCGGCCTGGTGGGCCTGGCCTACCTGGTCGCGACGCTGGGCACCGGCCTGACCGACTACCTGACCGCGGCCGAGGTGAGCAAGGCCAAGGCGCTGGCCGTCTCCGGCGGCGTCGGGCTGGTCGTCGCCCTGCTGCTCGGCGTGATCGACCTGGCCAAGAGCGGCAGCTCGCGCGGCGCGGCCGCGGAACCGCCGGGCACCGGTCCGGGCGCGGTCCCGCAGGCACACGGCTACGCGGTCCCCGCCGCGCCGGCGGGCGGTCACGGCACCACCTACGCGGGCGGCTCGGCCTATCCGGGCGGCTACGGCAGCGCCCGGCCGGCGGGTGCGGCGGCGGGCACACCGGCGCGGCGGGGCGGGATCGGGCTGGTGTCGACCGCGATCCTGCTGCTCGGGCTGTGTGCGGGCGGCGGCTACCTGGCCACCACGGCGGTGCAGGCCGGGGTGGCGAAGCTGAGCGAGTTCGCGACGCCGCCGTGGATCGCGAAGCGGAACGAGTCGGGTCAGGAGCGGCTGGCGTCGGCGGCGTCCGCGACCGGTGGGCCGCTGACCATCACCGTGCTGAGCGTCGAGGTCACCAGCCAGGCCACCAAGGTCAAGATCCGGGGCGAGAACACGGGCGGGGACGCGCTCACGCTGCCCACGTTCGGCCGGGCCCAGCTCACCGCCGCGGGCGAGACGCTGCTGCCGGACCCGGGCGCGAGCACCTGGCCGGAGACCGTGCCCGCAGGCGGTGAGGCGACCGGCGTCATCGTCTTCGACGGGGTCCTCGGCCCCGACGTCGACTCCGTCCGCCTGTCCTTCAGCGTCATCCACGGCAGCTTCGACGCCCCACCCAACATCGCCGTCGACATCCCCGTCCACCCCGTCCAGTGACCCCGCGCAGTCGGCTTTCGCGGCCGGCTCGCTGCACTTTCGGGGAAACCGCAGCTTCGGGCCGCCGCGTCGCCGCAGTCTCCCCGAAAGTGCAGGCAGCCGGGGGCACGTGCGTGACGTGAAGGCGGGTGGGGGCGGTCGGCCGGACGGGGTAAGGAAACGGTAAGCCGTCGGGCCCTGCCGTTGCGCGGCGACGCGGGGCAGACTGGCGGGCGTGGTTAGTCGTGGACGGGCGATGGTCGCGGGTGTGGTCTCGGCCGCGGTGGCGGTGGGGCTGGGCGAGCTGGTCGCGGTGTGGACGGGGCCGCGCACCGCGCCGCTGATCGCGGTCGGCGGCGCGGTGATCGACTTGGTGCCGGAGCCGGTCAAGGCCGCGGCGATCAGCGTCTTCGGGGTGTACGACAAGATCGCCCTGCTCGTCGGCACGTCGCTGCTGCTGGCGCTCTTCGCGGCGCTGGTCGGGCTGGCCGCGCGCCGGGACTTCCGCTGGGGCGTCGCCGGGATCGCGCTGTTCGGCCTGATCGGGGCCGTGGCGGCGCTGAGCCGCCCGGACGCCGGGCCCGCCGCCTTCCTGCCCGCCGTGCTCGGCGCGGCCGCCGCGGTGGGCGTGCTGCACCTGCTGCTGGGGGTGGCCGGCCGTGTCGAGAACCTGCCGGACGGCCCGGCCACCGCGGCGTCTCGCGCGGCGGGGCGGCGGCGCTTCCTGCGGCTGAGCGTGGCCGGGTTCGGGGCGGCGGCGGTCGCGGGCTACCTCGGGCGGGCGCTGGCGTCCCGCAAGGACGTGCAGCAGGCCCGCGCGGCGATCACGCTGCCACGGCCGGGCAGCCCCGCGCCCGCGCTGCCGGGCACGGTCGATCCGCCGGTGGCCGGCCTGTCGGAGTACGTGACGCCCAACGCCGACTTCTACCGGATCGACACGGCGCTGATCGTGCCGCAGGTCGATCCGGCGACGTGGCAGCTGCGCATCCACGGCCGGGTCGCCCGGCCCCTGACGCTCGACTTCGAGCAGCTGCTGGCCCGTCCCATGATCGAGCGGTACGTGACGCTGGCCTGCGTCTCGAACGAGGTCGGCGGCGACCTCATCGGCAACGCGCGCTGGCTCGGCGTGCCGCTGAAGGACCTGCTCGACGAGGCCGGCCCGCTGGACGGCGCGGACCAGGTGGTCAGCCGGTCGGTGGACGGCTGGAACTGCGGCACGCCCACCGCGCTGCTGCGCGACGGCCGGGACGCGATGCTGGCGGTGGCGATGAACGGCGAGCCGCTGCCGGTCGAGCACGGCTTCCCGGTGCGCATGGTGGTGCCCGGCCTCTACGGCTACGTCAGCGCCACCAAGTGGGTCACCGAGCTGGAGCTGAGTTCCTTCGCTGACTTCGACGCGTACTGGGTGCGCCGGGGCTGGTCCGCGCAGGGGCCGATCAAGACCGAGTCCCGGATCGACACCCCGCGCGAGGGCGGCACCGTCACCGCGGGCACGGTCACCGTGGCCGGTGTCGCGTGGGCCCAGCACCGGGGGGTCACCGCGGTGGAGGTACGCGTCGACGACGGCCCGTGGCAGCCCGCCGACCTGGCCGGCACCGTGTCACCGGACACCTGGCGGCAGTGGACGTTCCGCTGGGACGCCGCGCCGGGCGAGCACACGCTCGCCGTGCGCGCGGCGGACACCAGTGGTCAGGTCCAGACGGAGGCCCGCGCCGATCCCGCCCCGGACGGGGCGACCGGCTGGCACACGATCAGCGTGCAGGTGCGCTGACGTCCTCGGAGAGTCGAGCTTCGAGCCGCCGCACGTCGACGCGCTCGCCGCGCCGGTCTGCGCATTCGCGCCAGCCCAGTTGCAACAACTGGTGCCGCTCGTTCTCGGTGAACCCGCCCCATACGCCGTACGGCTCGCGGGTGGTCAACGCATGCGCGGCGCATTCGGAGCGCACGGGACAGCGTTCGCATACCTGTTTCGCCGCGCTTTCGCGGCGCCCCCGAGATGAGCCTCTTTCACCATCGGGGTGGAAGAACTGCAGGCTGTCACGGCCTTTGCACGCGCCGTGATGCTGCCAGTCCCAAACGTCGGCTATCGGACCGGGAAGTCTGCGGAAGTGAGCCATCTGACCTCCTAGGGGATGGGAGGCTTGAGTTCAAGCGAAGAGATTTAGGCAACGTCAGCACGTTACTCCGCGTACGTCCACTTGTCGCCATCCAGTGGATGATCAGGTAGTGCTGGACCGAGATTTCGACGGAATCCCCGGAAAGTGCGTAATGATCTGGGTGTCTCGTGGTCTTCTTCGCAGGAGAGAGGGGGATCACCGTGCAGACCGTTCTCGTATGCGTCCGCACCGCCGCGGCGGCCGCGACCATCGCCTCGTGTGCCGAGCGGCTGGGCGTGGCCGCTGGAGTGCGTACCGTGACCAGTGCCGCCGAGGCGATCGCGCAGCTTGCCGCGTTCCCGGCCGGGATCGTGCTGGCCGACACCGCGCTCACCCGGCCCGATACCGTGGGATTCACCCGAAAGGTGATGACCGCGGTGCCACACGCCCAGCTGGTGCTGTTCGGCCCGGAGGAGCCCGCCGCCGCGCAGGCCGCCATCCGGGCCGGGGCCAGAGGGCTCATCGGCGGGACCGAGCCTGATCCGGTGAGCACCGCCGCCAAGGCGCTGCTGCTGGTCAGCAGGCCCGCCGCGCGGACCGCCGACGCCGTGCGGCCCGCGGTCAGCGGCGTGATGGCAGGCGCGTCCCGCGCGCCCGCCGCCGGAGCCCACGGACCTGGCCGGGCCATGCCGCCGGCCGGGCCGGGCATGTCCGTCCCGTACGCCAACCGCGGCCCCGGCTCGGTGCCGTCCGCGGTGGTGCCCGCCCAGCGTGGCGACCTGCCGGGGGAGGCCCCGCCCGGCGGGGTGGTGCGCCCGGCCCGCTCGGTCACGCTGACCGAGCGGGAGCTGCAGGTGCTGCGGGGCATGGCCGACGGCCAGAGCAACGCCGAGATCGGCCGCGACCTGTTCGTCTCCGAGGACACCGTCAAGACCCACGCCCGCCGGCTGTTCCGCAAACTCGGCGCCCGCGACCGCGCCCACGCGGTCGCCGCCGGCTTCCGAGCCGGCCTGGTCTTCTAACCCGAGCGACGCCCGGCGCGGACCCCTCCCCGCGCCGGGCGCCGCAGGACATCCCGGCCTTGCGGCAGGGGGCCGAGGCCGAAGGCCCGGGGCGGTGGGCGCTACTCCTCGACCATGTCGTCTACGGCGTCGGCGTAGCCGCGGGCGTATTCCCAGGTCACGTAGTGGTCGGGGTCGGGGTCGTAGGCGGGCTCGTGCACGCGCGGTCGGCCCGAGTCGAGCAGGTGGCGCAGGTTGCCCCGGAGCAGGTCCCAGTCGAAGTAGTGCGGCTCGCGGCAGTCCTCGCAGTCGACGACCAGGCCGCGGATGCCCTTGGGGGAGAGCAGCACCTGGTAGACCTCGAGCTCGGCGAGGTCGGCGAGCAGGTCGGCGCGCTCGGAGGTCGAGAGCTCGCCGTACGCGTCGCCCTCGGGGTCGTCCAGGCCCGCCGTGGGGTCGGTCGGATCCCCGTGGAAGGGGTCAATGGGCTCGTCGTGCTGCACCCCTTCACGTTAGACCCCTGAGCGCGGCAGCGCAGGCATGAGTCCCCCGCGCGTCAGCGACAGATCTCCATGAGGTGGGCCACCCCACGTCCGGGCGAATTCGAGCCTGGTCGAGCGCTGGGTACGATTCATTGGAGCCTCATCACACCCACATGCCGCGCTCCGGACCCAGGGGGACAAAAAGATGGATGCCGCCCGCGAGATTCCACTCGGCCTCACTTTCGACGACGTCCTGCTGGTGCCCGGCGAGTCGGACCTGATCCCCAGCCAGGTGACCACGCAGACCCGGCTGACCAGGAACGTCACCCTGCAGATCCCGCTGGTCTCCAGTGCCATGGACACGGTCACCGAGGCCCGGATGGCGATCGCGATGGCCCGCCAGGGCGGCATCGGCGTGCTGCACCGCAACCTGTCGGTGGAGGACCAGGCGGCCCAGGTCGACCTGGTGAAGCGGTCCGAGTCCGGCATGATCACCAATCCGGTGACCTGCTCGCCCGACGACACGCTGCGCGACGTGGACGCCACGTGCGCGCGCTACCGCATCTCCGGCCTGCCGGTCACCGATGCCGACGGCACGCTCGTCGGCATCGTCACCAACCGCGACATGCGCTTCGTGACCGACATGTCGGTGAAGGTACGCGAGGTGATGACCCCGATGCCGCTGATCACCGCGCCGGTCGGGGCGTCCAAGGAGCAGGCGCTGGCGCTGCTGCGCACCAACAAGGTGGAGAAGCTGCCGCTGGTCGACGAGAGCGGCCGGCTGCGCGGGCTCATCACCGTCAAGGACTTCGTCAAGACCGAGCAGTTCCCGCTGGCCACCAAGGACGCCGCGGGCCGGCTCCGGGTCGCCGCCGCGGTGGGTGTCGGCGACGACGGCTACAAGCGGGCGCGGGCGCTGATCGACGCGGGCGTCGACGTGATCATGGTGGACACCGCGCACGGCCACAACCGGGCGGTGCTGGAGCTGGTCGCGCGGCTGAAGAAGGAGTCCGAGGCCGACATCGTCGGCGGCAACGTGGCCACCTACGCCGGTGCCAAGGCGCTGGTCGAGGCCGGCGCGGACGCGGTCAAGGTCGGGGTCGGGCCGGGCGCCATCTGCACCACCCGGATCGTGGCGGGCGTCGGCGTGCCGCAGATCACCGCGATCATGGAGGCGGCCCGGGCCTGCGCGCCCGCGGGCGTGCCGGTGATCGGCGACGGCGGCATCCAGTACTCCGGGGACATCGCCAAGGCGATCGTGGCCGGCGCGGAGACCGTCATGCTCGGGCAGGCGCTGGCCGGCTGCGAGGAGAGCCCCGGCGACCTGGTCTTCATGAACGGCAAGCAGTTCAAGGCATACCGCGGCATGGGCTCGCTCGGCGCGATGCTGGCCCGCGGCCCGGCCGCCCAGTCCTACTCCAAGGATCGCTACTTCCAGGCCGACGTCACCCAGGCCGACAAGCTCATCCCCGAGGGCGTCGAGGGTCAGGTGCCCTACCGCGGCACCCTGGCCACGGTCGCCCACCAGCTCGTCGGCGGCCTGCGCCAGGCGCAGTTCTACTGCGGCGCGGCCGACATCGCCGAGCTGCGGGCCAAGGGCCAGCTGGTGCGCATCACCGCGGCGGGGCTCAAGGAGTCCCACCCGCACGACATCCAGATGACCGTGGAAGCGCCGAACTACCACTCGCGGTAGCGTCTGCATGCTTAAGCGAACCGCGGAGAGGACCCACTGTGCGTGACATCGTCGAGATCGGCATGGGGAAGACCGCCCAGCGCGGCTACCACCTGGATGACATCGCGATCGTGCCGAGCCGCCGTACCCGCGATGTGGACGACGTCTCGACGAGCTGGCAGCTCGACGCGTACAAGTTCGGCATCCCGTGCGTGGCGCACCCGTCCGACGCGATCATGAGCCCGGCCAGCGCGGTGGCGCTGGGCCGGCTCGGCGGGCTGGGCGTGCTCAACGTCGAGGGCCTGTGGACCCGGTACGAGGACCCGCGCAAGCAGCTCGAAGCGCTGGCCGAGGCCGGCGAGGACGAGAACCTGACCGCCCGGCTGCAGCAGCTCTACGCCGCCGAGCCGATCAAGCCGGAGCTGATCGCCGAGCGGGTGCGGGAGATGCGCGCGCTCGCGGGCGACGGCAACGTCACCGTGGCGGTGCGGGTGTCCCCGCAGCACACCCTGGCGCTGGCCCCGGTCATCCTCGACTCCGGCGTGGACCTGCTGGTCATCCAGGGCACCATCGTGTCGGCGGAGCACGTCTCCACCGTGGACGAGCCGCTGAACCTCAAGGAGTTCATCGCCGACCTGGACCTGCCGGTCATCGTCGGCGGCTGCACCAACTACCAGACGGCGCTGCACCTGATGCGCACCGGCGCGGCGGGCGTCATCGTCGGCATCGGCGCGGACCACCTGACCACCAGCGAGGCCGTGCTCGGCATCCGGGTGCCGATGGCCAGCGCGATCGCCGACGCGGCCGCGGCCCGCCGCGACTACCTGGACGAGACCGGCGGCCGGTATGTGCACCTGATCGCCGACGGCGACCTGCACACCTCCGGCGACATCGCCAAGGCGCTGGGCTGCGGCGCCGACGCCGTCATGCTCGGCGCGCCGCTGTCGCTGGCCGACGGCATGCCCGGCAACGGCCTGTGGTGGCACCCGTCGGCCAGCCACCCGAAGCTGCCGCGCGGCTCGATCGGGCTGACCCCCGAGCCGCTGGGCACGCTGGAGCAGGTGCTCTACGGCCCGGCCACCGACCCGGACGGCCTGCTGAACCTGTTCGGCGGCCTCAAGCGGGCCATGGCCAAGTGCGGCTACCGCGACCTGAAGGAGTTCCAGAAGGTCGGCCTGCTGCTCGACAACTGAGTGTCCCATCTGCTCGACCGGTGCCCCGCCGCTGCTGTGTACGCAGCTCGGCGGGGCTTCGTGCACGTTACGCGCCGAGGCGTCGTCGGCGGCGGTTAGGGTTGAGGCTCTACGGCGGGAGGTCGCATGGTCAGGCGTACGTGGGTCGTGGCGGCGGCGGTGACGGCCGCGCTGCTGGGCGGCTGCTCGGGCCAGACCCGGCCCCTGTTCAGCGGCGCGGGCGCGCAGGAGTTCCCCGCTCCGGTCCCGGTGCCGGTCGACCTGGCCGGGGCCGGCGACCCGTACTTCCCGGGTTACGGCAACGGCGGGTACGACGTCTCGGCGTACGACCTGAAGATCAAGTATGAACCGGCGACCGACAAGCTGGCAGGCGTCGCCACGGTGACCGCCACTGCCACCACCGACCTGTCGAAGTTCCACCTCGACCTGCACGGACTCACCGTCGACAAGATCACCGTGGAGGGCGTGGCGGCCACCTCGACCCGGCAGGGCGACGAGCTGATCATCACGCCGGCCGTCCCGGTCGCGTCCGGCAAGCAGTTCGTCACCGTCGTCACCTACGGCGGCGTGCCGAAGGCGATCACCGCCCCCGACCTGGGCATCACCGGTTTCCTCACCACCCCCGACGGGGCGTTCACCCTGGGCGAGCCCGAGTCGGCGACGACCTGGTTCCCGGTCAACGACCACCCCAAGGACAAGGCGCTGTACGCCATCGAGCTGACCGTGCCCGGCGACCTCGACGCCATCAGCAACGGACTGCTCGAAGGCAAGTCCACCGCGAACGGCTGGACCAGCTGGCGCTGGAAGGTCACCTCGCCGATGGCCCCCTACCTGGCCACCTTCGTGATCGGCGACTACCGCACCGTAGAGGGCGTGCACAAGGGCAAGCCGGTGCTGACCGCGGTCGCCGAGACGCTGCCCAAGGGCGACATCGACGAGGCCATGGCGAAGACCACCGAGATCACCGACTTCCTGGAGCAGTACTTCGGCCCGTACCCGTTCGACGCGTACGGCGGCATCGTCATCGACGACGAGCGGGTGCGCTACGCGCTGGAGACGCAGACCCGGCCGGTCTACTCGAACGCGTTCTGGAGCCGCGGGCAGAACACGATCGTGGTCGCCCACGAGCTGGCCCACCAGTGGTTCGGCGACAGCGTGTCGGTGGAGCGCTGGGAGCACATCTGGCTCAACGAGGGCTTCGCGACGTATGCCCAGTGGATGTGGGGCGAGAAGATCGGCGTGTCCACCATCCAGGAGGAGTTCGACTCCCGGTACGAGGACCCCGGCAGCCGGATCTGGGACATCGCCCCCGGCGCGCCCGGCGCCGACAACATCTTCTCCGGCAGCGTGTACGACCGCGGCGGGATGACCCTGCACGCGCTGCGCAAACTCGTCGGCGACGACAAGTTCTTCGAGATCCTGAAGACCTGGGCCACCGACCAGCGCGACGGCAACGCCAACACCGCCGAGTTCATCACCCTCGCCGAACGCGTCAGCGGCCAGGACCTCGGCGACTTCTTCCAGAAGTGGCTCTTCGAAACCGGCCGCCCCGCCCAGTGACCCTGCCCCGCGGCTCGCTGGCGGGCGGCGGGAGGGCCTTTCGTGAAGTTAACTGGCCGGTAATAATCTCGGCATGCGCTACGACGTGGTGGTGATCGGCTCCGGGTTCGGTGGGAGTGTGGCGGCGCTGCGGCTGGCCGAGAAGGGTTACTCGGTGGCCGTGCTGGAGGCGGGGCGGCGCTTCGCCGACCAGGACTTCCCGAAGACCAGCTGGCGGCTGCGGCGCTTCCTGTGGGCCCCGGCGCTGGGCTGCTACGGCATCCAGCGGATCACCCTGCTGCGCCCGGACAAGGGCCACGACGGCGCGGGCGTGCTGGTGCTGTCCGGCGCGGGCGTCGGCGGCGGCTCGCTGGTGTACGCGAACACCCTGTACCGCCCCCTCGACCCGTTCTACACCGACCCGCAGTGGCGCGACATCACCGACTGGAAGGCCGAGCTGGCCCCGCACTACGACACCGCGGAGCGCATGCTCGGCGTGACCGTCTACGACCGCACCACCCCCGCCGACGAGGCGATGCGCAAGGTCGCCGAGCGGATGGGCGTCGGCGACACGTTCCACCCGACCCCGGTCGGCGTCTTCCTGGGTATGCCGGGCAAGTCCGTGCCGGACCCGTTCTTCGACGGCGCGGGCCCCGAGCGGGCGGGCTGCCTGCACTGCGGCGAGTGCATGACCGGCTGCCGGCACAACGCCAAGAACACCCTGGTCAAGAACTACCTGTGGCTGGCCGAGAAGGCCGGCGCGCAGATCTTCCCGATGTCGACGGTCACCGCCGTGAAGCCGGTCGAGGGCGGCTACCGGGTGGAGCTGGTCCGGACCGGGGCGCGGTTCGGGCGGCGGCGGCGCGCGGCCGGCGGCGGCGTGATCGAGGCCGGGCAGGTGGTGTTCGCGGCGGGCGCGCTCGGCACGCAGCGGCTGCTGCACGGCATGAAGGCGTCGGGCGACCTGCCGCACCTGTCCGACCGGCTCGGCGCGCTGACCCGGACCAACTCGGAGTCGCTGGTCGGCGCGACGGTGCTGCCCGGTCAGGCCCGCAAGCGAGGGCTGAAGTACACCGAGGGCGTGGCGATCACCAGTTCGTTCCATCCGGACGAGCGGACCCACATCGAGCCGGTGCGCTACGGCAAGGGCTCGAACTCGATGGGGCTGCTCCAGTCGGCGCTGACCGACGGCGGGCCGGGGCGCGGGCGGCGCTGGGCGGCGGCGATGTTCCGGTGGCCGTTCGCGTACCTGCGGGCGATGTCGGTGCGCGACTGGTCCAACCGGACCATCATCGCGCTGGTCATGCAGTCGGCGGACAACTCGCTGACGGTGCGGCTGCGGGGCGGCGGGCTGCGCTCGACGCAGGGCCACGGCGCGCCGAACCCGACCTGGATCCCGGCGGGCAACGAGGCGGTGCGGCTGCTGGCCGAGGAGATCGGCGGGCTGCCGGGCGGGGCGCTGCCGGAGGTGCTCGACATCCCGCTGACCGCGCACATCCTGGGCGGAGCGGTCATCGGAGCCGACGCCGAGCACGGCGTCGTGGACCCGTACCAGCGCGTCTTCGGGCATCCGGGGCTGCACGTCGCCGACGGGGCCGCGGTCGCCGCGAACCTTGGCGTGAACCCGTCGCTGACCATCACCGCGCAGGCGGAGCGGGCGTTCGCGGCGTGGCCGGTGAAGGGCGAGCCGGATCTGCGGCCGCCGCTGGGCGAGCCGTACCAGAAGATGATCTGACCGTGATCCGAACGCGGGCGCGGGACCACCTCCACAGGACCGGTCTGCCCACATAAGGTGATCGCCATGGGGAGGATCTTCACCGCTCGTATGACGACGGTCGCCGTGCTCGCCCTGGCGCTGGCCGGGTGCGGCACGTCCGAGCAGCCCGAGCAGCCGGCGTTCCAGCCGGCCGCGTCGCCGCAGCTGATGGAGTCGGCGGAGCCGTCGGCCGCCGCACCGTCGGCTTCGGCGAAACCTTCGCCGAAGCCGACGAAGAACGCCACCGTGCTGGAGCGGGGCGAGGGCACGTTCGTCACGGCGGCGGGCAGCTCGCCGATCGTCGGCGACGCGGGCACGCTGCGCCGCTACCAGGTGCAGGTGGAGGACGGCATCACCGCGTTCGAGCCGGACGGGTTCGCGGCGGTGGTCGAGGAGGTGCTGGCCGACGAGCACAGCTGGATCGCCTCGAAGAAGTGGCGCTTCCAGCGGGTCGCCCCGGGCGCGAGCGCGAACTTCCGGATCATGCTGTCCACCCCGGGCACCACCGACCGGCTCTGCGCCAAGGCGGGGCTGCAGACCAACGGCATCTTCTCCTGCCGGTACGGCGACAACGTCGTGATCAATCTGCGGCGCTGGACCAACGGCGCGGACGGGTTCACCGACATGGAGGTGTACCGCCACATGGTCATCAACCATGAGGTCGGTCACTTTCTCGGCAAGGGGCACGTCAACTGTCCGGGCACGGGCAAGCTCGCACCGGTGATGCAGCAGCAGACCAAGTCCCTGCAGGGCTGCAAGCCCAACCCGTACCCGTACCCGGACGGGGTCCACTACGTGGGGTGACCTGCGTCGCACCCTAAGATTGACGTCATGACGACGCCTCGCCCCGTCCTGGTGGTTGACTACGGTGCCCAGTACGCCCAGCTGATCGCCCGTCGGGTGCGGGAGGCACGGGTCTACTCCGAGATCGTGCCGCATTCCATGCCGGTCGCGGAGATGATGCGCAAGAACCCGGCCGCGATCATCCTGTCCGGCGGCCCGTCCAGCGTGTACGAGCGCGGCGCGCCGCAGGTCGACGCGGCCCTGTTCGACCAGGGCGTGCCGGTGTTCGGCATCTGCTACGGCTTCCAGGCGATGGCCGCGGCGCTGGGCGGCACGGTCAGCCACACCGGCCTGCGCGAGTTCGGCGGCACCGTGGTCGAGGCGCAGCCCGAGGCGGGCGTGCTGTTCGCGGGCCTGCCCGCGCGCCAGGACGTGTGGATGAGCCACGGCGACTGCGTGAGCGCCGCACCGGCCGGGTTCACCGTCACCGCCGCCTCGCCGGGTGCTCCGGTCGCCGCGTTCGAGGACGTCAGCCGCGGTTTCGCCGGGGTGCAGTTCCACCCCGAGGTGGCGCACACCCCGTACGGGCAGCGCCTGCTGGAGAAGTTCCTGCACGAGGTGGCCGGCATCGAGCCGGTCTGGACCATGGGCAACGTCATCGACGACCAGGTGGCCGCGATCCGCGCCCAGGTCGGCGACGCCGAGGTGATCTGCGGCCTGTCCGGCGGCGTCGACTCGGCGGTGGCCGCGGCGCTCGTGCACAAGGCCGTCGGCGACCAGCTGACCTGCGTCTTCGTCGACCACGGTCTGCTGCGGGCGGGCGAGGCGGAGCAGGTCGAGCGCGACTACGTCGCCGCGACCGGCATCAAGCTCAAGGTCGTCGACGCGACCGAGCGCTTCCTCGGCGCGCTGGCCGGGGTCACCGACCCGGAGGCCAAGCGCAAGATCATCGGCCGGGAGTTCATCCGGGTCTTCGAGGCGGCGGCCCGCGAGATCGCCACCGCCGGGGATGTGCGCTTCCTGGTCCAGGGCACGCTCTACCCGGACGTGGTGGAGTCCGGCGGCGGCACCGGCACCGCCAACATCAAGAGCCACCACAACGTGGGCGGCCTGCCCGACGACCTGAAGTTCGACCTGGTCGAGCCGCTGCGCATGCTGTTCAAGGACGAGGTGCGGGCGCTGGGCCAGAGCCTGGGCCTGCCCGAGGAGATGGTCTGGCGGCACCCGTTCCCGGGTCCGGGCCTGGCCATCCGCATCATCGGCGAGGTCAACCAGCACAACCTCGACATTCTGCGGGCGGCCGACCTGATCGCCCGGCAGGAGCTGAGCGCGTCGGGGCTGGACCGCGACGTGTGGCAGTTCCCGGTGGTCCTGCTGGCCGACGTGCGCTCGGTGGGCGTGCAGGGCGACGGCCGCACCTATGGCCACCCGGTGGTGCTGCGCCCGGTCTCCAGCGAGGACGCGATGACCGCCGACTGGTCGCGCCTGCCGTACGACCTCATCGCCCGGATCTCGACCCGGATCACCAACGAGGTGCGGGAGATCAACCGGGTCACCCTGGACGTGACGAGCAAGCCGCCGGGCACCATCGAATGGGAGTGAATCCCGCTTTTCCCTGATCAAGGCCTCACCCTCACCGGGTGGGGCCTTTGATCACTTCTGGGGTAGGCCGAACGGCCGGTACAAACCATCGTTTAACGGTGTAAACATGATCGTAAAATCGGACATCTTGTCGTGATCTTCGTGCCGGGGGAGAATGGTTTCTCGTGACCACCGCGCTGGAGCCGTTGCGGCGGATCGCCGCATACGCCGTCATCACCAACGAGACCGACCAGGTGCTCCTGGTCCGCGCCTCGATGAAGTCCGGGACACCGGGCGTGTGGTCCCTGCCTGGCGGGGCAGTGGACCACGGCGAGCATCCCAATGACACCGTCGTCAGGGAGACCGCCGCCGAGACCGGGTTGAGCGTGGCCGTGACCGGGCTGCGCGACGTCCTGGCCGACATGCGGGCGCTGCCGCACCGCGGCGTCACCATCCACACCGACCGCGTCATCTACGCGGCCCGGGTTCGCGGCGGCGCGCTGCGGGAGCGCGTCGACCAGCCCACCGACCTGGTCGGCTGGTTCACTCCCGAGGAGGCGGCGAAGCTGCCGCTGCGGCCGTTCACGGCGGGCGCTTTGGGCATCACCGAGGCGGCGATCGACCTGCTGCCCGACGAGGTGCCCGACTTCCCGTCCTTCTTCGCCGCACCGGGCCCGGACGGGCTGCACCGCGCGCAGCGCTTCGCGGCGTACGCCGTGGTCACCGACCGGCTGCAGCGGGTGCTGCTGACCCGGATCGCGGCCAACTATCCCGGCGCGGGCAAGTGGCACCTGCCCGGCGGCGGCACCGACTACGGCGAGCAGCCCGGGGTAGCCCTGATCCGGGAGCTGGTCGAGGAGACCGGCCAGCGCGGCCGGCTCGGCGAGCTGCTCGGCGTGGCCAGCCACCGCGACCCGGCCTCGCTGGGCCCGGAGGGCTACCCCATCGACTGGCACGGCGTGCGGGCCTTCTACCGGGTCCGCGTCGACCGGGCCACCAAGCCCAAGGTGTACGACGTCGGCGGCTCGACCGCCGAGGCCCGCTGGGTCACCTCCGACGAGCTGGGCGAGCTCGGGCCGGAGGACGTCACCGAGGTCACCGCCGAGGCCCTGAAAGCGGCCTCGCTGACGCGGCCCCCGGCCTGACGCGCCGGGGAAGGTCGTGTCGTGGGCGCCCGATAGCCTGTCGTGGTGGAGAAACGGCGGCGCATCGGGGCCTACGGCATAGCGCGCGACGAGCAGGGCCGGCTGTTGCTGGTCCGCTCGTCGGCCAGGTCCAACTTCCCGGGCGTGTGGTTCCTGCCCGGGGGCGGCCTGGAGCACGGCGAGGACCCGGCCGAGGCGGTGGTGCGCGAGTTCCGGGAGGAGACCGGGCTGACCGCCCGGATCTCCGGCCTGCGTGAGGTCAGCTCGGATCTCGTCGAGTTCCCGTGGCGCGGGGTGCTGCTGCACCACGACCGGATCATCTACGACATGACGGTCACCGGCGGCGACCTGACCGTGGAAGCCGACGGCACCTCCGACCTGCCCGCGTGGATCGAGCCGGCGCGCCTGGGCTCGCTGGACCTCATCCCCTTCGCGGCACGCACCCTCGGGCTGGACGCCACCGGCCCGGCCAGCGGGCAGCGCCCCGCGCAGCCCGACGAGGCGGGGGAGACCGGGCCCAACGGCCGCGACCTGCGCGGCGGGCGCAAGGTCGCCCGTTTCGGGGCGTACGGCGTGGTCACCGACCCGGCCGGCCGGGTGCTGCTGTCGCTGATCGCCGAGAACTACCCGGGCGCGGGCAAGTGGCACCTGCCCGGCGGCGGCACCGACTTCGGCGAGACCCCGGCGATCGGCCTGGTCCGCGAGATCTACGAGGAGTCGGGGCAGGTCGGCGAGGTGACCGAGCTGCTCCGGGTGAACTCGGCGCACAACCCGGCCGCGATGGGCCCCGAGGGCGAGCCCTACGACTGGTACACCGTGCGCGCCGTGTTCCGGGTGGAGGTGCCGGAGCCCACAGTGCCGTCGGTCACCGAGGCGGCCGGCGGGTCGACCGCGCAGGCGCGCTGGTTCACCCGGGCTGAGCTGGACGGTATTCCCCTGACCGAGTCGGCTCACCGAGAATTGCGACATATTTCCTGATTGCCGCTGTCGGGTAGACTCAGACGCTGACAAGACGAACAGCCCCCGGAGCGCTGCTGCCCTCCGCCGGGCGGATTGCCCCCGTCAGCAGGGACGGCGCACGAAGATCGCGCCGGGTATCGCCAAGGCACGCGGACGTGTGCGATGGTGTAGGCCGCAAAAGCCGGTCGGTCCGCTGAGGCGGCGGAAAGGAACCGAAACCGGTATGGAGGGACGACACGTGCCGAGAGCCTTATGGCGTCGGCGTCGCTTGACGGACAGCCCGCGCCCCGCGGGCCGCCAGTGGACCGGCCGCTTGCGTGCCGGTGGCTCCTTCGCCCGGCAGATGCTGCTGGTGCCGGTGGGCCGCCTGCGCAAGGCCGACCCTTCCGTTGCGACGAGCACCGCGCTGCCTGGCCTTGACCCGGTCGAACTGCGTTCCATCGAGCAGGCCGCCACGGCCGAGCCGGTGGAGCAGCCGACCCCGACGACGATCCCGCTGCTGCCGGGCGAGCGCACGCTCGACCGCCGCATCAAGTTCGCGCTCGTACAGGCCTGCACGCTGAGCAGCCTGCTGCTCGGCATGACCGCGATCTTCCTCGCGGTCATCGGCCGGCCCGACGGCCGCGCCCCGATGTACGGCGCGCTGTGCCTGCTGGCCTGCATCACCTTCGACGGCCTCGACGGCGCGCTGGCCCGCAAGTTCGGCGTGGCCAGCCCGTTCGGCGTGCAGATGGACTCGCTGGGCGACATGACGTCGTTCGGCATCGCCGCGCCCGTCGTCGTGTTCGCCACGCTTCAGGGCAGCGTTCCCACGCCAGTCCTGATCGCGGCCTGCGCCATGGTCGCCTGCTGCGCGGCGATCCGGCTCGCCCGGTTCAACGTCTCGCCGAAGGACGGCCGCTTCTTCTGCGGCGTGCCGACCACCATGGCGGCGACCGTGCTGGCCGTGACGGTGCTGCTGAAGACCACGATGGGCAGCGCGCTGCCGGCCGAGGCGCTGGTGTTCGGGGTGGTGCTGCTGGCCGTCGCGATGGTCTCCAGCTTCCCGTACGCCAAGCTCGCGAAGGTGGTCAAGCTCCCGCCGACGCTGTTCCTGCTGCCGCTGGTCGGCCTGGTCTGGAACACGCAGGTGACCTTCGGCCTGCTGGTGCTGGTCTACCTGCTGAGCGGCCCGGTCATCTGGGCCCGCCAGCGCCGCGCCACCGCCCGCATCGCCTGATCACAGCTCCACGAAGCGCCGCCCCGGTCCACGGACCGGGGCGGCGCTTCCGTCTGTCTGCCCACCACGCACCCGCCGCCGCGCCTCGCGCCGGTCCAGCGCCGCGCCCGTCCAGCGCCGCGCCCGTCCGGTCGCGCCCGTCCGGTCGCGCCCACCATAGACGTTGGCCTATCTCGTCGACTTCGATCTCGTTTCAGTCGATGTGATAGGCCAACGTCTATGAAAAACGGAGCGGGGCCCGCGCCGCGGAGTGCGGCGGGGCCCCGGTCGGGGAGTTGCGGGTCAGCGCAGGCGGGCGATGACCGTGGAGCCGCCCGAGACGCGGTCGCCGGGGGCGACCAGGGCCTCGGCCTTGTCGGCGGGGAGGTAGACGTCGGTGCGGGAGCCGAAGCGGATCAGGCCGAAGCGCTCGCCCTTGGCCAGCAGCGCGCCGATCGGGGCCCGCTGCACGATGCGCCGGGCGATCAGGCCGGTGCGCTGCGCCACCACGACCCGGCTGCGGTCCGGCGTCTCCAGCACGGTGTACGCGGCCACGTTGTGCTCGGCCTCCGGCTTCATCGCGTTGGCGTACCCGCCGTCCTCGACGAAGTAGTCGACGACCTTGCCGGCCACCGGGGCCCGGTTGACGTGCACGTCGAACACGGACAGGAACACCGCGATGCGCAGGAACTCCTCGTCGGCGAAGCGCTCGTCGTAGATGTGCTCCACGCTGAGGACCCGGCCGTCGGCCGAGGCGACGACGGCGCTCGGGTCGGCGGGCACCTCGCGCTCGGGGTCGCGGAAGAAGGCCGCCACGGGCGCGGCGAGCAGCGCCGGGAGCACCCACGCCTTCGACTTGGGCCGGGTGGCCTTGAGGAACGCGGCCGCGCCCAGCGCGATGCCGGCCGCCGCGACGCCGTTGGAGTCGATGTTCATGGTGCCGTAGAGCGGCACGCTGGACGGCCGGAACGCCGGGCTGAGCTTGGCGGCCACGGCCGGGTCGACGTCGGTGAAGCGCAGGCGGTGCACGCGTACCGGCGGGGTGTTGCGCAGCACCAGGTCGGAGCCGACGCCCTGGCGGGCGGCGATGCGGTCGAGCTCGTCGGTCGCGCCGCCGGACAGGCCGGGCAGGGCCACCGCGGCGATGATCAGCAGGCCGCCCTCGGCGACGTACTTGCTCAGCTGCTCGACGGTGTTGCGGGCCTCCTCGCCGGAGCCGACCACCGGCTCGGCGACGATCACCAGGTCGGCGGCCTCGGCCGCGGCGAGGTCGTCGACGACCTTGACCCGCTCGGTGAGGAAGCTGCCCAGGGTGGCCAGGTGGCCCGCGACGCCCGCGTCGGCGGCGACGACGGTGAGCTTGTCACCGGGCAGCAGCGCGTCCAGCGCCTCGGCCAGCACCAGCGAGTCTGCGGACGCGCCGACCAGCAGGGCCGTCTTGGGGCCGGCGTGGCGGGCCAGCTCGGTGGTCAGGGTGCGGGCGGCGCGGTCGCCGATCCGGATCTGGCCGAGTGGGCCCAGCGCGGGGGCGCCGGGACGATCGGTCGGGTGCTGGCTCATTCCTTCTCCTCAGTGCGCTCTTCGGCGGCGTGACCGGGCGTCGTGGATGGTTCGCTGCGCTCGCTCACGCCTGCTGCTCGCTGCGCTCGTCGGCAGCCTGGCCGAGCGGGTCGTGCTCGCTCACGGCGGCTGCTCCTCGTCGTCGTCGACCGGTGTCTCACCGGTCAGCATAGAGCGCCCCTCACCGCGGGCTCGCGCGGTGAGGGGCGCTTGGGTGAGGTGACGGTCAGCCGGCGTGCTCGGGCTCGGGCCGGTCGGCCTGCTGCGCCTCGTCCGGCGCGGCCTCGACCGGGGCCGGCTCGGCGGCGCGCCGGGGCGACAGGGCCCCGAGCACCGCCAGCACGCCCAGGATGATCAGGCCGCCGGCGATGAACCAGCCCAGCGAGGGCAGCTCCACGTCGATCACCTCGCGGGCCAGGAACGCGCCCGCGACGAGCAGGAAGACCAGGCCGAAGAACAGCGAGACCGAGTCGGTGCGGTGGTTCTTCACCGGATCACCTCCGCGTGACCGAGGTTGACGTCGAGTACGAGGCGCAGCTTGCCGGGGCCCGGCTTGCCGTCGTCGCCGAGGCTGATCTGGGTGTCGCGCTGCCCGGCCCCGCTGATGCTGCGGCCGAACACGTCGGCGTCGGCGAGGTTGACCTCGGTCTCGACGGTGACGTCGACGTCCGGCGGCACGATGACCTTCAGGTCGCCGCCGGTGATCTGCGCGGTCACCTGGATGTCCTTGCCGGTCAGGTCGAGCCCGGTCAGGTCGAGGGTGGCCTCGCCGAAGCGGTGCTCGTACCGGTCGTGCAGCTCCTCCAGGGTGGTGGGCATCCAGGTCACGCTGCCGGCCTGGGTGCGCTCGCGGCTCCAGTCACCGCTCGCGGCGGCCATCGGCAGCGCCAGGGCGAGCACGATGCCGATCAGGATGTACCCGCGGGCCCGGCCGAACCAGGCGCCGATGACCAGGCCGACGCCCACCACGGCCAGCGCGGCGGCGACGTAGGTGCTGCCCGGCACGGACCGGCCGGTCATGTCGATCATGGCCAGGCCGCCGAGCGTGACCATGGCCAGTCCGAAGATCAGCCGGCCGAGCCGGGACGGCTCCCGCTTCACCTTGGGCGCCTTGAGCGGGGGCGGCGGGGGCGGCGGGGCGGCGGGGGCGTACGGCCCGTGCGGGGCGAACGGGGGCCGGTAGCCGGTGGGCTCCACCGGCGGCACCGGCACGGTCACCCCGGCGGGCATCGGCGCGGTGGCCGGCACGGTGGCCGGCGCCGCGGCGTAGTCCGGGGGCAGGTAGGTCGCCCCCGGGCGGCTGCGCGGCTGCTGGCCGGCCGTGTTGCGGCTCACCACCAGCGCGGCGATGACCAGCCCGATCGCCGCGATCACGGCGACCTCGAAGCTGTTGGTCACCGCCCCGATGAGGATCACCGTGAGGACGCCGATCACCAGCGTCAGCGTGGACGAGGCGCTCGAGTAGCCGCGGCCGAACAGCGCCTCGACCGGCGAGGAGCTGTCGCCCTCGGCCGGGGTGAGCAGCCAGGCCGCCAGGTAGATGACGATGCCCACCCCGAACACGCACAGCACGCCGATCAGCACCCGCCACAGCAGCGGGTCGGTCCTGGTGGCGCGGCCCAGCGCGCCGCACACGCCGGCCAGGTAGCGGCCGTGCCGCGGCCGGATCAGGCCGTACGGCGCGGCCCACGACACGTACGGGGAGGTGGGCTCGCCCTGGGGAGGGGGTGGAGCCTGCGCCGCGGGCGGAGCCTCCGCGGAGGGCGCCGCGCCGGGGGGCGTCGGGGTCTCATCGCTCATGCTGTCGATAGTCCCGCTGAGCAGGCCTGACCTGCCTCAGGCGGCGACCCTGAGCGGACCCTGAGAATGTCGCGTGGCCCATCTCCGGGGCCTCACCCGTGGGCGATGGCGCGCCCCGCGTGAAACCATCGGTGCTGTGCAGCCCTCCGTGCCCGAATACCCCCGCCTGACCCGCTCCCGCTCCGACCGCCTGGTCGCCGGGGTCGCCGGGGGCATCGCCGCGAACACCCGGCTGTCGCCGACGCTGATCCGGATCGCGTTCGTGCTGCTGCTGCCGATCAACGGCCTGGGCGCGCTGCTGTACGCCGCCTTCTGGGCCGTGCTGCCGGCCGGGCCCGGGGAGACCCGGCCCCGCTCGCTGCTGCGGCTGGCCCCGTTCGTGCTGGCCGGGCTCGCGCTGATGACGGTCAGCACGCTGATCAACCACAACGGCGGGATCGGGATGACCGTCGGCTGGCTGGTCGCCCTGGTCGCGGTCGGCGCGGGCATCATCTGGCACCAGAGCGACCCGGACCGCCGCCAGCGCTGGTCCGACGAGTCGCCGTCGGCGCCCTGGCTGGCCGCGCTCTCCGACGGGGACCGCCGGATCTACCTGCTGCGCTTCCTGGCCGGCGGGGTGCTGGTCGCGGTGGGCATCCTCGGGCTGGTCTTCCTCTACTCCCCGGTCGCCAACGTCTCCTGGGCGGACATGTGGCGGGCGATCGCGTTCGCGCTGGTGGCGCTCGCCGGCGTCGGCCTGGTCGCGGCCCCGGTGCTGTGGCGCACGCTGACCGCGCTGCGCGCCGAGCGCGAGGGCCGCATCCGCGAGCAGGAGCGCGCCGAACTGGCCGCGATGGTGCACGACCAGGTGCTGCACACGCTGGCGCTGATCCAGCGCAACGCGGGCGACCCGGCCGCGGTGCAGCGCATCGCCCGGGGCCAGGAGCGCAGCCTGCGCAACTGGCTCTACCAGCCCACCGGCTCGCCGACCGAGCACTTCGCCGCGGCGCTGCAGCAGGCGGCCGCCGAGGTGGAGGACACCTACGGCATCGCCGTGGAGGCGGTCGTGGTCGGCGACCGCATGGTGGACGACAAGGTCGCCGCGATCGTCGCTGCGGCCCGCGAGGCGCTGGTCAACGCGGCCCGGCACGCCAAGGTCAAGACCGTGTCGTTGTACGCCGAGGCGGAGCCGACGATGCTGAGCGTGTTCGTCCGCGACCGCGGCGTCGGGTTCGACCTCAACGGCGTCGAGGAGCGGCGGCACGGCGTCCGTGGTTCGATCATCGGGCGCATGTCGCGGCACGGCGGCCACGCGGAGATCCGCAGCGAGGTCGGCGAGGGCACCGAGGTCAGGCTGACCATGACGGTCACCTCCCCGAAGGAGCCGAAGGAGTCCCCGGCATGAGGGTGGCCAGCGGAGATGAGCGAGGAGCGGGCATGAGCGAGCGCAGCGACGGAATCATGAAGCACGGGGCAGCTCAGGCACGTGACGAGCGCAGCGAGGAGCGGGCATGAGCGAGGGCATGAGCGAGCAGGGTGGGCAGCGGTTGCGGGTGTTCCTGGTCGACGACCACGGGATGTTCCGGGCGGGTGTGCGGGCCGAGCTGGGGGCGCACGTCGACGTGGTCGGCGAGGCGGCGACGGTGGCCCAGGCCGTGTCGATGATCGGCTCGGTGGTCCCGGACGTGGTGCTGCTGGACGTGCACATGCCCGACGGCGGCGGGCGGGCGGTGCTCGACGCGGTGCGCAAGACCCAGCCGCAGGTGCGTTTCCTGGCGCTGTCGGTCTCCGACGCGGCCGAGGACGTGATCGGCCTGATCCGGGCGGGCGCGCGCGGTTACGTCACGAAGACGATCTCCCCGGACGACCTGGTGGACGCGATCCGGCGGGTCGCCGACGGGGACGCGGTCTTCTCGCCGCGGCTGGCCGGCTTCGTGCTGGACGCCTTCGCCGCGCGCCCGGACGCGCCCGTGGCCGACCCGGAGCTGGACCAGCTGACCAACCGGGAGCGCGAGGTGCTGCGGCTGCTGGCGCGGGGATACGCGTACAAGGAGATCGCCAAGGAGCTGTTCATCTCCATCAAGACGGTGGAGACCCATGTGTCCAATGTGCTCCGCAAGCTACAGATGTCCAACAGATATGAATTGTCCCGTTGGGCAGCAGATAGACGCCTCGTGTAACTCTCGGTATCGCCCACAGGCTGGGATGCCAGTTACCATCGTGTTTCGTTCCTCGATCAACCAGCGCCCCGACCAGCATAAAAACAGCAGGTCAGGACGCGACGTAGAGATGTGAAGCATTTCTTTGCGGGATATCGGCGTCGTCCCGTCTCGGTAACGGGTTGGTATCAGGCCCTTCCGGCGCGTGCTCGCGGGGTGCGAAAGTGTGGCCACCTCACACCCCCTCGTGAGCGCCTGAGGAGGCACACGCATGCGTGGGATTACCCCATGGAAGGTGGCAGTCGGTCTGACCGCTGTCGCCCTGGCCGCGGCTGGTTGCACCAGCACGCCTGAGCCGGAGACCCCCAAGAACGACGGCTCGTTCATCATCAGCTGGGGCGAGCCCCAGAACCCGCTGGTGCCGGCCGGTACCTCGGAGACCCAGGGCGGCGTGGTCATCGACGCGCTCTTCACCGGTCTGACGAACTACGCGGCCGCCGACGCCAAGACCGAGATGGCGAACGCCGAGTCGATCACCTCCGCTGACGGCGGCACGACCTGGACCGTCAAGCTCAAGGCCGGCTGGAAGTGGCACGACGGCACCCCCGTCACCGCGAAGAACTACGTCGACGCGTGGAACTACGCGGCGTACACCCCGAACGGCCTCATCAACGGCACGTTCTTCGGTGACATCAAGGGCTACACCGACGTCACCAGCGAGGACCCGGACGGCGAGGGCCCGAAGGAGGCTCCGAAGCCGGCCAAGGACAAGATGGACGGTCTGAAGGTCGTCGACGACACCACGTTCGAGGTGACCCTGAGCGGCCCGTCGAACCTGTGGCCGATCAAGGTCGGTTACTCGGCGTTCATGCCGCTGCCGGACGTGTTCTTCAAGGACCCGGCCGCGTTCGGTCAGAAGCCGGTCGGCAACGGCCCCTTCAAGCTCGACACGTGGACGAAGAACGTCGAGCTGAAGGTCACCCGTAACGACGACTACCAGGGCGCCGACAAGCCGAAGGTGAAGGACGTCATCTTCCGCGTCTACACCGACGACGCCGCCGCCTACGAGGACGTCAAGAACGGCCAGATCGACTTCCAGCAGCAGGTTCCGTCGGCCAAGCTGATCGGCGACCTGTACAAGACGGACTTCCCGTCGGCGTCGAGCAACAAGCCGGTCTCGTCGTCCGCGTTCATCGCGATGCCGACCTGGCTGCCGGGTTACAACGACCCGAAGGTGCGCCAGGCGCTGTCGATGGCGATCGACCGCAAGCTGATCACCGAGAAGATCTTCAACAAGACCCGTATTCCGGCCAACGGCTGGGTCAACCCGAACATGGCCGGCTACAAGGCCGACGTGTGTGGCGAGTTCTGCACCTTCGACGCCGCCAAGGCCAAGGCCCTGTTCGAGTCGGCGACCACCAAGCCGAAGGAGATCTCGCTGGCCTACAACGGCGACGCCTCCCACAAGGACTGGGTCGACGCGGTCTGCAACAGCATCCAGACCTCGCTGGGTGTGC
The DNA here is from genome assembly GCF_016862635.1 of Catellatospora coxensis. Taxonomy (GTDB): domain Bacteria; phylum Actinomycetota; class Actinomycetes; order Mycobacteriales; family Micromonosporaceae; genus Catellatospora; species Catellatospora coxensis. The sequence goes on along the minus strand of NZ_BONI01000017.1, from coordinate 457 downwards.
CGTGCGTGGGCAAGCCGTTCCCGACCTTCGGTGAGTTCCGCACCCTGGTCACCACCCAGAAGATGACGGGCATGTCCCGCGCCGGCTGGCAGGCTGACTACCCGCACATCGAGAACTGGCTGAACCCGCTCCTCAAGACGGGTGCCTCGTCCAACGACGGCAAGTTCTCCGACGCCGCCTTCGACGCCAAGCTGAAGGAGGCCGACGGCACCGCCGACCTCGCGGCCGCCGAGAAGCTGTACCAGGACGCCGAGGCGATGCTGCCGGCGCTCATGCCGACGATCCCGCTGTGGCACACGTCCCAGCAGTCGGTGTGGTCCGCCAAGCTCGGCACCGTCACCATCAACACCTTCGGCGAGCTCGACCTGGCCACGGTCACGGTCAAGTGAGCTAGACACCGGATATGAACCGGCGTGCCGGGCCCTCGCGGGCACGGCACGCCGGCGGGTCCGACCCC
>NZ_BONI01000016.1 GCF_016862635.1 Catellatospora coxensis | reverse complement strand
CAAAGCACTGCGCGCGTTCGCGATACCAGTGCGCGCCAACAGCATCCACGGCCATCGCAGTCTCGTGATCGAGCTGGACGACTCCATACCGGTTGACGTGCGCCGAGCCGTACAGGGCCAGCCCAAGGCATGGCAACGGCTCAGGCGCTTCCAGCAGATGGCCGGACACACCAGCCTGAACAAGGCCGCCCGCCGGATCGGCGCCAGCCAATCAGCCCTGACCACCCAACTGGGACGGCTCGAGCGCGACATCGGCACCACGCTCATCCGGCGCGCCACCTCAGATCGGCCGATGACACTGACAGCGCAGGGCCAGGAGCTGCTGCGATCCCTACAGTTCCCCGCCGTTTCGGAACTTCTGAGCATGTTCGGCAGCCCACCGGCGGGCTGGAAGCCCGATCACCCGCTGCGGCGCAGAGCGCGCGCCCTCGCGCGCATGGTCGACGACAACCCAGCCGGTGGATAGCAGCGCGACAATCTCACCCGCGCGGGTTTCGTCGAGACGCACTTCGACGACAGACGCTGGTTGGCACCCAGAACGGACCTGCCCGCTGACGCACCAGGTGCGGAAATCGACCCCCACGGTGCTCATGGCCCGTGACGGGATACAGATGTCCCTCCCGCCGCAAGACGCTGCCGCGACGGGACCGATAGTGAACACGTCCCGGGACTGCGCGGACCTCTCGAAGCAGCACGCCTACCAGGGAAAATATACTGACCATCTCTTGATAGCTACATCCATCGCAGTAGAATTTGTGTTGCAGAGGAAACAGGGCCCGGCCGGTGCGGTCGCGCCACCGGGCCCGCAGCGATGAGACAGGCAAGGAGCTGAGTGCGATGCAGATGCGATGGGATCCGTTCCGTGACTTCGACCGCCTGGCCGGTGAGGTGTTCGGCGCGGCCCGCACCCCGGCGCTGATGCCGATGGACTGCCTGCGCAGCGGCGAAGAGTTCCTGGTCCGGTTCGACATGCCGGGCATTGAGCCCGACACCCTGGACGTGTCGGCCGAGAACAACACGCTGACCGTGCGCGGCGAGCGGCGCCGCCACGATCCCGACGACGCGGCCTACCTGGTGTCTGAGCGGCCGACGGGCAGCTACAGCCGGCAGCTGGTCCTAGGCGACGGCGTGGACGTCGACGCGATCAGCGCCGAGTACACAGACGGCGTGCTGACCCTGCACATCCCGGTCGCGCCGCAGGCCAAGCCACGCAAGATCGAGATTGGTCGGGCGGAGGCGGGCCGCAAGGCACTGACCGATCAGCAGGGTGACCAGCAGGCGGACAAGCACCTGGTCGACGCCTGAGGACGCCCGGTCCGCGAACGCCGGGAAAGGGGGTGGTGACCCAGGGGCGAGTGACGCATCCCGGTGCCGGTGGCATCAGGCCGATGCCACCGGCCGAACCGACAGGAGGGCGGCATGACCGGAGCTGGTGCGCCGGTGCCGAACATCGGCGACGCCGACTACCCCGGCTATGCGATGGGCGCCGCCGCCCACGCGCTGAACGTGACGCCGGCGTTCTTGCGGGCGGTGGAGACCGCCGGGCTGTTCGAGGCGCACCGCTCCGATGGCGGGCACCGCCGCTACAGCCTCGACGACCTGCACCTGGCCGAACGAGCCCGGCACCTGGTCGACGACGGGCTGCCTCTGGACGCCGCCGTGCGCATCGTCAAGCTCGAGTATCAGCTCGCCGCCGCACAGGCGATGATCGAGGTGCTGCAGCGTCGGTTGGACCAACCGCGCGGCAGCGGCTGACACGCGGCCAGACCGCTGGCGCAGGAGGTGACCTGCGATGCAACAGCTGCATATCCGCTACTTCGCTGACCACCGCGGCGGCGGCTGCCTGCACGTCGCCGGTGAAATCGACCTGGCCGTGCACGAGCGGCTGCGGGCAGCGCTGCACCGCGTGCTGGCCATGCGGCCCCGCCGCCTGGTCGTCGACCTGGCGCAGGTGACGTTCTTGGACGCCGGTGGCGTCGGCGTGCTGGTCCAGGCCGCGGCGGCCGCGCAGGCGGCACGGATCCCGTTGCGGGTCCGCGGCGCTGACGGCATCGCCGCGCGCGTGCTGGCCCTGGCCGCGGGCTGGGACCGGGCCACCGGCACCCTCGGTGCCGTGCCCGCCCGGCATCTGCCGACCGCGACGGCCGAGCACCTGCGCACTCAGCGCCGTGGCCTTGCCCGGCGGGTGCGGTGATCGGTCACCGCACCCTGGCGCGGGCCTCCACGACATCGACCAGCCGCGCGATGACCGGCCCGGCGATCGCCGCGACGATCACGAACGCGGCCGTGAACGGGCCGAGCCTGGGATAGGTGACCGCCGCGGGCAGGCTCGCGATGACCAGCGAGAACTCGCCGCGCGCGATGAGCGCGCTGCCGGCGCGCAGCCGCGCCCACGTGCCGGCGCCGTCGCGGGCGGCGGCGAACCAGCCGGTGGCCATCTTCGTGGCCGTGCCCGCCGCCGCGACCGCCAGCGCCACAGGCAGGACCGGCACGATGTCGGACGGGTCGACCGACAGACCGATCCCGAAGAAGAACACGGTCGCGAACAGGTCCCGCAGCGGTGCGATCACCCGGCGGGTCCGGTCGGCGACCTGCCCGGTCAGCGCCAGCCCGAACAGGAACGCCCCGACCGCGGCCGAGGCGTTGACCAGCTCCGCGAGCCCCGCCACGAGCAAGGTCAGGCCGAACACCCGCAGCAGCAGTTGCTCGGGGTCGGTGCTGTGCACCACGCGGGCCAGGCCTCCACCGAACCGATACGAGGCGGTGAACGCCAGGATGAGCGCGCCGGCGGCGGTGGCGGCCGCGGCCGCGGCGTGCCATCAGCTGCCGCCGGCGGCCAGGACCGCCAACAGCGGCAGGTACACGGCGACGGCGACGTCCTCGAGCACCAGCACCGACAGCACCGCCGGGGTCTCCCGGTTGCCGAGGCGGTCCAGGTCGCCCAGCAGCCGCGCCGCGATGCCCGATGACGAGATCCAGGTGATCCCGGCCAGGGCAAGAGTGGCGGTGAGCCCGGCACCGGCGACCCAGCCCAGTACCAGCCCCGGCGCGGCGTTGAGCGCCAGGTCGACGCCCGCCGAGGGCAGGTGGCGGCGGGCGCTGTCGGCGAACTCGGCCGCGGTGAACTCCAGACCCAGCGCCAGCAGCAGCAGGACCACCCCCAGGGCGGCGCCGGTCTGCACGAACCCGCCCGCGGCCGGCACCGGCGCGATCCCGCCGGGGCCCAGGCACAGCCCGGCCAGCAGATACAGCGGCACCGGCGACAGCCCGACCCGGCGGGCCAGCCCGGCGAGCACGCTCAACGCGGCCAGCACGACGCCGAGCTCGATCAGCAGCGCCGTGGAGGTGTGCACGCCTCAGCCCCGGACCAGGTCGGCGACCGCGGCGACGCCGTCGGCGGTGCCGACCACGACGAGCACGTCACCGGCGTACAGCGGCTGGCTGGGCGCCGGTGCCGCGACGACGTCGCGGCCACGGACGATCGCCACGATGGAGGCCCCGGTCCGCGTCCGGGCCCGGGTGTCGCCCAACGTGCGGCCCGCGTACGGCGACCGGTCGCCGACGGTGACCTGCCCGGCCTCCAGGCCGGGGATCTCACGGGTCAGATCGGCCAGCCGCTCGGCGATGCGCGGCGCGCCGAGCAGCTCGGCGACCGTGTCGGCCTCCTGGGCGGTGAGCGTGAACAGCGTCGCCGCCGCGTCGGGGTCGCCGCCGCCGCCGAGCACGTCCACGCTGCCGTCGCGGCGGGCGACGATTCGCAGCCGGTCGCCCGCCTCGGTGACGAACTCGTAGCGCACCCCGACTCCGGGCAGCAGGACCTCGGCCACGTCCACCCGATCATCATCGCCGCCGCCCGGCCCGCCCGACCCTCGAACGCGGCACCCGACTTCGCGGGCGCGTTCAGCCCCGCGACCGGTCCAGATCGGTTTCGGCCTGCGCTTGCAGATGCCAGCCCAGCGCGGTAAACGCCCGGCCGGCGGCCAGTTCGTCTCCGACGGCAGGCACGTACGGGTCGACCGGTGCCCGCAAGGCGGTGCCCTGCGACTGCAGGATCCGGCCGTTGTCGTCGACCAGCACTGCCACCGCGCTGGTACGCCGCTCGTCCTGCTCGGCGATGGTCACATGCAATGTCCAATGCTTGAGCGCTGTCATAGCCGCCTCCCGCTGGCACTGCACACACCCGTGTGGCCGTAGCACGCGGCCCTCCGTCGCAACGTCAGGCGACAGCGCGCCGCACCCCGGTAGCAGGCCGGAACTAGGGCCGCGTCGTGACTACCGGCCGTCCGACACACCCCGTTACCCGGGCCGCGAAACTGAGCCGACCGATGGACTAATTCTATCGTCGCCGCGATAGTGTTCACCAGCTCAGGCCGCGGGTGAGGTGTACGACGACGAACACATCAGCGTCGCGCCCGAGCGAGTCGACGGCGTGTACACCGGCCAAGCGCAGGCGCTGGCCGTCGGCGACGCCGGCCGGCACGGCGACCTCCCAGGTCACCACACGGTCACGGGTGCGCAGGCAGATGAGCCGCCGCGCACCCGACCGCGTCTGCGCGAGTGTCAGATCCACTGGCACGCACACCGCCGGGCGCTGCCCCGACCACAGGACGGCGATGTCGTCCCAGGGCCGGCGTGCCGCCCGGCCGCCGTGTTCGACGGCCGATGCCCCGGGCGGGCCGTCGGCCATCCTGGGCGCCGGTTCTGCCACCGACCGGTCGTAGCGCGAGCGGCGGACCGGGTCCGACAGCACCTCGTAGGCCTCGCTAGCGGCCCGGAACCGCTCGTGCGCCGCTGGGTCAGCGGTGACGTCGGGATGCAGGTGCCGTGCCAGGCGGTGGTAGGCGCGCCGGATGTCGTCCATGCCGGCCCGCCGGCCGATCTGGAGCACCTGGTAGTGGTCTGGCCGTAAGGGCATCGGCTCCTCCCGCCGATCCGGGCACCACAGGGGCGGGCGACGCCCCGCCACATCCACAGCTACCGCGGCCAACTGCGGCGCGTCAAGACCTGGCGGGAGTAGCTGCGAACCCCGGTGTCGGCCCGCAGCTGCGGGGGAGGTCGCCGGAGTGCGCCACGTCCGTGGACGCAACAGCGGCCGAGTGGTCAGGCTTGTGCGTAGCGGGGGTGCTTGCCGCTGAAAATGCCCTGCCGGCTGGACGACACGGACGGAGCGGGCCGCACCTGTCGACGGCGGAAAGGCCGGGCACCCCCGTAGCCCGGCCTTTCTCGCGCCCCCTCGAGCCGAAGACGCGCCTGCGGAGCTCCGCACCACCAGGGGTGAGAATACGGCAAACCGCAGTATTCGGATGTTATCCGACTCTAGGGGCGGGTGCTGAGCATGCGTGGGTTCCGCACTGACGGCCCGCTGGCGGCCTTGACGCTGGCACCAGGCGTGACCATGCGGTGCGCGGGCTGAGGGCTCGCCTCTGTTCGTTCACCTGCCCGCGCCGACCGGCGCGGCGCAGCACACGTCCCGCCCCGGCCCCGCGCCAGCATCGCGGGCTGCGCGTTTCGTCATCAACCCGGCCGGGTCTGCGTTGAGCCTTTGCGGCGCTCGACGGGGCGTCCGGTATGGGAACGGAACCTGGCATGAACTCTACGGGTATCGGCGCGTACGCTGCGGCGTTCGTTGCCGAGCACACCGCCACCTTTATGCAGGCGTTGAGCACGGCGGCGTCGGCGGCTGAGCAAGGCCGGCTGCGGGAGGCGGCGCTGGCCGGACAACGGCTGAGCGACGGCGGCCGTCACCTCGTCAAGGCGGTGGTGCGCGACGCGCTGGCCGCCGACATGTGGTGGGCACTGGGCGACATGCTGTCCATGCATCCGCAGGCCGCTTGGGAGCAGTTCGCCAAGCGTGGCACCTGCCCCGGCCCAACAGCGCCCGCACCTGGCGGTGACGCTCACCGCGGGCCTGGTGGGGACGCACGAGCAGTCGCCCGGCTACGGTGTCGACCTCGCCGGCGTGGGGCTGGAATACAGCATCATGTTCGACCCTGTCGCCGTGCAACTGCGCCAGGCGGCCCAAGCGCTCGGCGAGCAGTCTGGATCTTCGTGGCGCTGCCCGGCTCGGGCGCCGACTCCACGCCACTGGCTGGCGCCGATGTCATCAGGCAGTGGACCTCGGTACTCGCCGACGAAAATGCGCTCACCTGGTTACGGGAGGTCGTCACGACGCAATCCGCGGGGCCGTGCGGCGACGATGGCCCGGCCGGGTGACGCACGGCAGTTCGTGCACGGTTCCGGGCATCCGATGCGCAGACGACCATCACCGTTACCGGTCGAAAACGGCCAGGATGTCTTCCAACGGCATGTTCGCCCGCTGTGCGATCTGCTCCAGCGGCACGTTGCACGCGATGGCGTCACGCACGGCACAGGCAAGCACCCCGGCGCCGGAATCGGCAAGCCGTTCCAGCCTGTGCAATATGTCATCGCAGGTGACGCTCACGCGTTCCTTTCGGTACCTCCGGCACGAAGCGCCAGACAACCACAGTCGCACGCGGCGCGCGCGGGAACATCCGCCAGACGGCCGAAATCGCCGCATGAGCTCGCCCGCAACCAGCCAAGCAGCGCTACCAGGCCGCGGTTGCCAGATGCGCGCGCTGCGGCCACTGGCGCACCAGCGCCGCCACGCCTGCACACCACCCAAGCGTCGAAGCCGGTGGCCACGGTGAACGCGCCGATCGCATGCGGGGCGGCGACGTCCGCGACCCGCGGCGCCTAACCCTTCTGACCGGACGGCCGGCAGGCGGTCCATCACCCGGTCGCAGGGCGGCGGGCAGGACGACCCGGCCCCGGTGCGGCGGCAGGGCGATCACCGGACCCGTACCACAGGCGAGGTCGACGCGCCATGATGGTGAAAGCCGCAGTCAGAGGAGGAGCCGTGCCCGCGAGCTGCGATGTCAGCGTGAACGGCGACGAGTGCACGGTGAAGGTCGTCGGCGAGATCATCGACGGAGACGTCGAGGTCGTGGTCGATGAACTGTGCCAGGCGTTGGACGGGGCCGGCTGTCGCCGCCTGGTCGTGGACCTGGGCCGCGCGCTCGTTCTGGAACCCGCCGCGCTGACCGCGCTGGCCCGCATCCAGGAGCACGCGCTCAGCCAGGACATCACCATGCGGTGCGTGCACGTCCAGCCCTGGCTTCGCAGAACCCTTGAGGCAGCAAACCTGTCCACGCTGCTGGGCCGATAGAACCGCAGCAACGGAGCGCCCGCCCGCCGGCACCTGGACGTGTCGCCACGGTCCGGGCTGCCCCACCCCAGCGCAGGCAGGAAAAGACTGTCCACCGCTTGACAGAATCTGTGGTCGCGGACATAAAATTCTTGTGTCAGTTGGGTCATGGTTCCTGGTGAGGGCAGCTCACACAAGGGGGTGATCACGGTGGCCTTGCTGGTTCCGGCCCACTACCACCGCCGTCGGCGGGCGCGACTGGACTGCCGCAGACCGCCGAACCGGCGACACTGAGCCCCGGCGAACGCCGGATTGCTCAAGGCGTTAAGCCCTACATGCAATGCGGGCGCACTGCGCCCCGGACATCAGGAGGTGTTGGTCATGCAGACCCTTCGTTTCGATCCGTTCCGCGACTTCGACCGGCTGGCCGCCGAGGTGTTCGGAACCGCGCGCACCCCGTCGCTGATGCCGATGGACTGCCTGCGCGCGGGCGATGAGTTCGTGGTCCGGTTCGACCTGCCCGGCATCGACCCCGACTCCCTGGACGTGTCGGCGGAGAACCAGACCCTGACCGTGCGGGCCGAACGGCGCCGCCACGACCCGCAAGGCGCGACCTACCTGGTCTCCGAGCGCCCGTCGGGTGCCTACAGCCGCCAACTGGTCCTCGGCGACGGCCTGGCCGTCGACGACATCCGGGCCCAGTACACCGACGGGGTGCTGACCTTGACGATCCCCGTCGCGGAGCAGGCCAAGCCACGCAAGATCGAGATTCTGCGGACTCAGCCGACGGCGATCGGATCGCACCAGGGCCACAAGATGATCACCGGTGACTCCGGCGACCAGAGCACTGAGGCCACCAGCGACCGGGAGAAGGTCGGCGCGACCAGCTGACGCGGGGCACGGGCCGCCGCGGAAAGTGGTGACGGCAGGAAGATCATTGGGGCCGGTGTGGCGCGGGCGGAACGCCTCCCGCCCGCGCCACACCGGGCCAGCCCGAAGCAGCGACCAGACACGATGGAGGTGACGGCGATGGCGGATCTTCCCCGCCCGCTGAACAGAGCCGCAGCGCTGGGCGACGCGAGCTATCCCGGCTACGCGATGAACGCGGCCGCGAGCGCCATCGGCGTCACCCCCGCCTTCCTGCGCTCAGCCGAAACAGCCGGGCTGTTCGAAGTGCACCGCTCCGAGGGCGGGCACCGCCGCTACAGCCGCGACGACCTGCACCGCGCTGAACGCGCCCGCGCCCTGGTCGACGACGGCGTCCGCCTGGACGCAGCCGTGCGCATCGTCAGCCTCGAATACCAACTCGCCGCCGCCAACGCGATGATCGAACTGCTGCGCCGCAAGGACCAGCAGCCCAAACGAGGCCCGCAGGAGTGACCGACGATGGCGCTGCACCTCAAACGCGACCACCGAGGCCGACAGTACTTCGCGATCAGCTGCGACGACTGCGGCACCTGGTTCACGGCGTTCGACGACGGCTGCTACCGCTACGCAAGCCTGCGGCTGGAAGCCGTACTCGCCGGATGGGACGCTCCGGCTGGCCCCGACCCAGCCCACCGCTGCCCCGACTGCGTAGGTGACGGCAACCGGGTCCGACCCGGCAACCTCGCCAACGCCGCACCGGCCTGAGCCCAGCCGCAAACCCCGTCGGCATGTGTGACCGGGCCGCACAGCACGGGACCTCGGTAACGCACCGTCTCTGCCGGCATCACACCGAGCCGGTTCGGGCGCCAACCGGTAGCGGCTCCACCGGCGTGACAGCCTGCCGGGCAAGAAGACGCCCGACCGGCATCCGGCCACGCGGATGCGCTCATGCGGGCCTCGAACCGTTCAATGGGTGAGCTGTCCCGGCCACCGGTCGGGCTCACGACTAGCGTATGGCCCGTGCGTTCACCCCGCGCCAGCACTGCTCACAGGAAGGGCGCCATGGAGAAGATCACCGTCAAGTTCGTGCACGGCGCGGCTGAGTCCTTGGAGGAGATCGACGTACCGGACGCCGACGATCCGCCGATGTCGGTTTCGATCTGGCTGCCTGCGGACGATCCCCTCGCCGCCGCCGGAGCGCAGGATCCCTGGGAGGCCGTCTACATCCGAGAACCCAACCCAGGCGGCGACCCGAGGTGGCTCTACCGGTTCCACGCCCTGGCCGACCCCGAGGAGTAGCCGGTCCGGAACTCATTGGTGACCTTTCCGTGGGCCGCTCCGACCATTAGCCGCCCTGTCAATGGTTCGCCTGGTCGCGGGACTCCATCTGGCAAGGCTGCGATGCTGCCGTCAAGTTGTCCCGGGACACGCCTTGCGGCCGCCGGCGGCCGCGGACCGTTCCTGCGGCAGCTGTGCCGCTGCCGCTGGTGCCATATGCAGGTAGAACCATCCGATCGCCAGCTCGGCGACCTGCTGCAGCGCGCCGGGTTCGCTGAACAGGTGGTTGGCGTCGGGAACGATGCACACCTGCGCATGATCGCCGACCATGGCGGCGGCGTCACGGCTCAGCTCGATCACGGTAGGGCGTTGCCACCGACGCCCAGCTGTTAGCCGCGTCCAAGCACGCTGTAGCCGCCCCTGTGCGCTGTCGGCTGAAGGATCATGCACATCGTGACCAAAAATTACAGTCGTCGGAAAACGACAGGGCTGGCGAGAACTGCCAAGGTGACATCGGTGAAAGCGTCGCGAAGCCTGCAGCTCTGAACGCTGGGTCTGGACAAGGGCAATGAGAACCTACACGGGACATTGGACGCTCATCGACTTCACCTGCGCCGAGGCTGACATTGACCGGTTCGCCGACCAGCTCGCAGCGGCTCTGTCACCTGGGCCCTGGTATGCCGACTTCGGGGTGGCAGATAAACGTCATGTCGTGTTCGCCGGACGCAAGTTTGTGATCAACCGCGGAGATCGTGACCAACATCAGCGGGTGGTCGCGTACGCAACGTCGGTGGGTGTGCCGTCAGCGCAATTGGACTGGCCCCAGTGAGTCTCGGGTGGTCGAATCTGCCGGAGTGCGTATGACGGCTCGCCTGCCTCGGACTGCCGTCGTCCTACTAGCGGCAGCTCTTGCCGGTTGCGCACCTCCCGTTGCAACGCAAACCCGCGACGGCACCATGACGCCCGGTGGGGTGACCCTCGTCCGCGCCGACCCGGCTGTTCTCCAACAATGTGCGGACTTCCCCGTAGAGCGTGCCCCGCGCCCCATCGTCCTCATGGGCGACTCACGGATACGGGTGCAGGGCTTCACCACCGACAACGCGAAGATTGCATTGATGCAGGGCAAACTCGCCCTGGAGACCACACTTCCCGCTGGCCCGTCGACCGTCGAGGTGAACCTGACCGACGGAACCTTCACCCTCCCCGCAATCAGCGCAGAGCAGGCTTATGACGTCATCGTCGCAGCTGGAGACCCGGGAGCGGTATCCGATGTCAGCCCGGCACCGCTTAGGATCACGAAGATTGCTCTCGGCACGGCCGAGTTCCGGACCGATCGCGGCCGATTGACACTGCCCGCGTGGTTGTTCACCGCTGCGGAATCGACGCAACCACTGGCTGTGCCCATGCTCGCTGAGGCGGCGTTCTGGCGCCCGGGAGAGCCGAACCTGGGCGAACCTGGCGCGGCGAGCATCGCCGCGGACGGGATGACGCTGACCGTCCAGCTGATGAAAACTCCTGATCCGTGTCCGGGGATGCCCACGGAGCAGTTCGAGGCCGAGGTGGCCGAATCCACCACCGCCGTAGCCATCGGGCTGCGGCTGGTCGAATCCTCGCCAGCGGCAACTCCCGGCAGACGGCAGGGCGGTTGCCTGGATGACCTGGTCTACCGCACTCAGCCGTACACGGTCCGCCTCGCCCGGCCGCTGGGCAACCGGGTCCTTGTAGGACGCGACGGTGCCTCAGCGGTAACCAAGGGCTGAAACGATCACCGGCGCTCGCAGCATTTTCGTGACCGGGGCCAAGGTCACATGTGCCGCAGCACTGAAACGACCCGCCCCAGGATGACGACGTCGTCGGCGGTGATCGGCGGATAGGAGCTGTTGCGAGCAAGTAGCCGCATGGTTCCGTCCAGACGCTGGTAGACCTTGACGGTCGCCTCGCCGTCGATCATCGCGGCCACGATGTCACCGTTGTCGGCTGTGGGCTGCTGACGCACCACGACGATGTCTCCATCACAGATAGCTGCATCGAGCATGGAGTCACCGCGCACGCGTAAGCCGAACAGCGTTCCGCGGCCCACGAGTTCCTGTGGCAGCGCCAGGACATCCTCGATCGACTCCTCGGCCAGAAGCGGCCTGCCGGCGGCGATCGTGCCCACCAGCGGTACCAACACCGGTGCGGAAGCGTGCAAGAGGCCATCCACGGCAGCTACGCCGGCTCGCGCGTCGACGGCCCGGGGACGTTCTCCATCCCGGCGGATCATGCCCCGCTGCTGCAGGACGGAAAGATGGTGAGCGACGGTCGATGGCGACGACAGTCCGACCACGGAGGCAATCTCTCGGACGGTGGGCGGGTAGCCGTGACGGTCCGCCCAGCTGTGGATCGCTGCCAGTATCTGCTGCTGACGCATGCTGAGGGGCCCCGAGGGTTGGCCAGCGTCGTTGCTGCCGGCTGTCATGATCTACGATCGTAATCGATCAGGTGTGCTAAAGCGGTAAAGGTCATCCGTCAGATTTCGGAGGGCTGCCCCACCCCCGTTTTCGTGGGGCAGCCCGCATCCGGATGCGCAGCAACCTGCGCGCTCCACATCAGCCCCGCTCGCATGGAGCTGGTAGAAGGGTGCGTGCTGTCTTGCTGCACGAAGAACTCTGCGCAGGCAACGCTTGCGATGCAACCAGAGATCGACGCAACCTGTGGACAACTCGGGCTTGGGGATAACGACACAATTGGTCGTGGATCTGCTATGCCACGAAGTCCTGGCGCCGAGTCCGCGTCAGCGACCGGAGTCAGGCTCAGGTTGCGGGGAGGACTCGGCCATGCCGTAGACTCGGGGAACGCTCGGATCGGCGTCGCGGTGGTGCTGCGAGGTTACCGAAGCTCCCCATTTCTTCCGCCGACAGTCCGCGCGCTCACACGCTGCTGCGACTGGCGTTGCGGTCTCACGTGCTTGGAGCCTTCGTGACCAGTTACAGCGTCCTGTCATCCGGTACGCGCAACACGATCATCGCCACGTGGTCTGGCGAGACGGTCGATACGAGCCTCACGATCACCAGCCTGGCCGAGCGCTACCCGGCCCAAGCGCTTGCGGAGCTGCTTACGCGGCTGTCGGAGTTCTCATGGGACGCTGCGGCGTTTCTGGACACGGCCCCAGCGATGGAAGCCGCGATCGTGGAACTCGTGCAACGTCTGCGGTCCGACGGCGACCTGACCGAGCCCGTTCACGTCGATGTCGAAGGCTGCCGCCACGCTGAGCGCTGGAGCTGCGCCGACTTTGTCGAGGAGTTGCAGTCCACCGCGCCGCGCGTTCTGAGTGCCCTTACCCGGGCCCAGCGGCTCGCAGTCGCCGACGAGCTCGCAGCAGACGCCGCCGGGCGCGTCGAAGCGCTGAAACTACTGCCCACCGGGTTCGATCCTGAGTCGGACGCCTCCAGGATCTGGCAGATGTGTCAGGTCACCCGCGTGACGAGCAGTGGCATCTTTGGCCATCCGCCAAACAGCTCAGCAGGCTGGATCGTGCAGGGCTGGCGAGGTCCGGAGTCCAGCCCTGCACGACGTTGGGGGTGCCGCGACAAACTCGTGCGGTTGGAGCAGCTCACGGAGGCGTGCTTGGCCAACGGTGGCCGTGGGCTAATGGATGACGATCCGTTGGGTACGCACCTGGTGATGCCCATTCCCGGAGGCGAGCCTCTGTCAGAGGCTGACATCTTCGACATCCGGGTCCACCCCAGCACCCGAACGCCACTGGAACCTGACCCGTTCGCGCCCCTCTACGTCACCGTCCGCCGGCACGGCAGCACTGGGCGCCCCGAGGCGGTGGAGGTTGCAGTTGACGACGACGACGCGTTCGCGAGCCTCCTCGGGCCATGGACCACGATGGTGCCGGGGAAGGTCATCTCCGTAGCCAACCTCTACAAGGACGGTGATGATGCCCTCGCTGGCTGACGGCGCACGACTGACCGTCACCGCCTCGGCTTCGGCGCGCTGAGAACAGACGGCCTCCAGGTCATCCTGGGGGCCGCTCTTGTGTAGGAGCATCCGGGTCGTGTGGCGGTCGGCGGCGTGCATGGTTCGCTGTGGTTGAGGATGGGTCTGCGGAGGTGACCTGTTTCAGTCCCTGCGGGCATCTCGGTACAGGTCATATTTAGCCATCGCATCTTGGACCAAGATCTTGCCTTCGCCGATTGTGTCCATCAACCTTTTCACGTTCGTACGCAGCCTAAGAGTCGGCGTGCCGTCGTCGCCCATGCCAAACTCATGATCCGACGCGTGCAACAGTGCCCCGCCGTCACCGTGCGCCAAGCCGCTACAGGACCGCCACAGGAAGACTGCACGGTCACCTCCGATCGTGCTGGCAGCGCCCCCCACACTCACGATCTCCTTGTACCCGAGCTTTTCGAACTTGCTCCGATGGGCCGGGACAGCGGCGTTGGCGATGGTGCGTACCTCTTCCAGCAGCTGCTCCTTGGTCTTACGCCCAGGGCGATTTATCAAGGCGCGGTATAGCTCGTCGTTGCGGATGTCGTTAGCCGCCAACTCCAGGCGCCGCAACACCCGATCACTCTGGGAGGGCGACTCGAGCAGCCACAAGGCCGTACAGGCGTTCTCGATCACCGCTCGTAGCAACGTGTACTGCCCGCTGAGGAAGGGAAGTAGAGTCAGGTTCTCGTGGTCACCGCGCCCGACAGTCGCGGCGCGCAGGGTGTTGAAGTGATCGACAGCGACAGTGATGTGGTGCCACGCGCCGCCGCTAACGGGATATTTGCCCGTCAACTGGTCGTCGTCGGCCAGGGAGCTGCCTGACTTCGGTTCGCTCTCGGATGGTTCTTCACCCGAGACACGCCACACCCAATGGGGAACCACATTGAACAACGCCAATAGCTGAACGTGCTGCTGCTCACTCTCGGACACGGCTGATGACACTAGGGCCCGGTCTGTGCAACTCCAAGCGGTTAAGCGCCTCCCCTGGATCACCGGAGTGTCGATGCCAAAGGGCTGATGCCCGGCGCCAAACCGAGCGTCAGCGCATTGTCGGCAGATTGTCGGAAGTGCCGGGGTGGTGTTGCCGGCCGAGTGTCCGCGATGTCTAGTTGACGCAAACTGTTCACCGCACGGGGAGCAGAACGCGACGATGCCCGCGGTTTCCCTGGAGCCGCCAACAGTTCACCGCCAACAGCCCGGGAGCTCGCATGCTGATCACTACGGTGAACATCCAGGCAGCTGCGCTGCCTCGAGCGGTGGCACTGCTGCAGTGGCTCGACGGACGAGAAGATCATGTTTTCGTGCTTACCGAGACCAGCGCTGGTGACGGAACCGGCCATCTGCTGACTCGATGTCAGGAGGCCGGCTGGAGCGTCTTAACCAACGTTGGCGCGGCGGGGGACCGGGGCTGCGCGATCGTCAGCCGCCTACCGTTGACACCCCTGCCGGACCTGACGGGTTCGCTGTCGCTGCCCGGCCGCGCGGTCGCCTGCTCGGTTAAAACCGATCCCGAGGTGACGGTGTACGGGATCTATGTTCCGTCCAGCGACCGCAGCGCTGACAAAGTCGGCAAGAAGCGGGAGTTCCTCAACAGCCTCGTCACATCGCTGAAGGACATGCCGTCGAAGCAGCGCGACGGGCTGGTTCTGTGTGGCGACTACAACGTCATCACGCGTGACCACGATCCGGCATACCGCGGAACATTCCTCTCCTGGGAGTACGGCTTCATGGACGCCCTAACCGGCGACCTAGGCCTCGTTGACGCCTACCGACACCTGCACGCACAACAGGAGCACTCCTGGCACGGACGCTCGGGAAACCCCTACTGCTTCGACTACATTCACCTCTCGCCGAAGCTCCTGCCGCGTCTGATGGCCTGTACCTACGACCACCGGCCACGGACGGACTTGCTCACCGACCACGCTGCCGTGTCCGCGCAATTCGACGTCAGGGTCGACCACCTCCCGTACGAGGCCTCCTCGCCCGTGACCGCGGGAACACTGTTTTGATCTCCGTATGGTGAACCCGTATCGGTAGCGGCACGATCACCTCGCTGTCGATAGCGAGTGTCAATGTCAGCGGATTGTCGGAGTCGCCGCTTGCCACTGTCCGACATCGTCGTGGACCCCGGAAAATAGACAGCTCACGAGCTATCAGGACAGGGGGCGCGAGTGAACGACCACCTCGCACAGCGAAGGCTCGGCCGGACAGGCATCGTCGTACCGGCGGTCGGCGTCGGTTGCTGGGCGATCGGCGGCCCCGCCGAAAACCTCGGCATGCCGATGGGCTGGTCCACCGCCGACGACGACGCATCAGCCGCTGGCCTGCGCAAAGCATACGAGCTGGGTGCGAGGCTTTTCGACACCGCCGACGTCTACGGCCACGGCCGGTCCGAGCGTCTGCTCGGCCACCTGGTCAGCGAGGTTCCCCGCGAAAGCCTGACTCTGACGTCCAAAGTCGGCTACTTCGCCGGCACCGCCGAGCACGGCTACCACCCCGGCCACATGCGGCGCCAACTCGAACAGAGCCTGGACAACCTGCGCACGGACTACCTCGACGTCTACTTCCTGCATCACCCGGACTTCGGGCCCGATGACCGCTGGCTCCACGGCGCCGTCGAGGCGATGCGCTCCTTCCGCAGCCAAGGCCTGATCCGGGCCGTCGGTATGCGCGGCCCACACCGCTACGCCCCCGAACGCCTGCAAGTTACCGGGGACAGGACCGACAAGATCGAAAGGTTCGGCCGGATCTTCGGCCAGATCCAGCCAGAGGTCCTCGCCGTACGCGACAACCTGCTGACCCCCGCGTCGCGGCTGACCGGCATCCTCGAACTGGCCGCCGAGCACGACTGCGGCGTGCTGTTCAACAAGCCGCTCAGCCAAGGCCTGCTGACCGCCGCCACGACATCCGGCCGCGAACGGAACTTCGGACCCGGCGATCACCGCAGCCGCAAGCGATGGTTCACACCCGACGCCAAATCGATTATCAACCAAGGGATCCGCGACCTGCAGCAGGTGATCGGAGACGACCCCACCTACCTGGTCGCGGTCGCCTTGTGGGCATGCCTGACAAGGTTCGACGACGCAGCGGTATTGGCCGGGTTCACCACCGCAGACCAAGTCGAGCAGAACCTCGCCGCGCTGCGCATGCGCCCCGACGACACCCACATCGCCGTCGCACGATCGATCATGTCCGGCGTCCAGCAGCAGCTCGACGGCACCGGGGAGGTGTTCGTCGACGAGCACCGCTGACCCGCCGGCAGCGATCTAGCTCTCCCGCTCCTCATTCAAGCCCGCAGCAATCACGCTGCGAGCTCGATGGCTCACACCCTCATACCCGTGGGCGGTCCCCGCCCTGCCATCGATGGAGTCCACAGGATGCTCACCCCCAAGCAACGCCTGGAAAACGCCCTCCAACTGGTAACCGGTCACAGCGCAGCGGCCACACTCGCCGGCTTTGACGACGAGTTGACCCAGCCGATGGCCACCGTCGACCGGCTGCGCGCACATCTGCAGACGCCCGTGGCTCTCACCGGAACCCTCGACCACCGGCTCCTGATCGCCAAGGTCCCCGCCAGCGACGACTGGGTGCTCGCCGAGCTGTCCGGCCGCACCCTGCGCGACCGGGCATGGCCCACCTGGGCAAGGGACCACCTCGCCGTCGCCGACCCGGCGCAGGACAGCTCCCTGGCGACGATCACACCGGAAGGCCAGCGGCGGCTGCTGCGCCCCAACATCCTGCTCACGGCGCTGTACCACAAGGAGACCTTTCCGCTGCCGCGGTTCCCGCTGGCCATCTCCGACCTCGCCCGCGCTGCGCGATCCACACTGTCCGGGCAAGTACGTCTGATGGACATGCAGCTCGGCGTCTCGCCGGCCGATGTGCTCGCCGCCGTCGACGCTGACCGGCCCGACATCGTCGGCATCTCGGCGACCTTCGGGCAGCACGACCTGATGATCGAACTGCTTGACGAGCTGTTCGCCCGTCCCGAGCCGCCCGTGGTCCTCGCTGGCGGGAGCCTGACCGCCCGCAACGAACGCCTGCTGCTGGAGCAGTACCCACGCCTGCTGGTCGCCCGCGGCGCCGGCGAGCCGACCATCGCCGACATCATCGCCTACTTCCACGGCGACATCGAACTCGCGCAGGTCAACGGCATCGGCTACGCCGGAGCGGCCCACGGCGGCGGCCTGCAGATCGGTGTACGCCGCAACGCCGTGACCTCCAACAGAAACCAGACCGACTTCCTGCCCGAACTCGACCTGCTGGCCACGACCTTCGCCCATCACGGCGTCGCCCAGCTCGAGGCATCACGTGGGTGCACGAACTTCTGCTCGTTCTGCCCCCGCGGACACAAAGGCATCTGGGCTGGCCCGGACGGAAGCAACCTGCCATGGCTGCTACGCGCGATGGGCACCGTCTTCGACCAGCATCCCGACATCAGCCGGACCCTCTACCTCGTCGACGAGGAGTTCATCGGCCGCGGCGACAACGTCGTCGAACGTGCACTGTCGCTCGGCCGGACCCTCCACGACCACGGCTACCGGTGGGAGTCATCGTGCCGGGTCGACCAGGTCGTGCTACCCGACCAAAGCCGCGCATGGCATATCGAACGGGCTCAGATGTGGCGCCAACTGGTCGACTATGGCCTGCGCCGGATGCTGTTCGGCGTCGAGTCCGGCGTCGACTCCATCCTCACCCGCTTCAACAAAGAGACCACCGGCGAGCAGAACGCGCTCGCGATCCGGACACTGACCGCGTTGGGTGTCCCGCCGCGCTTCACCTACATCACATTCGACCATCTCATGACCGCTGACGAGCTGGCAGCCACCCATGCGTTCCAGGGCCGCACCGACCTACTACTGCGTCCCCTTGCGCACCTGAGCGTGGAACAGATCGTCGAGGGAGTCCGCGACGAGCAGTTCGTCGCGCAGCACAGCACCGGCAAGCCGTTCTACAGCGCGATCTCGTACCTGCTGGTCAGCATGGAGTGCCTCATCGGCGCCGCCTATACCAAGCAAGTGGCGCAGGCCGGTCTCGCCGGCGCGATGCGTCCGTCGATGGGCCGGGTCGACGCCGACTTCGCCGACTGGCGCATCGGCCGCGCCTCACACCACGCCCAGCTGTGGGTCGACCGCAACTTCGCGTTGGACTACACGTTCAAGTCGCTGGCGAAGATCCTCGACGGCGATGCCTACCACGCGGTCCGTTCCGCCCGCGTGGTGATCAAGACCGCGGCCTTCGACCTGCTCGGCCGGATGCTGGACCTGATCGGGCAGTTCCCCCCGGAGCACCCCGACGAAGCCGGCCTGGACGCACGGCTTCGGGCCGCGATGGACTCCGCCATTGCGGACATGGCCGAGGTGATGGACAAGACCGTCGCAGAGACCGGGCCTCGGCTGCCCGCCTCGGCGCGGCAACTGATGGTCGATGAGCACAGCCGGTGGCGGGCGGCGTCGGGCTGGCAGTTGATCAACGCCGCCGAATCCTGCGGCAACTAGATGAGAGGTACGAACATGGCCGGACGATTCCTTGCTCTGGAAGGCGGCGACGGCGTCGGTAAGACAACCCTGGCCCGGATGGTCGCCGACCTCGACTACGAACAGGGGCTCAAAGCCGCTGGCGAGGACCCGCCGACTGGCCGGCTGGTGTACGTGTCACGGCGGCAGATGTCAGCGACCTCCGCATACTCCGCCGGGCTCATGGGGCATCTGTCGACGATGCTGTGGGGCAGCGGCGACAGCCCGGACCTGCCCGACAGCTTCTGGGTTCCGCTGCAGGCCGCCTGGTTCACCGCCCATTCCACGACGGTGATCGGACCACTGCTGGACTCCGGCCTCGACGTGATCGTCGACGGCTGGGTCTACAAGTTCTTCTCCAAACTCATCCTGCAGGGCTACGACCAGGCCGTCCTGGACGCCACCTTCAGCAGGGTCCGCATGCCCGACGCGGTCATCCTGCTCACCGCGGACCCGGCCGCGCTCTACGACCGCCGCGAAGGCCAGTTCCGCCCCGCCGAACTCGGCATGCACGCCGCGCTGCCCGACCTCGGCAAAGAAACGTTCATCACCTACCAGACCGACGGCCAGCGGCTGCTGCGCGAAACAGCCGTCCGGCGCGGCTGGCCCACGCTGCTCGTCGACGCCGACGAACAAGCCCCCGAGACCGCAGCACGGCTGTCTCCGATCGTCGCCGAGCTGAGGCACCACGACACCCTCACCTACGGAGGTTCCCGCCGATGACCACCCTGGCCGCCCGAGGCGGCGCCAAAACCCTCGACATCCCAGGACCGCACTACCGCTGGCCCGACATGAACGCCAGCCTGGAACAAGCGATCATCGTTCAGGCGCACCGGTCCCTTTCCGACCGGGACGCCTCCGGCATCATCGGCGAGCTCGAGAAGGAGTTCGCCAAGTTCGCCAGTGCCGAGCACGTGGTGTCGTTCGCGTCGGGCACCGCGGCGATCCACGCAATGGGTCGGATCGCCGACCTCAAACCCGGTGACGCGATCATCGCTCCTGCCTACACCTTCCTGGCGACCGCGAGCCCCTTCGCGTTCGACGGCATCGAGGTGATCTTCGCCGACGCCGACGAGTACGGCAACGTCACCGCTGCGAGCATTGAAGCCGTCATGGCCCCGAACGTCCGCGCGGTCATCGTGACCCACATGTGGGGCAACCCCTGCGCCATGACCGACATCGCGGCGTACTGCGAAAGCCGCGGGCTGCTGCTGTTCGAGGACTGCTCCCACGCCCACTTCGCCTCCTGGAACGGCCAGCGCATCGGGACGTTCGGCGACATGGCCGTGTTCTCCACCAACCAGAAGGCCATCACCACCGGCGAAGGCGGACTCCTCACCACGCGGCTCAAAGCGCACCGCGACCTCGCCATCCTCTACGCCCACTACAACAAGAGGGCGCTGTCCGACATCGACCGCGACTCGCCGATCTACCCGTTCGCGTTCACCGGCATGGGCCTCAAACACCGCATCACCACCATCGGTGCTGCGATCGGTGTCCACCAGCTGCAGCACGCAGCCGACATCGAGAAACGCCGCCGCGCCAACCTCGCCACCTTCGTCGACGGCCTGACCGGCAACCCGGTCCTCACCCCCGTCGTCGTACCACCGGAACACGGCACCCACGGCCTGTATGTGATCGGCTTCGCGTTCCACCCACAAGCTGCCACCGTCACCCGCGACGAATTCATCGACCTCGTCGTCGCCGAAGGCGCCCGAGAGGTCGACGCACCAGGCTCGACCCGCAACCTGGCCGGTGAACCGCTGTTCCAGCGCCACGACCCCTACGAGCCGTGGACGCCACGCGCTGCCGGTCCAGCTCCCGCGCTGCCAGGTGTCGAGGCCTTCGAAAGCACCTTCCTCAAGATCCCGATCTGGGGCTACCCCGGCGACACCGAGCTGGTGGACGGATACCTCGCCTCGCTGCTGAAAGTCACCGAAGCGGTCGCACGATGACCACATCAACGACCGTCGGACGGTTTCCCGTCCACAGCGCACTCGACGGCGACTTCTGCCTGCCCCAGGTCGCTGCCGAACTGGCCGCCGACGCCACCGGGTCCGGAGCCAGGCACATGCCGGACCTGGCCTCCGCGCTGCTGGCCGCCACAGCGTGGCGCCTGCCGTTCACCACGCCACCCGACATCCCGGCCTCGGACCTCACGCCCGGACATGCGCCGCCCACCGGCGACGACGTGCGCCTGCTGCACGCGTTCGAGACATCTGCCCTGTGGCGCCCGCCGGTCGCAGAGGCCGTCGCCGGCCTGACGCCAACTGAAGCGATCACGTGGCTTCGGCTGGCCGAGCACTGGCTCGCCGTCCATGCCAACAGCGGCGACGCACGGTTCCTCAACGCCGCCTGCAAGCTGTTCGGGGCGGCCTGGATCCGCCTAACCAGCGGCAACGCCGCTGCCGGCGGTGATCCGCAGCTGCGGACACAGGCGGTGGTGGTCGCCGGACTCCTCCAGCAGGCGACACATCACCTCGTGCAGCAGCTCAGAAACCACGCCCTCACGAAAGAGGACCCGGGGTCGTCGACCTGGGCGCTCACACGACCCGCCACCGGGCGCCGCGGCGGACGAATCGCAGTCCTGCACGGCCACGGGTCAGCTGGCGCCATGCGGTTCCTGCACATGGCACGCCAACACGGCGTACCGATCGCGCACGTCGTCAGCTTCACACCAGGCCACGGCGCCGGACACACCGCGGCGGAGTCCGCGTACGCCAGCGCCTGGTATCCGCCAGCTGACGACAGCATCGCCCCGCCACCCCCGCCGGCGGCAGGGTTCACGCCCGTCGAAGTTCACGGATGGGACGCCACCGCCCAGGCGCTCACCGCGGCCGCTGCCGACTTGGTCGTCCTGGTCGGTATGCCGATCGTCCCCGAACCCGTCCTGGCCGCCGCTCGCATCGGCTTCATCAACGCGCACAACGGCTCCCTGCCGGACTACCGCGGAATGGACGCCGTCGGCTGGGCCCTGATCAACGGAGATCCAGTCGTCTGCACGCTGCACCTGGCCGCGACCCAAGTCGACGCCGGAGCTGTACTCGCCTCCGCCGTCGTGCCAGCGACCCCGCTGGCCAGCCTCAAAGACCGGGTCAAGCAGCTACAGCTGGAGCTGCTCCTACAGGCAGCCCAGCACGTCACCTCGACCGGGCAGCTGCCGCCCGCGACAGCGCAACCCGCGGACGGGGCACGGCAGTTCTACCGCCTGCATCCCCACCTCAAACGAACCCTCGACCAATCGCCCTACGGTGCCACCGAAGGAAGGCCCACATGACCTCAACGCCGCTGGACCACCCTGCCCTGGCCAGCCTCACGGCCCTCGACTGGAACGACACGTCCTCGATCCTGGCTGGCTGCACCACGCTGTTCGACGCCGTCGCCAGCGAACCCGACCTGCTGCCCGCACTCGTACAGCGACTACCCGGCGACGCCCACCTGGCCGCGATGTGCGAACGCTACGACTTCCTCGACAAACTCGTCCTCGCCGACCTGCCTCACCCCGGCATCCGGGTGCGGCTGCACCGCTACCGCGATGGCTACTTCGACCGGCCCCACAACCACCGCTGGAACTTCGCCAGCAACATCCTGCGCGGCCAGTACCGCCACCGCGTCTTCGGCCGCGACGACGCGTTCACCGAAGACCTCGACCCCGACACACTCGTCCCCATCCACGAACGCATCGAGCGGCCAGGTGACTGCTACGTCCTGCATCACACCAGCGTCCACACCGTCCAGGCGCAAGCAGACACCCTCTCGCTGCTGGTACGCGGACCGGCTACCAAAGACAGGTTCCTGATCCTCGACCGCGAGCAGCACCGGTTCTTCTGGGTCTACGGCCAAGCCGCCGAAACCCCGCAGGAGCGTGCCGCCAAGCAGATGACCGCCGACCAGCTCGTCGAAAGTGCCGCCCACATTACAAACCTGCTGAAGACCCCCGTCGGACCTGCCGCATGAGCGACGCCATCCAGGATCTGCTCTTCGGAGCCTTCAGCCAGCCGGTCGACGACACACTCGCCCACCGGCAGCTGGCGGTGTGCGCGCTTAACGTCCAAGGTCCATCCGTCAACCGCGCCGAACGTCTTGCGGAGTGGCTGACCTCGACCGGCAGTAACGCGCTGATCCTGACCGAACTGCACCCCAGCGACGGCGGCCGTCGCCTGATCGCGAGCCTTCGTGCCACCGGCTACGAAACCGTGCTGCCTTCCGGCTGGCAGAACGCTAAACACTTCTGCGCCCTGGCGGTCAAGGGATTCGCCGATGTGAAGCCCGCAGACCTGACAGCATTCGACGGCCGGGTCACCGCCGCGACGCTGTCGTCCAAGGCCGGGGAGATCCAGTTGGTCGGCATCTACGGCCCCACCAACGGCATGACCGACCTAAGCAGCGCCAGCCGGGCGGACTTCCAAGGCCGTTGCTTGGCCTGGCTACGGCACAACGCCGCCAAACGCGTAGTCATCGGCGGCGACCTCAACACCATCGAACCCGGCCACCAGCCCCCGCTGCCGCACTTCCGGGACCACGACTACGCCTTCTACCGGGGCCTGATCGAACTCGGCGCCAACGACGCCTACCGTGCCGTACAGCCTGACGGCGAAGACCACAGCTGGACCAACCCGTTGCACGGTGCCCAACGACTCGACCACATCTTCGTCAGCCCCGCGGCCGGGCACCTCACCAGCTGCACCTACGACCACTACCCCCGCACCGGGGTGCTCACCGACCACTCGGCCATCCTCGCCAGCATCGACACCTGCATTTGAATGAGAGCCGACGTGACCAGATCCGCCATCGCCTGCTTCAGCTACCTTGCGGCCGTCCATACCCTGCGCGTGCCGCGCATGCCTGAACTCAACTACGGCATCGAGATCATCAGCACCGGTTCTTTCCTCGCGGGAGACGGACCCATCGTCGCCGGTGCCCTGGCCGCCCTCGGCCGGGAACCCGTGCTGCTCACCAACACCATCGGCGACGACCCCCAAGGTCAGCTCATCACCGACCGGCTCGGCACTTGGGGCGTACCCACACCACTCGCAGCCATGGCCACGGCAACGATGGTCAACACCGTGGTCTGCGACGAAGCCGGAAACCGTACCTGGTTCTCCGGCCTACGCGGCATCGACTCGATCCTGAACGACATCGACCTCAGCCCACTACACCGCGCATCTGCCGTCTACATCGACTGCTACGAGGTCCTCGGCGACGCTCCACGGCGCGTCTTCGATGCGGCATGTGACCTCGGCGTCGACATCTACCTCAACCTCGGCGGTGGACCGCTGCCAGGATGGCTGCGTGGGCCCGCCACGACACGAGCTCGCGTTGTGCAGACCAATGCCTCCCACACCGACCCTGACGCCGCGGGCCGGCTCGCGGTCCAGTTGGCCCAGACCGCCGCCGCCGACGTCGCTGTCGTAACCGCTGGCCACCTCGGCGCCTTCGCGGTCCACCATGCAGACGACACCGTCGTCCACGCCCCAGCCCTTAAGGTCGCGGTGAAGCAGGTTCAAGGGGCAGGATCGGTCTTCTCCGCTGCGCTGCTCGACAGTCTGCAGAGCCAGCCGGTCCTACACGACGCACTCACCCGTGCCTGTTCGGCGGGCAGCCTGTGGTGTTCACGAACGGAGGACGATCCGTTTCCGACCAGCGCCGAGATTACTGCGACGCCAACTGATCGAGCTTCCTGACAAACCGCGCCATGTTTGGGTCGAACCTGTCCCCGTCCCAGTCGGTGCCCCGCAAAGGGAACCACTCGACCGCCTCGAACTCACCCGGGTCGGGGCGGAACAGCTCTCGCTGACTGGCCTTGAGCACGAACCACAGAGTCACATCTGTGTGGCTGTGGGCGCCCCGGGTTTCGGTCACGGACACGAACAACGGGGCGTCTCCGGTCAGATCGTGGAACTTGCCAGCGATCTGAAGCTCTTCCTCAGCCTCGCGTAGAGCGGTAACCCGTGGGTCTTCATACGGGTCGACGTGGCCACCGGGCAGCAACCACGCCGCGGCCTTCTTATGGTCGACCATCATCACGGTGCCTTCATCGTCGTCGAACAAGGCGAAGTACACCGCTAGGTGTTTGGGAGGATCCGCTGGAGGGTTCACCCGGAACAAATCATAGCCAGCATCGATCCAGCCGAGGATATCGATTTGGTGGCCGCGCTCGACTGCGTCAAGAGGGCTCACCCCTGCCACAAGATCCCGTACGATGCGTCGTGAAAGTCCTTCTAGCGACACCCCGCCACCCCTCAGCTACGCCTGCTTTGAGCCCAACGACATGAGTGGAACCTCGACACGATACCCCCATCGGAGGGTGGGGGAGTCATTGCGCCCAGGGGTCTCACCCGCCCGGATGCCTTGACCTTGACGCAGGCTCGGCCAGGCCAGATCCGCCGACGAGGCCGCCGGAGGGACTCCCCGGCAAGCGTCACAACGCCGCAAAAGGTCGTGCGGGCCTGCCCTCCCTGCCACGCTGCGCATCGCGATGCTGTGGTTGAACTGCGGATATAACCCATGACCGCTTTGTCACAATTTGGCGTTATCCTTGCCGAACGTGGAGTCCAGCACGCCGGGCGGGTTGCCGCGGCCCGACCGCCTTCAGCTGGGCCCCGTCCACCTGGTGGCTACCCTTCGGCGTGCGTCGCGAGCTACCTTGGATCTTGGTGCGGGTCCCTTCAGCGGGGTAGGCAGATGCGACCACCGATCAAACCGATGCAGGCTGAGCCGGTCGCCGATCTGCCCGCGCCCGACAGCTGCGCCGGCGGGTGCTGTTACGAGATCAAGTGGGACGGCTACCGCTGCGTGCTCTTCGCCTCCCGGACCCCCTACCTGCAGTCGCGTGCACTCAAGCCGCTAGGCCCGTACTTCCCCGACATAGTCGCGGCATCGCAAGGCGCCTTCCCTCCGGGCGCCGTCGTCGACGGTGAGTTGGTGATATGGGACGCCAGTGCGGACCGGACCTCGTTCACGCTGCTACACCGGCGGCTCACCGCCGGACGTGCCATAGCCCGCGAGTCGCTGCGCCATCCAGCCGTCCTCGTCCTATTCGACCTGCTGCACGACGGAGACACCGACCTGCGCCGACGTCCGCTGTGGCAACGCCGGGTTCGACTGGAACAGCTATTGACGGACGCCCCGCCCCAGCTGCAGTTGTGTCCGCAGACCTGCGACGCCGACGAGGCCCGTTCCTGGCTGCGCCACGCCACCGCCACTGGCGCCGAAGGCCTGGTCGTCAAGGGCCGAGGCTCCGCCTACGAACCTGGCAGACGAGTTTGGCGAAAGCTACGCGCGACCTCAACTGCGGAGGCGATCGTTGGCGGTATCACCGGTCCGCCTGGGCAGCCGGCCACGCTGCTTCTGGGCCGGCTGGACCGCAACGGCACTCTGCGCTACGTCGGCCGAACCCGCCCGCTGACCGGGGCGCAGAGCCGTGAAGTCGGAGCGCTGCTCCGCGTCGTGGCAGAGCTCGCCGGCCCCGCCGTTCACCCGTGGCCAGACCAGCTACCTGCGGCGTGGGTCGGCCAGTTCAGCGTGACCGAGCCGCTGCCGTATCGACAGGTTCCGCCGCTGCTGGTAGTGGAGGTCGAGCACGACACGGCGTGGGAGTTCGGGCGCTGGCGGCACTCCTCGAAGTTTCACCGCATACGAGCGGAGTTGCTTCCGATGCAACTGCTTCGCATGGCGGGTGACGACTGGGATCAGCCGCTCGAGTGACCATGGCGCGCCGCTAGCCTGGCTCGAATGGGTCATACCGTCACTAACGACGCAATGTTGTGTTTAATGCAACCATGAAGGAGCTGGCCGCCTCGACCGTCGCCCCCAATCTGTTGCCGTCATCGGGAGTTGTCTTTCTCGATCCGGCGCCGGCGGTGCTGGAGGCCATGCTGGAGGGCTGGTCACGGCAGCAGCGGGTGCGGTTTTTGAAGGCGGAGACCATCCGGCGACGCGTGGACCTGGTGAGGCGGCTGTCGCGTTTTGCCAATCAGTACCCGTGGGAGTGGAGCGCAGCAGAGGTCGAGGCGTTCGTCGATCACCTGCGGGGTGGCCCGAAGCCAATCGTGTACTCGACGGCCAGGGCGTACCTCAACGGCATCCAGTTGTTCTTGGAATACGTCACCGATCCGCGCTACGAGTGGCAGCAGCTGTGCGAGGAGCGGTTCGGGCGTGCTCCGCGGCAGGTTCTGGGCGAGTGGAACACCATCGCGCACGTCTCAGAGTACGAGGGCCGGCCGGGTCGGCGCCCGCTGACCTATGACGAGGTCCAGGCGTTGTTCGATGCCGCAGATGGGTGGGTCGAGGTGATCAGGTCCCGGGGCCGCAAAGGTGGCCTGGCTGCGCAGCGGGACTCGGCGATGCTCAAGACGGTGTATGCGTTCGGTCTTCGGCGCCGCGAGGCGTGGGGTCTGGATCTGGCCGATCTTCGTCGCAATCCGCGGGTGCCGGACTTCGGCCAGTTCGGCGCTGCGCTGGTGCGCTGGGGCAAGTCGTCGCGGGGCAGTCCGCCCAAGCGCCGCACGGTGTTGCTGGTGCCGGAGATGGACTGGATCGTCGCGGTGCTGCAGCAGTGGCTGGACGAGGTGCGGCCCAGGTTCCAGCCTGCCGGCCACGCCGCGTTGTGGGTCAACGAGCGCCATGAGCGGGTGTCGTGGCGCAGCCTCAACGACGCGTTCGTCGCCGCCCGGGAGGCGGCCGGCCTGGACCCGGCACTGGACCTGCACTGCCTGCGGCACTCCTACGTCACGCACTTGATCGAGTTCGGGTATCCCGAGCGGTTCGTGCAGGAGCAGGCCGGCCACGCCTACGCCTCCACCACCGCGTTGTACACCGGGGTGTCCGACGAGTACCGCAACCGGCTGTTGACCCGTGCTCTGCAGACACGCGGACCGAATCTGTGGGAGGCGTTGTGACCAGCGGACTTGCCATCGCATGGCATCTGCGGCTGCGGATGGCGGAGAAGGGCATGTACGCCACGACGGAGCTGGTGCCGCTGCTGGCCGAGCGCGGCGTTGACTTGTCCCGTGAGCAGGTGTTCCGGCTGGTGACCCAGCCTCCGCAGCGGCTCAGCATGGACACCCTGGCGGCGTTGTGCGACATCCTCGGCTGCACGCCCAACGACCTGATCGAAGTGCAGCCGGTGCAGGCTGCGGTGCGTAAGGCGGTGGACGAGGTCGACCGGTCCGGTCCGCCGCCAGTGCGGCGGACCGCCATTCGTCGACCGGCAGCCGAATGACCAAGGAGGCACTCGTTGGCGCGATGCGCCAGCGGGTGCTCGACCGGCTCAGTGCCTGCCTGCCCGGCCTGGCCCAGGTTGACGCCGTCCGGCTGGTCGCGGCGGCCAACGCGGACAAGCGCCGCGGTCTACGAGAGCTCGACGCGTTTCTGCAGCGCGGGCTCGACGTCCTGGTGTCGGCATCGTCGGACACGCCACCGGGCGCGTTTCGGCTTCTGGTGCTGCTGGAGGGCGAGGGCCATCCAGTACGGGTGCCGGTGTGCGCCGAGTGCGGCCTGCGGCGGACGCATCTGCCTGGGCGCGGCGGTCGTGGTCGCGTGTGCCAGAGCTGCGCGGCCAAGGCACGGGCCCGCCCGTGCGCGCGGTGCGGGCAGACCCGACCCGTAGCCGTGATCGAGCCGGAAGGTCCGCTGTGCCATCCATGCCGTGACCGGGATCCGCGTCGGCACGAGCCGTGTTCGCGATGCGGTCGAGCCCGGCGGGTCAACGGTCGACTTCCGGATGGGTCGCCGCTGTGCAGCACGTGCCATGGCAAGCCGGTCCACATCTGTGCTGAGTGTGGGCGGGTCGATAGGGTCGCACGTCGCGGGCCGGACGGGCCGTTGTGCCCGCCCTGCTACGAGCGCGGCGGGCGGCAGCCGCGCCGTTGCGGCCGCTGCGGCCGGACGGGGCGGATTTCCGTGCGCGGTCGCGACGGCGGCCCGGACCTGTGCCGGCGCTGCAACCGGCAACCCGTGGTGGAGTGTGCTGGTTGCAAGCGGCTTCGACCCTGTGCCTTCGTGGCCACGGCGCGGCCGCTATGCGTGTCGTGCCGGCCGAGACGAGCCACGCCATGTGCCCGGTGCGGCACAAGCTGCCAGCCCGCCGCCCGTTGGCCCATAGGTGGGGTCTGCCGCCACTGTTACCGCCACGCCCGCGCCAACCCGTCGCCTTGCCCTTCCTGCGGCAAAGTACGCGTGCTCGTCGCGGCCGACTTCCGAGGCCGCGACGTGTGCGGGCCGTGCGCCGGTACCACGATCGACTACACATGCCGTACCTGCGGGCAAGCCGAGGAACGATACCGGCACGGCGAATGCGTCCGGTGCGTCGCGCGATCAAAGCTGGAAGACCAGTTCCGCAGACCCGACGGATCTGTTCCGGCGGAGCTCACGCCGCTGCTGGCGGCGCTTGCCGCAGCGCATCGGCCGCGTTCGGTGCTGGCATGGGTCGAGCGTGGTGACGGCAGTGCGGCACTGCTACGTGACCTCGTGCGATCCGGTTGCGCTATCACGCATGAGGCCCTCGATGCCGCAACGCGGCAGCAAGCCGCTGCCGCACTACGTGAGATGCTCGTCCACGCCGGTGTCCTGCCCCGCCGCGACGAGCAACTCGAGCGGCTGGCTCCCTGGCTGAGCCGGACGCTGGCCACCGCACCCGCGCATCACCGGCAGGTGTTGCGCGCCTACGGCAACTGGTCGGTACTGAGGCGTGCCAGGCTGCGCGCGGACAGGACCCGGTTCACCGCCGCCAGCGCCCGCAACGCCCGCCTCAAAGTCTCCACAGCTCTGACGTTCCTGCGTTGGCTCGACACGACCGACCTCACCCTCGAGCGGGCTCGCCAGGCACACGTCGACACATGGATAGAGGACGGCGGCCTCAATCGGCGGCTTCTCGGCGACTTCCTCACATGGGCCAGCCGGAGAGGACTGGCCCAGAAGCTGTCCGTCGCCGCGATCACCCCGTCTGGGCCCGACCTGTCCATGACCGAAGACCAGAGGTGGGCGCTGCTCGACCGCCTCCTGCACGACACGACGATCTCCGTCGACGTCCGGACGGCCGCGTCGCTGCTGCTGATCTACGGCTTGCCGGTCACGTTCATCGCGACCCTGACCACCGACAATGTCACCACCAGCGGCGGCAAGCACTTCCTGCAGGTCAAGGAACATCGTACGCAGCTGCCGCCCGCCGTCGCCGCCCTGATCACGCAAGCCGCGTCCGCAGCGCGCACCTCGTCGCTGGTCGGGCGCGCTGTGCCCGGCACCCCGTGGCTGTTTCCCGGTCGCCTGGCGGGTCGGCCCATCTCGGCAGCCGCCCTGTGCCAAAGACTCCGCCAGCACGGAATCCGAATTCGCCGTGCGCGCAACTCCGCACTGATCAGCTTGGCTGAGGACCTGCCCGCGCCGGTATTGAGCAAGATCCTCGGGATCAGCATCACGGCTGCGATCAGATGGACGCGCTACGCCAGGCGGGACTGGCTCCCCTTCGTCGGCGAACGCGCTGCGTCGGCCGCGAGCCGGTCACAGCGATGACCACCTCCCACACAACCGGCTCGAGCCGTGGTGTGTTGACCGCTGACGACCCGCACCGGGCCGCACGGGCGTCTGCTGCAGGCCGAGGACCAGTGACCAGAGGAACGGGACAGGCGGCAGGGCGGGGCGAGCGCCCCACCCTGCCGTTGAACTTAGCCGACCTGCAGGGTCACGTCGTCCAGCACGAAGCTGGTCTGCAGGTAGGCGTCCTCGGTGCCGGTGAAGGTCAGCGTGACCGTCTGGCCGGCGTACGCGCCGAGGTTGACCGTGCGCTGGGTGTAGCCCGCCGCCGCGTTCACGTTGGACAGCGTCACCAGGGTGGTGCCGCCAGCCTTGATCGTGAACGTGTCGTAGGCGACAGCCCAGTACTCGTCGGTGTCGATGTGCAGCCAGTAGGTCAGTACCGCACTGGTGCAGCCGGACGGGATGGTGACGGTCTGGCTGATGGCGTCGGTCGCGGTGTAGCCGTAGCCGCTGAGCCACGCGTACCGGGTGCCGCTGCGCGGCACCTGCCCGATAGAGGTGCCGATCGCGCCGGTGGAGCCGGTCCACGGCGAGGTGCCGGTCTCGAACCCGCCGTTGAGGATCAGCTGGGCGGCGGTGCAGCCGCCCGGCCCGCCGGGCACGGTCAGCGTGTACGTGGTGCTGTGCGTCGCCGAACCCGAGCCGGTGATGGTGATGGTGTAGGTGCCGCCGGCCACCGACGAGCCGACCGAGATGGTGGCGGTCGACGAGCTGCCGGAGGTCACCGACGCCGGGCTGAACGAGACCGTCACGCCCGTGGGGGCGCCGCTGGCGGTCAGGTTCACCGTCTGGGCGCTGCCCGAGGTGGTGGCGGTGCCGACGGTGGTCGTGGTGCTGGACCCCGCGTTCACGGTGCCCGACGCGGGGCTGGCCGAGATCGAGAAGTCGTCGGTCGGGGTGGACGTGCCGACGGCCCGGTTCCACAGCGTGTAGGCGATGCCGTCGGCGGCCCGGTCCAGGCCGGTGGCGTTGATGTTGCTGGTGGTGTCGCACGACGAGTGGTAGCAGGAGTCGTACGCCTGACCGGCGGTGCCGCCCCACTTCGACGCCTGGGCCGAGGTCTTGGTGGCGCTGGCGCCCATGGCGTAGCCGGAGGTCGGGATGCCCGCGTTCTGGAACGAGTAGTCGTCGGAGCGACCCTGGCCCTCGACGTTCTCCTCCGGCTGCAGGCTGAGGCTGTCCCAGTACGCCTTCATCGGCTGCGACGCGGTCGAGCTGATGTTGTTGATGAAGTAGCCGCCGTTCTTCGACCCGATCATGTCGAAGTTGTAGTAGGCCTTGATCGCGGTCCGCTGGGTGCTGGTGAGGGAGTTGACGTAGAACTTCGAGCCGTTGAGGCCCTGCTCCTCGTCGGTCCACCAGCCGAAGCGGACCTTGTTCAGCATGGTCGGGTTCTGCGCGGCGAGCGCGAGGGCGACCTCGAGCAGCGCCGCCGAGCCGGAGCCGTTGTCGTTGATGCCGGGACCGGCCGAGACGCTGTCCAGGTGGGCGCCGAACATGTAGACGTTGCTGGCGTTGCCGCCGGGCCACTCGGCGATCAGGTTCGGGCCGGCGCCGCTGGTGCAGCCCGAGGTGCAGGGCTGCTCGGTGACGGTGAAGCCGGCGGTCTGCAGCTTGCCCTTGACGTAGGCCACCGACTGCAGGTAGCCCTGGCCGGTCGAGCGGCGGTTGCCGCCGTTGTTGGTGGCGATGGTGTTGAGCTGGGTCAGGTGCGCCTGCACGTTGGACACGCTGATGTCCGGGGCGGTGCCGCCGGGGGTGCCGCCGTTGACCGTCAGCGTGTACTGGGCCGTGTGGGTGACCGACCCGGTGCCGGTCACGGTGATGGTGTACGTGCCCGCAGCCGCACTGGACGTGGTCGCCACCGTCATCGTGGAGCTGTTGCCCGACGTCACCGACGTCGGGCTGAACGACACGGTGACCCCCGACGGGGCACCCGAGGAGGTCAGCGACACGGTCTGGGCGCTGCCGGAGACGGTCGCGGTGTTGACCGTCGCGGTGACCGAGGAGCCCGCGTTGACGCTGCCCGAGGTGGGGCTGACCGAGACGGAGAAGTCGGTGCTGGAACCGGTGCAGGTCGGGTCACCGGTCTGGGCCGGGACCGCGACCGCGTTCCACGCGTCCTTGGTCCGATTGAACAGGACGCACGAGGAGTCCAGGTTCTTCGCGGCGGTCAGGGTCGCGGTGCGGTACTTCTTGTGGGTCATGCCGGAGGTCTTCAGCAGCATGCCGCCGTAGAAGATCTTTCCGGCGGACTGGATGCCCACGCCGGTGACCGACGACGGGCCGCCCGAGCAGATGGGGCTGTTCGGCTTGCCGCCGCCCGGCGCGCTGCCCTCGGCGAGCAGGTAGAACCAGTGGTTGAGCGGACCTGCGGCCGCGTGTACCTCCGTGTTCGGGATCGACGAGGAGTAGCAGTTCGGGTGGCCGCCGACCAGCGACGGGTTGTACATGTTGCGGATCGGGCCGTCGCCGACGAGGTCGATCTCCTCACCGACCAGGTAGTCGGGTTCGTCGTAGGCGCTGGACTGGTTGGCGTATGCCTCGGTCAGGGCGCCGAAGATGTCGCCGGTGGCTTCGCCGAGGCCGGCCTCGGAGCTGGTGCCGCCGGGGGTGTTCTGGTCGAGGCCGTGGCCGAACTCGTGGCCCACCACGTCCATCGAGGAGATCCAGTTGCCCGCCTGGTTCTTGCCGATGGTGATCGTCGAGCCGTCCCAGTAGGCGTTCTGCTCGTTGAGGCCCACCTTGATGGGCCAGCTGCCGCCGTTGCCGTTGTGGCCGTTGCGGCCCAGCCA
Organism: Catellatospora coxensis; assembly: GCF_016862635.1. Taxonomy (GTDB): domain Bacteria; phylum Actinomycetota; class Actinomycetes; order Mycobacteriales; family Micromonosporaceae; genus Catellatospora; species Catellatospora coxensis. The sequence goes on along the minus strand of NZ_BONI01000016.1, from coordinate 101,160 downwards.
GCCCGACAGCATGTCCCATTCCTTCTGCGCCGAGTACAGGGCGTCGACGCAGCCGGTCTCCTTGCTGGTGCCCACGCCGTTGCCCCAGCTGTCGTCCGGGCCGGAGAAGACGGTGTTGGTGCTGTAGTCCTGGCAGTTCAGGCCGGAGCGGGTGGTGTCGCGCAGGTAGTACGTGCTGCCCGACTGCGACGTGGTGATCGTCAGCGGACTGGGCCCGTTCCACTTGCCGGTGCCGGAGCCCGCCGCGGCGTCCTCCTGCTTGGCCAGCACCTGGCCGGTGCGCGCGTCCACGAAGACGTGCAGGTGGCTGGGCGCCGAGGCGGTGCGTCCGGCGACGACGACCTCCCATGCGAGGCGGGCGGTGCTGTCCTTGACGTGCACCACCAGGGTGCGCGACTCGACCCGGTCGACCTTCGCGAGCAGGCTCTTGGCGGTCTGCTCGGCACGGTCGACGGCGACGGTCGGCACCACCGACACGTTGATCTTCGTCTTGGTGGCGGCGGAGATCGCCCGGATCGCACCCTTGCCGTCGGCGAGCACGGCGGCGTCGCCGCCGACCACCGGCAGGCCCCGGTAGGTGCGTGTGTAGGCGATGGAGAACAGCCCGTCGACCCACGGGATCACCATGCGCCGGTCGTACTGCTCGAAGGGGCCTTTGGCCAGCGCGTCGTGACCGCCGTCGGCGGCCCGGTCGGCCGCGGAGATCGCCAGCGACAACGGGCTCTGCGCCACCGCGGGCGCAGGCGGCGGGGTGGCCGCGGTCGACGGGGCGGCCACCCCGGTCACGGCGCCCATTGCAAACAGAACCACGGCAGCGGCCGCCGCAGCATTCTTTCGATACATCGCAATCCTTCCGCCGGGCTGGGGTTAAGGGGGTGGCCGCAGGACCCGGGTTAGCGGGGTGTCCGGCAGCCGGTGACAGCTCGGCTTTGGCGACGACCTTAGGAAAGGCGGAGGCTGGCCGAAATCAGGGCAACCCCTTGTCCTGGCGCACAATGCACCTCGGGTGCATCATGATCCGATGGCAGACTTCCCGACGGTGACGAGTGCGTTCCAGGAGCCGCCTGGCAACCTGCTGCCAGTGATACCGGCCGAGGTGTACCGCACCCGACGGGTCGTGCTGTTCGGGCCACCCGGGATCGGCAAGACCACCGCAGCCGGTGTCCTCGGGCAGCAACTGAAGCTGCCCGTCGTGCGTCTGGCCCCAGGCCCGCAAGACAGCCGGATCCCCCACGCCGCACTGCTCGAACTCGCGCTCGCCCTGCAGCCCCAGCCTGGCGCCCAGAAGCTGGCGGCAGGGCTCGACGACGCCGCAGAGCCCGGCTCGGTCGATCACACGAAGACCGCCCTGCGGCTGCGCCGGCTGACCGCCGCACTGCTGCGCGACACACCGCCCCTGACGCTGCTGGTGGACAACGCCCAGTGGCTGGACCCGGCCAGCGCGGCCATCTTGCGCTGGGCCCTGCGCATGGCCCCGAACCTTCCCGTCATCGCGGCCGAACGCACGTGGCATCCCGGGGCCGCAGGCCACTGGTGCGGGGAGGACCCATGCACCGTGCGCATCCCCGCGATGACGGCCGAGCAGATCGCGGCCCTGCTGTCGCCGTACCGGCTGTCCGCCAACCAGGTCACCCAGGCCCACACCCGCAGCGGCGGAAACCCGGCCCTGGCCCTGGCACTGGCCGGGGCCCACGACCGTACCGCGAACATGTCGGCCACTCGGGGTCCCGAAGGCGACCCGTTGCTCCCCTCGGCGGCCCGAAGACTGGTGGGCGAATGGCTGGGAACCGTGTCGGCCGACGTCCAGCACCTGTTGACATTCGCCGCGCTCGACGATCAGCCCGACCTCGTACTGCTGAGCCGCCTCGCCGGTCCGGCCGCCGAGAGCCTCCTGGCCGAGGCCGAGGCAGCCGGACTGATCGACATCGGGCAGCCCGACGGGAAGATCCGGTTCACCGCCGCCGCGATCGGCGCAGAACTCGCGGCCCGGCCGCCAGCGGCCGCACGCAGGCTCCTGCACACCCGCCTGGCCGAAGCCAGCCACGACAGCGTCCGCCGGGACCGTCACACCACGCTGGCAGCCGACACCACCGACCCGCAGTCGGCCTACCACGCCGCCCGCGCCGCCGCCCGCGCCAGGCTGCGCGGACAACACGCACTAGCGGCCGAACTGTCGCTGCTCGCCGCCGAACGCACCCCGCACGCCGACACCGATCTGCTCACCGAACGGGCGCTGACCGCCGTCCGCGACGCCGCGCACTGCGGCGACCTGCTCCGCGGCCAGATCGCGGTCCGCCTCGTCCTGCACCACGACAGCAGCCCCGCCCAACGCGTCAACGCCCTCATCACCCTGATCGACTCAGGCGGACAGCACCTGCACAGCGCCGACGAACTGTTCGCCGACGCACTCCACGAGGCGGCCGACCAGCCGGACCTGACCGCGCAGATCCTCATCCGCCAGGCGATCTGGGCCAACGTCAACGAAGGCAACCCCGGCCGGGCATGCGCCCTGGCCGCCCAGGCCGCCAGCCTGGCCCGGACCGCCGGCGACACCGCCACCACCGCCATGGCCCTCACCATGCAGGCCCGCGTCCAACGCATCCTCGGCCACCCCGAAGCCGAGACAACGCTCCGCCACGCCCTGTCCCTGCCACGCAGCACACACATCCCCGTCAACGCCACACCCGAACAGCTCAGTGCCCGCCACGCCCTCTTCGACGATCACCTGGACGAAGCCCGCAACGCCCTGCTGCCACTGCTTGTCGAAGCGGAGCGGTCGGGAGACGCCGAGGGCACCGTCGACATCCTGCGCAGCCTCGCCGAAGTCGAGATCCGCGCCGGACGATGCGCACGTGCCCTGAACTACGCCGACCGAGCCCAGTCGCTGACAGGCGGGGCTGGCCTGGACCCCGGACCGGCGTGCTACACCTCCGCACTCGTCGAAGGCATCGCCTCGCACACCGACTCCGCCCTCGCGCACGCACGCCGCGGGGCCGACACCGCCCGCCGGGAGGACAACAAGGTCTTCCTCTCCCGGAACCTCTTCGCCCTCGGACACCTTCTGCTGGTCACCGGCCATCCGAAAGAAGCCCTGCAAGCGCTGGAGGAGGTCCGGACACTTGAGACCCGGCAGCAGGTCCGCGACCCATCCGTCCTGCGCTGGCACGCCGACCTCGCCGAAGCCCTCATCTGCCTCGGCCACCTCGACCAAGCCCGAGACCTGCTGACCGAAACCCGGCGCACCGCTACCGACCTGGGGAGAAGCTCCGTCCTGCCCGCGCTCGAACGCTCCCAGGCACTCCTGGACGCCACCCTGGGCGACTATAACGCAGCCGCCCAGCGCCTCACCGACGCAGCCGACCACCTCCACCACCTGCCCATCGAACGCGGCCGGACCCTGCTGGCACTCAGCCACACCGAACGACGCGGGCGCCGCCGCGCCAGCGCCCGCACCGCCGCGCAGAGCGCCGCCGAGCTTTTCAACACCCACCAGGCACACCCCTGGAACGAAGCCGCCATCCGAACCCTCCACCGGCTGGACCCCGCCCGCACGCACCGCGACACGCTCCCGCGCCTCACCACCGCCGAACAGCGCTGCGCGGAGCTCGCCGCCAGCGGAGCGAGCAACCGCGACATCGCCACAGCCCTCACCATCAGCGTCAAAACAGTCGAAGCGAACCTCACCCGCGTCTACCGGAAACTCGGCCTCCACTCGCGCATCCAACTCGCACACGCTGTCATCCCCGGCACATAAATAACGACCTATCGCAACGGCTCCCAGAGGAACCCGCGTCCGATCCGGGACACGCACACCCCGCCACGTTCACCGCGGCGCTGGTCGGCACCGCGGCGGCAGCCCGGCAGGGCAACCGCGCGACGCCGCGTGCAGGCCGACACTGTGCGCAAGGGGGGCCGCCACCGGTGCTGGACAGTGGTCGTCGACGGCCTGGCTGCCGGGATGGACTGGTCGACGCTGCGCGACATGGTGTCGACGCCACGCAAGCGGCGTGGGCCGAGTTCGGCAGCCTCGTCGAGGGCCGGCTCACCCCCGCCCAGCAGCACCCCGACCATGCGATGGTCCTGACGGCGGGCCTGGCCGGGATGCACGACCTGGAACGGCCTACGGCATCGACGCCGACGACCTGGGCGACAGTTCCAGCATCGGCGCCGAGCCGAAAATCCGCGCGCCATCCGGAAACCGTGCAGCTGCTCGGCGAAGACGTGTGGATCGCGGTCGCCTTGCCCGGCCAGGCGCAGGGTTGCCCCACCGAGGGCGTCGACGTCATCGCCCAGTGGATGTCGGCGGCCGACGACACCGCGACCCGGACTGGGTACGCGAAGCCATCGCGTCCAACATCGGCAACGGTTTACCACCACCCGGGCGACGACCTCGAGGCGCTGCACTGATCGGCGGAACCGCCGCCCGCCCGCCCGCCCCGATGGACCGAAACCTAGACCGGCTCGGCCACCGGGTGCGCCACCGGCGCGCCGAGCCGACCGCTCGGGTGCCTCCAATGCAGGTAGCCAGGGCAAAGGCTATCGCGCCACCGCCGGGCGCGCCCGTCCGGCAGGCGTGCCGCGACAGTTACGGCCGCGGCGGCGGCGTGCTTCCGTGGAAGCACCCGATCGGAGTGCCAGCTCCGCCGACAGCCAGGAGCCCGGCAACTGGGTGGGCCCGGACATGACCACCCTGTCCGCTCTCGCACCGGCAGCGACCTTGGCTCCGTGGTGATGATCGTCCCGCTCGCGGCGATGTCAGCGCCTCCAGGCTGCTCAACCATACTGACCCGGCCGCATTCTCGGATGCATACACGTTGGCCGCTGCCCGACAGAGGCGTTCAGGACGGCAGCGTGTTGGCTCTTGAACAAAGCTTCGCCTTCCTCGCCCGAGACCGACACAAGTTCGACACGATATGCAACCGGGTGAAGTCGTCCTCGGACGAGGACCGACCGCTGCTCGTCGGCGGACGCCACGGCCTGCGCTCTGGCGACGGCAAGCCTTACCCGCCGGCCACCGCAACCGCAATTCCCGGCATCCGGAGACGCCCGGTGCTCACGGGTTTTATCGTCGGCAGCGCGGGTCTCGCAGACGCCAGCACGGTCCGCTCATGTGGATGGCGAAAGGGCGCGTTGTGTCCAGTCTTCAGGAGGTCATAGCGGCGCTGATCCCGGGCCGCCGTAGCAGGGCACTCCTCACGATCTCGCGACCGGGCATCAAGCAGGTGAGCCTTACGCCGGAGGTCGGGACGGGACCTGGAATACCAGCGGCAGATATCCCATCTAGTGAACGCCGCGCTGAGCCTCTGCGCCAGCCTGTTCGCGCCGGTGCCGTAGGCGGCGTGAGTGAGCCAGGCGAGGGCGACCTGTGCGCGCAGGCCGAGGGAATACCGCAGATTCCGAATATATACGCTCCGCCAGCTTCCCGCCCGGATCTGACGCCTGACGATGTGCAGCTACACCGCTGGACCTGAGCCCCACCCAACCGAGGTAATAGGTTGTCGGCACAGCCACCGAGCCGGACCATGGTCGCCTGTGAACATCGACGAAGCGACCACCACAGCGGACGACGTTCTGGACCGGCTGCGCCAGACCGATCCCCGCACGCCGCACTTCCTGCCCGGCGCGTTCGGCGTCGGCATCCGCTTCACCGACGAAGGCGCGGCAAGCTACCAGCAGGAATCCGTCGCGGCCGTCACCTTGGCCGACGACGTCGCCGAGGGCACGCGGGCCCGGTTCGACATGCTGCGCACCGTGTGGCCCTACGGAGTGCTCTGCTACGAGATCTTCACGCTCGTCGGCGAGCACGCCCTGCTCGTCATCGAGCAGGCGCTTCGCGACCGGTTCATGCAGCTCACCGGCGGCCGGCTCGTCTTCGTGAAGAACGGCGTGGAGCGGCACGTATCGGCCACCTCCTACGAAGACGTCGTTAAGGCCGCACGCAAGCCGGGCAAGTTGCGCGTTTCCTCCGGCAGTGAGATCGCGTTCAACGGGATGCTCGACGGCCTGCGCACCTGGGCACGCGCCGAAGGGCTTCTGCTCGGGCAGCGCAACCTGCGGATCGAGGCAGCGCTCACCAACCTGCGGAACTGGGTCGCCCACCCCAACGGCCACCAGCTGGAAGGGCCCAACAGCGCCATGGGCACCCTGCGGGACGTGGCAGAGATCATCAACCAGCTGTGGGGACACCGTACGCCCGGCGGCCGCCTGTACCCCGAGCTGGCCACGCGCGAGATCATGGCGATCTCCTGGGATCCCGTCAGCGGTGACCAGTACACCGAGCCCGCCGAGCACCTGCTCGCAGACGATGACTCCTCGGGGCTGCGGTACCTGATCGTCCGTGGCGTCGACGAGCCCGATCACCCCGGCAGCCTGGGCCTGTTCGGATTCGACGGGCTCCACGAGACCACCAGATACCCGACCCAGTTGCTGTGGGGACCCGGCGACCGGGCCACCGCAGCGGACTGGCTTCGGCAGCAGCAGCCCGAGCCCGACCAGGTCGACCACTTCGACCACCTGTACCTGCTCCGCCATCACGGCGGCCGCCTGTACCGGCCCATGAGGCACGGCGTCGCCGCCGGGCTGGGTGCCCAGGAGCGCGAGGGCACCTGGTACGCGGTGCGGGCCGACGACCCCGGGCGGGCGCTCCTACACGTCCAGAACCTGCTGACCTCCGCGGGATGCGACCAGCAGGAGCGGTGCGACACCTGCTCCGCCCTGCATCTGGCCACCGGTTCCCACGCCGATGTCCTCGGGTCGCTCCGGCCGGTGCTTGCTGCGCCCGCCCAGGACGTAACGGCACCCTCGGCGCCACCGCGGTGGCGGGACATCGCCGTGGCGTGACTCAGCGGCCGGGGCTTCGCCGCGCCCCGGCCGTTCAGCCGCGCCCAACTCATGGGGCGGGTATTCCGTGGAATTGCAGACGCAGGCAGCTGGCCGGTCCGTCCTCGGCTCGGCATGGCGGGCGTCCCGGGGCGCCTGGCCCTAGGCAGCCGGGTCAGTCGGAGTCTTCGTCGGTTCCCATTCGCAGGCCGAACCGCTGCTTGGCGAATCGCTGCCAGTCCACGCGGATTTCGAAGACGGCGTGCTCGGGAACGGTCTCCGGGTCACGGCTGGTCGTGAAATCACCCTCGAACATCAGCACGCCGACGCCGGCGCGCGCGGTCTCCACGTCAACGCCCAGGCGGCGGCTGAGCTTCTGCAGGCTGGTGGTCAGCGCCACCGGCCGGTCGGCGTCATCCGGGCGGAACTGACGGATGATGTCCTGAGCGGTCGGCTCGTACATCTGCAGCCACCGAATCTTGCCTTCGCGCGCGATGCGCTCAGCCGTCAGCGGCAGCACCTCCTCGGGCAACGGAGCGTCGGCGTTCAGGTCATACCGCACCTGCCCGCCGTCGTCCTCGGCGACGACCAGGCGGACGGCCACCATGAAGGCCAGCAGGTCGTCCATGGTCTCCACCGGCGCCAATCCGAGCGCCGTGGCGTAGGACGCCATGTCGGCGATGTCTTCGGCACGGCGCTGCTGATCTTCGGCGTTGGCCTGTGCTGCGGTCTCGGGCTCCCGGCCCCAGTCTTTCGCCAGGTCGGCCAGCTCCTCATCGGTGTAGGGGTCCAGCGGCTCCCACACGGAATCGGCCATGCCCTCGGGCATCTGTTCCCGCTCACGCAGTAGGTCGTGCAGATCGTCGCGGGTCATCGGCTGGTGCGCGAGGAAGGATGTGATGAGGACGGCCCGGCCGGGCAGGAACCTGTTCCAGCCACCGCCCATGAACGCGCGGGCGAACATCGCGGTCCTGATGTGCTCGGGCGGTACCTCGTCGGGGAAGTGAAGGGCCATGGCGGGCAGTCTATTTGCCCTGCCGCGCGCTACTGGACGTCGACGCGCCCGCACGCCTGCCCACGGCCACGGCCTGCGCGCGGTCATCGGCGGCACGTCGACCGGCCGCTGTGCCGCGGCTTGACCCACCCGCGCGGCTGCTCGGCTGTCGGCGCAGTGTCCTAGTCTTCCTACGTGGCTGACCGCGTACGCGCAGTAGACCTGGTCGACGCGATCGCCGAGACGTTGTCGCAGGTGAAGTCCTACGAACTGCCCGAGGTCGGCGAGCGGTTCGGGCTTGCCCCCGGCGACGGCGACGAGGCCTTCGCCAGCAAGAAGTGGTACGTCCGCAAGCGGATCAACCGCTGGGACCTGCACCAGCTCGTCAGCCTCGCCGTCCGGGTCCTGGAGGAGTACCGCTCCGATCAGCTGCAGGACCTGGTGCAACGCGCGAGTGTGCGCGGCGTCGACGGCGACTTCAAGAACCTCATCTTCGCGGCCAAGGGCCCCAAGCCCGAGCTGGTGCTACGCGACGCTGTCAGCAACGAGGTGGAGATCGTCAAGCACGCCGAGTACTGCCTGATCTACAGACGCGTTCTTCCGCCCGACGGGCTCAGCTGGGCAGCGCTGGTGCGCTGGTGGTGCGAAGACGTGCAGGGACACCCATCCGACGACCTCGTCCATCCGGCACGTCTGCTGTACCAGCGGCTGTTCGAGTCGCTGGACCCGAAGTCGCCGCCGGAGCAGCTGTTCTTCCAGGAGTATTGCGCGCTGTACCGTCAGCATCCGTTCGATCGGGTGCCCGCGCTGATACCGCAGGTCTACCTGCACTTCGACCCGCTCACACGGCGCCAGCGGGCCCAGCCTGGCCCGCTTGTCCGTCAGCGGATGGACTTCCTTCTGCTGCTCCCACACGGACAGCGGGTCGTGATCGAGATCGACGGGCGGCAGCACTACAGCACCGACGACGGCCGCGCCGATGCACGTCGCTACGCCAAGATGGTTGCCGAGGATCGCCGTCTACGGCTAGCCGGCTACGAGGTCTTCCGGTTCGGCGGACACGAGCTGACGGGCGACGAGGGGACAGCCCGCCAACTGGTGCAGGCGTTCATCGCCGACTTGTTTGAGCAGTACGGCGTGCTCTCCTAGCCGTGGCCGGGCTGGTGACGTCCGGAAGGTGGTCCCACGAGTCCGGGGCTGGACCGAGAATCGCCTGCGCAGCCTTGATGATGGTCCACCCGACCAGGGTGCTGCCCCCTCCGCCGAGTGCCACAGCGATCAGTAAAGGTACCTGCTGGCTGAGGACGAGTACGCCCTGCGTAGAGCCCCACTTCGTGATGAACTGCGGCCCGAGCAGCTTGTTTGCCTTCAAGATCACCGACATCGGGATCGACTTCACGATCTCCCTGCCCCAATACGGGGCTGTGCGGCCGACCGTCTCCTGCAGGACTTTGGTCGCGGCAAAGTTTCCTGCCAGGACTGAGGTCGCCAGCAGAGTCCGCCTCTCGAGGTCCTCGGCGTGCAGCCCGTGGACCTCGGCCACCGACAGCGTGTACAGCGCTGACGCTTCCAAGAAGCTGAGCCGCTGGAGGTAGACAGCCGGTGCTCGAACCAGCCCGGACGGCGCGGCAGACGCGGCTCCGGTTCCCGCGCCGATGGCCGCGACACCGACCAGGTAAAACTTGTTCATGTAGGCGACAAGCTCGGCAGGGGTCTTGTCAGGATGCACTCGGCGCAGACGATCGACGGTCGCGGCGGCAACCGGCTGCTGTTTCATGAGCGCCATACTCAGGCCTGTCATGACCACAGCACCAAGATCGATCTTGTCTACGTCCACCATGGGCCAAGTGTGACTGACCGTTCACCCCCGGACATAGTCTGGTTGATACGCACGAGCCCCCGCAGCACACGTACTCCGAGCCGGAAACCATCAGTGTGTCCGGCGCACGCTGAATGATCACCGCATACCGCAGGTCACGTTCGCTTCGGCAGAGAGCTAGTAGGTGTCGGCGGTGGGCTGGTCGAAGTCGTGACGGTCGAGCGCGGGCGCACCGCGGCAGTCGGACGGTGGACATCTCGCCGGGCGGCGGCCAACCGGGTGCGGCCGGGGGCCGCTCTGTCTGCGGCGCTGCGGTGGCCAAATTGATGCGCGCGACCACTGGCTGCGTTGCGACGCCGCGCCCTAAGGCCATCGGTATTGTCACGCCGGGGGTGCATCCTGCATCAGAACCCCGAAGTCGGTCGTCGACCAGCGAATCGCCTCGATGAGCAGGATGTAGCGGCGGATGTCTTCGGGATGGTCGTACCCAACGGTAAGCGTGATGGGGTCCACCGGACGATGGCCAGGCAGGTCTGCCAGACACCGCGGACAGCTCGCCTCGGGCGTGTGGACGTCCATGTCGCTGGTGATCGTGGTGCCGTTGCAGGGGTGCATGGACCGGTCCACGATGGTGTCCAAGCAAGCGGGCCGGGAGGGCCGGTATTCGAATGCCAGGCCCATATCCTCCCAACCGTCGCGCCTGCTCAGGAAGTCCATGACGCGGCTACCGGCCATGCACCAGGTCCAGTCGTCGAGAGGACCCGACGGTGCGTTGATCTCCCGCATTCTGCTCCCAACCGGTGTCGTCGGCGCCCACCGATCCGGTGAGCTGGCGGTATGGTCCACCGACAACGTACAAGAACTCACGGTCCGAGTTTGGCTCCGACAGCCGCCATGAACGGACCCGGGTCGGTGCTGTTGGCGTTGCGGCCGCGCCGCCGGCGGGGACGTTCAGGTGGACCTGGAAGTGCAGGTGCGGTCCTGATGGGCGGCCCGACGATCCAACGAAACCCAGGACGGTCCCTGCCGCTACAGGGTCACCGACGGCGACCTGCGGCCGCTGGATCATGTGGCAGTAGCGGGTGACGACGCTGGTCACGCGCGCCCCCGCGTAGACGAGGTTCGCCGCGTGGCGCACGTCCACATACCAGCCGCAGCCAGTCTGGTCCAGGCTGCCGTCGTGGTCGCAGGTGCCGGTGCTGGAGTTGCACTTCACCCGGACCACGACCCCGGCCGACGCTGCGCGGGATTGGGGGTGTGCCGTGCAGCCCCGAGGTCGACGCCGGCGTGCAGCCTGGCACCGCGCTGGCCATACGGGCTGCCGATCTGCGCGCGGCTCCGTCAACGCCTCGCTGCTATGGTGGCATCCTCCCTTACTATCTGGTCAGGTCAAATGAATCCGATCCAGCGCTACTGGGTAACTGAAGCCCAGAAACTCAACATTGACTTCCAGCATCTTCGTGCGGCGGCTTCCGACTCGGACGTAAAAGGGGGCGGAAATGAAGCCATCGTCGCGACTCTCCTTCGGAAGAACTTCCGAACCAAGCACATCGTGACGAATACCCAGATCATCGACTCGTTCGACAAGCAGTCGGACGAAGTCGACGTCGTTGTCTGTAACGAGTACCAGCCATTTCGGCCCGACCCACACCAGCCGCTGCTGATCGCCGAAGGCGTCGATGTTGCGATCCAGGTCAAGGCTGGACTTGATAAGCGTGAGATTGAAAGAGTTTTTACCAATGCGCGAACAGTCAAACAACTGCGCAGACAGTTCGTGCAAAACGACACCGTCGCTGCTCCGCTTGCCGATACGGAACCGTTCATTGTCCGTGTTCCGTACTTTTGTTTCGCTTTCTCAACTCGCCTAACTGATCGAAAACTCCATGACCATATCATCGATACTGCTAAGACTGTGCCGCCTGACGAGCAACCTGACGCAATATTCGTCTTGAATCGATGCGTTTTTCTTAACCTTCGAGACAATACGACATCTCTGGCGATGCGCAATCCATCCGTCGGATGGTCGCACACCGTGGCCAACGATCAAGTGTTGGCTTTGATGCTTCGCTACATTTACCGACTCACCCCGACTGTTCGAAGGAGCAAGCATCCGATTCTGTTCTATCCATTAACTTTTAGTGAGTCATGAATTCGAGGTGCGCATGTTTCTGCGGGCCATCGACCAGGTGGGCGGGCTACTACCTCCGACATGACGGCAGAGCGACCCTTGCCAACGCCCGTGGTGGTGGACTGGGCTATCCGTGAAGTTGAAGGTTCCTAGCAACCGGGGAAACCGCACGGTCGTCGCAGTGTGCTTCATGAGCAGCATTACTCGAACATAAGGCGGCTCGCCGGCGGGTTCTGCAATGCCACAACGCGCGGGGCTGGACAACGTCGTTGATTCGGGGCCGTCGATGCGCCCGGTCGACCCTGCCCGCTACGTCTGAGTCCATCCGGATCCCGACGCTTGGATGGATTCCGGCGAACCGTTCATGGCAGTACTGGCTCCTAGCGTCGGCGCAGCTGGCTGCCGGTTCTCGTTCGCTGGCCCCTCCGTCCCGCTGATCGGGCGCAGGCGGCGTGCACCGTCAAGCCGCCTGCGTAAACGCCAGTGGGCGATCCCTGCAAGATCATATTCTGACATGCGGGGCACCTGACCGTCTGTTTCGCACGAGGCGCAGCCGCAGCAGGCGCCGGAGGCTTCTTCGCCTTCTGTCGTTCCCCGATGACGAAACGCGTACCGGGCCGGCTGCGATGAACCCGGGCCAGGATCGCCCCGAGCTTCAAGTCCGTCATCACGACCCGGCACGGTTGGCGTGCCACCGATCCGCACGTGACGCAGGCGGCGTCGGTGGCCTCGTAGCGCTTCTGAGGGATTCGAACCGTCGTCATGGACGTGCCTTGGCTACCTCTCACTCAGCCAGTATCACGCTCGCCGGATCAAAGACCCATGGCCGAACGGCCACGTCGTCCACTGCCTTGAATCGGTTGCCATTCCCATCGACGTATCATCATCCGGTGTCTGCGGTCCGACTCGATCCGAACGTGAATCTGCGCATCAACAAGGTGGTACGCCGACTGCCGTGCCCGCGGTGCGACGTGGATGCAGGCAAGCCATGCAGGGTCATAGGCACGAACGACGAAGTAGGCCGTCAGCCCGGCCAGTACCGCACGACCAGCCACCTCGACCGGTGGGACGCCGCAGACCGAGACCCAGAATCGCAGGCAGAACTCGACCGGGTCCGGGTCGATGGGCTGCGAGCGCTGTGGGAGCAGATCACCGGGCAGGTCCTTACGCAGGCCAACGCCGAGCGCTTCCGTGGACATCCGGACGCGCTGAAGCTCGGCAGGATGGATCAGGCCATCGTCCGGCGTGCTGGCATCATCTGCTGGCAGGCTAGCTCGACCACGCTCACAGAACGTTCGCTCCGCCTGACCCAATGGGCAGCAGCGGCTTTCGACCTCACCTCCGACGCTAAAGCCGACCGGGTGCAGGCAGGACAGACGGGCTGGGCGCCTGCCGACCGCAAAGCAGCTCTGGCCGCGGCATATGGGCAGTTCGAGGGAACCCGGAAGTCGGCGGCTGGCCCCAAAACCAGGTCGGCACGACACAAGCCTGCCACCCGCCGCGGCTGTTCGGAGAGGACCAAAGCTGGAACCCCATGCACCATCAATCCCGGCGTCTCAGGGAAGTGCCACGTGCACGACCCAGCGCTGCAATGCGGGCACAAGACCGCTAAAGGCCGCTGTGCCATCCCTACTGGCGGAGGCCCCTGCACAACACACCGTGACTCGTCGGATCAGCCAAGGCGCCGCTAGATCGTCACCAGCCAATGGACGCGCTTACGCCAAGGTTGCTAGCGCGCAGCCGCGATCCGTAACAGCCGATCTGAGGCTGACCTGGCCGAGTTCACGCGCCGCCGGAAATCTAGGGGGTGCTCCCGAGCCTGGGGCCCAGCAATACGCTCCGGCGGTGGGACAGGATGTGGCTGTTCTTGAGTAGCAGTAGTGAGTTACTTGTCACATTTGGTCTCGTTTACGTAGTTGTTGGCCGGTCGCACCATCCGTAGGATGCATGTATGAGAACAGCTGCCACCTGGCCCGTCGTCGTCGGGGAGATGTTCGACGCCTCATTGGCGGGCCCGAAACGTGGACCGGGAAGGCTTCGCTGGTTTCGTCGCTCGCAGTCAGGGAGTCTTGCTCATGCGACGACAGTCAAGGGACTTCATAGCAGTCTCTATCTTGATGTAGATATCCTCATCAGGTGCGGCCACATCAGCTATGCCTCGCAGTTGAAACGAGAGGCTGAGAAGCTGGAAGCCGGCAAGGAGTTCCAGGACCTCGCAGCCCTTCTCGCAGGTCTTCCATCACGGGCCGTCCGAGACTTCGCCAACGGAATCTTGCCAGGTACTGCATCGGATCGGCTTTGGTATGCGATTTCGGCCTGTGCCATCTCAGCCGAAAGAGTCCGTCGTAAATTCTTCAGCCCGGAGCAGATGCCGAACCATCAAGAGTTCTTCGGAAAGGTCGAACGAATCGAAGGAACCTGTCTGATCGTCAGATGGGAAGGTCACCATCATGTCGCGGAGCTGCCTATTCAGGTCGCGGAAGGCACGAATCTCGACACGGTTGGGGCAGATGTCGCCGTCATCCAACACTGGGACGGCAGCCGAATGATCCAGCACGTCCGGCCCGCTATACAGGTGCAGGCTCCTGCATCGACATCGGGTTCTGCGTTCGATCCCGATGAGGTACTTCCCGACATACCTCAGGAGATGGCAGCACTATATCGTAGTGCCATGCCTCCGAAGAGATTGAAGGTCACGGTTCCGGTCACGATTGAACGGCGGTAGCCGCAAGGTGGGATCGTGGAGCGTGCGGGCAGCGACGCCCGACGACGCAGCCGTATTCGAACAGTTTGAGTGCGGCGCCAGCGGCAACCTCTGGGACGTTGAAGTCGAGCGCCAGGTCCAGGACAAGCTCACCGAATGGACGTTTCGCGGCACAGCCGCCGCCCAGCAGGATAGCCAGGCGCTGCTCGTTCTCACGCAACCCACTGGCGAAGCCGTGGCGATTGCCGCCTATGAGCGCTACGGCAAGCTGGGAATCGGCGCAGAGCGGTTCGAAGCCGTTCGACTGTATGCGCTTGCCGTGGCCAACGAATGGCAAGGTCGGACGTTTGACGACGGCGAGCGTGTAAGTCACGTCCTGATGTCGGCTGTCCTGGGCGATATCAGTGATCGATACCCCGGGCATCGGGTGTTCGGCCGCGTACACAAAGACAACGTCAGGAGCCTGGCGCTACTCAGGGCGTTCGAGTTCGTCGTTTACGCGCCTACGTCGGGGGACGACTACGTGTACGTCACCACCCAGTAACGAGTGTCGCATCCACACGAACCAAAATTCTCGGTGTCGAGGCGACACATCGAACACGGACCGAATCCGATCTCTCGGAGGCACGGAAGATCGCCGGGCTGCGATCAAAGCCGACAGGGCCCACATGTCCCGTATCTGTACTCGCAAGGCCTTTAGCGCCGACCGTCATGTCCGGCATTGACGGACACCATTATGAGAGGCAAGCCAGTAGGTGATCGCCGAGTCCATGCCTGCACTGACCGAGCGCCCGGTCGACTTCGCCTACGCGTACCGCATGCGTTGCGCTTGCGGCGAAGCAACCGACCTGAGCGCCGACGACTACGCCGACGAGATCAACGAAGCACACATCCCGTGCTCCCACTGCGGCGACGCCATACACTTCGGCCGGAACGTCATCGCGTTACGCGACCGCGCCGACCCGGGGCTGAACAACGAAGAGCTCAACGGATTCGCCTGGTACCACACCAGTACCGAACCGGACTGGCCGTCGTCGACCTATGCCGAACGGAAACGCCACACGTTGGCGCAGGCCATACCGCCGATGCGGGTACGTGAGGAAAGTATCGTCCGGCTGTCGAACCTTGCGCTGCACGTCGGGACGTACGAGGCCGCGATCGAGAACGTCCTGCGCCGAATGCGCGACCAGGGCGAAGCGAACGCGAAGTTCTTCCTCTTCCGAGTTGCGCTCAACCTCGACCCCCAGCGAATCGAAGCAGGCTTCCGAGACGAAAACCTGCAACCCGCAGCCCAGCTGTCCGCAGCCGAACTGCGAGACCACGGCCTTCAAGCCGTCCGGTACCTGAACGTCCACGAGTCGCCTGGTTCGCTGTCGCTGGCGGTGGCGCCGGAGGCCATCACTACAGTCCAGTCGGTAGACCTCGACTCCATCGGTATGCCGCCCGACCACGGCACACAGCTGAACCTGCAGCTTGACGCCTTTCAACGTGAACTCGACCAGATGCGGGCTGGGCCGCCAGCACCAACCGACGTACCAACGTCGGCCCTGGAACGGCTCCAGACCCGTGCGGCAACGCGACGCGGTCGTCCAGGTGGAGATGGCGGGGTTGACCCTGCCGGGTCATGGCGGCGGTGGAGCTCGGTTGAGTCGGCCCTGGCAGACCGTTATCTCCAGGGAGTCAACGCCATCGTGGCCCGCGGGTTCAACCGTGCGATGCAATGTCGTCGCCGCCGCGGCGACCAGGATGTGCGCTCGGTAGCCGACTTCTACGCCACCCGTGCGTTCGGCCTGACTGGCTCCTCCGAGGTGATCGCTCAGCTGGCATCTCAACCAGCACGAGTTCTCCACGATCACCACTGCTGACGACGGTCTCGGCACTTACCGGCGGGACGATGCAACCGCCTACGCCTCCGCGATCGGACGACATCCAGCGCGAGCACCGGTGTGTGTGCCGCGCTGGATGCTCTACGATCGCCGTACGGATCGGCGCTGCAGTCGTGCTGCGGGGTTACCGGCTCTCCATCAACGCTTGACCGCAGACGCGCACGCGCAGCGAGCCAGGTGCCTGCATCTCATCAGGGAGATCCGTATGACCAGCTACAGCCTGTCCCGAGGCGCCACCCGCACCACGATCGTCGCGACGTGGAGCGGCGAGGAGTGCGACCAGACCGCCAACATCACCACCCTGTCCGATGCCGAACACGCCAAGGACCTGGCCGTCTTCCTGACCCGCTTGTCCGAGGCCGCTTGGGACGCTGCTGCGTTCCTCGACTCGCACCCAGCGGTCGAAGATGGCATCGGCCGGCTGATCGGGAAGCTACGCGCCCAAACCGAGATCATCACACCGGTCAAGCTGGAAGCAGGGAACTACCGCCACACCGGCGGCAGCTTCGCCGAAGTGCAGTTCCTGCTCGACCACGACCTCGATCGGGCTCTGACCCCATTGACGCGCACCCAGCGGCTGACCATCGCCGACGAACTCACCCACGACGCCGCCGAGCGCGCCGAAGCCCTTCAACTGCTGCCCACAGGCGCCGACCCTGATGATGGCTCATCCAGGATCTGGCAGATGTGCGAAGTCACCCGATCGGGGAAACTCGGCAACCTCGGGCCACTTCCCGAAGGGGCCGCAGGCTGGATCGAGCGGGGCTGGGGATGGGAGTACAGCCCCGCCCGGCGGTGGGGTGCCCGCGAACAGCTGGTCCGCATCGAACAGCTCATCGCCGCCTGTGAGGCCATCGGAGGACGGGCCGGCGCAGACGACGAGCCGCTGCAAGCCCACCTCGTCGTACCGCGTGGCCATGGTGTAGATGACGTGGAGATCGTCTATGTGCGGTCCAGGCGCGACGGCAACCACGCCCGCTACTTCAACCCCTACGCCTACATGGTCGTGACCAGCGTCCGTGCAGGGGGCGAGACGGCCTTGGGTGAAGTCGCCGCCGTCGATGACGACACCTTCGCACGACTACTGGGGGAGTGGACCCGCGCTATTCCCTACCTGCGCAGCACCGACACCTACGTCGACCCCGCGACGTTCGAATAGCCGACAGCCAGGCGGCACGTCACCGCCAGCACGGCCACACGGCCTACACCTGACGCGCCGCCCGACACTGCGGCAACCACCCCAGCGGAACGGAGCGGCCGGCTGGAAGGACCTGGTCGAGTCGTCGCAATAAGTGAACCCCGGGATCCGAGTGACCCGGGGTGTCGGACATTGAACCCTGTACCAGCAGACCGCTTCGGGAACAGCCGGCCTGTCACCTTCGTCGTCACTGAGCCCGGCCCCGTTACACGGGTAGTGGCTGGCCCTTGAAGACCTGATCGCGATGCCAGTCGAGGTGCGAGGGGGCCGGGTGAAGGGTGCCGGGCCTGCCCTGCAGCAGTCGTCCGTGCAAGTCGTAGATGGCTTTCCCTGCCGGGGTCCGGGCGGTGAAGGCCGTGGACACGCACAGGCGCAGGCCGGTGTCGATGCCCAGGACGCCGCGGTCGAACAACTTGTGGTGCAGCACGCACAATGCCAGGCCGTTGTCGAGGTCATCCGGGCCGTCGAGGGCGAACCAGCGCACATGGGCGGCATCGATGCCCACGGTGGCGCCGAGGAACTGCCCGTCGAAGCCGCAGAACGCGCACTGGCGATCCCATGCCTGGATCACGGCGTCACGCCATCTCGGATCGCGCCTGCGCCGGCTGCCGGGATCCGGGTCGGGCACGGCGTCCGGCGAGTGCAGCACCGCGTCGGGGTCGAGGCCCACCGCGGCCAGCACGTCCGGGGCGATCGACGGCGGGAAGTGACTCTCCACCAGCGCGCGAGCCGCCGACGCGACCAAGCCCGGGTCGCTGCGCAGAAGCGACTCGAGATCGGCGGTGAACTGCCCGACGGCGTCGGTGGCGTTCAGCGGAGTGATCGTGTCCATCGGGACGTCGTGGTCAAGGATCCAGATCCCGTCGGTGCGCAGCCGCGTGAAAGGGTACGCCGCGCCCTGCACCCGGCTGGTATTGGACGCCGGCCCGAACTCCGCCACCAGGTCGCCTAGCGCGGCGCGGGCGTCGTGCCACGGCAGGCGGCTGGAGCCGACCGCAGCCATCCGGCCCAGGGCGAGCAGGACCAGCAGCGGCTTGTGCGGGGAGCGCCGTCCGTCGCGCTGGTGCTGGCGCAGCCGAGCCAGCTTGGCCAGGGCCTCGTCGCGGCCGGTCCCGGTGTCGTCGCCCACGCGCCGGATTCTGTCACCGTAGGGATCCTCGCGCTGCCCCTGCCGACAAAGGACGTGTACCCGAGGGCTTCGTACTCGGCCACGCTCAGAGCAAGGACCCAGGTCGAAGGGAGCGCGCAAGGTCAAGAGGAAAGGCGATCACCTGGAACACCGGGCAGACCAGCAGGCTCACGCTCAACTTCGTCACCCAGATCGCCGGCGCGGTCTACACCTCCACCGTCACAGGAACAGTTGCCAGCGGCCTGTTCACCGGCGACACCGTGAACGGCAACCAGACCGGTCCAGCCACCGACATCCTGCTGTGCACAGCAGGCCTGGGCAGACTTTCCAGCATCTACACCACAGGCACGCTCGCCTTCACCTGAACCTGGACCCACGACTCCGCCTGTCCGGATGGCGTCGTTCGGCGGGCCCGAGGTCCGGCTTGTCGCAACGCAGTTCGCGGCATGGCGGGCCTGTGCACCGATAAGCGAGGATGAGGTGTGCTCGAGTACCTTGATGCCCTCGGCTCCTTCTCCAGCGCCGTCATTGCCGCCATCCTTGCCGGCGAGCTCTTTCGCTTCCGTCGCCGTGAACGTGATAGCCAGCGCCGCGCCCAGGCCGAGCAGGTCACGATGGCGGCGCAACCGGTGCTGGAAGAGTCGGCCCCCGGCAGCCACCACGTCACCGGGGGCAAGTTGGCGATATTCAACGAGAGCAACCAGGTGGTCCACCTCCGCCAGCTCCTGCTGGTCGCAGACATCGGCTGGGAACAAGCCCGGATGAACCATGGCCGGCTCAGCCTCCACTCCGTGGACCTTCCGGCGCTCACCCTGCGGTCAGGCACGGAGCTGAGTATCGACCTGCCAGGGGAGTGGGCAGTTGAGACCGGAGTAGGTGGGACCTTCGCGATCGTGACGTTCGCTGACGCCCGTGGCGAGATTTGGCGACGCAGAAGCGACACCCTCGAACTGGCCCCGGGTAAGCAGCCCATCGGGCGCACCCAGCGGCTGTTTCAGTGGATCATCCGCAGGGTACCGCCGCTACGGTGGGTTCTGCAGGCTGTTCCGTTGAACTTCGCCTGCTGGGTGACGCGACGTCGTCCGGACCGAGGCCACGTCCCGTTGTCGGCGAGATGGGTGCGCCTTACTCACGGCTACTGGCCGCCTGGCGGGGATGCGGTGACCGAGCCATGGCTACGCCCCAGCGGCGCGCCCGCGAGATGGGGCCACGAGGGACTGAGCTGCATGTAGGCCTGGTAAGGCCAACGGGCGGCGCTCGTGCCCGTGTGCGAAGCTCACCCGGCCGACTTCCCGAAGGCACTGGAGGAGACGTCGGATCGAACCGTCTGCTACTGACTCTCTCGAATCAGGGTCTGAGCTGAGTCCTTTGTGATGCTTTTGGGGTATCGCCCATGTGCGGGCTGGTCGGTTCCATTGTTGGCATGAGGTACGCCGACGGTGGTGGAGTCGATCAGGCCGGGCGGGACCGCCGTGAGCAGGTCCGCGGCCGTGCGGCGGCGATGTTCGCCGACGGGCTGAGCGCACCGCAGGTCGCCGCCGTGCTGGAGGTGTCGACGAAGGCCGCCTACACCTGGCGGCGCGCCTGGGCCGCTGGCGGCGCGGACGCCCTCGCTTCGAAAGGACCGCCGGGTAGAGCCCGCAAACTGTCGGCTGACCAGGTCGAACGACTGGTCGCCCGTCTCGATGAGGGCCCCGCTGCGGCGGGCTACGACGACCAGCGTTGGACACTGGCCCGGGTCGCGAAGCTGATCTCCACGATGTTCCACCAGACGCTGAGCGTCCAAGCCGTGTCGGTGCTGCTGCATCGCCTGGGCTGGACACCGCAGGTGCCCGCGCACCGGGCCGCCGAACGCGACGAGGATCAGATCGTGCACTGGCGGCGTCATCAGTGGCCGGCGGTAAAAGGGTCGCGCGCAGGCTGGGCGCGTGGATCGTCTTCGCCGACGAGAGTGGGCACACGCTGAGACCAGCCAAGGCCCGCACCTGGGCCCCGCGCGGCAAGACCCCCGTTGTCGCGGTCACCGGCAAGGGCTCGGGCCGTATCTCGATCGCCGGGCTGGTCTGCTACCGGCCCGGCAGGCGCAGCCGGATGCTCTACCGGGTCATGGTCCATCGAGGCCGCAAAGGCGAGCCGAAAGGTTTCCGCGAATCCGATTTCGCCGCCCTGCTGGAGGGTGACGGTGGTGCCGTCGGCCAGGGCGACGGTGCGGCCGTCGACGGCCTGCAGCAGTTCAGCGCGGCTGGCGGCCACGACGTCGATGACGCCGAGTTCCAGGGCCTGTCCGGCGGTGACGGCCTTGCCCTGGCGTACGGCGTCGTCGGCGAACTGCTGGTCGCGTTCGCGCAGCCCGGCGATGGACCGGGCGTAGGCCGAGAAATCATTTATGATCTTGTCTCCGGCGGGTTCGCCGGTCTGCGCGTTGACGGGAGTGGCCGCGCCGATCGTGGTGCCGGGCGCCATCGCGGCCACGTGCGCGGCCATGGTGATGATCGCCCCGGCGGAAGCGGCGCGGGCCCCGGACGGCTCGACATAGACGATGATCGGAACGCGGGAGCCCAGGAAGTCACGGACGATGGCGCGCATCGCGGGGTCCAGGCCGCCGGGTGTGTCCAGTTCCACCAGCAGCGCCTGGCTGCCGCGGTCGACAGCTGCGGCCACGGCGTCGCCGAGATGGTCGGCGACCACGGGGGTGATCACACCGTCGACACGGGTCACGAGCACGCCGGATGACTGCCCGGCAGCCGGTTGCGCGCCTGCGGCCACGGCGAACGCAACCGCCACCAGCGCCCAGATGCGCAGGACCCACGTCACGGTTCCTCCCTCCCACGCTGCCCAGCGGCGGTGGAAGCGCTCCCCGAAGGTGGACTACCCGAGCCTCAGCCTGCACAAACACTGTCATCTCGGGGTGCGGCGCCTGCGTCGGGCGGATGGTGGCCTGTCACCGAGCGGCTGGCGATGGCAGTGACACGTGCTGCCCACAACCTGCCCACCACGTCGCCGAGAGGATCATGCCGAGGGTGGTTCTCGGCGCCAAGACGATGCCATCGCCGCTGCCGCCCGGTGGTGACGGGAAGGCCCGCCGATCACGTTTGCGACGGCGGCGACGGGGTACGCATACCGCGATTCTGCTGTGCGGGCCGACGGCCCGCCGGCGGAGGGGGGAGCCATGGAATGGTGGCTCTGGTTGATCGTGATCCTGGTGCTGATCGCTCTCGCGGTGGTGATCCTGGCTAGGGTCCAGGCTGCGAGGCGCAAAGGCAAGGTCGTGTCGTCGCGTCCGCCGACAAAGCCCGGTGGCCGGTGATGTCCGGACTGGTGCGCGCCACAGCGCTGATGAGCAGACCTGTGGTGACTTTGTCAGGCGACGCGGTCGGGCAGGTCAAGGACGTGGTGTACGGCCCGACCGGCGGCCCGCTTCGCGGATTCACGCTGGCCGGAAGGGGAATGTTCGCCGGGCCGCGCGACACCGCCCTGCCCGCGGATGCCGTCCACGCAATCGGCCCCGACGCCGTCATGATCGAAAGTGAGGACCGCCTGACCGAGTCCGGCGCCGTCGTCGACGAGGTCGACGCCCGTGACCGAGCCGTGCTCGACGACAAGGTCGTCACCGACACCGGCACCGAGTTGGGCACCGTGTGCGACGTCATCCTCCGGCTCGACGGGGTGCCGCAGGTCGTCGGCTACGAGATCCGGGCGAACCCGGTGCTGCAGGCACGTGGACACCGGGTGCTCATCCCGGTGCCCGATGTCCTGCCCGTGTCCGGGCAGGCCGTGGTCGTCCCGCAAGAGGTCGTCGCGTACGCCTGTGCGGACCTGGACAGGTTCGATGCCGCCGTCGACGCGTTCCGTCAGCGGCGAAGGAGCCACGGCGACATCGTGATCCGGGGCCTGGCCGAAGGCTTGGATCCCACCCACGCCCGGCTGTCGGAGGTGGTCAGCGCCGACTGCGTCACCGTACGCCCCGGACCAGAGCGTCGACGATGCCGTCGACCTGATGCGTCGGCATGTGCTGCGCCGCCTGCCCGTCGTCGAGGACGGACAACCGGTCGGCGTAGTGTCGATCGGCGACCTGGCTGTCGAACGCGACCCGGACTCGGCGCCAGCCGACATCAGCAGCGCACCGCCGAACCTGTGACCGCGCAAGTCGCCAGCGGCGACAGCGCCGTACCTCGGGCACGTACGGCGATGGCCGTCCGGAGGTGAGTTCAACCCATGACCCTCTCGTGCACTGCGATCGTGGTCGGTGTCGACGGCTCGCCGGAGTCTGATGACGCGCTGCACTGGGCCGCCAGCGAAGCGGCCGTCCGCGGCTGCGGCTTGCGGCTGCTGCACGCCGCCTACCTGCCGACCCTGACCGGCCACGAGTCCGGCACGCTTAGCACGGCCACCGACCAGGCGCTCGTCGCAGCCGGACGGCACCTGCTGGCCGAGACCATGTCGGCACTGGACCGGCAGACGCCGAACCTCCCCGTCACGTCCGAGGTGCGGTGGGGAAGGCCCGCCGACGTGCTCGCCGAGGCCGGCGCCGAGGCGGTCATGGTGGTCGTCGGTGACCGAGGCCGGGGCGGGTTCGCGTCGCTGCTGCTGGGGTCGACCAGCCTGCGCACCGCGATGCGGGCGCCCTGCCCGGTCGCGGTGGTCCGCTGCGGCAGGCAGGCAGACCCAGCCGACGACATCGGCCGTGGCCGGGTGGTGGTGGGCGTCGACGGCTCTGCCCGGTCGGCTGCCGCTGCCATGCTGGCTTTCGAGGAGGCGGCCCTGCACCAGGCCGACGTCAACGCCGTGCACGTCACAGCCGCACCGCCGCGCGAGGTCAGCGCCACCCTCCGGTGGGGCGAGCAGGAACGCACCGACGGTGAGAAGCTGCTCGACGAAGCCACCGCCGCGGCACGGCTGGCCCATCCCACCGTGAGCGTGGACTACACGGTCGTGATCGGCAATCCAGCGGCGACGCTGATCGACCAATGTGTGGGCGCGCGGCTGGCGGTCGTCGGCACCCGGGGCCGCGGCGGCTTCACCGGGCTGCTGCTCGGATCGGTCAGCCAGACCCTGCTGCACCATGCCTCCTGCCCCGTCCTTATCACGGGCGGCCATCCCCCAGCCGACGACGCCGCACCCGACGGCGGTGCAGCTGACGAAGGCTCGTCGTCGGTATGAATCGGCGAGGATGGCAGGTGAGGTGGGAGGACTGGCGGTCGCGGCTGTGGCCGTTGCCGGCCCTCGGGGTCGCGGTCGCCGTCGGGCTCGGCGTGCTGCTGCCACGCGTGGACGTGGCCGTCGCCGCGCACCTGCCACCGGCGTTGGCCGGTCACCTGTTCAGCGGCGGTCCGGAAGCCGCCCGCACCGTCCTGTCGGCGATTGCCGGCTCGCTGATCACCGTCTCCGCGCTCACGTTCTCCCTGACCGTGGTCACCCTGCAGCTGGCGGCCAGCCAGTTCTCCCCGCGGCTGCTGCGCACCTTCACCCGCGACCCGGCCGTGCAGGTCACCCTCGCGCTGCTGATCGGCACGTTCACCTATGCCGTCATGGTGCTGCGCACCGTCCGCTCCGACACCCAGACCCAGGCCGCGTTCGTGCCGCAGCTGTCGGTCACCCTCGCGTTCGTGCTCGGCCTGATCGCCTTCGTCACGCTGATCGCCTTCCTGGCTCACCTGGTCCGCCAGATCCGCATCGAGCTGCTGCTGCAACGTGTCACCGCCGAGACCACCGCCACCATGCACCGCCTGCGCGAGGACCGGCGACACGACCAGGGGCAGCCGCCGGCGGCAGCGCCTGGCGCGGCACCCGTCCCGGCGCGCCGCACCGGCTTCCTCGTCGCTGTCGACGACACCGCTCTGCTCAAGGCCGCCGTCGACGCCGGGGCCGTCATCAGCCTCGACCGGCGCGTCGGCGACTGGCTCATCGAAGGCACCCCCATCGCGCACACCTGGCCCGCCACCCCGGCCCCAGAAGCCGATCCCGCCGCAGACGAAGACCTGGCGGCAGCCCTCGACCAGGCGCTGACCATCGGCCCCGAACGCACCGCCGCCCAGGACATCGCCTTCGGTCTGCGGCAGCTCACCGAGGTCGCCGTCAAGGCGCTGTCACCCGGCATCAACGACCCCACCACCGCCGTGCACGCCCTCCACCACACCAGTGCACTGCTGTGCGGGCTGGCGCGCCAACCCCCCAGCCCTCGCGTGCTCCACGACGAACAGAAGCGGCCGCGGGCGGTCATCGGCGAACCCGAACTCCCGGAACTGCTCGACCTGGCCATCGGCCAGCCGAGACGCTATGGCGCCGCCGAACCCGACATCCAGGCACGCCTACTCACCATGCTGCGCGAAGTCGCCTGGTGCACCACCGAACCGCACACTCACGACGCGATACGCATCGAACTCGACCAGATCAACGACACGATCAGCGCCCAACAGCACTACACGGCCACCGAACGAGCCCGGCTGCGGAGCCTGTCGGCCGACGTCCGCGCAGCGCTGGCCGGACGCTGGCCACCCGAATCATGACCCTGTCCGCGTGTCCGCAGTAGCGACTCGGGGTAGGCACTCAGCACCACTGCCGAGGCCACCGGCCACTGACCGGTGACTTCGCCGATGCCGCCGCCGATGCCGGCCGCCATAACCTGAGGCGACGCTGCCATCAGACCGGAGGTCACCATGTCCGTGGACCCTTCCGAAGGCGATCTCGCCCGTTTCGTCGTCGACGGGCCGGACGGCCCGTTCGTCATGCTGAACCTGCTGCGGTTCAACGAGGGCGGTCGGGAGCGGTACGCCGAGTACGCCCGGAGGTTTCGCGAACTCGTCGCAGACCGGTACGGCGTGACGACAGTCTACGCCGGCGATGGCGGTGCGCCGCTGGTCGCCGGATCCGGGTCGGGATGGGACGCGGTACTGCTGGTCGCCTACCCCGACCGTGCGGCCTTCGGGCGGATGGTCGCCGACCCCGACTACCAGCAGATCGCGCATCTTCGGGCCAGCGCGCTGGCCGAGACGGTACTGCAGCCCACCCAGCCATGGGGCAGGCCGCGCCCCGGTGCCTGACGCCGGTTTCGGGCGTCACAGCCATGATGCTCGCGCGCGATCTGGAACTCGACCAGCTCGTGGCTAACGATCATGAACGAGCAAACTTCGGTGGTCGGTCGAGGGCGTCACCAGAATCAGACGGTTCAGGCACGGGGCAGGCCCAGCTCGCGGCGCAGCCGTCCCTTCAGGACGTCGAGTTCGGCGTCAGTGGTGTAGACGTGCTCCTGGTCGAGGGTGACCGCGATGAGGTGCCGGTGGGGGTTGCGGCTGATCTCGTGGTGGTAGATGGCACCTTGTTCGACGTCGAGGACGGTGCGGGTCAGGTTGCCGGTGTACAGGGCGGCCAGTTCCTCGTTGAGCGCGGGGTGACGGTCGATGATCCGCTGGCCGTAGGTGTGGTAGAGCTCGCGGCGCTGGTGCGGGGTGAGCTGGCGGACCCGGTATTTGCCCTGTTCGAAGGCGTCGACGCTGAAGATCCGCTGCGCGGGTGCGTCAGGCTGGCCGTCCGGTGGCTCATACAGGGCGATGTAGTGCAGCCGTTCGACGCTGAGGGCGTCGCGGCAGGCTTCCAGCAGGGCGCGGTCGGTGGAGTCGGCGTGGTAGCTGCCGGGCACGGTGGAGATCGCGATCTCCTCGGCGGGCAGCGTCGTCGTCTTCGGGTTCTCGATCACTTCCTGGACGTCTTCGACGCGGAAGTAGAAGCATCCGATGGCGAAGGTGGTGACGCCGAGCAGCAGGGTGAGCATGCCGACGACGTCTTGCACGAAGTCGCTTTTGAACAGATCGTAGGCGGCGGTGACGAGGAAGCCGTGGATGGCGCTGCCGAGTCCGGCGAGGATGAGGAATGCGCCGCGGGCCCGCTGCACGTTCAGCCAGCCGGGGCGGGCGATGTAGAGCCCGCCGGCGGTCAGCCCGACGATCACGACGGCGACGGCGGCGCGACCGAAGTTGAACGGCTCGTCGCCGAGCAGGGCGAGCAGGATCTCGAAGATCAGCGGCAGGGCGATGGTGCTGGCCAGGATGCTTGCCATCCGCTGGGACCAATTGATTTTCGGTACGGACGTGGGGCTGGCAGTGGTCATCAGGCACCTTCGCGGGGGTGGTGGGAGGGTGATCCTATGCCGACGACGGCGGGCGGGCGGCCGTGGTGCGTTCAGGGATGCCGGGACGGGTCGGGGCCTGCGTCGCGCGTGTCCGTGGCGGCGGGGCTGCCGGTGTCGCCTGCAGTCGCGGGGCGGGGGGCCGGGACGGCGGCTGCGGGTCTCAGATGGCGGTCGAGCAGATGGTTGGCTGCGGTGTGCAGCAGGTTCGCGGTGATGATGGCGGGGGCGACGACGGCGACTACGCCGTCGAACTGGATCTGCAGGGTGAGCGCGAGGATGATCGCGGTGATGCCGTTCTGCTGGGCGGCGGCCAAGTGCCAGCGGTCGTTGCGGGGCATGCCGCGGGTCAGCAGCCAGGCGGCGACGGTCTGCGCCGCGAACGCGGCCACGCCGAGGCTGATGCCTTCGGCGATGGCGATGCCGTCGATGAGCAGCACGCCCAGTGCGGTGGCTGCGGCATACGTCGCCGCGGTGGTGACCTTCGGGATCCAGGCGCCCAGTGCGGCGGGTCGGGCGAACAGGCCGATGATCGCGATCGCGAGCATCCAGCCTGTGGCGACGGCGACGGCGACGAAAGCCGCCAGAGCGAGATACTGGGCCCAGGGGCGGGAGCCCGCCACCCGCCACAGCGCCCAGGCGACGGCGGCCACGGCGAGGTTGCCGGCGAGGTCGGCGGCGTAGAGCAGCAGCGGATCGCTGTCCGAAGCGGAACTGCCGCCCAGTCCGAACGAGGTGGCCGCGACGGCTGATGCGTAGACGGCCAGCACGACCGTGAACGGGTCGTCGAACGACGACCACGCGGCCAGGACGGTGCGCGCGCGGGTGCTCATTCGTTCGTCGCCCATCAGTGCGGCAACCGACAGCGGGTCGATCTGAGCGACCGCGACACCGAGGAGGAGGAACAGCGGATTCTGCCAGGCCAGCGCCAGCAACCCGCCGATCAGCAGCGCCTTGACGACGACCCCGACGGTTACCGCGCCGACGATGATCTTCTTGTCGGTGCGGGCCTGGGCCAGGTCGATGCCGTAGGTGGCGCTGTAGAGACCGACCGCCAGCAGCAGGTAGGCGCCGACTCGGTAGCTGGTCGAGTGGGCGAGCGCGTCCACATCGGCGGACAGCGCCCAGGCGATGCCCAGGCCGAGCAGTATGAACAGGCTCAGCTGTCCGATTCGGCGCACCGACTTCCACCTTCCGTCGCACCCGCCAGGCATTCGGGCATGGCGTGCCCACCGTGGTATCAGTAGGCGGCAACAGGTTACCGGTAGGTACGGGCCTCACCTGGGGATCGCCCCGGGCGGCACCCGTCGACCAGCCGGCGCCGACCCTCAACGCCGGCCGCGCCGGACGTCGGCACGCTCGCTCATCGGGGTGACCGAAGCGTGGCGATCCGAACTCCTGCCGAGCAGGGCAGGCACAGCCGATCCGCTGTCACGGTGGACCGGCGCCATCCGTATGCCGGCATGAAACCCGTTCGGCATCCTGTAAGGGCCGCGGGTTGCCTCCAAGGCGGTCAAGCGTGTTCAAGTTCCGCTTCTACCCGACCGGCGAACGGGATTGCGTCGTCCACTCCGAAACTGTGGGACACCTGCTCAGGTGAGCTGGGCTGGTCGGCCGAGACGGCAGGCTGGTGCCGACTCGGCCGTGACCAGATGCGGGGCGCAATTACCGAGCGCCCCAGACGGCACTGCCGACCAGGATGATCGTTGCGGTGATGAGCATGGCGGCGGCAGCCGGGCCCCGCTGGTCCGGGCGCAGCCGGGTCAGCGGGCGTGACAGGCGGCTGAGCACGGCCAGTGGCAGCGCGGCCCGCCACACGTCGCGTTCGACCTGGCGGCCGGCGAAGGTCACGACGCCCGGGAGATGGCCTACGGCGCGCATGAGCGGGCCGACCATGGCGCGGCTGCTACGGCGGGCCGGTACACGTCCGGCGGTGATGTCGGCCAGCGCGGTGTGCAGTCCGCGCTCGTCGTTGGCCCAATGCGCCCGGAAGCGGATGATGCCGTCATTGTTGATGAGGTACGCGGAGTTGGGTTTGGGGCTCATCGCCCGGTGCAGGCGTCCATCGAGGTCGTCGACGGCGACCTCGAACGGCACGCCGTGGTGGTCACGCAGTTCTTCGGCGTGGAGGGCCTTGTCGGCGAAGGTGCTGGGCTGGCCGAACAGTTCGCCTGGGTGTGCCTCTCTGGTGTTGACCAGCACGAACCGCACCTGTTTGCCGAAGCGTGCGTGGAGGCGGCGCAGGACCGGGCCGGCGCTCTCGGTGACCGGGCACGTGCGTGAGCCGAACACCAGCAGCACGGGCCGCAGGCCGAGGTCGGTGTCACGGAACCGGCCGCCGTCCAGGACGGGCAGGTCGAAGGCGGGAACGCGGTCGCCGGGGCCGGGAGCGCCGCGAGCGAAGGTCAGGTCGTCGATGAGTAGCGCCGTGCGGAAGCGGGTGAACCGGTAGGCGACTGCGGCCTGTTCGTCGGCGGTGGTCGTTGTGGGGGCCACGATGTTCTCCAATCGACTTGACTGATCGGTCAAGTCTGCGGGTACGGGAAAGGGCGGTTCGGCGGTGCTGCGCGACTACTTCGGCGCGAGCAGCATCCGCAGGTCCGCCTTGGCGTGTAGTAAGAGGCGTGGGTCGTCGTAGGCCTGGGCCAGTAGCGCCAGGCCCTGCAGGTGCGCGAGCAGCCGGGTGGCGGCAGCGCCGGAGTCGATCTTCGGATCGACCTCGCCGCGGCCTTTGGCCTCGCTGATCGCATCGGCGAAGTACCGCTTCCACGCGTCAAGTACCCGGGTGACGTGGGCGCGAGCGTCCTCGCCGTGTGCGGCGAGTTCGGCGGCCAGGCCGCCCAGCGGGCAGCCGGGGGTGGAGCCGGTCTTCTCGCGCATCATGGCGAGCATCGCGGCGAAGCTGTCGAGGAAGCGGTCTATGCGGGCCAGGGGTCCGACGTCGTCGGCGAACGCCTGGACCAGCACTGCGCTCATCATCGTCCAGTTGAGCTCGAAGACGGCGGCGCCGAGGGCGTCCTTGGACGGGAAGAAGTGGTACAGGCTGCCTTTGTGGACGCCTGCGGCCCGGCACACGTCGTCGGTGCTGACCTGGGCCAGGGAGGTGCCGTGGACCAGGTCTCGGGCGACCGCGACGATGCGGTCGCGAGTGTCGCGCGCCATCCCTCCACCTTTCTTGACCGTCCGGTCCACTCTATGGTGGAGTTGACTGTCCGGTCAAGTAAGTCGAGCGGTGTCGGGTGGGGCAGCTGATGTGTGGGCGCGGCGCCTGTAGCGGCCGGGAGGCTGGCCGTGAGTGCGCGCGAACGCGCGGTTGAACGCGAACTCGGACGTGTAGCCGACGCCGTGGGCGATGGCGGCAACCGGCACGGTGGTGTTGCGCAGCTGGTGCGCGGCGACGGTGAGGCGCCACCGGTTGAGGTAGGTCAGCGGCGGCTCGCCGACGTGGTGGGTGAACCGCCGGGCGAGGGTGGCTCGGGAGACGTTCACCGTCGCGGCCAGGTTCTGCAAAGTCCAGTCGAATCCGGGTCGCCCGTGCAGCGCGCTCAGGGCATGCGCGGTGACAGGGTCGCGCAGACCTCGTAGCCATGAGACGCCGACGGTGTCCCCGCCGGTGTCGAGCCAGACGCGGATGACATGGATCAACAACAGGTCGAGCAGGCGCACCGCGGCCGTGCCGGAACCGGTCGCGGTTCGCCTTCGGGTCTCGTTGGCCAGCAGGTCAAGGACCGTACGCAGCGACGGTCCGCTCTGCGGCTCGGCGGTGGCCACGTGCAGCACCTGCGGGAGCAGGCTCAGCACGGGGTGCGCGGCGTGTGCCTCGTAGCTGTAGCCCGCGCACAGGATCCGGGTGCGGGCACCCGGCCCGTCGAGCCTCAGCTCACCGTCGGGCTGGATGAGGCTGCGTTTGAGGTCGTCGTCGAAGCGGCGTGTCGGCAACCGCGGGTCGGTGGCCAACTCGTGCCGCGTCCCGGCGGGCAACAGGACCAGGTCGCCCGGCCCCAGCTGGCGCGGTGGCATGCCGTCGGCGGTGAACCAGCAGGTGCCGTCCACCACCGCGTGGAACATTGCCCCCTGCCGGGCCGGCAGCTCGATGGCCCACGGGGCGCGTGCGTCGAAGGTCGCCATGAGACTGGCGTCGACGCGGGCCAGCGCCAGCACGTCACCGAGAACATCCACCCGCCCAGGGTAGGCGGCGCGTCGGGCACCGCGACACTCGCGGTGAGACTCACGGATAAGGAATCGAGCAGCACAGGCATTCATAGCCTCACTGCGGGGCGGCAGGCTTGCCGGTATGGAGATCAAGGCAAGCACGGTCCTCGTCACCGGAGCCAACCGCGGCCTGGGCCGCGCCCTCGTCGACGAACCCTGCACCTTCGCCGAAGCGTTCGCCGCCACGGGCTCCTGATCCCGGCCCGACGGAGACCAACCCGACCCACCAGGGAGCACGATGAAGATCGCCATACTCGGCCTCGGCGCCATGGGCTCACGCATGGCCCGCCGGCTGCTCGCCACCGGCGAACACCACATCACCGTATGGAACCGCACGGCCGAAGCGACACGACCGATGATCGAGCAAGGCGCCACGGCGGCACCGACACCGGCAACAGCCGCCGAGCGGCAGGACCTCGTCATCAGCATGCTGCGCGACGACCACGCCGGCCGCAGCGTCTGGCTCGACCCCGACATCGGCGCACTCACGGCGATGAACCCAGGCGCGCTCGCCGTCGACTGCTCCACCGTGACACCAGCCTTCACGGGCGAACTCGCCGCCCGGTGCGCACAGCATGGTGTGGACCATCTCGACGCACCGGTGCTGGGCTCACGCCCGCAAGCCGACGCCGGCGCCCTGATCTTCCTCGTCGGGGGTTCATCTGCGGTCCTGCGTCGGGCCGAGCCGGTACTGCGGCAGCTCGGCAGCGCTGTTCACCACATGGGCCCAGCCGGGACCGGCGCCCAGATGAAACTCCTGGCCAACTCCCTGTTCGCCGTGCAGGTCGCTGCCGTCGCCGAGCTGATCGGGGCTCTGCACGGCACCAACCTCAACCCGGCCCGCGCCGTCGAAGTACTGACCGCCACCCCGGTTGCAAGCCAAGCCGCAGCCACCGCCGCGACCGCCATGCTCGGCGACACCTTCCCGGCGGCATTCCCGATCGAACTGGTGGGCAAGGACCTGGGGTACGCCACCGCCGACGCC
This sequence comes from Catellatospora coxensis, assembly GCF_016862635.1. Classification (GTDB taxonomy): domain Bacteria; phylum Actinomycetota; class Actinomycetes; order Mycobacteriales; family Micromonosporaceae; genus Catellatospora; species Catellatospora coxensis. Next base: position 69,164 of record NZ_BONI01000016.1, on the reverse strand, counting down.
GCCTCGCGGCAGGCCACCATCGCACTCACCCGCACCGCCGCCCACACCTACCAGCAGGCGATCAACGAGGGACACGGCAGCGACCACATCACCGCAGTCATCAGGCTCTTCCGGTCCGCACAGCCCGGCAGCTAGCAGCCCTTCGGTGACCAGCAGCTACTCAGAGTGCTGAGCTGCCTCGATCGCTCGGAAGGCGCGGTGCGGGCAGGCGCAAGGCCGGCTCCGGTCGGGGATCGCCTGCACATGCCCTTCATGCAACCCGGCTGCCGGGACATCGGGTGTTCGCCACCGTCGGCAATATCTCGCTACGCATCCGGTCATGAGCCTGCAGCTGTGCGATTTGACCGGTTAACGTACTTAGGCATGTCTGGTGCGGATCGGGTTGTCGACGGGTCAGCGTGGACAGCCTCAGCGTGCCTAGCCAACCTCTCGGCCTTGCTGGACCGACCGTCCACAGCCGGGACTGAGACACCGAGGAAAACCGTGGATCCTGCCGAGTCCAACACGCCGTTCCGCCACTCCGAACCGCTTCGGGGCATCGAGCGAGTAGCCAGGTCACAACTGTTCGAGGGCCGCTTCGGCCGGATGTTTCGCCATCTGCCGCCGTTCGAACCCGACAACGGCACCATCGCCGCCATCGCCGAGGCGATGGCCGAACCAAACGGCGGCGACCCCCACGGCGACAACGACCGGATCCCGGCGGGTTTCACCTTCCTGGGCCAGTTCATCGACCACGACCTGACATTCGACCCGGTCTCCAGCCTCGACCGGCAGAACGACCCCGACGCGCTGACCAACTTCCGGACCCCGCGCTTCGACCTGGACAGCGTGTACGGGCGCGGCCCCGCCGACCAGCCCTACCTGTACGACAAGGCCAACCGGGACAGGTTCCTGATCGGCGAACACGACAACGGACTCGACCTGCCACGCAGCAGCCAAGGAGTCGCCCTCATCGGCGACCCCCGCAACGACGAGAACACCTTCATCAGCCAACTGCACCTGACCCTGCTCCTTTTCCACAACAAGGTCTACGACCGCCGCGCTGACTTCGCCCAGGCGGCGCCGCAAGCCGGCGAGACCGCGTTCACCGCGGTGCAGCGGGTGGTGCGCTGGCACTACCAATGGCTGGTCGTGCACGACTTCCTGCGCCGCATCGTCGGCGAGCAGACCCTCGGTGACGTCCTGGTGCGCGAGCCCCTGACCGCCGGTGGACCGGCCGTCGAGAAGACCCGCCTCGCCTTCTTCACATGGCGCAACCAGCCGTTCATGCCCGTCGAGTTCTCCGTGGCCGCCTACCGGTTCGCGCACTCGATGATCCGCGGACGCTACACGCTCAACAGCACCGTGGCGAACCGGCCGATCTTCACCTCCACGCCCATCGCCGAAACTGATCCGCTCAGTCACCTGGGCGGGCTGCGCCCCCTGCCCCCGGGATGGCAGGTGGAATGGCGACGCTTCTTCGAAGTCGACCCCGCGAACCCTCCGCAGCCGTCCCGCAAGATCGACACAGAGATCGCCGGACCGCTGCTTGCGTTGCCGCCGGAGGTCGCACCCCAGATGCCCTCGCTGGCCCAGCGCAACCTGACCCGCGGCGTCCGGCTCGGCCTGCCCTCAGGGCAGGCCGTGGCCCGCGCGCTGGGCCAGACCCCGCTCACCGACGACCAGCTCGGGCTGCCCAAGCCCGGCCCCGCTCCGCTGTGGTACTACCTGCTACGCGAAGCCGACCAACTCGCCGGCGGCAAGCACCTCGGTCCAGCCGGTGGCCGCATCGTCGCGGAGGTCTTCCTCGGCCAGCTCGCCGCCGATCCGTCGTCGTACCTGCGTGTCGACCCCGGCTGGACGCCGTTCCTGCCCTCGGCCACCGCAGGCGACTTCACGATGGCTGACCTGATCAAGTTCACCGGATTCGGCCTGACGGCGGTCGTCTAGGACATAGGAACCGGCTCGCAACGTCGCGGATCGCCGCCTCTACGTCGAAGTTCGGCCTGCGCGACCGCGGCACCTGATGAGCAACATCTGGGACCTCGAGTTGGACACGGGCCCCCGTGCTCGGCTGCAGGCCCATCCGGCGGGGTGCGGTCGGCAGACTGCACCCCGCCGAGTCGTGACGACGTCGGGCGCTGGCTCCGACCGCTGAGCCCACGTGGCCGACCAGGCGGGCACGAGCCGGCACGCTGACAGCCGCTGAACCATGAGACCGTGGCGGCCGTCAGCACCCGCGCCGGAGGGCAGACCGATCCGCTACGGCGGCCGAGCGAGAACGCGAACTCTGCCTATATTGCTTCTTGACCTGGGCTTGTACAGTGCCGCCCGTGACGGCCATTGCCTGCGGACTGCTGCTGGCGCTACCGCTTGTCGGGCTGACATACCTGGCGACCTCGCGCGGCGCTGCGGCCACACTCTTCCGAAGAGGGCTGCGAACGCTGGCCATGTTCCTACTGGTCATCGGACTTGCAGCGATGTCCGTCTTGGCCGTCCGTCAGGCATTGCAAGAGATCGGCCCTTCCTGGCGTGCGGCGCTTGGCCAGGGAATGCCGGGAACCTTCACGGCCGACGATACATACCACATCGGACGAGGCAGGGAGCGGGTCTGGCGCGGCACGTTCGTCAGCGACGACCTTTCGGTGACACGCAGTGGCGTGCAGCTTAGCGGCGTACCGGCGGAGATGGCCCTGGGCGTGAAGGTCCAGGTACTGGACTCGGGCGCGCACCGCGTCGTATACGTGCCGGGGCCCGGCGGTGTGCTCGGCAGGGCGGTCGTACTTCTAATCTTGGTGGTCTTCTGGTCGGGCGCCGGCCTGACTGTTGGGATGAGGGCACGGCGCTGGCTGTCACATCGACGGCGGCAGCGGCACCTGATCGAGCACCGCATGGTAGGCGGTGGTGAGCATGCAGTCCGAGTCGCCCTCGCACCGAAGAAACGGCTCTCCCGCGCTGCGCGCCGCCGCGTCGCCAGCCGATGAGATGTAATTCGTAGCGCTGAGCGGCGCGGGCCGACGCTTGCCGACGCTGACCAGCCTGCCGCGGAACCGGCCGGGCGCATGAGTTGCCCGAGACTGTGGCACCAGCAACACCGCCAGGTCAGAGATCAGCTGCGCGGCCCTGACCGGACCCCGGCCGCCTGGCGCGGCGAACCCCGTCCTGCGCCGGGGGACAACCAGCGGGTCTTCAGGTGTCGGAGCGGCTGCGATGCCACCACACGGTGGTAAAGACGGCCAAGGCGAGTGTGACGGCGATGGCAGCCGGTCCGGCCGAGTCCAGTGTCTGCGACAGCCACTGCTGCACGGCCGCGGCGGCGTCGATGACGGGGTCGGCGGTGGTCTGGCCGCGATAGAGGCGGATCTCGTACCAGCCGTACCACGCCACGTACGCGCCGGCCGCGACCATCAGGACGCCGCCGAGGCGGGACACGACCGCGCCTGCCCGGCGCAGCCACCGGATCGCGGTCTGCTGGGCGGCGGCCACAGCTACCGCGATCGCGCCGACGATCACAGCCATCCCGGTCGCGTACGCCACGAACAGCCCAGCCCCGGAGGCTGCCGATCCGGTGGTGAACGCGGTGACCACTACGGCCAGGAACGGGCCGATCGTGCACCCCAGCAACGCCACCGCGAACGACATCCCGAACAGGTACATGGGCCAGAACCGCTGCCGCAGGTGCGGCGCAGCCCCGGTCTTGGGCACGGGCGAGGGCAGTTGCCGTCCGGCGGTCAGCCAACCGCCCAGCGCGAGCAGCACCAGTCCGATGCACACGGTGACCCACGGCAGCCGCGCCGCGATCCAGTCGGCGGCGGGTGCGGCCAGCAGCCCGAAGCCGCCGAAGACGGTGACGAACCCGGCCGTCATCGCTGCGGTCATCGCCAGCGCCCGGGCCAGCCGCGTCGGCCACCGCGGCGGTTGGCCCCCGTGGTCGGCGGTGACCAGCAGCGACACGTACGCCGGCAGCATGGCGAACCCGCACGGATTGACGGCTGCCAGCAGCCCCGCTGACAGCGCCAGCGAGTATGACGCGGTGTCCACGCTCAGGCCGCCAATGCGGCGACTCGTTCACGCAACTGCTGGCCGTTGAGCGTGCCCCGGTGGACGATGTTGCCGGCGCGGTCGAGGACGACGAAGTACTCCTGGGTGGTGACGTCGAAGCGGCGCCACACGTCACCGCGATCGTCGTCGAGGTTGGCGAACGCGGTGATGCCGGTGTCGGCGGCGAAGCGGCGCATCGCGTCCTTACCGCTGCCCAGCCCTGCGACCCCGACCACATGGACGGCATCGCCGTGGCTGCGCTGGACGGCGACCACGTCGGCTGCCTTGGCGCGACACTTCGGGCACCACGCCGCCCAGAACCACAGCACCACAGGCTTGCCCGCCAGGGCGGCCGCGTCGAACGGCTTACCGTCCACAGTGGTGGCGGTGAACCGCAACGACTGCGCGACAGCCGCCTCCGACGTGCTGGCGGGCGAGGGCGAGACCGGCGCGGACGGCTGTGACGCGGCCTGCGGGCTCTGCGCCGGGACGGCGGGCGGCGCGGCCGGCTCGGCGCCGCACGCGGCCAGCGAACCGATCACAGCGGCTGCGGCCACGAGCCGGACGGTGCGATGCTTCATGGTGACTGGCTCCCCGGGTACGGCGTTTGAGGCAGGCTACCGGCTCCCGGCCGCAGGTGTTCCTTACGACTGCCTTACGGCGTAGCCGTGTGCCGACCGGATGTCACGAGATCGTCATGTGGTGCGGCATCACCTGCGTGCCGCGCCGAAGTTGGTGTTGGCGAGGCCTGCGGGTCAGCTGCATCGTCCGGCGCGGCGCCCGCACCGCCGACGCGGCCCGTACCTCCCCGGTCGGGCCGCGTCACCTCACACCCGGTTGACGCCTCGTGACGTGACAGGATCGGGGCGTGGACACTGGTGCTCCAGCCAGAAGACCCACCGGTCTGCGGCGTGCGCTGCTGCGAGCCCCGATCCTGCTGTACCGGGTGGGTCTCGGCCGCCTGCTCGGCAGCAGGTTCGTGTTGATCAACCACACTGGGCGGCGAACCGGCATACCGAGGCAGACGGTGGTCGAGGTCGTCGACTGCTCCGCCGGGTCGCTCACCGTCGCTGCCGGGTTCGGGCCACGCTCCGACTGGTACCGCAACCTGCTCGCGCGTCCGGCGGCGTCGATCGTCTGGGGCGGGCGATCCGCAGCCGTAACCGCAGCGCCGCTGCCGGCAGAGCAGGCGGCCCAGGCCATGCTGCGTTACGCCCGACGTCACCCGCGCGCCGCCCGCGGGCTGGCCGGAGTCATGGGTTACCAGGTCGACGGCACCGACAGCGACTACCTCGAATTGGGCCGTCGGCTGCGGATGCTGAGCCTGGACCTCACCTCCGCGCAGCGCTGACGGCGACCCGCGTGATGCTGCCGCAGCAGGCCCCACGGCTGTAGTCGCAACGAACGAGCGATGCCGAGCGCCCAGAAGCCGGTCCGGGCCCAAGTTGTCACAGGAACGTCATGCCTGGGTCCACGACGAGCCGCGACCTGCCGAGTTGAACAACTGATCCCGTTCAGGAAGTCGGGCTCGTCGCCGTGGTGTCCGGCATCGTCGCCGGGCACCACGGCCCCGGTGCGTGACAAGGCGCCCGACGCCTTGTCACGCAACTGTCATGAAACCGCGTGACCACTGCTATGAGCAGCGCGGATTCTTCCCGGATCGCACCCACGCCGAGAGGACCGCCCGTGATCACCACACCGTCGACGACGCCGGTCGCCACCTCCTGGCATGACGTCGTCCACCGCGGCCTGCTGCTGTCAGCCTGCGCCGAGCGTTTCGCCGTCGAACTCGGCGCCGTCCGGCTGCCCGATCCCGAGAAGGTCGACGGCATCATGCGGCTGCCGGCCGCATCCATCGCGGTGCCCGCGAGCACGGGTCTGCCGTTCGTGGTGGCCGAGCACCTCGGCGCGCGAGGCGGACAGCTCGACGAGGACGACCTGGCCGCCGAGCTTGCCGCAGGGTGGCAGGCAGATCCCTGTGCCGCCGTTGACGGGGCGGCTCTGGTCCTGGCCGAGGTGCGTGGCGGCCGTCCGTGGTGGGAGACCGCGTCGGCGCTGCACGGCGGGCAGGGCTCCTACGGCAGCGGCGCGGCGGTCCGGGCCATCGCGGTCGGGCTGCTGCCCCGAACCGGGATCGGAGCCGTCGCGCAGCTGGCCAGGCGGGCAGCCGCGGTGACCCACACCCACCCGCTGGCCCAGGACGGGGCGGCCGCGACCGCGGTCGCCGTGGCGCTGGCGGCATACGGCTACCCGGACCGGCGCCTTGACGCCAGCCGGTTCCTGGACATCGTCGCCGGGCAGGTCCGCGGCCCGGAGCTGCGCAGCTGCCTGAACATCGTCCGGGCGCTGGTGCGCCACCGGGCCGGCCCTGCCGAGGTCGTCGGGACCGTCGGCAACACCGACACCGCGCTGCGGACCGTGCCCGCCGCGCTCGCGGCCTACTTGCGCCACCCGCAGGAACCGGATGCGGCTCTGTCGTTTGCGCTGCAGTCGGCCGGCGGCAACCGCGCCATCCCCATGATCACCGCTGCGCTGGTCGGCGCCCGCTCGCCGCAGCTGCTCACGCCCCGCTCGTGGCGCACCCCTGCCGACGACAACCGGGCTCGCCGCGCTGCCCGCGCGCTGGGTGCCGTGGCGGAGCCGGCGTGACGGCGGTGGGGTCTTTTCCGTACCTGCGGGTCGGCATCGGCGTGGGAGCCCATCGGCTGCGGCTGACGGTGGCCGGGCGGCTGGATGCCGCCAGCGCGCAACTGCTGACCAGGGTCGCGTGCGACGCCATGCGCCGTCACGGTGCCGCGGTCTGCGAAGTGGTGGCGGATGACGTCACCGACGTCGACGATGCCGGCGCGGCCGCCGTGCAGGCGTGCCGGGCTGAAGCCGAGCGGCGCGGGCTGGTGTTCTCGCTGTCCGGAGGTCCGGACCGGCTGAGAGCAGCAGTCGAAGACCACACTGAGTCGTGGTGAACAGGCTGCCGTACCGGAGCAGGCGCGCAGTCATTTGACCGTGAGTAGCGAATCGTGTGCGAGAGGTTGCGGTGCCGAGATTGTCACAGGATTGTCAAACGGGATCTTGACCCTGTCCTGACGTTCGCGAGGCATCCTCGTCGGATGGTGAAAGTGCTCTACCTGGCCGGATGGGGACGTAGCGGCACCACGATCATCGACAATGTGCTCGGTTCCCATCCCGGCGTGTTCACCGCGGGCGAGCTGTGGTTCCTGTTCGAACGGGGCCTGCTCGGCGGGCGCAGCTGCGGATGCGGGCAACCGGTGCGCGCCTGCGCGCTGTGGCGCGACGTGCTGCGCTGCGCCTTCGGCGACGACGTTCCCGATCCCCGCCGCGTCAAGAAGTGGCAGCGTGACACTGCCCGGGCCAGGCACGCGCCGCGCCTGCTGCGGCAAGGCCACCAGCTGGTGGGCATCTTCACGCGGCTGTACCGGGCGATCGCCGAGGTGACCGGTGCCGAGCTCATCATCGACTCGTCAAAGCTGCCCTCGGGCGCTGCGGTGGCCGCGCGCCAGCCCGCCGGTATCACGCCGTACCTGCTGCAGGTGGTGCGCGACCCCAGGGCGGTCGCGCACTCGTGGCAGCGCCGCAAGAAGCAGCTGGACAGCTCGGCCCCCGACGTGATGCTCGAACACGACCCGTACGACAGCGCCATGAAGTGGCTGTCGTGGAACGGCCTGACGGAGTGGACTTCGCTGGCGTTTCCGGGACGCTACCGCCTGCAGCGCTACGAGGACTTCGCCGCCGACCCCCGCGGCGCGGTCGACGAGCTGCTGAGGTTCGTCGACGTGGCGCCGGTGTCGAGCCCGTTCGTCGGCGACCGGACGGTCGAGCTGGCAGCCAACCACACCGTGTCGGGCAATCCCGGCCGCTTCCGCACCGGCACGGTGGAGCTGCGCGCCGACGACGCCTGGCGCGACCAGCTGCCGGTCGCGACCCGGCTAGCCACCACAGCGCTGGCCCTGCCTTTGATGCAGCGCTACGGCTACCCGCTCACCGGGCAGAACCGGCCACACTGAGGCCACGACTGCAGCCACCGGCCGTCAGGACTCGACGCTCGCGCTGTCGGGCGGCAACGACCGGCCGAGCGCAGCACGCGCAGACGACCGCGAAGCAACGGTGGTCGCTGCGTACGCCTCGCCGCCAGCCGCGGCTGCCATTAGCCTGTGCCGGCGCCTTTACGCGGCGGCCTCGACACGGCCGCGTCCTGCGGGTGTTTCGAGCCTGTTGAGGAAGTCGGCTGCCCACCGGTTGACGTCGTGGCGGCGTAGGTGGGCCCGCATCGGACGCATACGTGCGGTTTGCTGCTCGCGCTCGGCGTGCGCGGCCGCGACGATCGCGTCCTTGAGCCGGTCGAGGTCGTGCGGGTTGACCGTCCACGCCTGGGACAGCTCGGCGGCCGCGCCGGCGAACTCGCTGAGCACCAGCGCGCCGGTGTCGTCGGTGCGGGTGGCGACGTACTCCTTGGCGACCAGGTTCATGCCGTCGCGCAGCGGCGTCACCGCCATCACGTCGGCGGCCAGGTACAGCGCCGCAAGCTCGGCCCGGTCGTAGGACTGGTGCAGGTAGTGCACGCAAAGCCGCCCGATGCCGGCGTGGACGCCGTTGATCCGGCTGACCGTGCGCTCGACCCGCTCCCGCAGTGCCTGATAGTGGTCGATGCGCTGACGGCTGGGTACGGCGACCTGCACCAGCACCGTCTTCGCCGGATCCAGGCGGCCTTCTGCCAGCAGCTCCCCGAACGCGGTCAGCCGGTGCTCGATGCCCTTGGTGTAGTCGAGCCGGTCCACGCCGAGGATCAGCGTCTGCGGGTCTCCCAGTTCGCGGCGTATTTCCGCCGCACGTGCCCGTACCTGCGGGTCGTCGGCCAGCCGCTGCTGCGTGGCGACGTCGATGGAGATGGGGAACGTCGCCGCGGTGGTGACTCCTTCGGCGTGCTCGATCACCTCCCCGGTGGTCTTCGCTGCCAGCAGATGCGCGGCCAGCCGCTGGAAGTTGCGGGTGCCGTGGGGGTGCTGGAAGCCGACGAGGTCGGCGCCGAGCAGCCCGCGCATGATCTCTTCGCGCAGCGGCATCTGGCAGAACAGCTCGACCGGCGGCAACGGGATGTGCAGGAAGAACCCGATCCGCAGGTCGGGGCGCAGCCTGCGGAGAATGCCGGGAACCAGTTGCAGATGGTAGTCGTGCACCCACACCAGTGCTCCGGGTGCGGCCAGCCCGGCAGCGGCCGCGGCGAAGCGTTCGTTGACCTCGCGGTAGCTGCGCCGCCAGTCGCGGTCGAAGATCGGCTGCTCGACGGCGTCGTGGTACAGCGGCCAGATGGTGGCGTTGGACTGGCCTTCGTAGTAGCCGTCGACGTCGTCTTCGGACAGTTCGACGGGGTGCAGGCGGATGCCGTCATGGGTGAACGGGTCCGGGGGCGGTCCTGGTTGCCCGTGCCAGCCGATCCATGCCCCGCGCTGCGCTCGCATGATCGGGTGCAGGGCGGTGACCAGACCTCCGGGGCTGCGTTGCCACCGGTCGGCGCCGGCGGAATCGGCGACGCGGTCGACGGGCAGGCGGTTGGCCAGCACGATCAGGTCGTAACCGGCGCGGTCGATGCCAGCAGCGCCAGGGTCGGGTGCCATCGGTGTAGGGCCTCCAGTCAGGTCTGTTCACCGCATCGGATGCAGACGGCGATGTCGCAGCGGACGCGGGCGCAGCACGCACCGCCGGACGGGTCTCGGAACGTGTATGCAGACCAGCCCGGTCTCACCACCGGACGGGGCGCCGGCGGCATGAAGCCGCATCGCGTGCAGCAGAGCGGGGGACGGGTCGGCGATGGTCAGCACGACATCACAGCGGTCGGCTTCCACCCGGCCCCGGATCAGTGCCGCGACACCGGCTGCGTCTATGGCATTCACGGCAGTCAGGTCCAGGGTGAGGCGCTGGGCGCGCAGCCGGTGCAGGGCCAGGCTGATGGCCTGGCCGAGCTGCCGCCCGGTCGCGGCGTCCAGCCGTCCGCAGGCGACCAGCCGCAGACCTGTCGCCGTGGCCTGCAGCCGCAGGTGCAGACGTGATCCTGTCACCTCCGCCCGCCGATACCGTGGCCGGTGGACCACTGCGGGTGGGATCGGCCTGGGCAGACGGTGCCGGTGTGGCGGCGCCGCAGGGGCATCGCGTGATGGCGTGGCGGCTCGGGCGGCAACAGGTGGTCGGCGTGGTGGGCGCGCAGTGCCGACCGGACGGCGGGGGAGCAGCCGTCCAGGGTGAAGGTCGCACCGTGTCGGGCGGTGGTCTTCTGGCACAGCACGACCGCCGCGACGCCGACCGTGTCGATGCGGGTGACCGCGCCCAGGTCGAGTAGGACCGCCTCGGGTGCGTACTGGCGCAGCAGGCCGAGAACGACCTTGGGCAGCCGGTGGGCGTTGTCGGCATGCAGCCCGCCGACGGCGGTGACCCGCAGCTGCCGCTGCCGGCCCGCCATGCGCAACGCGAGTTCGTCGCTCATGACTGCCCCTCGTGGTGGCGTCCGGCGGTTCGGCTGCCGCCCCGGCCGGGGATCGCCGACAGCCCGGCCGCGGTCGCACGCAGGCGCAGCAGCCGTACGACGTCGGGCCGCCACGGCATGGCCACCGTGTGCTCGGGGTGGCGGGCACCGCTGATCGCTCCGACGATCGCGGCGGTGGTCTGGGTCTGACCGCCCATCATCAGCGCATAGCGGATCGCGGCGGTCGGCTCGTCCGGATGGCGCAGGAACGCCGTCAGGGCGGCGGGCACGCTGCGCAGGGCGGTGCGGTCGGCACCCAGCGTCGCGGCGGTCTCGGCAGGGGCGCTGCGGTGCCGGACCAGGGTCTGGACCGTGCGCAGCGCCGAGCGGAACTCGGCCGTGCGCATCTGCGCCGCCACCGCCGACAGGAACCGGTACTTGTCGGCCGGTGCGCCGGGCTGGCTGCGCACGGCCAGCGCCACCGCAGTCGCGGTCGCCGCCGCACCGTCACGGGCCAGCAGATGAGTGTGCGTGATCCCCGCCGACCGCCGACCCAGTGCCGCGGCTGCCGCGATACCCGTGCCGGGCACCAGACCGGCAGCGCAGGCCCGAACAGCGGCCACGCTGCCGAAACTGCCGGCGCCGTGGTGGATTTTAGGGGCCACCTGCCACCAGCGGGTGCCTGCCGACACCGCGCCGAGCACCCGGGCAGTGCCGGAACCGGCAAGATCCGGCCGGTCGTCCGGCCACTGCTTGGCCAGCTCCGAGGCCAGACCGTCGTCGTTGACCCGGCCGTCGTGGGCCGCCAGATGCTCGGCGAGCACGGTCATCTGCAACGCGGCCGGGCTGGGTTGCAGCAGGCGCGGTGAGGCGCGCAGGATCACCTCCACCTGCGCGGGGTCGGGAACGGTACGGCCGTTGAGCGGGGCGGCGATCAGGTCGGCGCACGCGGCCACCAGCAGGCAGCCGTGCGCGCGCCGCAGCAGCTGCTGCTGGTCGAGCGGGAATGTCACCTTGCGTCGATCTTCCTCGGATTGTCATGCACGGCCGGATACCCGGCCGGACGTGTGGTGCCCGCGCTCGTGGACTGGCGGCGACGGGCGGCCTGCGACGGTGCGGCGGCACGGGCACGGACGACGGCCATCAGCCGCCGGGCCCACGCCTCAGGCGCGGGCTCCGTCCCAGCCGATCCGGCCATGGGCACGGGTGCGCTGATCCCGGCCACCCGGGCGATCGCGGCGGCGAACGCCGCGGTGTCGTGCGGGTTGACCACGACCGCACCCGGCAGGTCCGCGCCGTCGCAGGTCAGCTCGCTGACCACGACCGGTGCCCCGCCGTGCGCGGCGACGAACTCGTGCGCGTGCGCCGCGGTGCCGTGATGGTCCGGCGTGGCCAGGATCGTGTCGCTCGCCAGATACAGCGACGCCAGTTCCCGCCGGTCGGGGGTTGCCCGCAGGTAGTGCACGACGGGCTGCCCGATCTCGGCGTACGTTCCGTTGATCTTAGCGATGAGCCGGTCGACGCGTTCGCGCTGCCCGTGCTCGGCAGGTGTCTGCGGCTCGCCGCAGCCGACGTGCAGCAGCGCGACGGTCGCCGGGGCGGGGCGGTGCTCGGCCAGGAACCGGTCGAATGCGGCCAGCCGCTGCTCCACCGCTTCGGCCAGGTCCCAGCCGGCCACCGACAGCAGCACCGGCCCGGCGACCCGCAGCGCGCCGCGGATCTCCTGCGCGCGGACGCGCACCGGGGCCGACCGGGCCAGCCGCCGAATACCGGCCGTGTCGGCGGGCATCGGGTAGGCCAGCACCCGCACCCGCCGGTTGCCGACGGCGATCTGCCCGTCGCGCACCGGCAGGCCATGTACCCGCCCGGCGAGGTCGAGCAGGTTGGTCGCCGCACGTCGGTGCGGCAACACGACGACGTCGGCGCCCAGCAGCCCCGACAGCAGCTCCCGGTGCTCGGGCAGCCGCACGAACAATTCCGCCGGCGGGAACGTGCTGTGCAGCTGCATCACGGTGCCCAGGTCCGGCCGCAGCCGCCGCATGATGCCCGGCAGCAGCTGCAGCCGGTGCCCGTGCACCCACATGACCGCCTGCTCGTCGGCAAGGCACGTGGCGGTCGCAGCGAGCCTGCGGTTGACGGCCAGGTAGTCGTCGAACCAGTCCTCGGCGAAGACGGCCGGCTGGTGGTGGCACAGCGAACGCAGCTGCGCCGCGGCTTGCGCGACGTCCTCCGTGCCCGCATCGGTGGTGTCGGCGGACAGCCAGGTCCCGGTATGCAGGTCGGTGTAGGGCCGCAAGGCGGAAAGCCCAGCGTCGACGTGATCGATGCAGTCGTCCGGGTCGGTCGGTGGCACCCGGTCAGCGGCCATGATCAGCTGGTATCGGTCGGTGGGGTTCATCGGTTCACCTCGCCGGGGCGTGCGTCGCTGTCGGGGGAGATGCCGAGGGTCAGATCGCCGTCGGGGGAGATGACCTGCAGCACGCGGTCGACTTTCGCCAGCTTCAGGTTGCGGCGGGCTCTGGCCGACGGGGAGCGCAGCGCGACCATGCCGCCGTCGCGGATGGCGCGCCGGTGCGCGTCCAGCAGCAGCAGGATCCCGGCGGCGTCGATGACGTCGCACCCGGCCAGATCGATCACCAGCTGCCGGGGGTGCAGCGCCAATGCCTCGGACAGCACGTCGTTGACACCTGGTGCGGAGCTGGCGTCGAGGTCCCCGCAAACCTGGACCTCGACCAGCGGCACCGTCTGGGTCGTCTGCGACGCGCGGCTGAGTTCGTCCACCCTTACCTCCCTGCTGGTAGACCTCACCCTTCCCAGGCGGTACGGCGATCACCACGCAAACCCATGACAGTTGTGTGACAAAGGCACCCCGACGCGTACACGTCACCGCAGGTCGCAGGCCGTGCCGTAGCCGCCGGCCGCCGCGACGTACGGACGCTGAACCGGTAACGCGAAGGTGAGAGCCGCGGCGGAACTCGCCGGCCCGAGGGCGCGTATGCGCTGTCACAGGACTGTCATGTGATCGCGTGCCAGCCGCCATGAACGGCTTCGATGCTCAGCACCGGCAGGAAGGAGGGTGTCATGATCGACGGCCACAGTCGCGGCCTGGTAGCCGCCTGGCGGGTAGCCGAGGTCGAGGTCTCCATCGCCGGTGACTTGGACGCCTGGTCAGCCGACCAGGCCAGCCGGGTGCTGGACGACGCGATGCGGCTGCGGCCGGAGGTCCTGGTACTCGACATGGCCAAATGCTGTTCCCTGGACGTCGCCGGGGCGATGCTGATCATGCAGACACACCAGCGGATGCGGTACGCAGGCGGGACGCTGAGCGTCCGCTCGACGCTGCCGCAGATCGCGATGACACTGCGGGCCGCCGATCCCCACGGCGTGGTGCAAGTCGTGCCTGCCGGGCAGCGGCAACCGAGGCACGCCGCAGGCGGCCGCTGAACGACCGCGACAGCCGCGCGGCCGCGGTCAACGCGCTGGCCGCACGCACCGCAGCGGCCTGCCCTGCGGACGGGTCGGACGCGGGCAGCCGCATCCGGCCGTGCGGACACGACGCCTGCGCAACCGCGCCGGCAGATGCAGCAACGACGCGTCAGCGCCATCGAGGAGCAGATCGCCGGCCCCGACAGCGGCCAGTGCGGCGCGCACATGGTCCTGCGCTCCGCACACCACGAAGTCGATCCCGCGACGTCGGGCCTGCTCCCGTGCCGCGATCAGCGCGGCGACGCCGGCCCGGTCTATGGCGTCGAGTCGGTAGAGGCCGAGCACCAGCCGCCGCGCCGGAAGGTGATCGAAGATGGCTTTCAGCGCTCGTGCCAGATGCCCACGGGACACGCCGTCCAAGCGGCCGCGAGCGTCCAGGCACAGCCCGCCCGCAGCCGCATGCAGGCGCAGGTGCAGACGCTCGGACATCGGCCCTCCTCGACGGCGTGACCCCGGCAGACCCGCGACGTGACGGTCAGCGGGTGGGTTCGTTGCGTGGGATGCTGCGTGCCCGGCCCGGCGGGCGCAGGCAACGCAGGCTCGGGCGGCGGCACCGCCGCCACGTGTCAGCGGCCGGCAGCAGCGGCTCGGTGGCGGCGCCCGCCAGCAGCTCGCCGGCTCCGCAGGCCAGGACCGTGCTGCGCACCTGGCTGCTGGGCTGTGCGACAGTGAGGTGCGCGCCCCTGGTCCGGGCGTCGCGCCGGCATGCGATGAGGGTCGCGACACCGGCGATGTCGAGGTAGGTGACGGCGCTGAGGTCGACGGTGATCCGTACCGGGCTGAGCCGGGTCAGGGCGAGGTCGACGGCGGTGGTGACCTGACCGACGGTGCTGGCGTCGATCCTGCCCTCGGCGGTCAGGTACAGGCCGAGCGGGCTGGAGTACAGCCGCAGCCGCAACTGCCCACTCACCGGCGACACCGGCCCGCGCTCGCCTCGAACTTGATCACTGCTGGCCTCCTCGCCTCGGGTGGGTCAGACGATCTGCGCCGGGTGTGGCGGAAGTTCCGCGAACCCGTGACAGTTGTGTGACAAATCGCCAGATCGGCAGCTCAGCCCTGTCGTGGACACGGACGTCGGGGCATGATTCCGCGGTGGTTGCGGTACTGCTGATCGAAGACGATGACCGGATCCGCCTGTCGCTGAGCCTGGCGCTGGAGGACGAGGGCTACACGGTGCACACCGCCGCGACGGCGGAGGAGGGGCTGCTGCGTCAGCGGCGTGAACCCGCCGATACGGTGCTGGTCGACCTGATGCTGCCCGGTATCGACGGGTTTCAGGCCATCCGTGAGCTGCGCCGCGACGATGACGTGCCGATCGTGGTCGTCAGCGCCCGTGACGACACCCACGACATCGTCGCAGCGCTCGAGGCCGGGGCCGACGACTACGTGGTCAAGCCCGTCGCGGTCAAGGAGCTGTCGGCGCGGCTGCGGGCGCTGCGCCGACGCGGCCGCAGCGGACCGTCCGCAGCGCCGCAGGCGCAGCTGGACCTCGGCGACCTGCAGGTGCGCGCCCAGGCCGGCGAGGTGCTGCTGCACGGGCAGCCGCTCGCGCTGACCCGCACCGAGTTCCGGCTGCTGTGCGAGCTGGCCGAACACGCAGGCCAGGTCCTGTCGCGCCAGCAGCTGCTGGCACGGGTCTGGGAGTACGACTTCGGCGACGAACGCCTCGTCGACGTGCACGTCGGCCGCCTGCGCCAGAAGATCGAAGACGACCCGGGCTCCCCGCGGCGGCTGGTGACCGTACGCGGCCTCGGCTACAAGATGCCGCGATGAAGCGCCCCGGTCTGCGCGCCCGGGTCACCGCCGGGTTCGCCGTCGGCGCCCTGCTGGTGTCGGCGGCGATGGCGCTGCTGTCCTACCAGCTGACCGAACGGTTCCTGCTCGACGAACGCGAACGCACCGCCAAGCGGGCCGTGATGTCCGACGCCCGGATCGTACGCGCCGGCCTCGACGTCGACGATCCCGAAGTGCTGCCCGTGCTGCGCTCACTGGACACCGGGGCGAACCGCCGCGCGCTGCTGTGGCACGACGGCGACTTCTACTCCCGCACCGTGGTCGACAACACCCTCACCGACAGCCTGCCCGACAGCGTCATGACCATGGTCAGCCAAGGCAAGGCCGGTGTGCAGCGAGTGCGTATCGGCGACCGTCCCGCGATGGTGTTCGGCGTCCCGCTCGGCCCCGACACGGCCCTGTACGAGATCGACTACATGGGCGAACTCGACGGCAACCTCAAAGTCCTCGGCCTGGTTTTGACCCTCGTCGCCGCAGGCACCGCGGTTGCCGGAGCGCTGATGGGTATGTACGCCAGCCGCCGCGTGATGCGCCCGTTGGCCACTGTCGCCGACGCCGCCCGCGACATCGCCGCCGGCAACCTCGCCGCACGCCTGGACCCCGCGACCGAACCCGACCTGGCCCGGCTGGCGACCTCGTTCAACCACATGGTCGACCAGCTGTCGGCCCGGATGGAACGCGACCGCAGATTCGCCGCCGACGTCAGCCACGAACTGCGCTCCCCGCTGCAGACCCTGTCCGCCGCCGCCAGCGTCCTGGAACGCCGCCGTGACCAGTTCGACCCGCGCACCGCCCAAGCCACCGGCCTGGTCGTCGAAGAGGTGCAGCGTTTCCAGGAACTCGTCACCGACCTGCTCGAACTCGCCCGCAGCGACCAGCCTGCCGACAGCTCCCCCGTCGACGTCGCCGCCATCGCCCGGCAGCTGTGCCGCCAGCGCGGACTACCCACGTCGCTGGTCACCGTCGAAGCCGACACCAGCCCGGTGTGGCACGTCGACCGGCGCCGCATCGAACAGGTCCTGGCCAACCTCATCGACAACGCCCAAGCCCATGGCGGCGGCGCCGTCGCCGTCCGGCTGACCCGCCACCACAGCCTGCAGGTCCTCGAAGTCGACGACGAAGGCCCCGGCGTCAGCCCCGACGACCGCGACGCGATCTTCGACCGGTTCGTCCGCGGCCGCTCCGCCGGAGCCCGCGGCGACAACGACGGCACCGGACTCGGCCTGGCCCTGGTCGCCCAGCACGTCACCGCCCACGCCGGCACCGTCCAGGTCCTCGACCGGCCCGGCGGCGGCGCCCGCTTCCGCATCGAACTACCCCCGGAGCGCACGTGAGACGCCACCGCATCGCAGCAGCCGTCGCAGGCCTGACCCTGCTCGCGCTTGTCGCCGGATGCGGTGTGCCCGTCGAGGACACCGCCCGCGAAGTCGAACAGACCGGTAACAACGCCCCCACGGCCGCCCCGACACCCGCGGTCGCGGCATCCGGGCCGATCACCGAGACGCTGTACCTGCTCAACGACGGCCACCTCGTCGCCGTCGAACGCAAGGCACCCACCCCACCCGACGCCCAGCAACTACTCGCCGACCTGCTCGCCGGGCCGATCCCCGCCGAGCAGGAAGCCGGGCTCACCAGCGCCCTGACCGGCACCACCGCGATCAACTCCGCCACCGACGCCGCCGGATCGGCCACCGTCGAGCTGTCCACCGCGCTGGAAGGCACCGGCCGCAGCGACGACGTCCTGGCCTTCGGGCAGCTGGTGTGCACCCTGTCCAGCCGCCCCGACATCAACCAGGTCGTCTTCACCCGCCAAGGGCAACGGGTAGGCGTGCCGCGCGGCAACGGCGCTCTCACCGAAGACCCGCTGACCTGCGCCGACTACGCCAACCTCGTCACGCAGTGAACCCACCCGACAAACAGCTACGAGAAGAACGCGACACCGCTGCGACGTCACGGCTGGTGGCGGGCTCCGGCAGACGAGAGAACGTCGCACGCCGAAGCCCGCCACCCGCTACCGCGGCAGGTACGTCGTTCCCAGGGACACATCGAGCTTGTTGACGACATAGTCGAGGGCCTCGGCCAGCGCTTCCTTGATGTCATCGGCATCGACGTCGGCGTAGGTGTCGGCGCTGACGCTGACATGCACTACCAGACTCTTGGTCGGGTCGAAGGCGGCGGCGACCCCGTAGCGGAAGGACTCACTGTTCTCCCAGCCGGCGATCCCGACCCGGTAGTCGGTGACGCTGCCGTACTGCCTGCTGTCGTAGTTGTCCAGCTCGACGATGTCTCCGTCGGCGCGGTGCTCGCATCGTGCCGTGCTGCCCGCCAGGTAGGTGAACAGGTCCCGTACGGCCGCCTTGTGTTCGGGCTTGATGTAGGCCACCTGCACCGACACGGCGTAGACACCGTCGCGGTCGTAGCGGCCGTAGGCGGCGGCGTGGGTCCAGGCCGCCCACGACTGGGGCCGTTCGTCGGCGATGCACGGCGTGCCGGCGAACGTGAGCTGTCCGCCGTTCGCCGGCCCGGCCGAGGGGCCGTATCCACGCCGGAATCCGCCGGACCCCGGCGTGGGCAGCGCCCGGTACAGGGCGTCCACCGCCGGGTCCTGCAGAGTCATCGCCAGTGTGAACGTCGTCCGGCCGCTGCGCGCCGCCAGCATCGTCGCCACTATCTGGGTCAGCGCCGGGGCGTTCTCGATGATCGCGACCACCCGGCGCACGGCGGTCCGCAGGGCCTCCTGCAGTGCCTGGTCCTCGTTGTACACCTGGTGCTGGAACTTGGCGTAGACCGACACCGCCCGCACGATGAGCTCGGTCGACATGCACGCCGCGGCTGAGTACGACAGCTCCCGTGCCAGCTGACCGGCGCTCATACCGCTGATCCGCTTGGCGATGCCCTCGCTCTGGTCCATCACACACGCGACCGCGTCGGCGAATTCCTGGGCCTCGCCCATCGCCTTGATGACCTCGTCGTTCCACTCGTATCCGGTGACCAAGCGGATGATCGCTACGCCGGTGTCCAGCACGACGCCGGTCAGGTCCAGCGCACCGGAGATCCGGGCATCCTTGGGCAGGTCGAGCGCGTTGACCGTCAGCACCAGTTCGCCTCCGCCGGGGAGGACCGCCATGCCGTGGCGGGCCCCTACATAGGCCAGCAGCTGCGAGATCGGGTTGGCCGCCTGCGGCGTCACCGCGTGCGCAGTGACGCCGCGGGGCAGCCGCATCATCACCGGGAACCCGCGAAGGTTGCTCAGATGCAGCCGGTAGGTGTGCCGCTCCCTGTCGTCGGGCAGGAACTTCGGGCAGGCGATCGCGTCGTCGACGAACGACGACAGATCAATCTGCAGCGTCAGCGCCGGGTAGCGGCATTCGGTGATCGGAGGGTTGACCGCGAACTTGCCCACGGAGCCCAGAATCCACCACCCGCCGCTGCTGAGCAGGTTCCGGGAGCCGGCCAGGAAGTCGGCAGCGGCCTGCTCGACGTCCCAGGTGCTCAGGCTCCAGAGGGAGAACGCATTTGTGGTGACCTTCACCTGGCGCCGGTCTATGTCGATCTGCTGCGGCACGATCGCGCCCCAGGCCTTGCCGTCGTGGCGCATCACCCGCAGCTCGGGCAGTTGCGCCGCGCCGACCTCCGGGGGGATCGGTAAGGTGATGGTGACGTAATCCTTGAGCCTGCCCGCGATGTGGGTCACCTTGCCCACCTGCCGGAAGCCTGGCGGCATCGACGGCGGGTCCGCCGCCTCCGAGATCTTGAGGTCGCCCCCGCGGGCCCGGTTAGGCCCTGAGACGACGACTCCGGTAGCGGTACCCGACTCCGCGAAGTCGCCGTCGTCGGAACATGCGGCCGCAATTGCGGTGACGAGAGCCACGACCAGGGTCGCAGCGACGGCACGGTGACGGGTCACCAGCCCTCCTAGGTTAGTGTCCGATGTCCATTTCGGATGCGATCTGCGCATCCGAGATCGGTGCGGTACACAGCAGATCACCCGCAGTGGCGATGGCAACATCCGCCCATATGGCAGAGCGGATTTCCGACAGCTCCGGTCCCGCCTGAGCACCCGCATCACGTCTGGCTTCGGCGAGCGATCGGAGGTGCCGCACTGTTAGCGCGCCGGCATGTGGCAGCCACCAGAGTGCCGGCGCCGAGAAGTCCGCACCGGCTGATCCAGACTCCGGCGTGCGCGGCACCGTGCCTGTCGCCACCGCAGCGGGCCAGCCGATCGCACGGCTGCCGCCAGCATGCCGCTGCCGCTGGCATCGATCATGGCGCGGACCGCGCTGCTGGGCCGGAGCACGCGCAGCGGCACGCCCAATCGGCTCGCCGCGGCGTGAAAGAGCGTGAGAACGCCCACCCCGGCCACGCTGATGGAGTCCAAGCCGCCGACGTCGACGATGATCGCCGTGCGGCAGTCGTGGCGAAGCCGTTCGCCGAGCAGTCGGGCCAACGTCCCAGCCGTGGTGGCGTCCAGCCGTCCCGTCACGGTCAGGACCGTGCCCGCCGGTCCGTGTCGAGACCAGACCCTCAGCAACTCGGCTCCACTATGAAGCACTCCCGTCGACTCCGACCGCTACGGCGAGGATGTCGGGCTGACCCGGCGAACACGCAGCAGAACCATGACAGTTCCGTGACAGCCCAACGCCCCGCGTTACGCCGGAGCGGTGAGAACGGCCAGTGCGAACCCCGGTGCGATTAATGTCCATCATTTATGTCGAGGTCATGAAAAATACGCACAAGGTTTCCATGATCGGTCTCATCAGGATACGGTGCTGCGGTCTGATGATCAAATGGGCGACGGCGCCCTGATCGCACCACCCCCCGAAACGGAGCAACACCGTTGCGCGCACTGCAACGCGTGCTCGCCACCACGGTCAGTGCCTGCCTGGCACTGGCCGCCGCCGTGGCGATCGCGTCCCCCGCACAGGCCGATCCGACCTTCCCGCTGTACGGCCCGTACCCGGCCACCACGGCGATCGACGGCCGCGGCAGCATGGACCCGAACAACCGCACCGCGACCGATCTGTACACCACGGGTGAGCAGGTCTATGTACGCTGCCAGGACACCGGCCTGTCCGCCGGCGGCAGCACCATCTGGGACTACACCCGCGAGGGCTACTGGATCCCCGACGCCTACATCCGCACCGGCACCAGCGGCTTCGTCGCCGGCGTGCCACGCTGCCTGTCCATCGGCATCAACGGCACCCCGACGACCGGCGGCTCCAACTCCGGGCCGTACCCGGTGAAGTTCGCCATCGACGGCCGCGGCAGCGCCGACCCGGCCGACCGCATCCGCGTCGACGCCTACCCCGACGGCAGCTCCCTGTACGTGCGCTGCCAGGACTACGGTGTCAGCACCGGCGGCTCCACGCTGTGGATCTACACCACCGACGGGTACTGGGTGCCCGACGCCTACGTCACCACCGGCACCAGCGGCCGCATCAGCGGGGTGCCGCTGTGTTCGTCGCTGGGCATCAGCGGCGGCAGCGGCACCAACCACAGCGGCGGCACCCAGTTCAAGGTCCGCACGACCCTCAACGGCTACTTCGAGAAGAGCCTGACCTCGGGCAGCGTCACCGACAAGTACCGCGAGGGCTCTTACGTCACCGTCATGTGCCAGGCTTACGGGCAGGTCAACTACGGCGGCTCGGCGGTCTGGGACCTGACCAGCGACGGGCTGTGGATCGCCGACTTCTACGTCATCACCGGATCGTCCGGCCTGGTGATGCGCCAGTGCGACAGCGACGGGCCCTCCGGCGGCGGCGGCAACCGCTTCCTGGCCAAGACGACCCTCAACGGCTACTACGGCAAGAGCCTGTCCTCCGGCAGCGTCGCCGACAAGTACGCCGGTGGCAGCTACATCACCATCACCTGCCAGGCCTACGGCGAGTTCAACTACGGCGGCTCGGCGGTCTGGGACAAGACCAGCGACGGGCTGTGGGTCGCGGACTTCTACGTCTCGACCGGCTCGGTGGACATCATCCTGCCGCGCTGCGACAGCGACCCCAAGCCGACCGGCGGGCCGGGCAACCCGACCGTGCCGTCCACGCCGAACCCGGGCAGCGTCGCCTCGGCGAACATCCGCTCGGCGATCGTCAACGCCGCCTACAGCCAGCTCGGCACCGACGAGTGGGGCGACAACTGCAACCCGTACGGCTACCACGGCGCCGTCAAGTGCGGCGACCCGTGGTGCTCGATGTTCGCGTCGTGGACCTGGCAGCAGGCGGGCATCGACGTGTACTTCCCGTACTCGGGCAGCTTCGAAACCTGGGGCCGCAACAAGGGCCTGCTGCGCTCCAAGACCAACATCCGTCCCGGTGACGTCGTGCTGTACGGCTACGACTACTACTCCAGCAAGCACATCGGCGTCGTCGTCGACGTGCTGCCCGACGGCCGGATCACCACCATCGAGGGCAACTACGGCAACACCGTCAAGAAGGTCGGCCCGTTCAACCCGTCCAGCCCCGCCGGCGTGCACACCTACGACAACATCTACGCCGTCGTCGCGCCGGTCGCCGACCCGACCACGGACAAGAAATGGGGCACCAACCTCGTCTCCGACCAGGACGCCGAGAACGACGGCCTGGACACCGACGAGGAGATCTGCGCCGTGTCGTCGTACCCGGGCGTGGTCTACACCGGCTGCCTGGAGTACTCCGGCAGCACCGTCAAGCCGCACCTGTACACGCAGCCGCTGAGCACCTCCGCCGTCATCCGGGGCAAACTCACGATGATCGACGCGACCGGCACGCTGACGCTGCAGACATGCCAGGCCGCGTACTACGCCGGCGACAGATCCTGCGACGGGCCGGGATTCGTCTCGACCAGCGGCCGGGTCGCTACGCTGCGCACCGACATCGAGATCAACGGCGGCTGGAGGCACACCCTGCGGCTGGCCACCATGAACGTCGACGGTGAGGAGCAGCAGACCGGCACCTGGTGCGGCCCGACCGCGACCCAGGCCATCCTCAAGTCGCTGGGCAAGAGCCCGCTGGGCAGCCAGGCCGACTACGCCGCGAAGCTCGGCACCGACTCGCTGGGCACCAACCCGTGGGACGTGCGTGACGTGCTCAACGCCGAACTGGCCGGGAAGTCCGGGGTCTTGGACTACGTCTACCACGACTATGCGGCCGAAGGCGCGGGCAGCGACAAGTGGAAGCTGGTCATGAACAAGCTCGCCGGGTCGGTCGACCGGGGCCAGCCCGCCGCGATCGTCGTGCAGGCCAAGGACATCCCGTGGTGGGACAACGACGACACGTACACCATGCACTACCTGGTAGTGCAGGGCTACGCCGGCATCGACAACGGCAACGGCGTCTACAGCATCGACAAGTTCGTGCTGTGGGACCCCGCCCGTGACGACCACTACCTGGCCACCGCGAGCGAGATGTACAGCATGACGAACATGGACGGCATCCCCGGCCAAGGCCACATGATCGTCGTCGCGGAGTGACCCGCGCCGGGGCCCTGCACACGGGGGTAGGGCCCCGCCGCGGCAGCGCTGCGCACGTGACCGAGCGCCGAGACGTGAGTTCTGCCGCTTCACGCGCTAGCATCGGGCTGACCCTGGTGAACCGAATCCCTCGCGCCCGTGCCCAGGGCAGGAGCCCAGACTGATGACACTCTGGCCGCGATACGCGCACGTGAGGTGGACGCCCTCCGGCGTCGGCTGCAGACACGGCGCAGCGGCGATGGCTGCGGTCACCATCCTGGCTGCCGTGGTCACCGACGACACCACGGCGCAGCTGGTCGTGATCGCGGTGGCCGTCGCCGCGTTCGCCGCCGTCGTCGCCGACACCCGCACGAGCGCGTTCACCACGACAATCGGCTTCGTGCTGTTCGAGGCGCTGCTCGCCGACCGGCACGGCTTCCCGATGCTCGACGGCACCACCACCGGCTGGCACCTTTCGGTGCTGCTGGCAGCGTTCGGCCTGGGGCTGGGTCAGCGGTGGCTGCGCCACGTACGCGACGACGCGGCACTGGACCGCGAGATCGAGGACCTGCTCCACCGCCCCGGACGACCCGCCTCTCCCGACGAGTGACCGGACACCGGCCAACCCGGCCCGTTGCCGTGCTCAGGCACGGAAGAGCCGGCCACCGGGGCCTATCGGACGTGGTCGTCACGCACGGCGTAGACGTCGGGGATGCCATCGTGATCGGCGTCGGCTGCTTCCGCCTCGGCGATACGGCGATAGGCGCGGTCGCGGAACCGCAACACGACCGCGGCGAGCACCGCGGCGCAGACCGATCCGGCCAGTACGGCGATGGTGGCCTGGGTGGCGGTCTCGGTGCCGGGGCCGAACGACAGCTCACCGATGAGCAGCGACACGGTGAAGCCGATGCCCGCGAGCATGGCCAGGCCGAGCACATCTGTCCAGGCGAGCCCTTCGTCGAGCCTGGCGGCGGTGAACCGGGCGACCAGCACCGTTGCCAGCAGTACGCCGATGGTCTTGCCGAGCACCAGCCCGGCGGTGATCCCGACCGCGACCGGTGAGGACAGGGCGGTGGTCAGGCCGCTGAGCCCGCCGATCGTGACTCCGGCGGTGAGCAGGGCGAAGACCGGAACGGCGAATCCGGCCGACACCGGGCGGAGGCGGTGCTCGAAGTGCCCGGCCAGGCCGGGATCGTCGGCGTCGGGTTCGCCGTTGCGGGGCCGCACGGGCACCGTGAAGGCCAGCAGCACTCCGGCCACGGTGGCATGGACGCCCGAGGAGTGCACGAGCGTCCACGTGGTGAAGGCCAGTGGCACCAGCAGCCATGGCGTGCGGCATCGGCGCTGCACGAGGACGCCGAACAGCGCCAGCGGCACCAGCGCGGCCAGCAGCGGCAGCACCAGCAACTGCTGGGTGTACACGATGGCGATGATGACGATGGCGATGAGGTCGTCGACGACGGCGAGGGTGAGCAGGAACGTGCGCAGCGCCGATGGCAGGTTGCGGCCGACGACGGCCAGCACCGCCAGCGCGAAGGCGATGTCGGTTGCGGTGGGGATCGCCCAGCCCCGCAACGCGGCGGGATCGCCGCGGTTGACCATCGTGTAGATGAGCGCCGGGAGGAGCACGCCGCCGGCGGCGGCCGCTATCGGGACCACCGCGCGGCTCGGCTCGCGCAGGTCACCGGCGACGAACTCTCGCTTCAGTTCGAGCCCGGCGACGAAGAAGAAGATCGCCAAGAGCCCGTCGGCGGCCCACACGCCCAGCGGAAGGTGCAGGTGCAGGCCGGCCGGGCCGACCTCGTAGGCACGCACCGCCTCATATGACGCGGCCCAGGGAGAGTTGGCCCAGATCAGCGCCACGACGGCCGCGGCCAGCAGCAGGGCGCCGCCCACGGTCTCCAGCCGCAGAATGTCCGCCAGCCGGCGGCGCTCGGACCAGGAGCCCCTTCCGAAGATCACAACCTTGCGGGTCGACGGGTCCATGCGATTCCTTCCGTTCGTCACCGATGTCCGCCGACCAGGCTTCCCGGCACTCCACCACCACCGTACCCAAGAAATCCCCGGTGCCGGGCCGCAGATCCGTACCCTGAGCTGCGCTAACCTGGCGGCTAAGCTACGCGGCTTGGAGGGGGCACCCCATGCGCGCACGTGATCTGGCCACCGCCTGCCCGACCGTCACACTGGCCACACCGGTGATCGAGGTCATCACACGTGTCGCCGAACGCGGGTTGCTGGGCGTCGTCATCGTCGACGACGCCGGACGCCCCCTACGGGTTCTGCCCGGAGCACGGGTGCTCCAGCTGGCGGTGCCGCCCTACTGCCTGGAAGACCCGATCCTGGCGCAGATAGCCGCGGACACTCCCGCCGCGCTCGCCGACGTGCTCACCTGCAGAAACGTCGGGCAGTGCCTGGGCGAGACCGCACCCCGCCTGGTCGCCGTCACCTCCGACGCCACCGCGCTGGAGATCGCGTCATTGATGGCGTCCACCGGCAGCGAACTGGTCGCGGTCATCGACGACGGAGTCCTGCACGGTGCGGTGAGCCTGCACGCGGTCATGCGAGACCTCGTGCACGCCTGACACCGTGCCGGCATCCCGCGACGCCGCGGCTCAGAAGAAGCGCAGCCACAGGTACGGAATGCAGATCGCCACCGTGATCACGGTGACGACCAGGCCGTACTTCGTGAACTCCCAGAAGCTGATCTTCTTGCCGGCGCGTTCGGCGATGCCGAGCACGACGACGTTGGCCGACGCGCCGATCGCGGTCGCGTTGCCGCCCAGATCGGCGCCGAGGGCTAGGGCCCACCACAGTACGTTGCCCTGCGGCGTGCCGTCGGCCTTGACCAGGTCGGCGACGATCGGGCTCATCGTGGCGACGTACGGGATGTTGTCGACGATCGCCGACAGCACGGCCGAGGCCCCGACCAGCAGCACCGTCGCGCCCCACAGCTTGCCCTCGACCGCCTCCGTCGCGGCCTGGGACAGCTGCCCGATGACCCCCGTGTGCACGAGCGCGCCGACCATGATGAACAGCCCGGCGAAGAAGACGAGGGTGTGCCACTCGACGTCCTTGGCGACCTCGTCCGGGTCGAGCCGCGAGGCGGCCAGCAGCATCAGGCCGCCGACCATCGCCACCACCGACGGCTCCAGATGAAGCGCCGAGTGCAGCATGAACGCACCCAGCACCGCCGCGAGGAACACCAGACTGATCATCAGCAGCCGCGGGTCGCGGATCGCCTCCCGTTCACGCATCGCCATCACCGCGGCGACCTTGGCACTGTCGTGGCGGAACGCGTCACGGAACAGCCACCGGCACAACCCGAGGAACACCACCAGCAGGACCAGCACGATCGGGCCCATGACGTTGAGGAAGTCGTTGAACGTCAAACCGGACTTGCTCGCGATGATGATGTTCGGCGGGTCGCCGATCAGCGTGGCCGCGCCGCCGATGTTGGACGCCATCACCTCGGCGATCAGGAACGGCGCCGCCGGCAGCCCGAGCTTGTCGCACACGAACAGCGTCACCGGCGCGACCAGCAGCACCGTCGTCACGTTGTCCAGGCCCGCCGACGCCACGGCGGTGATCAGCACCAGGATCACCATCACCGGGTACGGCCGCCCGCCGGCCCGCTTGACCGACCAGATCGCCAGATACTCGAACAGGCCCGTACGGCGCAGCACCGCCACGATCAGCATCATGCCGATCAGCAGGAAGATGACGTTCCAGTCGATGCCCGACTCTTCGGAGAAGAACGCGTGCTCGGCGTCGGTCGCGCCGATCAGCAGCATCGCCACCGCACCGCCGAGCGCGACGGCGACCCGGTGGATCCACTCGGTCGCGATGAACACGTACGCGACAGCGAACACCGCCACCGCCAGCCACGCCTGCACGCTCATGCGGGCATCACCCGGTCGAGCAGGCCGTGCAGGGTCACCGCGCCCAGCAGCCGACCGTCTTCCATGACGGCGACCAGCGGGCTGCGGGTGCGCGCCATCAACGCCGCGATCTCCAGCGCCGTCGCGTCGGACGCCACCACGGGCAGCTCCGACGGCTGCGGCGCAAGCAGCTCCCGCACGGTGCGGTCACCGAGTTCGCGGATGAACACGTCGGCGGCGGCCTCGTCGACCATCCGCGCCAGCAGCGGGTCGTCCTGGCAGTAGGACGGCACCGCCAGGCGCAGCACCTGGGTGCCGGGCAGCACCGCGAACGGAGCCCCCTGTCCGTTGACGACGATCAGGCCAGGCAGATCGGCGTCGGCAAGGGTTTTGGCGGCCTCGATGGCAGGGGTGTCGAGGGTGACACTGGGCCAGGGCACGAGAAGATCGGCAGCACGCACGGGAGGGTCCGTTTCCGAGGTCGACGATGTTGTTGCCGACCAGACTTCCCGGCGCTCCTGGCCCAGACCCTATCCGAGATGACACTGCGAGATCAAACCTCGGTCGCGTACCGCATCGCGGTCCGCTACGGCCAGGCGTGGCACCATCCGCGGTCTCATGCCCGTTCCTCAGGTGCGGGTTTGGGAGTGGCCATCGCCTTGAGTGCACCGCGCCAGCCGCCTCCGGCACGTTCGAAAGTCCTGGCGACCAGGATGTCGGTGGAGGAGTGCGCCAGGACCGACAGCACGATGGTGAGGGCCACCAGGTGGAAGACGTCGTCGGCGCCGGGGATGGCGGCTTCCAGGACGAGCAGGCCGTAGACGACCGAGGCGAATCCCTTCGGGCCGAACCACATCGCTGCGGCCTGCTCCCGCAGGGACAGCCCCGAGCGCAGGAACGACAGCCACAGCGCGACCGGCCTGGCGGCGACCAGCGCCAGCACCGCGAAGACCCACCCCGTCCAGGGGATCTCGCCGAGGAACTGCACCGAGATCAAGGCACCGAACACCAGCAGCGCGGCAAGTTTCAGCAGCTCGGAGATGAGCTCGCCGAAGTGCTCGAACGCCTCGCGCTGCCGGGGTCCGAAGGTGGCCACGGTGATGCCTGCGGCGAACGCGGCCAGGAACAGGTTGGCGTGGGTGGCGTAGCCCAGCGCCAGGACGAGCAGGCCGATAGCGATCGCGTTGAGCGGCTCGTACTGGGTGGAGGCGGAGAAGAAGCGGCGCCGTTCCAGCCACAGCGCCAGCCACGGCACGGCCACGCCGATCGCCACGCCCAGAGCGAGTTCGGTGCCGAGCTCGCCCAGATGCAGGTCGTCGGATCCCGCGGCGACGGCCAGGAACAGGATCACGAAGGGTAGCGCCAGGCCGTCGTTGACACCGGACTCGACGTTGAGCAGGTGGCGTAGCCGGGCAGGGACCTTGTCGTTGCCGACCAGGGCGGCGGCGAACACCGGGTCGGTCGGGGCAAGGATCGCGCCTAACAGCAGCGCTTGCGGCCACGCCAGCCCGGCGACGTAGTGGGCCAGCAGCGCGGTGATCAGCAGGGTCAAGGGCAGACCCCAGCCCAGCGCACGGCCGGGCAGCTTCCACGCGCTGCGCAGGTCGGCCCAGCCGACGCGCATGCCGTCGGAGAACAGCACCGCGAACAGCGCCAGCTCCGCCAAAGTCGCCACGATCGGCGACTCGGCGGTCAGGTCGAGCACGCCGAGGGCGCCGGGGCCGAGCACGAACCCCGCGACCAGGAACAGCACCGCTGTGGACAGGATGGTGCGGTGGGCCAGGCTGGACAGCAGCACCGCTGCCAGCAACACGGCGGCGAAGCACAGCAGCAACATGTGGAACTCCTGACAATCGGGCTGGTGCCGGCGAGGCTGCGAGCGGGCCGCTGCGATGCTGCCGCTGCTGCCGGACTGGGGCTTGCCGCCGGGTGGGTGGAGGGCGTTCAGGCGCTTTCGGGCCTGCTACGGGGCGATCTACGCCTATGTGGCTGGGCTGGCACGTGTGCTCGGGCATCAGGTGACGGGCGTACATCCGTCTTGCACTGGACCGTGCCGGGACGCGGGCTCCTCGGCCGCGAACGACCCGGCCGGTGACCCTGGCCGGGCTTCGAGCTGCTCGCGAAGTTGTGCGACCTCATGCCTGAGGTTGCCTATTTCAGCGAGCACCTGGGCGATGTCGTCCTTGGTCGCGTCGCGGGCGGTGTTCTCGGCGACCGCGATCCGTTCGACGATCCAGCTGGCCAGTGAGCCGGTGACGAAACCGATGAGGCCAATACCGCTGATCATGAGGATCAGTGCCACGAGCTGGCCGGTCGGAGTCACCGGGTAGTGATCTCCGTAGCCGACGGTGGTGATGGTGACCACCGCCCACCACAGCGCGTCGGGGTAGGTGTCGATGTTCGTGGCGGGATGGGCGCGCTCGGCGTCGAGCGGGCAGTGTACTCCTTGAGCGGCACGTCGGCGATCATGCGCATGATGAGCTGTGCCTGGCGGCGGCTCGGTGCCTGTACGTTGCGGCTGGGCGGGACGTTGCGGTCGAGCACTACGAGACGGATCGCCTGGCCGCCCTCGACGAGCAAGCGCGGAATTGGGCTGGCCCCGACTTCGACGCCTGCGGCGAGCTGTCGGGGGATGAGGTGCTGCTGGAAAGGATTAATGATCTGCAGGTGGGTAGGCGTCACCCGGACCGACGCGGACAGGGTCGCCAGATACAGCAGCGAGAGGCCAGCTGCGGCCCAAACCAGCAGGGCCACGACGTGAGCGGTGCCATCGGAGCGCCTCGCAGAAGCCGCCACGGTCATGCCGACGACCCACAGCACGGCCAGCGCGACGTGGACGGGCTCAAGCCGGCGCAGGACCGCAGAGGTCGTAGGCATCCGTGCACCGTACCTGATCATTGCTGGGATCTCCGCAGGTCGCGCAGCCGGGTCAGGCGCTGGGATACTCCGGATCGGCGGGCCAGCCGAGCAGCCGCGCGCCGAGTACAGCGGTGTGCAGCGTGAACCGCTGGGTGGGCTCCCCGGGGTGGTATCCAGTGAGCGCGTGGATGCGGTCGAGGCGGTAGGTGACCGCGCGGACGCTGATGTGCAGCTGCCGAGCGGTGGCGGTGTGGTTGCCCTCGTTGTCGAACAGGGCAGCCAGCGTGTCCAGGTAGTGCTCGGCGCCGCCGCGGGCGCCGGTCAACGGCCCCAGCACCGTGGTGACCAGGTCGGTGATCGCGTCGCGGTCACGCAGCAGCACGGGAAACACCAGCAGGTCCGAGGCGTGCAGCACCGGCGCGGAAAACCCCAGACGGTCTGCCAGGTGCAGGGCGTTGCGTGCTTCGTCCAGTGACGTGGCCAGGCCGGACAGGCCGTGGTGGGTGCGGCCGACCGCGACCTGCCACCCGGTGCTGAAATGGGACTGCAGGTGCCGGGCCAGTTCGGCGGGCACACCGCGCAGCCCGCCGGCGCAGACGCAGATCAGCTCGCCGTCGCGGGCGGTGGTGAGGATGTTGGCGCCGCCGAATCGTGCCGCCAAGGTCTCATCGAGGATGTGTACGAGGTTTCCGACAGAGGCCGGCACGCGGGCGACGATGACGGTGTGCCGGCCGGACAGGCGGATGCCGTAGCGCTGGGCGCCGGCGGCGAGCCGTCCAGGGTCGGTGTGCGGCGCGAGCAGGTCGTCGACGAACGCGGCGCGGTCGGAGTCGCGCTGGTTGGCTTCGTCGTGGGCGCTGCGGTGGTAGCCGTCGAGGACGGCTGCGGTGACCTTCCGAAGCCGGGTGAGCAGGTCGAGCCCTGCCGCTGAGGTTTCCGGCGCAGCCGTGGCGAGCCAGTGGGCGGCCGCGGCCTGCAGGAGCGCGTCCACGGTGTCGGCGACCGTCAGCGAACCCGCAGCCGCTGCCGTGCCCAGCGCCGAGGCGTCGGCGTGAACCTCGTCGGAGCGGGCGCCGGAGCTGACCACGCGTTCGCAGGCTTCGGTCAGCCAGGTGGGAGGTGTGGGTGGCATCGCGTGTCCTGTCGGCTGGAGGTCGAGCCGACCGGTAGGGGCAGGGCCGCCCCTACCGGTCCGCTTCAGACGCCTACGTCGCGGCGGTCGAACATGACGATTCCGGCTGCCGCTCCGACGACGCCGACCGCCACCAGCGCGAGCAGGTGGGCCGGGTGCCAGCCGGTGTGCAGGGGGTCGGTGCCGATGAAGTAGTGGAACGGCGACAGCCACTTCAGCCAGTCGCCGCCGTCGATGATCCCGGAGATGCCACGCAGGATGTATCCGGTCACCGCGAGGCCGCCGCCGACGGCGAGAGCCAGGCCGCGCCGGCCGGTGGCCGCGCCGACGGCGAAGGTGATGCCCAGGTAGCACCAGGCCAGCCCGACCAGCCCGACCGATGCCGAAGCGATGTTGCCGGCGGGCACGTCGATGCCGACGCCGGGCGCGATCGCCAGCACCAGCACACCGGGGATGGCGGCCAGCGCAGTGACACCGATGAACGTGGCCAGCAGCCGCTGAGCGGCGAACGCCCGCCGGGACAGCGGGTTGACCATCAGCAGTTCGATGCCACCGTCCTCTTCGGGCCGGGGAATGGTGCGCACCGTGAGGACCAGCGCGGCCATCACGACCAGCAGCGGCCCGACGAGGCTGTAGACGGTCGCCTGCAGGTATCCGGCAGGGGAGGTCATGTCCTGCACGGACAGGAAGTTCTTCATGCCCTCGGGCAGCGCGTCGTCCTTGAGCTGCGCGGCGCCGGCGAAGCTGGCGTAGAACGAGGTGTAGATGGTCGTGAACGCGGCGATGCCCAGCGCCCAGCCGATGATGGCGCGGCGGTCGTCGCGCCAGGTCTTACGCACCAGCGGCGACATCGCCTGCTCCTTCGGAGTGGTAGTAGAAGCTGAGGAACGTCTCTTCGAGGTCGGGTTCGGCCGAGAGCAGGTCTACGACGTCGTGCCGGGCGGCTGCCTTGATCAGCGGGTCGAGGCGGCCGTCGACGGTGCAGCGCAGCACCGGCCCGGACGCGGTCACGTCGCTGACGCCGGGCAGCGCCGCGAACTCGGCGGCGTCGACCGGCCCGTCGAAGTGGATCTCGACGGTGCGCACGGCGCGCCGACCCAGCGACTCGACCCGCTCGACGGCCGCGAGGTGCCCGTCGCGGACGATCGCCACCCTGTCGGCGGTCTGCTGTACCTCGGCGAGCACGTGCGAGGACATGAACACCGTCTGGCCGGCGGCGCGGGCCTCGCGGACCAGTGCCAGGAACTCCTGCTGCATGAGGGGGTCCAGGCCGCTGGTGGGCTCGTCGAGGATCAGCAGCGCGGGGGAGTGCATGAACGCCTGGACCAGGCCGACCTTCTGCTTGTTGCCCTTGGACAGGGTGTGGATCGGCCGCGACAGGTCCAGCTCCAGGCGCTCCGCCAGGCCGGTGACGGTCTGCCAGGCGACCCCGCCTCGGGAGTCGGCGAAGAACTTCAGCAGGTCGGCGGCCTTCTCCCGACCGGGGAACGCCAGCTCGCCGGGCAAGTAGCCGATTTGGGCGTGCAGGGTCGCTTTGTCACGGCGGGGGTCCATGCCGAGCACGGTGGCGTGGCCGCGGGTGGGGCGCAGGAAGTCCAGCAGCAGCCGGATGGTGGTGGTCTTGCCGGCCCCGTTGGGGCCCAGGAAGCCCATCACCTCCCCGGTGCGGACCTCGAGGTCGAGGCCTTCGATGCCGCGTCGGGTGCCGTAGAACTTGGTCAAGTCCTCGGCTCGTACGGCGATGTCGTCTGTCATGCTCCACAGCATCTGCTTGCTCCCGGTGTGGGTTCCAGGTCGAGACTCGGCCGACTTCGGCGGGGCCACACTGCCGGATGTCGGCAACGTGGCCGTTGCGCTGCTGCTCAGGAGGTGAGCAGCAGCGGCAGGGTCAGGGCGTAGACGGCGAGCAGGACGGTGCCGTCGGGCCGGGTCAGGCGCAGTCCTCGGCGTAGCAGCGCCCAGGCCAGCAGGGCGGTGAACACCATCGCGGTCAGCAGCACCACCGACGCGTGTGCGACGTTGTCGGAGCCGGCGGCGAAGCCGATGAACGCGCCGCCGGCGAGGCTGTTGAACAGGTTGCTGCCGAACAGGTTGCCGACGACCAGGTCGGTCTCGCCCCGCCGTTGCGCCTGGATGGTGGTGACCAGCTCCGGCAGTGACGTGCCGAGCGCGACGAGGGTGAACCCGATGATGATCTGGGGGACGCCGAGCTGCTCGGCGATCGCGGAGGCGTTGGCGACCAGCAGTTGCGCGCCGCCCAGGACGCCGGCCAGGCCCAGTACGGTGCGCACCGGCTCGAACCAGGCCGGGGCCTGCTTGGCAGGCGCGACTACCACGGCGCCGCCTTCGGCCTCGAACTCGGCGACCTCGGCGGTCAGTTCCTGATTGCCGCTGCCCCTGGCCCAGCGGACGAGGACGAACAGCGCAGCTGCGGCGCAGAC
Source organism: Catellatospora coxensis (assembly GCF_016862635.1). Classification (GTDB taxonomy): domain Bacteria; phylum Actinomycetota; class Actinomycetes; order Mycobacteriales; family Micromonosporaceae; genus Catellatospora; species Catellatospora coxensis. The sequence continues at coordinate 35,653 of NZ_BONI01000016.1, read as the reverse complement.
GGCCAGCAGGATCGCGGTCTGCGGCGACAGTCCTGCGTAGGCCAGAACGGCGAAAACGAGCACTGATCCGACCGCGAGCGGCACCTCGCGCCGAATGACCTTCGAGTCGACCGCGAACGGTGTGATCAGCGCCGCGATGCCGAGGATCAGCGTCAGGTTCAGGATGTTCGACCCGACGATGTTGCCGACCGCGATGCCGGTGTCGCCACGTGCGGCGGCCAGCGCCGAAACCAGGAACTCCGGTGCGCTGGTGCCCAGGCCGATGACCACGACGCCGACGACGACCGGGCTGATGCGCAGCCGGGTGGCCAGCCGCGACGAGCCGAGCACGAGATGGTCGGCAGCGAAGGTCAGCAGCACCAGGCCGGCGACGGCAAGCAGGATCTGCATGGGCATGGGGTGGGCTCCTCGGCCTGGTAGACGACGTGGGACCTGCTCGCCGACCAGACTTCCCGGCACACCGGCCCACACCGTAGCGCACGCCCGCCGCCCGGCGAACAGGCGTCACCGGCAGATCCTGTGGCGGGGAGGGCCCGGCTGTCGAGGCTCGGGCGTCGAGCAGGCCTGCGCGGTGGCGACCTGTTCGTCTTCTGGGAACCCGGCGTGTCGGTCGGAGGGGCGCAGGTCACGGCTGTCGGCGCCGACGGGTCCGCGCTTGCCGGCCGGAACGCGCCGGCCGAGCACCGGCCGTGAGATGGCGGGACAAGTTTTCGCCGCCGTCGCATACGGGACGTGCCAGGTGCGGCTCATGGCCATACGTCGGTGTGCAGCCGCCCGGGAAGGTGGGGATTGTCCGAGGCGACGAAGGCGGGTTCGGTGCCTGCGCGCAGGCTGTCTTCGAAGTCGTGCAACAGGCCGAACGCCCACCGGCCGAGCAGCACGATTGCGGTGAGGTTGACCAGCGCCATGAGTGCCATGGCGACGTCGGCGAAGTCCCACACCGCCTGCAGCGCCAGCACCGAACCCAAGGCCACCGCCGCCAGCACTACGACCCGGAACGCGATCTCCAATCCGCGGCCCGCTCGTAGGAAGTCGAGGTTGACCAGGGCGTAGGAGGTGTTGCCGAGGATCGACGAGAACGCGAACACGGTCACCAGCCCGGCCATCAGCCAGGTGCTCCAGCCGCCGAACTGTGCCGACACGGCGGCCTGGGTCAGCGACGCGCCGGTGTCGGCTGAGGGCTGGCCGGGCCGGTAGACGTCGTCGCCACCCAGCATGATCATGAACGCGGTGGCGGTGCAGATGACGATGGTGTCGACGAAGACGCCCAGCGACTGGATCAGACCCTGCCGGGCTGGGTGGCTGGTGGTCGCGGTGGCGGCGGCGTTGGGTGCGCTGCCCATGCCGGCCTCGTTGGAGAACAGTCCCCGTTTCGCGCCGTTGAGCAGCGCGGCGCTGAGCCCGCCGGCCAATCCGGCGGCAGCCGGGTCCAGGCCGGACGCCGACCTGACGATCGTGGCCAGCATGCCTGGCACCTCGCCGAGGTTGAGCAGCACGACGGCAAGGGCGAGCAGGATGTAGACCGCGGCCATCACCGGCACGACGTATTCGGCGACGCGGGCGATGCGGCGGATGCCGCCGAAGATCACCGGGGCGGTGAGCACAACCAGGACCAGCGCGACGAGCTCCGGCCCGCCGCCGGAGCGCAGGCTGGCGACCACGTCGACGATCGTGTTGGCCTGGACCATGTTGAACGCGATCCCGAACGTGAAGATCAGCAGGACGGCGAACACCGCGCCCCAGCCGCGAGAGCCCAGGCCGCGCTGGATGTAGGTTGCCGGTCCGCCCCGGAACGCACCGTCGGGCCCGCGCACCTTGTACAGCTGCGCCAGCGACGACTCCACGAACGCGGTCGCCATCCCCACCAGCCCGACGACCCACATCCAGAAGATCGCGCCCGGCCCGCCCAGGGTCAGGGCGATCGCGACGCCGGCGATGTTTCCCGTGCCGACGCGTGAGGCCAGCCCGACGCAGAACGCCTGGAACGGCGACACGCCGGACCGCTCGTCGCGCGAACCGCGCACCGCCGTGATCATCTGGCCGAACATCCGGAACTGCACGAACCGGGTGCGGACTGTGAAATAGAGCCCGGCCCCGATGAGCACGTAGATGAGCACGTAGTTCCACAGGAACCGGCTGAGCGGGTCGATCAGTGACTGCTGGATGAAGTCCACGGCGCCGCCTCCGGCCGTTCGAGATCAGCTCGATTATCGGCCACCAGCGTTAGAACATGTCCAGAGATGAGTAATTTGCCGTGGTGGCCGATCCGGAGGCGGATAGGCCGGCCGGTCAAGGGCGCGTTCGCTGCCCCCGCTGTTGTCTGGCAAGAGGGCGGCTTGGCGGCCGCAGGCCACCGAAGCTGAAGGACGTCCTTGCGCGAGGACCTCGTCTTCGCCGCTGTGAACCCGGAGAAGCCGGCGAAGTGCCAGCACGCTCGAACAGGTCCGCAAGCATCACCCTGGATAGATTGACCAGCTGGAAGTCGATACCCTGATCGCCGGCCCGGCGTCCGCAATCCGCGATGGCCGCAACACCTTCGTCATCGACGGATGTCACACCTTTGAGATCGACGACCAGTTGCGCAATGCGCCGCGTCAGCAGGACGGCCTGCGCGACACGCCGCAGCGTGTCACCGGCAAGGTGATCGACATCGCCGTGCAGGATCAAACGCCACGACCCGCCGTCAACGCTCAGCCGGATATGAAGATCATCACTCATCTGTCGACTCTCAGCCAGCGGCGGCGTACAAGCACCATCGTCTCCTGACGATCGCAAGTTCCCATCCCGCCGACCAGACTTCCCGGCACGCCGAGGCCACGATAAGACCAAGGTGAACTCGACGGCAACAGGCCCTGCCGCCGCGCCACACCGTCACCAAGGCCAAGTGCCGGTCCGCCCCACGGCGTCGGTCGATGGCCGAACAACTGCGGTTCTGGCCACCTCCAGCCCGCTGCTCGGTGATGATGACGCAGGTGGAGGTCACCGAAGTGCTTCTTCCCGGGGTCGGGGTGCGTTACGACTTCACCACCGCCCGCGGCGAGCGGTTCGCCGTCGTCACCCGCCGCAGCGGCGACGTCGAGTTCATGGACTACGGCGACGACCCCGACGCGCCGAGACCGCTGTGGCGCCTGGACGCGGAGGAGGCCGAGGTCGTCGCCGAGGTGCTCGGCGCACCACGCATCGCCGAACGCTTCGCCGACCTGACCAAGGAGATTCCCGGCCTCGGCGCAGGGCAGGTGCCCGTCACCGCAGCCTCGCCGTACGCCGGACGGGCCCTGGGCGACACCCGTGCCCGCACCCTGACCGGCGCGTCGATCGTCGCCGTCGTCCGCGACGACACCGTCGTGGCTTCGCCGCGCCCGGACGAGGTCCTGCAGCCCGGCGACATCCTGGTGGTCATCGGCACCCACGAAGGCATCGCCGGGGTCCAGTCCATCATCAGCGGCTGACCGATGCACGGATCCTCGGCCCTGCTGATCGAACTGGGCATCGTCCTGGCAGCGCTCGCCACACTGGGCGCGCTGGCCCGCCGCTTCGGCTACTCCCCGGTCCCGCTGTACCTGCTCGCCGGACTCGCGCTCGGCCCGGGCGGCATCGCCCCGGTGCCTGCCGCGGGCGCGTTCGTGACCACAGGCGCGTCCATCGGCGTCATCCTGCTGCTGCTGACCCTCGGCCTGGAGTTCACCGTCGGTGAGTTCACCGCCAGCGCCCGCCGCCACGTCCCGTCGGCCTGCGTCGACTTCGCGCTCAACGCCGCACCGGGTGCGGTCGCCGGTTGGCTGCTCGGGCTCGGCTGGATCGGTGCCCTGGCCATGGGCGGCATCACCTGGGTCTCCTCGTCGGGGATCGTCGCACGGCTGCTCGAGGACCTGCGGCGGCTTGCCAACAGGGAGACACCCGCGGTGTTGTCGGTGCTGGTTCTCGAGGACGTCGCGATGGCGGCCTTCCTGCCGCTGCTGGCAGTGCTGGCCGCCGGTGGCGCCTGGTGGCAGGCCGCACTCAGCGTCGCGGCGGCCGTCGGCGCGCTCAGCCTCGCCTTCGCCGCCACCCACCGCCTCGGCGGGCCCCTGGCCAGGATCGTCGACACCGACGATCCCGAACTTCTTCTGCTGCGGGTGCTCAGCCTCACCCTGCTCGTCGCCGGGATCACCGAACTGATGCAGGCCTCCGCCGCGGTGGGTGCGTTCCTGGTTGGCCTGGCGCTCACCGGCCAGGTCGCCGACCGCACCCGTCGTGTCGTCGCACCGCTGCGCGACCTGTTCGCCGCCGTGTTCTTCCTGGCCATCGGCCTGGCCATCAATCCACGTGACATAGTCCCGGTCCTGCCCGCCGTACTCGCGCTGGCCGCCGTGACCGCCGCAACGAAGGTCGTCACAGGTTGGTACGCCGCCGCCCGCGACGGAGCCGCGCGCCGCGGACGGCTTCGCGCCGGCACCGTGCTGATCGCCCGCGGGGAGTTCTCACTGGTCATAGCCAGCCTCCTCGCCACAGCGCAGCCGGGCCAGCTCAGCGCTTTCGCCGCGGCCTATGTCATCGTGCTGGCTGTCGTCGGACCGCTGGCGACGCGCCTGGCCGACCGCGTCCCGGCGCCGAGGCCGGCCGCGGCGACCCGGGCCGAGTCCGGTGGGCGGGCGAGTGGTTGAGCCACCACCGTCGGCCGCGTATCCGAACGATTCGGCGATGCGACGAGCCGCCGACTCGGCCGGGTCGTGTAGGTCAGGGGAGTGCGTACCCGGGGTGCAAGCCGTCCAGCGTGTTCGGGCACGGGCAGGTGCGCTCTGTGGGTAGGTTCGCGATCGCGGCGAGCAGCAGGGTGCGCATTAGCTCGGTGTTGTCCTTGAAGACGCGGAAGACCTCCTCCTGGGTGACGCCGTGCTCGCCTTCGACGCCGGCGTCGAGGTCGGTGACCAGGGCGACGGTGGTGTAGCACAGCGCCAGTTCGCGGGCCAGCGCTGCTTCGGGGGCGCCGGTCATGTTGATGACGGTGCCGCCGGCGGCGGCGTACCAGCGGGACTCGGCGCGGGTGGAGAAGCGGGGCCCGTCGACGACGACCATGGTCCCGGTCGGGATGAGCGCCAGCCCGGTAGCCCCGGCGGTGGCGCGCACGGTGTCGCGTCCGGCGGGGCAGTAGGGGTCGGCGAAGTTGACGTGCACCGCGCCGGAGTCGACATAGGTGCGCTCGCGTCCGCTGGTGCGGTCGATGAGCTGGTCGGGCAGGACGAAAGTGCCGGCGCCGAGGTCGGGACGCAGGCCGCCGACGGCGCAGGGTGCGAGGATCTGCCGGGCTCCGAGCGCCCGCAGTGCCCACAGGTTGGCGCGGTAGGGGATCAGGTGGGGTGGGTGGCGGTGGTCGCGGCCGTGGCGGGGCAGGAACGCGACTCGGCGTCCGGCGACCTCGCCGACCGTGATCGGGTCGGAGGGCGGGCCGTAGGGGGTGTCGAGCTGTGCCTCGTGCGCGTCGTCGAGCAGGCTGTAGAGGCCGGAGCCGCCGATGACGGCGACGTCTGCGGTGCTGTTCATGTCTCCTCCTGATGCTGGGTTGCGGATGTGCGGCGGCTGCGGGCGGCACGCAGGGCGAGCAGCGTGGCGGTGGTGAGCCAGATGGCGGCGACGGCGATGAGGTAGCCGCGGTGGTAGTCGCGGGGCAGGGCCGAGGGGTCGTCGGGGCGGCGGCCGTACCCGAGTACGAGCGGCAGCGCGACGGCGGTGAGCGTCGCGGTGACCAGCAGCGCGCCCTGCACGGCGGGCCGCGCCCACTGCGGCAGCCACCGGGTGGCGAGCAGGCCGATCAGGATTGCCAGCGGCATGACGAGCAGGTCGTGCCCGAGCAGGACGGTCAGGGTGTAGCGCAGGTATGGCTGTTTGGCGACGCTGGGGTCGGTGACCAGGCCGGCGACGCCGTAGCCGGCGGCCAGCACGCCACCGGCGACGAGCAGGCGCTGCAGCCAGGTCGTGGTCCGAGAGGTGGTGCCGTGGCCGGTCACGTCAGCACCTGCACTCGGGAGACCCACTTGGTCTGCAGTACGCCGGGCCGGTTCGGGGCGATCAGACGGCACGGGTGGCCGTGGTCGAGGTCCAGCGGTTCGCCGTTTACGGTCAGGGCGAGCAGGGTGAGGGGGTCGTCGGCGTGCGGTGGGGGCAGCGTCGACGTGCTGTAGGGGCTGCCCCGTTCGAGCGATTCGACGCGTACGCTCGCGCCGGGCTGTCCGCCGACGGCCGCGGCCAGGTCCCGGATGCGCACCCCGGTCCAGGTCGCGGTGGCGCTCCAGCCCTCCACACAGGTGATGGGCAGTTGTGCCGTGTGCTGGGGGAGCGCGGCGAGGTCGCCCAGGCTCAGACGCAGGATGCCGCTGGGGCCGACGACCTCGAGCCGGTAGCCGGGGCCGGCGGCCGCGGTGGTGACACCCGCGCCGGCCGCGGTCTTGTTGACGGGCAGGCCCTGCGGCCCGACCCGCGGATCGCGCGGGCCCAGCACTGAGATCCCGGCCAGTGGCCGCAGCGTCTGCCCGACGGTGGCGACGGTGATCACACCGATGGCGGAGGCGACCGCGGTCAGCAGCCCGCGCCTGCTCAAGCCGGCAGCTTCGGTCGGGCGCCGGCTGGGGGCGGCGAGCGCGCGGCGCACGACCGGCAGCTTGACGCCGATGTGGATCAGCAATGCGCCGGCCAGGATCCACGCGGTCCAGTAGTGGGCGGTGGTGAAGAAGAAGCTCATCGGGGAGTACCACAGGGCGATGTTGAGGATGCCGGTGGTGACCTGGAACAGTGCCGCGGCGACGAGCAGGAACAGGCTGAGCCGCTCGACGGCGTGGGCGGCGTCGCGAAACGGCGGCCAGCGGAACAGCTTGGGGTAGACCGACCACAGCTTGACGGCCAGCAGCGGCACGATCGCGAGGCCGGTGGCCACGTGCAGGCCCTGGGTGATCCGGTAAAGGTTCACCGGCCTGGACGGCCAGTAGAACCAGGCGGGCGGGTGCTGGATGGCGTGGCTGAGGTAGCCGGTCGCGAAGCATACCGCGACGGCCGCACCCAGCAGCATGCCGAGCCGGCTGGTCAGCTGCGGAGAGCGCAGCCGTGACGTGAACAGCCGCGACAGGCGGGTCGGGTGCAGGCGGGTCAGCGGCTCAGGCAGGCGAACCATCGGCCCTCCTCGCTCCAGGTCTCGGCCGGCCGCAACCCGGCCTGCTCCGCCAGCGGCGGGAGCTCGTCAGCCCCGACGACCGCCCAGGGGAACGTGTCGCTGCTGTGGCGGGTGTCGGTGAGCGACACCGCGCCGCGCCAGCCGCGTACGCCGGGCGGTTCGACCTCGGCGACGATGGTGCCGCCGGGTTCGAGCAGGTCGCGGCAGCGGCGCAGCAGGCGGGCCGGGTCGCCGCCGATGCCGATGTTGCCGTCGGCCAGCAGCGCGCCGCTCCAGCGGGCAGGTGCGGACAGCGGTGTGAAGACATCGTGGACGACGGCTCGGGCGCCACGCGAGCGGGCCAGCCGCACCGCAGTGGCGCTGACGTCGATGCCGAGGGCGGGCACGCCGCGGCGGGCGAGTGCGGCGGCCAGCCGTCCCGGACCGCAGCCCACGTCGAGGGTCGGCCCCGTGCAGCGGTCGAGCATGCCGTGGTCGCCGGGAACGGTGTCGCCGTGCCAGGCGGCGGTGTCGAGGCGGCGTAGCAGGCGCCCGGACGGGTCGACCAGCCGCAGCGCGCCGTCACCGCCGCGCTCGGCGCGCCGCAGCGCTCCGGCGTACACGGCCAGCGCGCTGGTCAACGGGTTGCTCCGGTCAGGACGGGCAGATGCGCCCGCACGGTGGCGGCGAACCGGCCGTGCGGGTGTGCCGCGGCAACGGCCAGCGCGTCGGTGGCCGTGTCGACGTCGCGCAGCGATTGCAGGCGGGTCACCCGCAGGCCGAGCCGGTGCAGCGCATCGAGCGTGGCGGCACACGTGTCGGGGGTCGACATGGGCACCTCGGACAGGATTGCGGCATGGCGGGGATCGCGCAGCGCCAGCAGCCACCAGCCGCCGTCGTCGGCCGGCCCGATGGTCGCGTCAACGGCGTCGAGCGCTCGCGCCGCGGCGGCGAGCAGGGGCGGGGTCAGCTGCGGGGTGTCCATCCCGACCAGCACCGAGCCGACGCCTGGCAGGGCGCTGTCGGCGAATGCGTTGGTCAGGCGCTGCCCGAGCCCCACGCCGCGCTGCGGCAGGGTCGTCCACCCGTCGGGGGCGGGATGGTCGCCGTCGAGGACGAGGACCCGCCTGCGGGCGGGGGCGTCAGTGACGGCGTCGAGGGTGTCGGCGAGGGCGGCTGCGGCCAGGTCGGCGGCCTGCCGCGGGGTACAAGGCGGGCACAGGCGGGTCTTCACCCGGCCGGGCACCGGCGCTTTGGCGATGACGAGCAGCTGGGCGCTCACCGGGCGAGCACCTTGGACATGTCGCGTACGGCACGGGCGGTCCCGACGACGGTGCCGGTCACCTTGGACCGGGTTCCGGCCGCGCGGGGGGCGTAGCGCACGTCGGTCTCGGTCACCCGCCAGCCCGCACGGGCCGCGTTGACGATCATCTCCAGCGGGTATCCGAAGCGCCGGTCGCGCAGTCCGAGCGACAGCAGCGCCTGCCTGCGGGCGGCACGCATGGGGCCGAGGTCGTGGATGGGCAGCCGCAGGCTGGTGCGCAGCCGCCAGGCCAGCAGCGCGTTGGCCATCCGGGCGTGAGCGGGCCAGGCGCCGGGACTGCTCGGGCGTCGCCGTCCGAGCACGAGGTCGGCTTCGCCGGCGGCCACCGGGTCGGCGACCAGCGGCAGCTGGCGCAGGTCGAAGGAGCCGTCAGCGTCGGCGAAGCAGACCACATCGGCGGTGGCGGCCAGCAGTCCCGCGTGCGCGGCGGCGCCGAAGCCGCGCTGCGGCACGGTCACCACCTGCGCGCCGTAGCCGAGCGCGACCTGCGCGGAGCCGTCGGTGGAGCCGTTGTCGGCGACGATGGCGCGGTAGCCTGGCGGCAGCCCGGACAGGACCGCGGGCAGCGCCGCTGCCTCGTTGAGGCACGGCAACACCACATCAATCATGATCTCGACCCTAAGGCCGGGCGCGGGTCCAAATTATTATCAAACGCTGACAAGTCCTTACGAATTACGAACGCCGCACCGTGACGGCCCGATGCCCGCCTAGGTTGTCTGGTCATGCGAGTACTCGTCACCGGCGGAGCCGGCTTCATCGGGTCCCACGTCGTCGCCGCGCTGGCCGCCGCCGGACATGACGTGTCCGTGCTGGACAGCCTCCACCCGGCCGCCCACCGCGGCGAGCGGCCCGCCGCCGATCTCGACGGTGTCACCGTCCGGTTGGGCGACGTCCGCGACCGCGACACCGTCGACGCCGCGCTGGACGGCGTCGACGCCGTCGTGCACCAGGCCGCGATGGTAGGCATGGGCGTCGACCTCGCCGACCTGCCCGAATACGTAGGATGCAACGACCTGGGCACCGCCGTGCTGCTGGCCGGCATGGCCCGCCACAGCATCCGCCGTCTCGTGCTGGCCAGCTCCATGGTCGTCTACGGCGAAGGCGCCTACGCCTGCGACGAGCACGGTCCGGTCCGGCCCACAGCCCGGCGGCGCGACGACCTGAGCGCCGGACGGTTCGAACCACGCTGCCCGCGCTGCGACTCACCGCTGCGCCCCGGCGTCGTCGACGAGGACGACCGCCTCGAACCCCGCAGCGTGTACGCCGCGACCAAACTCGCCCAGGAACACCTCGCCGACGCCTGGGCCAGGGAGTCAGGCGCGAACGCCACCGCGCTGCGCTACCACAACGTCTACGGTCCCGGCATGCCACGCGACACCCCCTACTCCGGCGTCGCCGCGATCTTCCGGTCCGCTCTGGAGCGAGGCGCGGCCCCGCAGGTCTACGAGGACGGCGGGCAGCGGCGTGACTTCGTCCACGTCCACGACGTCGCCGCCGCCAACCTCGCCGCCCTGCACGCCCTCGACGACCGCGACACGCCGGGCATCCGCGCCTACAACATCGCCTCCGGCCGGCCGCAGACCGTCGCGGACATGGCCACGACCCTCGCCTGCGCGATGGCCGGACCCGCACCGCGCGTCACCGGGGCGTTCCGGGCCGGCGACGTGCGCCACATCGTCGCCTCCCCACGCCGCGCCCACGACGAACTCGGCTTCACCGCGACCGTGCCACCGGCTACCGGGCTAGCCGAGTTCGCCACCGCACCACTGCGGGCCTGACATGCTCACCGCCCACCCGCCCACCACCCGCACCGAGCAGGCCTTCCCCCGCGCCGACCGCATCGCCGCCGCGGCTGCCGCCGTCCTGCTCATCACCGCCGTCGTCGCCGGCGCGGCACTCAACCTCACCGGCTCACCGGTGCAGGCGCAGACCGCGCCCCTGTACGCGCTGTGGCACCCGCACCTGGGCCCCGGCACGCCCGCGGCACTGACCGTGGCCGCAGCGGTGCTGCTGCACGGCGCCCGCCTCGCGGCCTCCATGCCCTGGCGGCGTCTGCTGATCGCCTGCTACACCGCCGCGGCGGTCTGGACACTCAGCCTCGCCTTGATCGACGGGTGGCGGGTCGGGCTGGCCGGACGCCTGACCGCCCAGGCCGAATACCTCACCGAGGTGCCAGGCGTCACCGACATCCCCGCCATGCTGCACGGATTCACCGACCGCATCCTCGACTTCCAGCCCGACTCGTGGACCACCCACGTCTCCGGCCACCCGCCGGGCGCCCTGCTGATGTTCGTCTGGCTCGACCGCATCGGCCTCGGCGGCGGCGGTCCCGCCGCAGTCGTCTGCGTGCTGGCGGGTGCAGCGGCCGCCGTCGCGGTGCCCGTGACACTACGGGCGCTCGGCGACGAACACGCCGCCCGCGCGAGCATGCCGTTCCTGGTGCTGCTACCCGGCGCAGTCTGGGTCGGCGTCTCGGCCGACGGACTGTTCGCCGGACTCACCAGCACCGCGCTCGCCCTGCTCGCGGTCGCGCTGACGACCCGCCGCAGATCGGCCGCAGCTGGGGGCGCCGTGGCGGCGGGCACGCTGCTGGCATTCTCCTGCTACCTGTCCTACGGCCTGGTGCTGATCGCGCCGCTGGCCGTCGCGGTCATCGTCTGCGCGTGCCGGGGCGGCAGAGCCCCGGCCGCCGGGCCGGTGCTCGGCATCGCTGCGGCAGCGGGCGTGCTGACCGTCGTGGGCTTCACCGCGGCCGGGTTCTGGTGGCTCGACGGCTACCACCTCGTGGTGCAGCGCTACTACCAGGGCATCGCATCGGAGCGCAGCTACGGATACTGGGTGATGGCGAACCTTGCCGCATTCCTGCTGTCGGCCGGGCCACTGGCCGCCGTGGTCGCCCGGCGTGTGATCACCGCCCTGCCGAGCCGAGCCCCGTACGTGCTGCTGCCCGCCGCCGCGCTGCTGTCGGTGGCCGTCGCAGACATCTCCGGGCTCAGCAAGGCCGAAGTCGAACGCATCTGGCTGCCCTTCGCCGTCTGGATACCCGCTGGAGCGGCACTTCTCCCGGTCCCGTCCTGGCGAGGCTGGCTCGCCGCGGGCACCGCGGCCGCTCTGGTCGTCAACCACCTTCTCCTGACGATCTGGTGAGGTGGCCGCGGCGGCACTCTGTGTCGCCGGTCAGCGGTCGAGTTGCAGGCGATGCCAGGAGCGCAGCGTCAGCAGGCAGAAGGTGACCGGCAGGCTCGCGGCGACTAGGAGTTGGACCGGGCCGACCGTGTCCGGTGCCAGTGCCCAAAGCGCCGGTGCCGCGGGTGGGAACCAGCCGCCGGTGGCGCCGGCGACGACGACGATCTGGGTGACGGCCATGAGGCCGACTGTCACGGCGATGGCGGGCAGTAGTCCGCGCCCGACGGTGGCCGCCCACGCCGCGGGGACGGCGAGCGCGGCGGTCATCACGGTCAGGGCGAGCAGCCGACAGAGGCCGGCCCACCCGTCAGCGCTGGGCAGATGTCCGATGGTGGCGAGGCCGACTGCGGTGACGGCGATGGTCACCGCGGTCGCGACGGCGCCGGCCCAGATCAAGTACACGATGAGTTTAGCCAGGGCGAGGGTGGGTCGGCTGATGGGGATGGCGAACAGGCCGGTGATGGTGCCGTCGGCGAACTCGCGGCCGAACATCCAGCTCAGTGCGACCCCGCAGGCCAGCAGCCCGGCAGCGGCGGTGACCTGCGTGGCGACGTTGAGCACGCCGGGCCAGCCGCCCGCGGCGGCGATCGGACCGAGTTTGGCCGTCAGCTGCGGGTTGCCGCCGGTCGCGGCGGCCGTGGTGGCGGCGGCGAGTGCGGCCACACCCGCGACGAGCAGTACTGCGGTGCTGGTCAGTACGCGTGACGCGGTTGCCTTGCGGGCTTCGACGGCGACGGCTGCCGCCAGCAAGCGCATGCTCATGACGTGCTCCGGTGGGTGTCGTCGGCGTGGACGAGGGCGAAGAAGGCGCGTTCGAGGTCGGCACCGTGCGGGTCGAGTGCGCCGATGACGCGGCCGCCGTTGATGACGGTGATCCGGTGGGCGACGCGGGCGACCTCGTCGAGGTGGTGGCTGGACACCAGGATGGCGGCTCCCGCGGCTGCGCGGCGCAGCAGTGCTTCGCGCAGTGCGATGACTCCGGCGGGGTCGAGGGCGTTGGTGGGCTCGTCGAGGACGATGACGTGCGGGTGGTGCTGCAGGGTGGCGGCCAGGCCGAGGCGCTGGCGGTTGCCCAGCGACATGCGACGGGCTCGCACGGTGGCGTAGGCCCCGAGGTTGAGCTCTGTCAGGACCGCCTCGACCTGTTGCGCGGCTTTGGCCTTCGGCACGGCGTGCAGGCGCGCCGCGAGCAGGAGGTTGGCTCGTCCGTCGAGTTCGGCGTAGGCGAGCGGTGCTTCGACCAGGTGACCCACCTGGGCCCAATCGGTCTCGGCCAGGGCGCAGCCGGCGATGCGGACGTCGCCTTCGTCCGGGCGCAGCATGCCCAGCAGCACCCGCATGAGCGTGGTCTTGCCCGCACCGTTGAGCCCGACCAGCGCGTGGATCTCGCCGGCGGCGACGTCGAGGTCGATGCCGCCGATTCCGGCGCCGCCCGGGAACCGGCGGGTCAGTCCGCGGGCTTCGATAAGCGCGCCGGTCATCGGCGGGCCTCGAGCGTGTCGAGGGCGGCGGACACCGCGTCGGCCAGGGCGGCGCCGTCACGCTGCGACCACCGCAGCAGCGCCGCGGTGATACCGGCCAGCACCGCGGCCGCCGCCACGCTCGCGGCGTCGGGATCGGCTCCGTCGCCGACGAGCTGCTCGACCAGGATCTGCTCGGTGGCGGCGTTGTTCGCGGCGATCGCGGCCCGCAGCGATGGGGTGGCCGCGGCGATGCGGACGCGGCGACGGACGTCGTCGCTTGCGGGTTCGGGCAGCCGGGCCCAGGCGGCGCGCAGTCCGCCTACGGCGCGGGTCAGTGGCGGCAGGCCGCGGGGTTGGGCGGCGACGGCGTCGGCGATCAGCGGGTCGTAGGGGTCCTCGACGACGAGCCGGTCCTTGGTGGCGAAGTGGCGGAAGAACGTCATCTCGGTGACCCCGGCGGCGCCGGCGATCTGCGCCGCGGTCGTCTGGTCGTAGCCCTGCCGTTCGAACAGGTCCAGGGCGCACTCCTGCAGCCGTGCACGCGTGCGGGCAAGCCGTCCGAGCCGTTGGTCGTTGTCGCTCACCACTAAATGTTAGCCACTAACATTTGTTCAGGGCAAGGGCGGTCGCGGGAGTGGCCAGCCTGAGCCAAGCAACCAGCCTTCTCGCCGCTACCATTGGCACCGGTGTGCCGGGAAGGCTGGTCGGCGTTGTCCGCATCGACCCCCGACCCGAAGGCCAGAGCATGCGCATCGGTTCACCGGATCGCCCATATCCTGGGTTCGCAGCCGCCGCAGTTGCTGCCACATGACGAACACCCTCGCCGTCACGGTGGTAGTCGGCGTCGTGCTGGGCTTGTGGTGCTGGGCAAGATTGCGGCTGCGGTGGCGGCTTCCCCGGCTGGCAATCGACGACAACGCTCGATCCATGATCAATTCAGTCGGCGAATGGCCAGCCGTACGCGTGATCGGGCTGGAACCGCCCCCGGGCGGTCGCCAACCTTCCTCCGGGCATGGTCAACAACCGGCCGTCGGTGTCATCTACATCGAGGTGACGGTCGTGCCGGCATGGCAGGCAGTCGCGAGCGTACGCGGCGAGATCGACCACGGGCATCACATCCTGGCTGTCCATGCACCCTCGGTCGCACCCGCCATCGCCGGAGTCCTACTCGCCATCCGCGACACCACCGAGCACGCGCCGACCGCCGAGTTCGCCTGGTCGCGGCACAGCCTCGCCCTCGAGGCAGCACACCTACTGGCGGACGGACACGGCCTGACCGCCGCCCGTGTCAGACACCTACTGGCAGTCGCCGAGCGTGATCCGGCTCGACGCCCCAAGGTCAGGTTGCGCTCTTGACTACTACGCGCTCAAGTACTGCACCAGGCCGTCGCGAGTAGAGACTGTAACGGTCCTGAACAGCGATAATGCCGACCAGCTCGTGCTCGACGGCTACGCCCGCCCCGACCTGGACCAGAACGCCGCCGCGCCGTCGGCCCATACCGCGCGGTGCTGCTCGCCCTGCTCTACCTACGCCACAACCTGGCCCAGGCGCAGCTGGCAGAACTGTTCGACAGCCACATCCAGGTCATCACACCTCAAGAACTGGCGGCTGCCAGCCACCGGCTACCACGGCCTGCTCGACCGACTCCCGGTGTACCTCGACACCATCACGGAGCTTGAGATCAACGGAGCCTCATGATCGCTGCCGAGTAACGGCCGTTTCGCTGCTCCTGCGCCGTCGTCGCCATGCCCATGTTGCGCGAGCCGACGGATGAGCTGTTGGCGGCGGCGCTCACGATCCCACCGGCCGCCACTGCGCAGGCTCCACAGTGCATACCGGCGAAGCGGGCGCGGGTATCCGCTTCAGGCCACGATCGCATCAGGGTCGCGCACCCGCAGCGCCAGTCCGGTGCCGTCACTGTGGACCGGTCCCATGGCATGCACGGCAACTACGGGCACTACGAGGACGGCCGGTGGCCCGAAGACCTGCTCGACGTCGACCCGGCCGGCGCGAACCGGGCGACGCCGCCGCGATGATCGGCTGGAACGGCTTTTGCCCGGACGGGATGTGAGACCTGCTCGACACGCCGTGTGGGAGTGGTGCGCCGACCACCACCACTCCACCTATTACCGGATTGCCCCGCGCGACAACCCGACCGGCCCGTCGCAGGGCACGACCCGGGCGCTGCGCGGGGGTTCCTACCTGTGCCACGACTCGTACTGCAACCGCTACCGCAACTCCGCCCGGTCCGCCGACACGCCTGACTCGTCCACCGGCAACACCGGCTTCAGGACTGTCGCAGGCGTCGCAAGCACCACGCCGTAAAGATCATTGTATTTCCTTTTTTGTCATCTGTTCAGCGTCGGAATCAGGTTCCCTGGCTTGGCCACAGACGGGGCGCAACCGCTCACCAAGGTCAGAAGTGCGGTTTTGAGGGCGTGCTGCGAGCGTCGCACCCGCCGGTCAGATGGTGTGGTCACCGTCACGGTCCTTTCCCGAACTGCCGGTCCGTACCCGTGCGTTAGCGGACATCCGCCGCGGATCTGTTCCTGGTGGCGTCATCGTAGCGAACGTAGCGTTCGTTTCCGAACGCAGTGTTCGGAAAGAAGGGGGCTACATGAACCGACTGCTGGGAAGGTCCCAGGCCGCAGTCACCGCCGCCATGATCGCGACCGGTGCGCATCACGTGTTCCGTCTGGGCACGGGGGTGCTACTTGCTGCGATCGCGCTCGCGCTGGTGCCGACTCTGCTTGCCGCGGCCTACCGGTGGCGTGCCAACCGGTGGGCGCTCGTCGCGTACCTGATCTACAACGCGTTCGTGATCTGGTCGTTCGGCGTTGTCGACGGGTTCCTCGACCATGTCCTCAAAGCGGTCGGTCTGTCGAATCTGACGTTCCTGCCCGGCGGTGACCAGCAGCAGGTGCCCACCGCCTTCGCCTTGTGGTCAACGCGGGCAACCGGGCTGTTCTACGAAGGCACCGGCGTCCTCACCGCGGTCGCCAGCGGGTTCGCCTTGTTCTACGCCTGGCGCATCGGCGTATTTCTGGTGCGCCGCTGGAAGAAGCCTGCGACGCACATCGCTGCCGGGTAGTCGCGACGGCTGCCCGGCAGCGAGGAAATCCCGCATCGGTAGGGCCGGCGGGCTTGAGAACAGCCCGCGGCCCTGCCGGAGTGCCGCAGGGGCACATGGCGGCCAGCAGCTGCTTGCAGGCGGCTTCGCAGTCTCGGCAGGCCTGCGCGCAGATACGGCAGTGCTCGTGCATGTCGGCGTGGCGCTCGCACTCTTCGGCGCACGACCGGCACGCCATCACGCAAGCCTCCAGCAGCGTGCGGCTGATGTTGGCGTCGTAGCCGGTGTGCCGCGACAGCACCCGCGCGGTCGCCGAGCAGATGTCGGCGCAGTCGAGGTTCGTGCGGATGCACTTGGCCAGCTCGGCGATCATCGGTTCGCTCAGGCAGGCGTCGGCGCACGCCGTGCACGCCTCACTGCACGCGATCAGCGAGTCGATCGCAGCGGCGAGTTGGCGCCGATCGAGGTTGATCTCCAGCGGGTAGGTTTCGAGCATGGGCATGGTCACGTTGGTCATCGTGGTCTCCCTCGGTTGCTACGCCAGCGGGTATACCCGTGCGCAGAGATCTCCATGCGGTCCAGGGGGAGCTTGACAGGGCCACCGCCGGTAGCCGATCTTCACCGCAGTAGGTCGGCGTGGGAAGGGTCATCGAGTGGGAGTGGGTGTGGCGGCTAGCATCTGGCGCATCTGCTCGATCTGCGCGTTCTGACTGGATTGGATCTTCTCCGCCAGCTGCTTGACCGCCGGGTTCGCTCCACCGGCGATCTCGGCTTTCGCCATGGCGACCGCGCCCTCGTGATGGGCGATCATCAGCTGCAGGAACATCTGGTCGAACTGCTCGCCGGTCATGTTCTGCATCTGGCCCATGTCGGGCATCGGGCCCATCGACGGCATCATGCCGTGGCCCATGGGCGGTGACATCGACGGCATCGCCATGCCGGGGCCCATCGACGGCACCGGTTTGCCCCACTGCTTCAGCCAGGTGCTCATCTGGTCGATCTCAGGCTGCTGCTCCTGCTCGATTGCCGCGGCGAGCTGTTTGACGTCGGCGCCGGCTGCTTTCTGGGCGGCCATGGCCGCCATCATGAGTGCCTGCTGGTGGTGGGGGATCATCTGCTGGAGGAACTGCACGTCGGTGTCGTTGAACTGCTGCGTCGGGCTCGGCTGCGCCACCGCTGGGACCTGTGGCGGCTGGGCGGTCTGCGTGCCTGCGCAGCCGGCTGAGGCGCCTGCGGCGATCAGTACTGCAGTCAGTGCTGCGGTGCGTACGGCGTGAGCCATGTCGGCCTCCCTGGGACGAGCCACCTCGACCACCGTAAGTCCGGAAAGACTTCGTTGTTGCCGGTTTGCGCCAGTCGCGAAACCGCGGGGTGGTGGCACGGTGCCGGCGTGTGTTCCGGCGCCGTGCCACGGTGCGGCAGTCAGGTCTTCGATGACAGGGCTGCCTGGTATCCCGCCGTGGTGATCGCCGCGGCGATGACGGCCGGGTCGACGGTGTCGTCGGCGGTCACGACGGTGCGGCCTCTGCGGACGCTGGTCTCGGCGCGCTGCACGCCGACGACCTCCTCTTCGAGGGTTTCGTCGATGAGGATCCCGCAGCTGGCGCAGTGCATCCCGGTGACGGTGAAGACGTGCGTGGCGCTCATGAGGACGGCTCCGTGACGGTCAGGCGGCCGGTGTACATGCCCATGCCGCACGAGTAGGCCAACCGCCCGGGTTCGAGCACGCCGAAGTCGATGCGGGTGTCGCCGTTGATGGGGAGGATCTCGTCGATGGCCAGGCTGGGGATGACGAACGATCGCACGCAGCCGGTCGCCTTGTCCGACCGGACGATCAGGGTGGTGGGCAGGCCTGCGGCGACTTCGAGGTCGTCGGGGGCGTAGGCGCCACGAACAGGGTCTGCGACATTACCCGGCACCGCAGTAACGAGGCGCCATGTACGTCGCCGCCGACGGCCAACCGGCCGGTGTCGTCGCCGTCGCCGACCCGATCCGCGACCAGGCCCGCACCGCGATCACCGATCTGCACGAAGCCGGTGTCCGCACGGTGATGCTCACCGGCGACCAGCGTTCCACCGCCGAAGCAGTAGCCCGGCAACTGGGCATCGACACCGTCATCGCCGAGGTGCTGCCCGAAGACAAAGCCAGCCACATCGACCGGCTGCAGCAGTCGGGGGCGAAGGTCGCGATGGTCGGCGACGGCGTCAACGACGCACCCGCCCTGGCCAAAGCGGACATCGGCGTCGCGATCGGCGCGGGCACCGACGTCGCCGTCGAAACCGCCGACGTCGTACTGATCCGCGACAACCCCGCCGACGTCGGCTACGCCCTGCGCATCGCGCGCGCCGTCCGCAAGAAGATCAAGCAGAATCTGTTCTGGGCCGCGATCTACAACCTGCTCGCGATCCCGGTCGCCGCCGGTGTGCTCTACCCGAGCCTGGGTCTGCTGCTGCGTCCGGAGTGGGCGGCGCTGCTGATGAGCGCCTCAACGATCATCGTCACCTTCAACGCTCTGCTGCTGCGCCGTCATCGTCCGGCTGCCTCGCCGACTCCGGCGACCGCCGTATCCGCCTGAGGCGAGCACCGGTCGCCGCCGGTTACCCACCCGCCAGCGCGGGCGGGTGGGTAACCGGCGGCGACTTGCTCAGGCGCGATCCGATGCGGACGGAATACAGACCTGGCGGCAGGCGGTGCGCCTACAGTCGTGGCACCGGGTGTGCGGGCTACTGCGGGCGCGGGGCGCGTCGATCGCGGCGGCGTTCCAGCTCATCATCATCGACATAGGTGAGCATGGGCTGGCCGGGAACCATGTGCATGACGACCACGAACCGGCTCGTCGCGTCGGGCAGGTTGTTGGCGTCCTGGTAGTGGATGACGTCTCCACCGGGCTCGAAGAACGCATCACCGGCCTTGACGACACGCTCGGGCTCGCCTTCGAGCTCGAAGAGCATCTCACCCTCGATCATGTATCCGAAGATCGGGCCGGAGTGCTTGTGCGGCGGCAGACCCTTGCCGCCGGGCGGAATCTCCACCAGCAAAGTCATGACCTCGACCGGCTGGGCGACGTCAGACAGCTGTTTGCCGAACAGCGGAGTCAGCACCGAGGTGCTGCGGTTTTCTACGGTGGTCATACTGCTCACCTCCACCTGGGCGACACGGTGGTTCGCTCGCCAGCCTCGGCCGGGTCCTGCTTGACCCGGCTTGAATGAGTCTGGCGACAGCGGGACGTGCTCGGCTTAGCGCACCTCAGCTCGCCGCGACTCTGCGCTTCAACCGCCTGCAGCCTCCGTCGGCCCCGGCCGGAGCAGGATGCCCCTTCCGCTAGATGTAGCACTCACGAGCGTTGTTGACACCAGGCCTTGAGCAAAAGAAGACCGCTGGCGGGGTATGAGTTGGCTGACGCCCACCACCGACCTGAGGTCCTCGTGCACCATCGTAACGCCCGCCTGACCTGCACGGACGCCGCCTGCTCATCACTCGCGTCGTCCACGACCGCCGGCCAGCCACCCACGTCGTCAAAGAACTGGGCCGCTCCCGCGCCACCGGCTACAAATGACTGGCCTGCTGGCGGGCCGAAGGCGGCGCCGGCCACGCCGACCGCCCCAGCGCCGCCCACCGGCTGCCCGCGCAAGACCACCGCCGAACCCCGCAGGCTGCACTGTCAGGTCCTGCACGTCGCCGCCCGCATCACGCGCCGCGCGCGACAGGTCCATCTGCGCATCCACGCGACCTGGCCATGGGCATTCGAGCTGGCCACCGCGTTCGCCCGCCTGGCGGCACTACCCAGACCTGTGACCTGATCAAGCTATTCATCCAGCAGTCCTGCGACTGGCTACAAAGAGACCCGGCCCATGCCGGGCTGAGCATTCACGCGACCAGCCGCAATCGACAGATCTCACCGCGCGAGCTGACTCAGGCCAAGATCCGAAACTTCATGAATGAGCGAAGCTAGTGTTCTGCTGCTGTTCATAAGCGGTCCGTACGATCGGCGACCGAGATCACCAGAACGGGGCGCGGGCAGGCCATGACGAACGAACGGACCAGTGGCGACGGGCCTACGCCAACCCGATCGGGGAAATCGCCGGGCCGCCCGCCGGGTCGGTACGCGAGGTGGCGCTGCTGTTCCTCAAGCTCGGGGTGATCGCGTTCGGTGGTCCCGCCGCGCACACCGCGATGATGCGCGACGAGATCGTGCGCCGCCGAGGCTGGGTGACCGACGAGCGGTTCGTCGACCTGATGGGCGCCACCAACCTGATCCCAGGCCCCAACTCCACCGAACTTGCCATCCACCTGGGCTTCGACCGGGCCCGCCGGCGCGGCCTGATCGCGGCCGGAATCTGCTTCATCCTCCCGGCCGCGCTCATCGTCACCGGCCTGGCCTGGGCGTACGTCACCTACGGCGACACCCCGGCCGTGGAAGGGCTGCTCTACGGGATCGTCCCAGCAGTGATCGCGATCATCGCCCACGCCCTGTTCGCCCTGCTGCGCACCGCGGTCAAAAGCGTGTGGCTCGGCCTGCTCGCCGCCGCCGGCCTGGCGGCATACCTGCTCGGCGTCAACGAACTGCTCATCCTCGCCACCGGCGCGGTGCTCGCCGCCGCCGCACACCTGATCCGCCACCCACTCCGGCCCCGGATCGGCGCCTGGATCGGCGTGCCGATGCTCGGCGGGCAGCCGCTGATTCCCGACCCGACCGGCAACCAGCTCTGGACCCTGTTCCTGACCATGTTCAAGATCGGATCGGTGCTGTACGGCAGCGGCTACGTGCTGCTGGCGTTCCTGCAAGGCGACTTCGTCGCCCGGCTGCACTGGATCACCCAGCAGCAGCTCATCGACGCGGTCTCCATAGGCCAGGTCACCCCCGGGCCGGTGTTCACCACCGCTACCTTCATCGGCTACCTCGTCGCCGGACCCGCCGGCGCGCTCGTCGCCACCGTAGCGATCTTCCTGCCCTCGTTCGTGTTCGTCGGTCTGCTCACCAAGCTCACCGACCGGCTGCGCGCCTCGCCGTGGACCTCGGCCCTGCTCGACGGCGTCAACGCCACGGCGCTGGCGCTGATGGCCGGGGTGTCCTACCAGTTGGCGCGGACCTCGATCATCGACCCGCTCGCCGCCGCCATCGCCGCGTTCACCCTGCTGCTGTTGTGGAAGACCAAGCTCAACAACGCCTGGTATATCGCCGCAGGTGCCGCCATCGGCCTGGGCCACACCCTGCTCACCTGACCATAGGACACCCGAGCCCGACGCGATCGGCGTGCTCGAAGGCCTGCGGGCAACCGAGGTCCTGGTCAATCAGGTCGGGTTACTGCACGATCTGCGCGCCGCGCAGACCGCCCGGCGTAGCTGACCGCAGCACCCTCGACCGGGCGGGCGCGGCAGCGGAGATTCCATCTCCCGTGCTCGTCGACACGCCCGACTCGGCAACACGATCCCGCCCATGGGCCTGGGCCTGGTCCGGTCCTGCGGTCGGTGCCGCGGCAGCCGGACCACCCGACCCCGCCTTGCCGAAGATCGCTACCATCCCTGCCGTGACCAAACCACCACCGCCCTGGGACGGCGGGGCATACCGAGGCTGGATGAGCCTTTTGACCATCGCGTGCGCCCTCGCGGCGGCGATATGGCTGACCAGTCTCGCCGACAGTGTCGAACTGCTGGGATCGGCCCGGCAGCGCTGGAAGGGCTACGGCTACGGGTTGATGGTCTTGTGCGTGGCCGCGGTGGTGCTCGGCGCTGTGCTGCACGCTGGCTGGGCCCGCAAAGCGGGGCGGTCGCTAGCCCAGGGCTGGCGCAACACTGCCCTGGTCCTGGTTCACCTCGCCGTGGTGGGTCTGGTGGCATGGTTCGTGGGACCCGGCATCAAGGGTGGATTCTCGGCCCCTGGCGGTAACTGGTACTTCATCTGGCTCACGACGATCGTGTTGTCGGTGGCGTGGGCCGGCAGCCGTGGATCCTTCTTCCGCCCGGCGGCCCCGGCAGCGGACGCTGCGCCGAACCCGAGCGTGGCATCGGCGGCCACGCCGCGGCTGTTCTCCCGAAACGCGGTCTTGCACGTCGGCCTCAGCTGGGCTGTCACCTCGCTGCCACTCATCGGGGCGGCGGCGATCGCAGCGGCGAGCAGCCGCTGACGCCGCACGGGTGCGGTCCCCCGTACATCGAGCTGGACGTGCACCTGAGGGAGCAGTACTACGGGTCGCCCATCACCTGGCCGATCGGCGTACGCGCTGGGTCTCGATCCCGCGGCGGTCCGTGCTCTCACCCTCCCGCTGTCCGCCGTGCTGAACCTCCATGCCCCGTTCGCAGACAGCGGCTCGACGTCCTATTACGGGCGAAAGTCCTGGCCTAGGCGGACCGGAGACCCTTCCGGCACGGGTGCCGCGGTCGTCGAATGAGCATGCAGGCATCACCCGGAGGGAGAAGATCATGACCGCATTGATGCCGCGGCTGTTCGGCGATTTCACCGACTGGCTGGAGAGCGACCGTCCCCTGCTGCCCGGGCATGTCATCCGCTTGGAGGACTCGCTGACCGACCAGGAGTACCGGATCCGGGCGGAGCTGCCCGGCATGGACCCGGACAAGGACATCCAGGTCTCCGTGGACGGCGCGGTGCTCAGCATCCACGCCGAGCGCCGGTACGAGGAGCAGGTCAAGGGCCGCTCGGAGTTCCGGTACGGGATGTTGCAGCGTGCCGTGCGGCTTCCGGGCAACGCCGATGCCGACAACATCAAGGCTTCCTACGACAAGGGCATCCTCGAAGTCGTCGTGCCGCTGAGGTCCGCCGAAGCCGCCGGTCGGCAGATCCCGATCGCGGGGAGCTGACCTGCCGGCCCGGCAGGGCGCGGTGTGACCGGTGCCGTGCCCTGCCGCCACAAATGGCGACCTGCGGCGGACCTGCGCATCGCGGTCCGTCATCGGCAAAGGGGAGAAGGCGATGGTCACCCGTAGGGCGGTGCTGGCAGACGCGGCGCTGTCAGCCGCGGGTCTGGCCGGGTGCACCGGCCATGCCAGTCCGACGGTGGCGCCGGACGGGCGGCAGGTGCGCGAGGCCGAGCTGGCCCGGCACCCGGGGACGGTGCGCGAGTTCCGGTTGGAGGCGGTGGACGCCGAGGTCGATCTGGGCGGTCCGGTGGTGCGCCGTGGTGCTACGGCGGGCGCGTGCCCGGTGCGGTGATCCGGTTGGACGCCGGTGATCAGCTCCGGGTGGACGTGTCGAACCGGCTGCGCGCTGACACCAGCGTGCACTGGCATGGTGTGGCGCTGCGTAACGACGGTGACCCTCGGTGACGGCGTGTTCCCGCTGGTGGCGCTGGCGGAGGGCAAGGACGCGGCCGCGTATGCCGTGCTCCGCACCGGCGGCGGACGGCCGCCGCCGGTGTCGGTGCGCCCGGCCGAGCTGGACCGGCGTGTCCTCGGATACGACACCTTGGTCCCGGCCGCATCCGTCGCGCTTCCCGAGCGTCGCGAGGACCGTGTGGTCCGGTTGAGCCTGACCGGCGGCATGATGGGTTACGACTGGCGCATCGACGGAGCGCGCTTCGACCACACGTCCGTGGCGCACGTCGTCGCCGCTGGACAGCGGGTCCGCCTCGACTACGTCAACGACACCAGGATGTTCCATCCGATGCACCTGCACGGGCACACCTTCGCACTGGGCGGCCCGTCCGGTTCCCGCAAGGACACCGCGCTGGTGCTGCCCGGCAGGACGGTCTCGACGTGGTTCGACGCCGACAGCCCCGGGCGCTGGATGGTCCACTGCCACAACGCCTACCACGCCGAAGCCGGCATGATGACCCTGCTCGGTTACCAGGCTTGACCGACCTTCGCGGATCGGTCCCGGTACGGCGCGGGGGCCGCGCGACGCGGTGTCGACCGGCGGGGTGCCAGGCGGCAGACCGCCATGCCGGCGGCCTGCCGCAGCCGGGTCGGCCTGCTCCGTCCTGCGGGACCGGGCCTCGGAAGGCGGAGGCAGGCGGCTCCTGTCCCTGAAATGCCGGTCCGGGCCGGGCGGGTCAGCCAGTCATCTGCCGGGCGAGCACGCCTAGGCCCATGACGACGACGAACCAGCCGAAGGCGCGTCGTAGCAGTGCCGGGTCGATTCGGCCGGCCAGCCTGCTCCCGGCGAGGCTGCCGAGCACGGCGATCGCGGTAACGGCGGCGGTCAGCGGCCAGTCGATCGTCACGGTGTGCAGGTATCCGGCCAGTCCGGCGGTGGACTTCATGGCGATGACCAGCAGCGAGGTGCCCACGGCGACGGGCATGGGCAACCCGCCGAGCAGGACCAGCGCGGGGACGACCAGGAACCCGCCGCCGGCTCCGACCAGCCCGGTGGCCAGGCCGACCGCGGCCCCCTCGGCGAGGATCTTCACGACGGGAAGGCGGCTGCCGGGCACCGGTTCGGCCGCGGCGCTGTCGCGGCGGGTGCGCAGCATCGCGACCGCGGTGACCAGCATCATGGCCGCGAACGCGATGAGCAGGACGCTGCCGGGGATGTGCCCGGCAGCGCGCCCGCCGAAGTAGGCGCCGGCCATGCCGGCCGTCCCGAACAGCACTCCGGTGCGCCACCGGACCCGGCCGGCGCGGGCGTGCGGGATCAGGGCGACCGCGCTGGTGGCACCGACCACGACCAGGGACATGGCGATCGCCGGCTTGGGGTCGACCTCGGCGAGGTAGACCAGGACCGGGACGGTCAGGATCGAACCTCCGCCGCCGAGCAGGCCCAGCATGAGACCGATGAGGACCGAGGCTGCCAGGACCAGGCCCGCGACCGCGGTCACCGGTGTGCTCCGGCGCTCATACGGCCGGGCGCCGACGCGGCCGCGCCGCCGCGCCGGTTGTAGGGAATCCGGGACAGTGCCATGCCCATGGCGCAGGTGTCGGTGAGCGCCGCGAACACCAGCCCCGCGCCGATGAAACCGGCGACGTAGCGGGCAGCGGGAAGCCAGACGCTGGCGATGATCGAGACGAGAACGATGCCACCGGCGACAAGTCGAACCTGGCGCTCAAGGCTCCAGCGCTGCCGACCGCGCACGACCGGCCCTCCGGCGGCGAGCCACGCGTTGAGCCCGCCGGTGAGCACCCGGCTGCCGCGCAGCCCGGCGGCGTCCAGTTTCGTTTGACACTGCCGGGCCCGGTTGCCGGACTGGCAGGCGATGACCACCGTGGTGCCGGCGGCGACCGTGACGTGAGGCAGCTGCGCGTCGAACTGGTCGAGGGGCAGGTTGACGGAGCCCTCGATGTGGGCCGTCTCGTACTCGCCGGGTGTGCGCACGTCGAGGAGCAGGACGTCAGGGCTGCTCCCGAGAAGAGCACGGGCTGAGATGACGTCGATGGCGGATGCGGTGTGGGACATGACTGGACTTCCTCTGTTCACGGGATGGTCGAGGTATACGGAGCGGAATCCGGCCCGACGCAGGCTGGCGCGTGACGCGGCCCGGGTCAGGCGTCGAGGGCGGATATCAGGTCGGGCACGCCCGCGCCGTCGAGCACGACCGGCCGGTAGCCCTCGCGCAGCAGCACGGTCGCGGCGATGGCGGCGCGACGGCCGGAACCGCAGGCCACGAACACGGGCCGATCGCGATCAAGTTCGGCGGGGATGCCGCCGGTTAGCAGGTCGGGCAGGAAGCGGTGCACCGCGCCGGCCAGCGCGGCGGCGGCGTGCTCGCCGGGCATCCGCACGTCGAGCACCTGCTCGCGGTCGGCTGCCGCGCGGCGGGTGAACTCGGCCAGGTTCAGGGCGGGAAAGTGCGCGGTGGCCCGGTCGGTGAGGTCGTATACGACGCCGGTGACTGCGTCGGCGCCGATCCGCGCCAGCTGGGTGACGGCCTCGGCGACGTCCTGGCCACGCTCGGCGACCAGGGCGATCGGCTCGCCGTGGGGCAGCAGCCAGCCGGTCCACGAGCCGAAGTCGGCGCTGAGCTCGATGCCGAGCGAACCGGGCAGGTGCCCGGCCGCCATCGTGGCGCGCGGACGGATGTCGACCACGTGCGCCGCTTCGGGCAGCCGGTCGAGGTCCAGCTCCGGCACCGCCAGTGCGGGCATGGGCGGCACGCCGAGCGTGTTGGCCGGCCCCATGTGCCGGTAGAACGCGGGGATCGGCATCGGCGCGGCCAGCAGCCGGTCGGCGAACTCCTCCGGCCCGCCCACGGCCAGCAGCGGGTTGGTGTCGATCTCGTCGCCGACGGTGGAGGTGAACCGGCCCGCTCCCGTGGCGGTGCAGAACGAGCCCTCGCCGTGGGTGGGCAGCAGTTCGACCCCGCGCGGCAGCCCGGCCAGCCGGTGCAGCGAGCCGTACTGCAGCCGGGCCAGCGAACGTGCCCGGGCGGGGCCGAGCAGGTCGGGGCGCCCGGCCGAGGCGACCAGCAGGCTGCCGCCGGAGAAGACCGCCACCGGTTCGCCGTCGATCAGCACCAGGTAGCTGGTGTGCTCGGGCGTGTGGCCGGGTGTGTGGATCGGGCGCAGGCTCAGACCGTGCCCGCCCTTGATGTCCTCCAGGTGGAACGCCGGGGTGTGCGGGTACGCCGGAGCCGCCGCGGCGGGCAGCACGAGTTGCGCCCCGGTGCGCAGCGCGGCCTGTTCGGCGCCGGACACGTAGTCGTTGTGCAGGTGCGTCTCCAGCACGAACCGCAGGTCCACGTCGCGTTCGGCGGCGGTGTCGAGGAAGCGGTCGATGTCGCGCTGCGGGTCGACGAGCACTCCCTGCCCCTCGTGGACGAGCAGGTAGGTCTGGTCGCCCAGGCCGGGCGTGCGGAACGAGACGATCTCCATGACAGGTTTCACCTCTCTCAAATGATACCCCCGGGGGTATTACATGATTACAAAACGGTGTTTCATATACCCCCGGGGGTATACGGCGAGCCGAAAAACGCCGCCACCCGGTGGGGCAGGTGGCGGCTACTTGATCAGGCGAGTGCCAGGAACAGCTTCTCCAGCTCCTCCTCGGTCATCGGCGGCTCCTCGCCCCGCTCGCGAGCGCGCTGGCAGTGGCGCATACCGGAGGCGACGAGCTTGAAGCCGGCCCGGTCCAGGGCCCGGGACACGGCGGCGAGCTGGGTGAGCACCTTCTCGCACTCCTCACCCTCCTCGATCATCGAGATCACGGAGGCGAGCTGGCCCTGGGCCCGCTTGAGGCGGTTGAGGCCATCTCCGGCGAGCGCTTCGTTCAACTGCATGACCCGAAGGTACCCCCGGGGGTATGGGCGCGGCAAGCCGTGTGGCTCACGCCACCGGTCGGACGGCTCGGCGGCGGATGGCGGCAACCTGCAGCTGGTGGCAACGTGGTTGTAGGCGCCTTCAGCGGAGGCCGTGGCGTTCACGAGGCGACAAGCCTGATCAGGTCACTGCCGGCGAGCATGCCTATGGGGCTGCCAGCACCCCGACACGGCATCCCTGCGCGTCCGCGACCGCCAGATGGCGGAACCCGCCGTCGAGCATCTGCCGCACCGCGTCGTCCAGGGCCAGTGCCGAGGGCGCTGAGCTACCGGACTGCATCACCTCGACCGCTGGCCGCCGTGACCAGCCACAACGTCGCGCCGTCACTGGCAACGGCACCGGCGGTGACGCGCTAGCCCACCTGCTGTAGGTCACCGCGCCACGGCGGATGCGGCGGGTCAACCGGCCTGGCTGACCACGGACCATGGTCCCTGCCTGCCACGGCGCGACCGTGGCAGCGTGGGAGGCGAGGTGGGATATCTCATGATTCTGACCTGGCGCGATGCGCTGTCCACGACCCTGCTGGGCGCGGCAGCGGCGACCTACGGCTTTTACGGCCCGAGCATCCTGCAGGTGAAGCCGGTAGCCGCGGGCGTACTTGTCCTCGGCGCGGTGACGGCGGCGATCGAACACAGCAGGCTGCTGCTGGAACGCCCGCGCAAACCGACGCTGGTCGCAGGTTTCGTCCTCGCCACGGCCGGCCTGGTTGCCGCAGTGACGGCATCGGTCACCGGCGAAGTGGCCGCGCTGGTGGTAGCGGCCGCCTGCGTCGTCGCGCTGTGGCTGCTGGCGCTCACCCGTCACATGATCGCAGGGCGGGTGAGCGACCGTGAACTGCGGCAGTTCCTGAACCGTCAACGAATCCGCGACCGGCCCACATGACGGCAGCAGACCCTTGCGCGCCAGCCGGGCCGTATTCGCCCAAGGCAGCCACAAGCGCAGCCGGGCCGGCGCAGGATCTCATCATGACCACCGCACGTGCACGAGGCTGTACGCCAATCCGGCTGGCACCTGCTCCGGGTGCCACATCAGCGCCATGGTGACGCTCCGGTTCCTGGGCGCCGCCGAGACGGTGACCGGCAGCAAATTCCTGCTCACCACTACCGCGGGCGGCAGGCTGCTGGTCGACTGCGGCATGTTTCAGGGCGAACGCGAACTGCGCCGCCGCAACTGGCAGAGCCCTGCCGGGCTGGACCAGCCGCCGGATGCGGTCGTGCTCAGCCACGCCCACCTCGACCACTGCGGCTGGCTGCCACGCCTGGTCCGCCAAGGGTTCACCGGGCCGGTCTACTGCTCGCCATGGACGGCCGAGCTCGCCCCGATCGTCCTGCGCGACGCCGCACACCTGCAGGAAGAGGACGCCGCTTTCGCCGCCCGGCACGGCTACAGCCGCCACCGCACGCCGCTGCCGCTGTTCGACACCGCGGACGCCGACCAAGCGATCAAGCTGCTGCGGCCGGTGCCGTTCGGGCACCGCCGGCACACACCCGCCGGAGTCGACGTCACACTGCACCGCGCCGGGCACATCCTCGGCTCGTCGACCGTGCACGCGGCCGCCGACGGCCGCTCGGCGCTGTTCTCCGGCGACCTCGGGCGCAGCGACCATCCGCTGCTCAACCCGCCGGAAGCAGCACCTGGGTCGGACGCGGTCGTCGTCGAGTCGACCTACGGCGACCAGACGCACCCGCCGCGCCGCCTGGAAGACCTCGCCGACCCGATCAGACGTGCCCTGAGCCGCGGCGGCGTCGCGCTCATCCCGGCGTTCGCCGTCGATCGGACCCCGGTGCTGCTGATGGCCCTGCGTCAGCTGGTCCGTGACGGGTACCTTCCGCCCGTGCCGGTTTTCGTCGACAGCCCCATGGCGCTGGCCGCACTCGACGTCTACCGCAAGGCCGTCACCGAAGGCGGACCTGAGATCCGCGACGAGGTCCGGGCGCAGGCCGGTGACCCGTTCGACCCAGGCGAACTGAGAATGATCCACACGCCGGAGGAGTCGAAGAAGATCAACCAGCCGGCGTACCCGTGCGTGATCATCTCCGCTTCGGGGATGGCCACCGGCGGCAGAGTCGTGCACCACCTGCAGCAACTGGCACCGAACCCCCGCAACCTGATTCTGCTGCCCGGATTCCAGGTCGCCGGCACCCGCGGCCGGGCGCTGCTGGACGGCGCCCGATCACTGAAGATGTACGGCGGCTACGTCCCCGTCCGGGCTGAGGTCGTCGGCCTGCCCGAGTTCTCCGCTCACGCTGACGCCCGCGATCTACTGACCTGGCTGAGCAGCGCACCACGACCACCAGCCACCTGCTACGTCGTACACGGCGAACCGCACGCCGCAGCCACCCTCGCCGAAAAGGCCGACGCCGAACTCGGCTGGTGCACCGTAGTGGCCCGACCCGACGAACAGGTGGTGGTCTGACCGGACTCGGCCAGCTGCCACACGAGGGACTACGCGGCCCGCTACCGGGCACTGGCCGGGCTCCGAAACCACCACCGATGCCGGTGCTCGTCGTGCCGCACCACTGCACTTGACGGTCCTGGCTGCGCCGGGCGCAACTGCTGTACCTGCATGCGCCTGATCTTCGTCCTGGCTGCGTAGGGCGGATTGCATGAATGCGGCTCGCCTGACGCGGCCGTCGGACCCGGCCATACTGGGCAAGTAGGCCCTGGGGACGACAGCCCATCGGTTGGAGGAATGATGAGCGGTGGTCAGCCGCCTCTCAACGACGTCGCCGCCGCCGACCGCCTGGCCGCAGCAGCCGCGGCCGCAGCGCAGGCGCCGTCGATTCACAACACCCAACCGTGGCGATGGCGCATCGGCAGCCGCACCGCAGACCTGTACCTCGAACCGAGTCGCCTGCTACCCGCAACCGACCCCGACCGCAGGCTGGCGACGCTCAGCTGCGGCACCGCCCTGCACCACGTCCAGGTCGCGCTCGCGGCAGCGGGGACCGCAGCCGAAGTGCAACTCCTTCCCCAGCCGGACGACTCACTCCACCTAGCCAAGATCACCGTCACCGATCACGCAGAACCGATGCCGAACGCCCAGCGGCTCCGCGAGGCGATCGACATCCGGCACACCGACAGGCGCCCTCCCCAGCAGCAGCCCCTGCCTGCCACGGTCATCCCGCTGCTGCAAACGACCGCTGCGAACCACCTCAGCGGACTGCAACCACTCGACCGCAGCAAGGTACTTGACCTCGCCGCGGCGGTCTCCCAAGCTCAGGCCGACGAGACGAGCGACCCCGCGATCCGTCACGAGCGGGACACGTGGACCGGCACCGACCGGCGCAGCGGGACGGGAGTACCCGACGCGGACATCCCCACCGGGCCGACCTCGACAGCGGTCCCCACCCGCGACTTCGGCCACATCGGCACGCTGCCCGTCAACGAGCAGCACGACGACGCCGCCACTTACGCCATCCTGTACGGATTCGCCGATGACCCGCGTGCGTGGCTACGCGCCGGACAAGCCCTGTCCGACATCTGGCTCGCCACCACCGCCATGGACATCGCGCTGCTGCCGCTGTCGGCCGCGGTCGAGACTCCCGGCACCCGACAACTGGTCAACCGACTGCTCGAGCACATCGGATACGCGCAGATCGCCGTGCGGCTCGCCATGCCCGACCGTGCACAAGGCGCCGCGCCGCGCACACCCCGCCTGCCGGCCGCGGAGATCATCGAGCGCGTGTGACCTGCTCGAAGAACCCACGCATCGACAAGCGTGCACCATAGTGCCGCGAAGACCTTCGGTAGAAGCGCTATGTGCCGGTCCGGGCCGAGGGCGTCAACCACGCACCGGTGTGTTGCCGATGTGGCTGGCCTGGCTGGCCAGCGTCGTACGGTGCTCGGGTCGTCCGGCGTCGCACCGGGCTCATCGCACCGGGGCGATCGTGATGCACGGGCGATCGTGATGCACAGCGTCACCGGGCTGCTGACCACGAGCTGGCAGCTGGTACGTGAATACCTGCCCGCAGGAACGTCGGCCACAGCCCGGGTGCGGCACGCCTGAGCGGCGCTCAGGCCGCCCGCCCGAGTGCCGGAAGGTGGTTGGCGAACCAGGCGCGGGCCAGCGCGGCGGCGGCCTGCAGGGTGCCGGGCTCCTCGAACAGGTGGGTCGCTCCGGGCACCACCGACAGGCGGTGCTCGCATCGCAGCATCGCGGCGGCGGCCTGGTTGAGCTGCAGCACCACGGTGTCCAGACCACCCACGACGAGCAGGGTCGGCGCCTGCACGTGGCTCAGCCGGGGCGCGGCGAGGTCTGGGCGGCCGCCGCGGGACACCACAGCGGCGATGCCGGCGTCGGGCTCGGCGGCGGCCCACAGTGCGGCCGCGGCGCCGGTGCTGGCGCCGAACAGGCCCACCGGCAGTTGCGCGGTGGCGGGCCGGTCGCGGAGCCAGGCCAGGGTGCCGCCGAGCCGGGCGGCGAGCAGCTCGATGTCGAACACGTTGCCACGGTCGGCCTCCTCCTGTGGCGTGAGCAGGTCGAACAGCAGGGTGCCCAGGCCGGCGCCGTTGAGGAAGGCGGCGACGTAGCGGTTGCGGGGGCTGTGGCGGCTGCTGCCACTGCCGTGGACGAACACCACCAGCCCGCCGGCATCGGCGGGTAACGTGAGCCGGCCTGCCAGGCGTGTGTCGC
This sequence comes from Catellatospora coxensis, assembly GCF_016862635.1. Lineage (GTDB taxonomy): Bacteria > Actinomycetota > Actinomycetes > Mycobacteriales > Micromonosporaceae > Catellatospora > Catellatospora coxensis. Next base: position 3,648 of record NZ_BONI01000016.1, on the reverse strand, counting down.
CTGCCATGACGGTGACGTCGGTGTCCAGGGCCGGCGGGTCGCAGACATCCCCGGGCGGATCGTCGGGCGTGGCCGGTGACCCGGCGGGCTGGTCTGCGGCCTGCTGGAGCAATGCCGCGACCTGGTCGTCGGTGGTGGCGCGGAAGTCGTCGTAGAACTGGCCGACCGCAGCGAAGTAGGCGGGAATTTCCACGCAGACCACGTCGTCGGCGACGTGGGACAGCTGCTCCACGGCCGACGGCGAGGCGACCGGCACGGCGAGCACCACCCGTGCGGCGCCGTGGGCGCGGGCCACCTCGCAGGCTGCGCGGGCGGTCGCCCCGGTGGCGATGCCGTCGTCGACGATCACCGCGGTCCGCCCGTCCAGCGGGACGCGGGAGCGCAGCCCGCGGAAGCGGCGGACCCGGTCGTCGACCTCGGCTCGTTCGTGCCGTTCGACGGCGGCCAGCTCGCGCTCGCCGACGCGGGCCGCGCGAAGGACGTCGGTGTTGAGCACGAGCGCGCCGTCTTCCCCGACGGCGCCCATGGCGACCTCGGGCTGGAACGGGACACCGAGCTTGCGCACCACGATGACGTCCAGCGGCGCGCCCAGCACGCGGGCGACCTCGGCGGCCACGGGCACGCCCCCGCGGGGCAGGCCGAGCACGACCAGATCCGTCCCGCGCAGGTGCTCCAGCCGCCGGGCCAGCCGCCGGCCGGCGTCGACGCGATGGCGAAACGACATCGGTCCCACCTCACCGCCACCTGGATTCGTCACCGTCCAGTGTCCTGCTCGCACCGCGGTAGCGGCCCGGGAATAGATGAGCATCAACGAAATCGCCGTGGTCCATACCCGCCGAGCCGTACGACCTGGCTGGGAGGCGAGTGTTGCCGCACGGGCTGGCCGGGCGGTGGCGCGGTCCTCCGCGGTCGCCTCCCGACGCGGTGGGAACCCGGTGATCTGACCCGGGACGACGCGTCGGGCGAGACCATGTGGGAAACGGCCAGGGGTGGACGATGAGCCAGCCGACAGGCCGCGACGGAGTGCCGCCACTGACACCAGAGGAGTGGAGATGCCCGACGACATCGAGACGATCGTCCGCACCGCGCTGCATGAGGTCGCTCCCGACGCCGACCTGTCCGCGCTTCACCCGGACGCGGACCTGCGCGAGACCCTCGGGCTGGACTCGGTGGACTTCCTGCGCCTGGTCGAACTACTGTCCACCCGCACCGGCCACCGCATCGACGAGGAGGACTATCCGTGTCTGACGACGCTGGCCGGCGCGGTGTCGTTCCTGACCTGGCCCCCGCGTCGATAACGCAGCTGACTCACCAACCGGCTGCGGGTCGTCATCGCCGGTTGTTCATCGCTGGTCGAAGCCGGCACCGTCAGCGGACGTCGCAGTCCGTGTCGGAGCCAACCCGTGCGAACGTCCACCGCCGGTGTGGCTTGGGCGAGATCATGGCAGGGGAGGTGAACCGGTGGACGGTCCTGTCGTGGTCGGAGTCGACTGGTCCGCGCACTCGAACTACGCCGTGCGGCTGGCCGCGGCGCAGGCACGACGACGCCGACGCCCGCTGCGGATCGTGCACGCCGCAGGTGCCGATGGCGACCTGGCGCTGCGCGCTGAGGACCTCAGGCTCGAGGATGCCGCGCGTCTCGCGGGCGAGACCGCGCCCGGGATCGACGTGAGCACGGCGACCGTCGCCGCGGAACCGGCGGCTGTCCTCATCCAGGAGGGCCGCGACGCAGAGCTGGTGGTGGTCGGCGACCGCGGGCTGGGCGGGTTCACCGGCCTGCTGATGGGCTCGGTGGCGCTGCACGTGGCCACACGCTGCCCGCAGCCCGTGCTGGTCGCTCGCGGCGAAGAGCACCCGCGTGGCCAGGTCGTGCTCGGCGTCGACGGAAGTCCCGGATCGGCGCGCGCGGTGGAGGCCGCGTTCACCGAAGCGGCGCTGCGCAGTTCGGACCTGTATGCGGCACACGCGTGGACCGGCCCGCCACCGGCCGGCCCCGGCGACCTGCTGCCCCTGGCCTATGAGGACGACGAGATCGAGGACCAGGAACGCCGCCTGCTGGCCGAGGCGCTGTCAGGCATGCGGGAGCGGTTCCCGGATGTCACCGTGCGGGAAGTGGTGGTCAGGGGGCGCACCGCACGCTCGCTGGTGCACCTGAGCGAGACGGCACTGCTGATGGTGGTGGGCAGGCGCGGCCGCGGCGGCCTCACCGGACTGCTGCTGGGCTCGGTGAGCCAGCAGTTGCTGCACCACAGTGCGTGTCCGGTGCTCATCGTGCCGACGGATGTCGATCAGGACGAGGCCATTGCCCCGCCGCCCGGGTAGCGCCGGTCGGATCGCGGTGGTTCATCGGCGGTCCTTTGAGGATGTCGCCGCCCACCGTGGTCTACGCCGCTGCCGGTAGGGGTGGCCTGACAATCTACCGTCCGCCCAACGAAGGGACCGTCCATGGACAAATCGTCGTTGACGGCATTGGCGACCCAGCTCATGGACGCCGCCCGCGGCTCATCCAGCGGGCGCAGCGTGCAGACGGTCTACGGCGGACACGCTCGCATACTGCGTCAGAGCATATTGGCCCTGCGTGCCGGCGAATCCCTGGCCGAACACGAAAGCCCAGGCGACGTCACCCTGTACGTGATGCAGGGGCGAGTGCGCCTTGCCACCCGGGTTGCCTCAGCTGAGGGCGTCACCGGTGATCCGCTGATCGTGCTGGACAGCCGTCATCGAATTGCTTCGTGGATACTCCGGCCTTCAGGCCGGAGAGGAAACGAAACCCCTGCGCAGCAGGACAGGCACAGCCGATCCGCAGCCAAGGCGGACCGGCGTCCACCCGCACCCCGCCGCAGGCTTACCGAGCGCCCAGATAGGATGCGAGCCGTGGCCAGGACGGTGAAGCGGGCGTTCAAATACCGCTTCTACCCGACCGACGTACAGGCCACGCAGCTGTCGCGCACGTTCGGGTGCGTCCGGCTGGTCTACAACATCGCCTTGGCCGCCCGGTCCGAGGCGTGGACCCTGCGCCGGGAGCGGATCGGCTACAACGCGACCTCGGCGCTGCTGACCGGCTGGAAGAAGACCGACGAGCTGGCGTTTCTCAACGAGGTCTCGTCCGTGCCGTTGCAGCAGGCGCTGCGGCACCTGCAGACCGCATTCGGCAACTTCTGGGCCAGACGCGCGAAGCATCCGAGCTTCAAGTCGAAGAGGCGTTCGCGCCGGTCGGCGGAGTACACCGCCAGCGCGTTCCGGTGGCGCGACGGTCGTCTCACCTTGGCGAAGATGACCGAACCCCTCGACGTCGTGTGGTCGCGGCCGCTGCCGGCAGGCTGTACGCCCTCGACGGTGACCGTGTCGCAGGATGCGGCCGGACGCTGGTACGTGTCCCTGCTCTGCGACGACGTGATCACGCCGACCGCGGCATCTGGCGCGGTGGGTGTCGACGTCGGCCTCGACAGCCTGCTGACCCTGTCCACCGGCGAGAAGACCACCAACCCGCGGCATGAACGCGCCGACCGGCGGCGGCTGGCCCGCGCCCAGCGTGACCTGGCCCGCAAGCAGAAAGGCTCGGCCAACCGCGCCAAGGCCCGGACCAGGGTCGCCCGGATCCATGCCCGCATCGCCGACCGGCGGCGTGATCACCTGCACCAGCTGACG
>NZ_BONI01000015.1 GCF_016862635.1 Catellatospora coxensis | reverse complement strand
TTCCCGTCGGCCTTGCGGACCGCGTACCGCAGCACCTCCGGCGCGTACCGCCGGTACAGCGGGTCGAACGCCTCCAGGTCGCCGGACTGCGCCAGCGCCACCAGTTCCCGCACCGACATATCGACCAGATCAGACAGCCGCTGCCCGTTTTTGGGCAGGGTAGAGCTACGCTTGTCGTACATCGTTCAAGGTCCTTCCTGGCAGAGGGGACTTGGATGTCAGGCCTCGGCGGGGGTGGAGCCCCGCCGGGGCCTTTGCCGTTGGTTGTCGGCCGGTGTCGGCTGACGTAGGAACATCATGCACATGGCGCACTATGTGCGTCAAGTGCTATGTGCGTCCTGCCTGAGATTTGTGCTCTACTTAGTGCGCTAAGGAGGGTGAGAGCATGGCGCTCGTGTCGGGAACCCCGGCGTTTCAGCAGGTAGCGGCCGATATTCGTAACCAGATCAGCAGTGGGTCACTTCCTGCTGGCGCTCAACTACCGTCGATGGCACAGCTCAAGGAGTTGTACTCCGTGTCGAGCACCGTTGTGCGTGACGCGCTGGCCGAGCTGCGCCGGGAGGGTCTCGTAGTCGGTCAGCAGGGCAAGGGCGTCTTCGTTCGGGATCGGGCAGCGCCCGGCGTGGCATCAAACGACGATGACGAGATCATCGGACGCCTTGATGCGCTGGCGGAGGCTGTCCGGCAGCTTGACGCGCGGCTTGCTCGACTCGAACAAGCCGACGCTCCAGTGCGGACACCTCGGAGCTAAACCAATCCAGCCGCTCTACGACGGCGCGTCGCTGCGCCGGGGAAAGCGCCCTGGTCGTTCGGTGCTGTGTTGTCATGCACATAGATAACCCCCGCCTTTGGGGTGGACAACAGGTTGACCGTCGATCAACCTCGAATCAGTCCATTCATATGGGGAGGGGCGCTCACGTGAGCGACGATTCGGGCCGTACACCGGCGCAGGACGAGCTGGTCAGAGCGTTCATTGCCGAGTTGAAGCACTGGCGGGCGGTGTCCAGCTATTCGCAGAAGGCGCTTGCACCACTGGTCGGCTATGACTCGTCGTACATCTCCAAGGTGGAGAGCGGCGCATTGATCCCCAGCAGGGAGTTCGCAGAGAAGGCCGATCAGCACCTTCGCGCCGGGCGCGCCCTGTTCCGACGTTGGCGGGAGTTGGCAGATGCTGGCATCGGGGCCGATACGCGCTCGCACGACGGGGGCGGCCTCGACCAGCAGCCCGCGCCAGGGTCATCGTTGGTGGTGGAGCACGAGGATTCCGAGCTGAGCTTCAGGGACGGCATGGTTCGCACCTACGTGCGCAGACTGCTCCACAACGTCGGCACGGAACCGGTGACGAGCTACCTCATCCGGATAGCGGTGGACCGTCACCCCGGTGACCCTGAGCGCTCCAACCGCCTCTACCGGCAGAACCCGCTGACGTGGGAGGAGATCAACCTCGCTGCGTTTTGCGGAGATGAGCCGATGGCGCGGCGCGTCATGCATGACCGTGACGCGTTCAAGGAGGTGTGGCTCCTCTTCGAGAACGAGGACGGTAGGTTCCCGCTCTACCAGGGCGAGAAAACGTGGATTGAGTACGCGTACACCGTGGAGGAGTCGAAGTGGGGTCCCTGGTGGCAGCGTGCAATCCGGCTGCCCACACGCAGGCTGAGCCTTGCCGTCGTTCTGCCGGCGGAGCGTCAACCGGTGGTCTGGGGTATGCAGACCTCCATGACCGCTGAGGCTTCCCCGTTCCGCACGCCGTTTGCGCGAGAGGAGGCGGGGGACACGGTCACCTACCGGTGGGCTACGGACGAGCCGCCCCTCCACGGCCGGTTTCGAGTTGAGTGGAAGTTCAAGAACCCGAGCGTGCCAGGAGGCGCGGCAGAGATGGACGACATGACGCCAAGCGACAAGATGCGGGCACTCGGCATCGTCCAGGAGGGCGAGAGCATCCTCCAGGAGACGGCCCGGCCGTTCGACCTCCCCGCTGAGGCGGACGACGCCCGGCGTGTCGTGACCGAGCTCGTGTCACGGATGGAGCGCGTTGCCCAGGTCCACAATTTCGCCAAGGGTGTGGGCATTGCGGCACCGCAGATCGGCATCGGCCGGGCCGCCGCGGTCGTTCGTACTCCCGAGGGCCACCTGATCACACTGCTGAACCCACGGGTCATTGCCGAGTCCATGACGGCAGACGAGCAGTACGAAGGCTGCCTGAGCTTCTTCGACGTGCGCGGCATGGTGCCTCGGCCGACTGTGATCGAGGTCGAGCACCAGGACATCGAAGGGAACAGGCTCATCACGGAGTTCTCGGATGGAGTCGCGCGCCAAGTGGGTCACGAAGTGGATCACCTGGTGGGCATGCTCTACCGCTCTCGAATGAAGCCAGGTGTTGAGCCGATTTCGGTCTCTCAGTACCGGGGCACCGGGCAGCGTTGGGGTTACCCGGCGACGACGTGAGCGGCCTTCGCGAACATCGTGGCCCGCTGAGAGCGACGCTAAGCCAAGATCCCTGTGTCGCAATAGGCAGGGCATGCGCCCGGAGTGAACCGCATGGCGAGTGCCGTCACGTCAGATCGCGGCGCGGTGGGTCGTGTCGAGGCGAGAGTCTAGATTGCAGGCGCGCCGGGTAGGCGTCGCTCCGGGCCTCAGGCGACGCGTCGGCCAGTGACGAAGTAGCGGGAGAGGCGGCGTGCCTGCTGCCTCTCCCGTACCCTCAGCGTGTAGCCCTCGCTCGTACCAGGTCGGTGTCAGCGTCCTGGTGCGGCGAGGGCGTTTACGTCACCAGTGGTTCTTGTACTCCACGGTGCCATCCTCGTACCGCACGCTCTCGACGTAGTCGAGCAGCGTGGGGTTCTCGAACCCGGAGCAGATTTGCCCGAGCGGCGCGTCGAACACGACGGTCACGCCGCCGAGACCGCCCGCCACCGCCTTCACGGTGCAGTAGGTGTGCCGTTCGGTGTACTCCCGGGCGGCGCGGCCACGACCGCGCGTCTTTGTCCGCTGGCCCGTCATCGGCTCCCCGATGCGGATGGTCAACTTCTCGGTGTTCTCGTCGGTGGCGTGGCACTCAACGATCTTCTTCTTTGTGCGCTCCTCGGCGCTGTCAACAGTCACGAAGATCATGGTAGGTGCTCTGGGGCCTTTGTCAAGTAAAGTTCATGTTCAGCATGTGTGTGCGTTATAGACACACTCACAGCTTGAATGTCTGATTTGAGTAGACAGCCTCGGTGCACCTGTCTACCCATGGCACGGGCTGGATGCGAGCCCGCCGTAGCAAGCCCGGCCCGCCGTGGGGTCTGGCGCAGGGGAGGGAAATAAGGCCGCCTGCGGCGGCTCATTACCTGCGCGGCTCCGCTTCGCTACGCCGCTTGGCGTAAAGCCATCTGTAAAGCCAAGCGATCTGACAGGGCAACTCTTCGACCGACGTGGACAGACAGTTGGCGCAGGCAAACGGCCTTAGATGACACTGGCCGACTATGTGCGCCAAGTTTGCAAGGCGGGGGTTAGGAGTTCGATTCTCCTAGGCTCCACCAGCGAAACTAGGCTGTATCGCAGGCTGTTGAGCAGTCGGCGGTGCAGCCTAGAGCATTTTCCGGCCCGGCTTCTCGCACCGATATGCCTGGCGTGCCCCGGCCGGCGCTGGCAGGATGCGCCCGGTGACCACGGACATTCACGGTTGCATCGAGGTCCGGTATCCGTTCGCTGACCAGGACTACTGGTCGGACGAAGAGCCATGGACCGTGGCGATGGACCTGTTCCCGCTGCTCACCGATCAGAGCTACGCTGCGTTCGGCTGCCTGTTCGGCGTGCGCAACCACCAGGGATGGATACCGGTGGCCGAAGACCGGGGTATGCCGGCCGACGCGAGCACAGAGTTGCGCGAGCGGGTCGCGTCGTTCGAGCCGAGCGATATCCATGGACTGACCTGGGTGAACTGGGCCGAACTCAGCGATCTCGACATGGCGGTGCGACCACCGGTCGAGACCCGTGGTCGGCGCGAGGCGTCCGGGCCCGTGCTGACGTATGGCGCTCCCAGCCGCGCCGAGGTGATCGGACCCGGTAGCGGATGGGAACATGTGTTCGCCGTGATGAAAGCGCTTGCGGGAAGGTTCGGCGACGAAGGCGTGCGGCTGGTCGTTCATTTCGCCTGAGGTCACGGTGCTCCGATCGGCGGTGCCGGTGCAGTACGGCCGGCATGGCGGGGGATGCACCACGGCAGCAGCCACTTCCCGGTACCGCATCTCACGACGTGGCCGGCTGCCTCGGGAGCCAGGCCCGTCGTGGTCTGTGCCGGCGGGTCAGGCGTACGTGTCGAAGAGGGCGTTGCGGAAGACGGGAAGGGGATCGATCCGGGATTTGGCGGCCATCGCGGCGTCCCAGCCCGGGTAGGCGCGGCGCACCTGCTCACGGGTGGCGTGCAGCCGGTACGGCAGGTAGAAGGTCCCGTTCACGTCCAGCACCGCGTCGATCAGCTCGCGGGTCAGATCGCGCATCCGGGCGTCGGCCTGCGCGGTGCGTTCCTGCCGGAAGTTCATCACCAGCCCGAACACGTCCTCCCGGGCGTACGCGAGCATGCTGCGGGTGTCCCGGCGCACGTCGCGAACCGTCACGTTGAGCAGTTCCTGCCCCGAGCGCTGGATGATCTCGCGGGCGGCGGTGATGAACTTGGCCAGCGTCGCGTGCGGCACGAAGTACTCGTGGAGGATGTCGGACGTCTGCTCGGAGTGGTCGGCGAACACGGCGGCGGGCTGGTTCTGGATGCTGTTGCGGCTGAGCGGCCCGGCCAGCCAGGGAGCGGCTTCGCGTTCCAGGGTCCAGCGCAGCATCTTGCCGAGGCTGCTGCCGGCGGAGTTGCGGAACACGGCCCGCTGCAGCGACGAGGCGTCCGGCCCGGCCAGCGGCAGCACGGTGCCGACGGTGCCCGCCTCGGGCGTGAACCGGACGATGACCGCCTCTTCCAGGAAACTGCGCGGATCGACGGACAGCCGCCCGTACGCCATCTCGGCGGTCGAGCCCGGGGCCGACACGAGCCGGGTGAACTCCTCGACGTAGTCCAGCGCGGGCACGCTGTCGAAGTGCGGGACGTAGCGGGCGTTCGGCCACATCTCCAGGTCGGCTTCGAGGATCACGCCGAACATCCCGTAGCCGCCCAGCACCAGCCCGAACAGCTCGGCGTTCTCGGCCGGCCCGCAGCTGACGACCTCGCCGGCGGCGGTGAGCAGGCGCAGCCCGCGTACCGTGCTCGCGATGGGCGGGTGGCCGGTGTGCCAGCCGTGGCAGTTGACGCTGAGCGAGCCGCCGACGGAGAAGTCGTGGTTCGACTGCATGACCTTCGGTGAGAACCCGTCGGCGTTGAGCACCGGAATCAGGTCGCGCCAGGTGGCGCCCGCCCCGACGCGTACCACCCGGGCCGTGCTGTCCAGGGAGATCTGGTTCATCGGCCGGGTGTCGAGCACCCAGCCGCCGGCCAGCATGCTCTGCCCGCCCATCGAGTGGCGTACACCCGCGACGGCCAGGGCGGGGTCGTCCCCGGCGGCGATCCGGCGCAGCAGCGGGCCGACCACCCGGGCCGTCTCGTCAGGGGCCGGGGACGCGTAGAGGACGCCGCGGACCGCGGTCGGGTTGATCCGGCTGGCGTCGTCGAGCAGGGCGCCCGGCGGGGGTCCGGCAGGGATCGCCCCCTCTGCGGCCCAGTCGCTCACCGCGAGGGTGGCGGCGCTGCCCAGGGTCAGCGCCCCGGCTGCGGTGGCACCGTGGGTGAGCACCTGCCGCCGGGTAGGACGCCACCGTGCCATGCCGCCACCTCCGGGTATGAGAACCGGTTTCTTTCTACCGCCGGGAGTTGCCGCGCACAGGCGGGTGAACGGTCAGGTACTCAGGCCGCCATGGGCCGGAATGGGGCATGAACTGCGTACACACAAGCCGCGGAAAATGAGGTTGCCTCGCCGGCGCGGCGGCCAATACGGTATGCCCACACCAAGAACGACACCGCAGGAAACGGACCGGAGACAGACATGAGCGCCTACTCGAACGCGATGCAGCGGCTGACGCCGTGCGTCGAGTGCGCCATGCCCGCCGCCGCCCGACGCGGTGCCGGTTATGGCTGGGAACTCGTCCCCGGACGAGGCGGATGGCGCTGCTGACGCGCCATGACAAGCGGCTGACGCCGCCCGCCTCCGGACTCGGAAGCGGGCGGCGTTCTTGTTATCCGGCACCTGTGAGCAGCGAAGACAGCACGAAGCCCCGGCTCTGGCCGGTGGTGTCGCACCTTGAGAACTCCACAGTGGATGGCGTAAGAGAAAGCGCGTCGCATTCGCGGCGCAGCGGTCGATTCGGCTATGGGTAGGCCTCCGCGCTCTCGACGCGGGAAAGCGGGTTCGAGCCCCGCATCGACTACGCAAGGAAAGAAGCTCGCGGTTGTCGCACAACGGCAGTGCGCTGCCTCGCCATGGCAGAGACCCGGGTTCGACTCCCGGCTACCGCTCCATTCCCCATCACAGCATTCCAGGAGGTGACCCGATGAACGCAGTACTCGTCCTCAACGCCGATCTCGGCCCGCTCCACCGGGTCAGCCTGCGTCACGCCCTGCGCATGCTGTGGCGGCAGGTCGCGGTGGTGCACGAGGCGGAGCCCGATCAAGCCATCGGCGTATGGCCGATCCCGAAGGTGGTGCGCCTGGTCAGCTACGTGGTGACGCGCTGGCGCTACCACGGCGGGCCGGCCTGGTCGCGGCGCGGCGTGCTCGCCCGTGACCAGCACCGGTGCGCCTACTGCGGCGGTCCGGCATACACCATCGACCATGTCATGCCCAGTTCGCGGGGCGGACGCAACACCTGGCTCAACACGGTGGCCGCCTGCGGCGGCTGCAATCAGCGCAAGGGTGACCGCACGCCCGCCGAGGCGCGGATGCCGCTGCGGTACACCCCGTCGGCACCGTCCTGGACGGTGCTGGCCAGGCGCTGACACGAGTCGCGGGGACCACGGGGCCCCGCGGCTCCGGGCTGCGGGATGGGGGTCCCGCAGTCTCTTTCGCGGGTCGTCCAACGGCAGGACACCTGATTCTGGATCAGGGAATCGAGGTTCGAATCCTTGCCCGCGAGCGTTGTACACGGGCCTATAGCTCATCTGGTAGAGCGCCGCTCTTGCAAAGCGGAGGCGGCCGGTTCGACTCCGGCTGGGTCCACGGTTCCACCCGCCCTGATGGCGCAACTGGACAGCGCACCGGTCTACGAAGCCGGGGGTTGCAGGTTCGAATCCTGCTCAGGGCACGCAGTGAAGAACGGGATGTGGCGCAGCTTGGTAGCGCGCTGCACTGGGGGTGCAGAGGTCGTCGGTTCGAGTCCGGCCATCCCGACCAGCAGGTCCACGGCGCGGTGGACGAACGGAAGAGTCACCCGCCTTTCAAGCGGGAGTGTTGCGGGTTCGAATCCCGTCCGCGCTGCTCGAAAAGCAACACCACGCGGATGCGCCGACGATGGAGAGTCGGGCCCGGCTGTAACCCGGGTGCCTTGTGCTCAGGGAGTTCGAATCTCCCCATCCGCACGTTCTCGGCTTCGTGACGTCCCGGGTGGGGCGCTCCGTCTGCAAAACGGATGACCTCGGGTTCGACTCCCGGCGAGGCCTCTTCACGACGCCATCCGCTGTGGGTTGTCGCTGCTCGGTTAGGGTGCGCAGATGGCACCGACCACGATCACCGAAGCCGACGTGGCCGCCGCGGCCGCGCGCATCGCCGGGCGCTTCCGGCGTACGCCGCTGGCGGCGATCGAGCCGGGCGGGCTGTTCGGCACGACCTGGCTCAAGTGCGAGTACATGCAGCACACCGGCAGTTTCAAGGCACGGGGTGCGCTCAACCGGGTGCTCTCGGCGCAGCAGGCCGGCGAGCTGGACCCGGCGGTGGGCGTCGTCGCCGCGTCGGGCGGCAACGCGGGGCTGGCTGTCGCGTACGCGGCCCGGGCCTGCGGGGTGCCTGCGACGGTCTTCGTGCCGGCGACCGCTCCGGCGTTCAAGGTCGACAAGCTGCGCGGTCTCGGCGCGCGGGTGGAGCAGCACGGCACCGAGTACGCGATGGCGTACGAGGCCGCCGTGAAGCATGCCGCGGATGCGGGCGCGGTGTACTGCCACGCGTACGACCAGGTGGAGATGGCCGCCGGGGCCGGGACGATCGGGCTGGAGCTGCTGGCCGACATTCCCGGCGGGTTCGACACCGTGCTGGTCGCGGTGGGCGGCGGCGGCCTGATGGCCGGGGTTGCCGCCGCGCTGGCCGGACGGGCCCGGGTCGTCGCCGTCGAGCCCGAACGTGCGCCGAGCCTGCACGCCGCGTTCGCGGCGGGCGGGCCGGTGGACGTCGCGGTGTCCGGCGTCGCGGCCGACTCGCTGGGCGCGCGCCGCATCGGGGACATCGGGTACGCGGTCGCGGTGCGCGAGGCGGTGCACAGCGTGCTGGTCAGCGACGACGACATCGTGGCCGCCCGCCGCGCGCTCTGGGCCGACCGCCGCATCGTGCTCGAACACGGGGCCGCCGCCGCGCTCGCGGCCCTGAGCGGCGGTGCCTACCGCCCCGCCGCCGGCGAACGCGTCGTCGTCATCGCCTGCGGCGCCAACACCGACCCCACCGACCTCTGACCCACCCACCTTGCGCAACTCTTAAAAACTCGCGGCTTCAGAACCTCCACGAGGCCGCGACTTTTTAAGAGTTGCGGCAGGCGAGGGAGCCGGGCGGTCAGAAGACCTGGGTGAAGTATTCGCGGCTGAGGATGCGGAAGTAGATCCAGGAGGGGAGCTTGTCGTAGCCGGGCTGGACGGCCTGCAGGACGGTGACCTGGCTGACGTGGGCGTCGAGGGCGGCGCGTTTCTCGCTCGCCACGCTGTCGATGGTCATGGCGACCGTCGGGGCGGGCAGGCCCTGGGCGGGGTCGGTCGGGTACATGTCGCGGAAGGTGGGGGACAGGTCCTTCGCCACCGAGATCATCGACTCGGGCAGGGTGGCCTGGTAGAAGTGCCGGACCGGGAAGTCGGGCGCGTGCCGCCGGGTGTTCAGCACGGTCTTGACCCATACCCCGACCTGGGCGTGATCCGGGTGGCCGTAGAAGCCGACCCGGTCGTCGAAGCTGATCACGACGCTGGGCCGGTACTCGTCGATCAGGTTCAGGATGGTCTCCTGCGCCTTGGCGCCGTCGGCCGCGGGCAGGCCGCTGTCGCGGAAGTCGAACAGCTCGACGTTGTCGGCCCCGAGCACCTTGCCGGCGTTGTCCGCCTCGACCGTGCGGCGCTGCGCGAGGTCGGACAGCGAGGCCTTGGGCACGTTCGCGGCTTCGCCTCGGGTGAGGTACGCGATGGTGATCTCGGCGTCGGCCTCCTCGCTCATCCGGCGCAGCGAGCCAGCCACGGTGATCTCGTCGTCGGGGTGCGCGAAGATCGCCAGCAGCCGCTTGGGGGCGCTTTCCGGGAAAAGGCTGTCGGTCAGCGGCACCGAGGTGTCGTTGACGTACCGGTTGAGGCCGAAGACCGTGACCACCGGCAGGACCAGCAGGCACGCCAGCGCCGACAGGAGGATCTTGTTTCGCCGGGTGACGCGCATGTGCTGTTCCGTTCCGAGGGGGTGGGCGGAACCCGCCGCCCCCGGCGCGGCGAGCGGCCGCGCCCGGACCAGCCGTGCTCCGGTCGGACCACCTTAATGGGTGTTCAGCCCCGCTCGTCAGCGGGCCGGGCCGCGGTACCTGAGGAAGGCGGGCACGGCCAGGGCGAGCACCGTCATCGCGACTATCACGAGTACCCCGCCGCCCGCCACCGCCGCGCTCGCGCCGGCCACCGGCACCGCGACGCCGTGCAGCAGGTCGGCCAGGCGCGGCCCACCCGCCACCACGACGGTGTGCACGCCCTGCATCCGGCCGCGCATCTCGTCGGTCGCCGCGGCCTGCAGGATCGCCCCGCGGAACACCATGGAGACCATGTCGGCGACGCCGGCGACGCCCAGGAACACCACGGCCAGCCACAGCGAGCTGCTCATCCCGAAGCCCGCGATCGCCGCGCCCCAGGCGCAGACCGCGATGACCAGCATCAGGCCGTGCCGGCGGATGTGCGAGAAGGTGCCGGAGAGCAGGCCGCCGAGCAGGGCACCGATCGGGATCGCGGCGTACAGCATGCCCAGCGCGAAGTTCTCGTTCACTCCCGGGAACGCGGTGTCGGCGAGCTGCGGGAACAGGGCGCGGGGCATGCCGAAGACCATGGCGATGACGTCCGCGGCCATGGAGACCATGAGCAGCCGGTGGGTCGCCAGGTAGCGGAAGCCGTCCAGGATGTCGGCCAGCCCGGCCCGGCGGGCGACGCCTGACAGCGGGGGCAGCGACGGCAGCCGCCAGACGGCGTACAGCGCGGCGCACAGCGCGATGGCGTCGAACAGGTACAGCAGGGGCAGGCCGAGCAGCGGGATCAGCGCGCCGGCCAGCATCGGGCCGGCGATCTGGCCGCCCTGCATGACGGTCGAGTTGAGTGCCCCGGCCGCGGGCAGTTCCGCGGCGGGCACCAGCCGGGCGACCGAGGCGGTGCGGGCCGGCATGTTCATGCCGAACAGCGCCTGCTGCACGGCGACCAGCACCAGCAGCAGCGGGATGGAGTTCACGTCCAGCGCCGCCTGCAGCCAGAAGACCACGCACAGCAGGGCGATGCCCGAGTTGGTGAACAGCAGCATCCGGCGGCGGTCGACGGTGTCCGCGATCGCGCCGCCCCACAGCGCGAAGACGATCAGCGGCGCGAGTCCCGAGATGCTGGCGATGCCGACCCAGACCGAGGAGCCGGTCATGTCGTAGATCTGCTTGGGCACCGCGACCGCGGTCAGCTGACTGCCGAGGGCGGTCACGATGGTCGAGGTCCAGAGCCGGCGGTACGGCCGGTGCCGCAGCGGCCGGGTGTCCATGAAGAACCGGCGACGCCGCGCGGGAACGGCCGTCCCTGGTTCGGCCTGCTTCTCGGCTACCTCGCTCACGCGCAGAACCTTAGCCGAGCAAACGATCTGTGGGCCAGGGCTGGTGACCGACACAACCGGCCCGCGAACAATATTCAGCCGACGGCGGCAACCTTCCCCGCGGAGCACGCATCTTGCAGGTCGTCACTACGGCAGGAACACCTCGCCTGCCGCCACTCCTCAGCCAACGGGGGCAAACGTGGTCGACTCGCCATCAGCGGAGTTCGACAGCTTCGTCCGACACCGCTCACCGGCGCTGCTGCGCGCCGCCTACCTGCTCACCGGGGACCAGCATCTGGCCGAAGACCTGGTCCAGTCCGCGCTCGCCCGTACGCACCGCTCCTGGCGGCGGCTGCACGACAGCGGCAACGCCGAGGCGTACACCCGCAAGGTCATGTATCACCTCCAGGTCGCCTGGTGGCGTCGCGGCAAGGTCGCCGAGGTGCTGCCCGGTGAGCTGCCCGAACGCGGGCGCGGCGGGGACCATTCCAGCGCGTCGGCACTGAAGCTCAGCCTGCGGGCAGCGCTGCTGAAGCTGTCCGACAAGCAGCGGGCGGTGCTGGTGCTCCGCTTCTTCGAGGACCGCACCGAGGCCGAGGCCGCCGAGGTGCTCGGCGTCTCGGTCGGCACGGTGAAGTCCCAGACCGCCAAGGCGCTCGCCCGGCTGCGTGTGATCGCCCCTGAACTGTCCGACCTGCACGCCGCGAACGGAGTCGCCCGATGAACGCCCCGATGGACAACCTGCGGTCCGGCCTGGCGGACCTCGCCGACGACGTGAACCCGGTGGACCTGCGCGACCGGGCGCTGCGTACCTCGCACCGGATCGGTGTGCGGCGCACCGTGCTGACCTCCGCGCTGTCGCTGGTCCTGCTGGGCAGCGCCGGCGTCACCGCCGTCGCGATGACCGGCGGGGGCGGCGCCGACCCCGATACCGCCACGACGCCCTCCGTGTCCGCGTCGCCGCCCTCGCCGTCGGCCTCGGCACGACCGGCGGTCACCGGCGACTACTACTTCATGCGGGAGGCCGGCACGACGAAGCTCGAGCTCCACGTGCTGCACGAGAGCTACCCCTGCGGCACACCCGAGCCGGGGACCTGCGAGCCGGTCACCCGTACGGAGAAGCTGCGGACGATCACCCACCCGGCCGACGACGCCTGCCCGTGGCAGACGGTCACCGTTTCACCCGACGGCCGCCAGGTCGCCTGGGTTGTCAGCGCCGACGATCCGAGCGGCGCCAGCGGCGACCTGATGATCGCCGACGTCCGTGGCGGCACGGCGCAGAAGCGGGGCAGCCGGGTGCTGTGCCTCGGCACCGGCAACGTGGTGTGGAGCCCCGACTCCACCCGGCTGTACGTCGGCAAGATGGACAACGCCGGCACGGTCGGCGTGGTCGACGCGAGCAGCGGGAAGTTCAGCGCGATGGAGCGCGACGCCTGGAAGGAGGCGCGGGCGCTGGCCACCGGGCCGTTCCGCGGCACGATCGGCGAGGGACGGCTGACCGTCACGAAGGCGGACGGCACCGCGCCTCGGTCGGTGCCGTACGAGACCGAGCACGGCTTGGACGCGGTGGTGCTGGGGGTGTCCCACGACGGCCGGTACGCGGCGGTGAGCACGGATGCCGGTGACCCGAGCCGGCGGCTGCACGTCGCCGACGTCATCGACATGACCTCGGGCCGCCCTGTCACGTTCCCGGTCGGCGAGGCCTCGTCGGTGTGGTTCCTGCCCGACGGTTCGCTGGTCGTGGGCGTGTCCGGCGATCCGCGCAAGGTTTACCGCCTGGACGCGGACCTCCGGGTGGTCGCCCAGTTCACGGTGGACAAGGCCCAGCTCGGGAACCGGATGCTGGTTCAGGCGGCTTTCGGCTGAACCCCGCCGAACGGCTGTCGGCCATGGAGAGGTGAAGCGGTGCGGGGCTGCGGTCCCGCACCGCCTTTCTGCATGTTCGGCCAGTGTCTGGCCTCGGCGGGCTCCCGCTAGGCTCCGCGGCCATGGGCATCCTGGGACGGATCGAGAACTGGCGGGCGAAGTTCTTCGTGTGGATCGGCCTGCCGGTCATCGCGGGGATCGGCTTGCTGTACGGCACCCAAGATCTGGTGCCGGCCTGGCAGGCGCACTCCGGTGGCGGCACTCCCGGCCTGTTCACCGCGATGAGCGAGGACTGCGGCAAGTACAGCTGCTCCTTCTACGGCGAATGGGAGACCGCTGACGGCAGCACCCGCAAGGACGTCATCCTGTACGACGAGCCGGACTCGATGCGGGTCGGCAAGACCGTCGACGCGGTCGACACCGGTGCCCGCAAGGGCGTCTTCGCCACCACGGGCGGCTCCACGTACCTGCTGATCACGGGTTTCACGCTGGCGGGCATCGCGGCGGCGATCGGCTGGGTCTTCGTGGTCGTCCGCGCCCTGCGGCGACGGCAGGCGAAGGCGCGGGCGAAAGAGGACGACAAGGCGCTCTTCCGAATCGGCAACTGACGATCTTGTTTCACGTGAAACATCGACAAAACAGACCAAAAAGGGCCCTCGGCATCGAGGGCCCTTTTTGGCTCCTGTCGCGGGTCAGATCGTGCAGGAGTCGTCGTCGCACACCGCGCCGCGCGGTGTGGGCAGGACCGTGAGCGGCGATTTGCTCTCGCGGCGGCTCACCTCGTCGAGCACCTCGCGCAGCGTGGACGGGTCCTGCGCGCCGCTGATGCCGTACTTGCCGGCGAAGACGAACATGGGCACGCCGGTGACGTCGAGTTCGCGGCCCATGGCCAGCTCCTCCTGCACCTCGGCCACGCCCTTGGTCGAGTCGAGCAGTGTGCGCATCTCCTGCTCGTCGTGGCCGAGTCCGGCCGCGACCGCCGCCAGCACGGCGCGGTCGCCGACGTCGAGGCCGTCGGTGAAGTGGGCCCGGTGCAGCGCCTCGACCATCGGGCGCTGCTCGCCGTGCTGCCCGGCCCACCAGATCAGCCGGTGCGCGTCGAAGGTGTTCGCGTTGATCGCGCGGTCGAAGTTCATGGTGAGGCCCTCACCCTTGCCGACCTCGGTGACCTGGGTGAACATCCGCCGCACGTTGGCCTCGCCGCCGTAGCGGCGGCCCAGCCACTCCACCAGCGGCCCAGGCTCGGCCGACGGGTCGAGCTGGAAGGCGCGCCAGGTCAGGGTCACCGGTTCGTCGAAACCGTCGAGCGCCTTCAGCAGGCGCTGCTCGCCGATCCAGCACCAGGGGCATACGACGTCGGAGTAGATCTCGATCTGCACGTCCCCATGGAACACGGCGGCGAGGGGTTCTGTTCCCCACACCGCGCGCGGGTGTGCGCAAGGGCACTACCCGCCGGTAGGGCCCGCGATGGCAAGATGTCGCGGTGAGTTGGAGCAGGTATGTGGCGCTGGGGGACAGCTTCACCGAGGGCATGGACGACCCGTACGCCGACGGGGTGTTCCGGGGCTGGGCCGATCTGGTCGCCGGGCGGCTCGGCCAGGTGACCCCCGGGTTCGGTTACGCCAACCTCGCCATCCGCGGGCGGCTGTTCGACGGCATCGTCGGCGAGCAGCTCGAACCGGCGCTGGCCATGAAGCCCGACCTGATCAGCTTCGCGGCGGGCGCGAACGACGTGCTGCGCCGCAAGTGCGACCCGCCGACCCTGATGGCGCGGTTCGACGCGACCGTGGCCCGGCTCCGCGGCACCGGCGCGGACGTGCTGCTGTTCCGGTTCGCCGACGTGATGTCGCGGCTGCCCGGCAACAACCTGGTCGCGCCGCGCATCCGGTACCTCAACCAGGCCGTCGGCGAGGTCGCCGACCGCAACGGCGCGCGCCTGGTCGACCTGTGGAACGACCACGAGTACGCCAACCCGGCGCTGTGGAGCATCGACCGGCTGCACCTGTCGGCGGCCGGGCACCGGCGCACTGCCGCCCACGTGCTCGCGGCGCTCGGTGTGCCGACCGACCCGACCTGGTGGGACGTGCCGTCCCGGCCGGCCGTGAAGTCCTGGCCGGCCGCCCGCGCCGACGACCTGGCCTGGGCCGGCCGCTACCTCGCGCCCTGGATCAAGCGCCGCCTCACCGGCCGCTCCTCCGGCGACACCGTCACCGCCAAACGCCCCGAGCTCGGCCCGATCGACCCGGCCGCCTGACCCGAACCGGGTCGGGGCCGGGTCACGGGGCGATGTTCAGGTGGTCGAGGACACTCTCGGCCAGGGCGACGTCGCCGGTGAGCCAGACCTGCTGCCGGTCGCGGGTGCTGCGGCCGGTGGCGAGCAGGGTGTACGCCTCCCAGCTCAGCGTGGCGTGGGCGGTGGACCGGTGGGTGTCGCTCGGCACCACCGAGGCGCGGCCCTGCTCGTCGACGTACACGGCGAAGTCCTGCGGCAGCTCGCCCAGCGTGGTGAAGCGCACCGCCGAGCCGGCAGCCGCGCCCGCCTTCTTGGCCACGATCCGGGGCAGCGCCTGCAGGACCAGGTCCCGGGCGTTCTGAGCACCGGGGGAGCCGAGGTTGCCGGGACGGCGTACGGCCCGGCGCACGTCCTGCTCGTGCACCCACAGGTCGAACGCGCGCGCCGACAGCTGCACCGCGAACGGCACGGCCGTGTTCGCCCACCCCCACCAGCCGGGCGCGTCCGCCGCCCGCAGCTCATCGGTGAGCTGGCGCTCGCGCACCGGCAGCAGCTCGTGCAGGGCCGCGAGCACCTCGCCGCGGGCCGCGCCGCGCCACTGCTCGACCCCGGAGTCGATCAGCTGCTGCGGCGGGCCCGCCGGGGCGGCGCCGCCGTCGGCCATCCACTGCTCCAGGCTCACCACGTGGGCGTACACATCGGCCACGGACCAGCCGGGGCAGTCGGTCGGGGCGGCCCACTGCTCGTCGGTGAGCTGGTCACCGATCTTGGCCAGGGCGTGCAGGCTGTGGCGGCAGGCCGCGGCGGCGCGGTCGTGTGCGGACATGGCCGCAGCTTCGCGCGTCCGCTCCCGCGGCGCAAGCCTCCCAGCGCGACGCGCAGCATCGGTCCCGACGGCGCGCCGGCGGAATCGGGGTGCAACCGGTGCCGAGGATCGCGCGTGTTGGTGCCGTCCACCGGATCCGACCGGTGACATCGGGGAGGAAGGACCGTGTGACCACCATGGCCACGCAACACGGGGAGGTCTGGGTCGCCGACTCGGCGGCATCCGCCGTGGCACGCGACTTCGACGAGTTCTACGCGGCGAGTTTCACGCCGCTCAGCCTGCAGCTGTACGCCTACCTCGGTGATCTCGGCGAGGCGCAGGACCTGGTACAGGAGGCGCTGTGCCGGGCCTACGCCCGCTGGAGCCGGATCAGCAGGTACGACGAGCCGGTGGCCTGGGTGCGCCGGGTCGCCTGGAACCTGGCGACGAGCAACTTCCGCCGCCGGCGTACGGCGCTGAACTTCCTGCGCCGCCAGCGCGAGGAGCACACCGCGGGGCCCGATCCGGACCGGGTCGCGCTCACCCGGGCGCTCGCGAAGATCCCGGCCCAGCAGCGGCGGGCGGTGGTCCTGCACTACATGGCGCAGCTGCCGGTCGCGGAGATCGCCGCGCAGGAGGGTGTCGCCGAGGGCACCGTCAAATCCTGGCTCAGCCGCGGCCGCGCCGCGCTCGCCGCCCAGCTCAAGAAGGAGAACTGAGATGACCGACTTCGACGACGACCTGATCACGGACGCCTTCGCGGGTTTCGCCGCGGCCGCGGCACCGTCGGTACGCGCCACCGGCACGGGCGCCGTGAGGCACACCGTCAAGCGCCGCCGGGCCCGCACCACAGCCGCACTGAGCGTGCTCGGGGTGCTGCTGCTGGCCGCGCCGGCGCTGGCATACGCCTCCCTGGACCGCGGCAGCCAGGGACCGCCGGACCCCGCGACGTCGACGCAGGTCGCGGTGTCGCCCAGCGGCGCACCTTCCCCCTCCGCGACGCCTTCGCCCGCGGTGACCCCGTCCATCGCGCACAGTCCCGCGAAACTGGTGCTCGGGCCGCTGGGCTACGGCGATCTCCGGCTCGGGCAGAACCCGGCCGAGGCCCTCGCAACGGGCCTGGTGGACGCGAACGGGAAGATCGACGACAGCATGACGTGCGACAGCAGCGCCGTCCTCACGGGGACCCCGGCACCCGAGGATGAGTACGACGTGGACGGGAAGCTGTTCTTCTCCAAGCGGCTCGGCCTCGCGGCGATCTACGCCATGCCGGGCGTCGAGACCCCGGAGGGGCTGCGTCTCGGCATGACCTATGACGAGCTGATCGCCATCTACCCGAGCTGGGAATCCGTCGTCGAACCGGATCGCCCGATCGGGCGCGGGTACGTGGACGTGCCTGGCAACCCCGCGGCCAGATACCGGATCGAGATGGGCCACACATCGGTGATCCAGATCAGCCTGCAGTTGCGGAATCAGGACTGCTACGAGTGACCGGGACCCGCTGAAGGCCGGCGGGCGGCTCCCCCTGGGGCGTCGCCCGTTCGGCCGTGTCGCGCGCGCACCGCCGCGTCCAGGTACGGTGTCCGACGTGGAGCACTCGTTTCAGGGCGGTTCACCAGACGTGATCGACCTGCCGGGCCGGCGGATCACCGCCGGGCGGGCCGAGCCGTCGTGTACACAAGTGGTCGCGGTTCGCCGCCACCCTTTGGCCCCGCCCACCGCGTCTCTACCTGAGCCGGACCCACGGAGCCGGGCGTGAGCACCGACGAGGAGAACCGCGCTCCATGAGCAACCCCAACCCCGACCGGATCCGCGCGCTGATCGAGCAGTGCTGGGACGCCCCCCGAGGTGCGGGTCAGGTGGCGCTGGCCGAGGAGGCGATCGCCCAGGCGGACGCGCTCGGTGACGAGCCGCTGCGGTTCCACGCCCGGATGGCGGCCACGGAGGCGTATCAGCGCGCCGGCCGGCCGGCCGAGGGGTTCGTGACGTTCTCCTGGTGCCTGGCCCGCTTCGACTCCTATCCGGAACGGTACGGGGACCAGGAATACCTGCTGCTCTGGCACTACAAGTACGTGATCAACGCGGCGACCCGCTTCCCGGACGTGCCGCTCGCCCGGACGTACGCGGTGCTCGACGACATGCAGCGCCGCTTCGAGGAGGGCGGGCACAGCCTGCAGGCCGTGCACAAGCACCGCTGGCTGCTGGCCTTCCACCTGGGTGACCGCGCTGCCGCCGACCTGCACTACGAGCGGTGGGTGGCGGCCCCGCGCGACGGCAACTCGGACTGCGTCGGGTGCGACCCGACCGACCAGGTGCGGCACCTGACGGAGCGCGGCCGTGACGCGGAGGCCATCGAGCTCACCGCGCCGGTGCTGGCGGGACGGCTGACCTGCGCCGAGCAGCCGCAGGAGATCCTCACCGCGCTGCTGCTGCCGTACCTGCGTACGGGCCGGTTCGACGAGGCGCGCAAGGCGCACCACCAGGCCTACCGCACCATCCGAGGTGACCACGGCAAACTCGGCACGATCGCCGAGCACGTGTACTTCCTCGGGGTGAGCGGCAACGCCGTACGCGGGCTGGAACTGGTCGAGCGGCATCTGCCCTGGCTGGCCGAGGCGTCCTCGCCGATGGTCGAGCTGGAGTTCGCCGCCGCGGCCGCGCTGGTGCTGCGGCTGCTGGCCGCCACCGGGCAGGGGGCGCAGCCGGTGTACGGCACGGAGCAGAGCATCGCGGAGCTGGCCGAGCACCTCGCGGAGCGGGCCGGCGCGCTGGCGAAGAGCTTCGACGCCCGCAACGGCACGCTCGCGCAGAGCGCCCGGGTGGCGGCGCTGCTGGCGGCCGAGCCGCCGGCGGAGCGGCTGCCGTTGAGCCTGACCGCGCGGGTGGGCGCGGCGGTGCGGCGTACGCCCGCGGCCGCGGCCCCGCCGGTGGTGGCGGGTCTGCCGGACGTGCCCGCGGACGCCGGCCTGGACCTGCTGCTCGACCTGATCGAGGAGGCGCTGCGGTGTGACGACGAGCCCCGCTCGGAGGCGCTGTGGCAGCTCATCGAGCCGTTCACCGGCGCGGCCGGGCTGACCGCGCTGCAGCAGGGGCGGCTCGCCGACCTGCGCGGCATGCGGCTGCACGGCGAGACGGCCGAGCAGACCGAGCACGCCTGGACCGAGGCGCTGGAGCGGTACACCGCGGCCGGGGACGAGGTGCGCTGCCAGCGGATCCGGGGCCGGCTGGGGCTGCACCGCAGCCGGCACGGCCAGCCGGAGGAGGGCCTGGCGCAGGTCCGTGCCTCCTCGGACTACCTGCTGGCGCACGGCGGGCCGAAGGACCAGGCCGGGGCGCTGCGCCGGCTCGCGGTCGCGCTGCTGCACGCCCAGCAGCCGGGCGAGGCGCTGCGCGAGCTGGACCGGATCGCCGGGGTCGGCGAGCCCGACCCGGGTGCGCGGGTGCGGCTGCAGGTCATGCTGCTGCGGGCGCAGGCGCTGGGCGCGGACGGTCGGGTGCAGGAGTCCGTGGCCGCGGCCCGGGATCTGATCGAGCAGGCCGTCGCCGAGGATCAGGACGAGCTGATCGGGCTGGGCGAGTTCTTCCTCGGCCAGGGCCTGAGCATGCTCGACGACAACGCGGGCGCGGCGGCGGCGTTCGACCGGGCGCTGGCCCGGGCGCTGCCCGAGCCGCTGGAGCGCGAGGTCCGCGAGCGGCGGGCCGTCCTGCTGGCGGGCACGCCGCGGGCCCGGGAGGCGGTCGACGACCTGGTCGCCATGGTCGCCCGGATCGCCGGCGAGCCCGAGGCGGGGGAGGAGCAGGGCGACGACGCCGAGCACGCCCGCTTCCACCTGTCCGTGGCGCTGTTCAACACCGGCCGGGTGGAGGAGGCCGCCGAGGTCGCCGAGGAGGCGGTGCACGGCGCGGACCGGGCCGGCAACCAGAACCTCGCCGACCAGGTACGCCACCTGCTGGCCGCGATCTACCAGCGGCTGGGGGAGACCGACCAGGCGCTGTCCTACCTCGATCAGCTCGCGGCGAACCTGGACGGGTTCGACAACGCCGCGGGGCGGGCGCGGGTCCTGGAACAGGCCGGTGAGCTGCTGTTCGACCTCGATCGTGACGCGCTCGCGGCGACCAGGCTCGGCTCGGCCGCCGCCGCGTACCGGATGGCGCGGCTGCCGCTCGACGAGATGCGCGCCCGGCGCCGGCAGGCCGTGGCCGCGATGTACGCCGACGACCCGGAGCGGGCCCGCCAGGCGGTGGAGCTGGCCGACGCCGCGGCGGCGGAGCTGCCGCCGGGGCTGGCCAAGGAGCCGGAGGCGCAGTACGAGCTGGCCTGGCTCGCCCTGGACGGGGCGCGCGCCATGGTCGGCGCGGGTCATCCGGAGGCGGCGCTGGCCCGGGTGCGCGGCGCGGCCGAGCGGTTCCGGGGGCTGGAGGCGTTCGGGGAGGCGTTCCTGGCCGACCTGACCATGGGCGAGGTGCTGCTGACGCTGGGCCGGGCCGAGGAGGCCGAGCGGCTGCTGCGGGAGGTGCTCAACGGCCTGCCCCGGGACTCGGCGACGCTGCCGCGGGCGGCGTACGCGCTCGCCCACGCGCTGATGCAGTGCGGCCGGGGCGAGGAAGCCCGCCAGCTGGCCGGGGAATATGGGTTTGAACTGGACTAAACGGACGTTAAGCTGCGGCTTGACCGGCGAGTAGCATGTCTCGGGTGACGGCAGTGGAGCAGCAGGTAGACACCCCCCCAGCGAAGCCGGCGCGCAGGTCGCGACGTGAGGAGATCCTCGAGATCGCCGTCGGACTGTTCGCGGCGCGCGGCTATCACGGCGTGTCCATGGACGACATCGGCACCGCGGCCGGTGTCACCGGGCCCGCCCTCTACCACCACTTCGCCGGCAAGGAGGCGATGCTCGTCGCCGCGCTGATGCCGGTGAGCGAGGGCCTTTTGGCGGGCGGCCGCGGTCAGGTCTCCGCGCACCCCGGCGACCCGCGCGCCGCGGTCGAGGCCCTGGTCGACTTCCACGTCGAGTTCGCGCTGGCCAACCCCGCCGTGATCGCCCTGCACCTGCACGAGCTGGACCGCCTGCCCGAGGAGCCCCGCCGGGAGATCCGCCGCCTGCAGCGCCAGTACGTCGAGGAGTGGGTCCAGGTGCTGACCTCGGTGCGCAGCGACGTCACCGGCGGCGAGGCCCGCGTGCTCGCCCACGCCGCCTTCGGCCTCATGAACTCCACCCCCTTCCTCGGCGGCGAGGTCGAACGCCAGCGCCGCGCCACCCTCCTCCGCGCCGCCGCCCTGGCCGCCCTCCTGGGCTGACCCGCCCCGCCCGTTCCGCAGTTTCCGGGAAACTGCGCCTTCGGCGTGCCCGGAAACCGCAGTTTCCCCGAAACCGCTGGTCTGCGCGGTGCGGCGGCCCCAGTGGGTGCGTGGAACTTAACGTGCGTTTAGGCTCGGTGTGGTTGTCTGGAGCGTAGGAGGGACGCGGGCATGATCGAGTCGTTGCTGGTCGCGAACCGGGGGGAGATCGCCCGGCGCATCATCCGCACCGCCAGGGGCCTGGGGATCCGGACCATCGCGGTGTACTCCGAGGCCGACGCCGAGCTGCCGTTCGTGCGCGAGGCCGACGAGGCGGTGTGCGTCGGACCGGCCAACCCGGCCGAGTCCTACCGCAATGCCGAGGCGATCCTCGCCGCCGCGAAGCAGACCGGGGCGCAGGCGATCCACCCCGGCTACGGCTTCCTCTCCGAGAACGCCGACTTCGCCCGTACCGTCGTGGACAGCGGCCTGATCTGGGTGGGGCCCGGTCCCGACGCGATCACCGCGATGGGCGACAAGATCAACGCACGTAACCTGATGGCCGCCGCCGGAGTGCCGGTCGCCCCGGGCACCGCCGACCCGGCCGCGACCGTCGAGGCCGCGCTGGCCGCCGCCGAGGAGATCGGCTACCCGGTCATGGTCAAGGCCGCGGCCGGCGGCGGCGGCATGGGCATGGCCGTCGCGAACGACGCCGCCCAGCTGACCGCGCAGTACGAGCAGGTGCGTGGCTTCGCCGAGCGCATGTTCGGCGACGGCTCCGTGCTGCTGGAGCGCTACTTTCCCCGGGTACGCCACGTCGAGGTGCAGATCCTCGGCCTGGCCGACGGCACCGTGCTCGCCCTCGGTGAGCGGGAGTGCTCGGTGCAGCGGCGCAACCAGAAGCTGGTCGAGGAGTCGCCGTCCCCGGCGCTCACCCCCGCGCAGCGCGAGAAGCTGCTGGCCGCCGCGGTCCGCGCGGGCGAGGCTGTCGGCTACCGCAACGCCGGCACCGTCGAGTGCCTGTTCGACCCGGCCACCGGCGACTTCTTCTTCCTGGAGATGAACACCCGGCTGCAGGTCGAGCACCCGGTCACCGAGCTGGTCTTCGGCCTCGACCTGGTCGAGGCGCAGCTGCGCGTCGCTGCCGGCCTGCCGGTGCAGTTCGAGCCGTCCACGCTGGCGTCCCAGGGCCACGCCATCGAGCTGCGGATCAACGCCGAGGACCCGAAGCGCTTCCTGCCCGGCCCCGGTGCGATCAAGACCTGGATCGAGCCGACCGGCGACGGCGTGCGGGTGGACTCCGGCTACGCCGAGGGCAACGTCGTCACCCCGAGCTACGACTCGCTGATGGCCAAGGTCATCGTGTACGGGGCCGACCGGGCCGAGGCCATCGTCCGGGCCAAGGCGGCGGTCGCCGCGTTCGAGCTGATCGGGCCGAAGAACAACCTGCCGTTCTTCGCCGAGCTGATGGACAACGCCGAGTTCGTCTCGGGCGACTACGACACCGGCCTGGTCTCGCGGATGCGCTGACCGGACATGGGAAGGGGCCCGGCGACCGTGGTCGCCAGGCCCCTTCGTCACCTGATCAGCGGATCTCGTACGCCCGGATCACGGTCTGGTCGAAGGTGTTGCCCTTCGAGTCCGCGCCCGAAGCCTGCAGCGACACGAAGCCGCCCGCCTTCGGGTGCGCCACCATGACCACCCATTCGCCGCCGACGCACAGCACCGGCACCTTGACCCAGGTCTTGCCGTCGTCGTACGACGCCTTCACCACCAGCTTGACCACGCGGCCGGAGCCCTCGGTCTGGGTGAAGGTCGCCGGGTAGACGCCCAGGCCGCCGGCCTTGCCGACGTTGTTCGCGTCCAGCTTCGGCGCGAAACTGACCGCGGTCAGCGGCAGCGAGGCCGGTTTGTCCGCGTGGCCCGAACGGAACGTCCAGCTCACCGACATCTTCGTGGTGAGCCGGGAGTCGCGCTCCAGGCTGCCGTCGAAGCGGAACGAGGCCTTGGCCGGGTCCACCTCCTCGACGAACACGTACGGCCCGTCCGCCGCCTCGGCGATCAGCTCGCCGTTGCGGTAGAGCGCGCCCCGGCCGCCGGTGATCTGCCCGAAGCCGGCCCGGCCCTGCCCGTCGCCGAGCAGCGCGGGACCGACGAACATGAGGTCGCCCTCGCGCACGGCCGCCTGGTCACCCGGGAAGAGCGGTGCCACGCTGGGCCCGAACACACCCTTGTTCCACTGCTCCCGGTAGGTCTTGCCGGCCCGGTAGGTCACCACGGCCGCGTTGTCGGACACCGTCTCCGGCCAGTCCTCGCCCTCGGCCGGCTTCTCCACCATGAACTCGACCGACCACGGCGTGCTGGTGGTGTAGTAGTCGGTCCGCTGGTAGGGCAGCGGGGTCGGCCAGCCGGTCGCCCAGCCGCCGCCACCGCCGGGCGGCGCGATGAAGTTGAGCTTCACGCCGTTGGTGCCCTTGTCGAGCAGCCCGTGCCCGGACTCGACCTTGGCGAGGTCGGCCCAGCGCAGGTGCTTGGTCAGCCCGGCCATCATGCCGTCGGCCTTGTGCCAGCCGAGGTTGTAGGAGTACGGCGACAGCGCCGGGTCACCCTCCTCGCCGAGCTCGGCCAGCGTGCCGGTGAGCGCCGAGGTGAGGCCGGGCACCTTCTTCGGGCCGAGCTGCTTGGCGTACATGTTGCCGAACTTCTCGGCCAGCACGCCGACGCTGATGCCGGCGTCCTGGTAGCTCATGCTGACGTCGAGCGCCGCCAGCAGCACGTCGGCCTTCGGGTCGGGCACGGTGACGTCGAAGTTGCCGGCGCCCCGCGCGTCCATCGCCAGCGTCTGCGCGCCGCCGACGGTGTAGAGCGGGTACACCAGCTGCGTGGTGGAGTAGTCGTCGCCGTCGACCTCGTCGACCCAGCTGAACGCGAAGTACTTGCCCGGCGGCAGGCGCAGCTCGCCGCTCGCCCCGGACACCACGTAGTCCCGGAAGTTCTCGAGGTCGAACAGCACGGTCAGCGCGTTCTCGGCCGGGTCGCCGTCCCGCTCGGTCGCGGTGACCTTGACCGCGTGCTTGAGCTCCTCCCGGACGATGCCGAACGGGGTCTGCACGGAGACGCCGTCCGCGGTCGCGGTGATGCGGCCGCCGACACCGCCGGTGAGGTCGCCACCCTGGCGGGTGTCGGCCGTGATGGTCACCGAGGCGTCGCCCCCGGCCGGCACCGTGACGGAGTCGGCGCCCAGCGCGAAGATCCCGGCGGGCGCGCCGGTGAGGGCGAGCTGCAGGGTCACCGCGGCACTGCCGCCGTTGTGGTACGTGACGGTGCTGGTGCGCACCTCGTCGTCCTCGTGCGGCCACTCCTGCAGGCCGAACGTGACCGCCGTGGGGCTGGTCGTCACCTGCTGGGTGATCGCCCGAGCCACGTCGACGCGGCCCGCGCCCTGCGCGAACACGCCGATGTCGGCGGACGGCTTCGCCGAGGCCATCAGCGCGGCCTTGCGCTGCGCCGCGGTCCACCCCGGGTGCACCTGGGTCAGCAGCGCGGCCGCGCCCGCGACGTGCGGGGTGGCCATCGACGTGCCGTCCAGCGGCATGTACAGCTGACCCGGCTCGCCGAGGAAGCCGTCCTTGCTGCGTGCGGCCACGATCTCCTGACCGGGCGCGGCGATCTCCGGCTTGACCGCCCAGCCGTCGGCGCTGGGGCCCCGGCTGGAGAACACGGCCAGCTCGTCGGTCTTGGTGAACGCCCCGACGGCCAGCGCCGCCTCGGCGGTCGCCGGCGAGCCGACGCTCTCGTCCGACCCGGCGTTGCCCGCCGCGATCACGAACAGCGTGCCGTACTGCGCGGTCAGGTCGTTGACGGCCTGCTCCAGCGGGTCGACCTCCGGGGTGTTGGTGCCGCCGAGGCTCATGTTGGCCACGTCGGCCCCGGACTCCGCGGCCCACTGCATACCGGCCAGGATCCAGGACTCGGCACAGCCGTACTCGACGCAGACCTTGCCGTCGAGCAGCGAAGCACCGGGCGCGACACCCTTGTACTTGCCGCCGGAGCCGGCCCCGCTGCCCGCGATGGTCGAGGCGACGTGCGTGCCGTGACCGACCCGGTCGAGGTCGTCCTCCTCACCCTCGGTGAAGTTCTGCCGGGCGCTGATCTTGCCAGCCAGGTCGGGGTGGGAGATGTCGACGCCGGTGTCGAGCACGGCGACCTTCACACCCGTGCCGTCGAACCCGGCGGACCAGGCCGCGGGCGCGCCGATCAGCGGGACGCTCTGGTCCAGCGCCGGCTTGCGTACGGCGTCGAGCCAGATCTTGCCGGTGCTCGCCTTGCGGGTCGCCTGCCACTGCGCGGCCAGGGACTCCTCCGGCACCTCGGCGGCGAAGCCCTTCACCGCGGGCAGCCGGCGCTCGGCGGTCAGGCCCGGCGCGTAGGTCGCACCGGAGACGATGAGCGGCAGCGCGGCCTTGCGCGCGGCCTTGACGGCGAGCAGCTCGGTGATGTCGAACAGCCGCTTGTCCAGGCGGTTCGCCGCGAGCAGCGCGACGGCGTCGGACGGGATGACGTACTGGTGGTCCTTGACCCGGTAGCTGCGGTAGGTCACCCCGTCCCGCGGCGTCAGGCTGAGCCGGCCGTCACCGTGCACCGATACCCGGTCGCCGGTGATCAGCGCGACGGTCTGCGTCTTCGTGTTGCCCGGTGCGGGTCTGGCGGCCAGTGGTGAGGCGGCCTGTTCCGCGCCCGCGGTGCCGGGCGCGGCCATCAGTAGCGCGGCGACGATCCCCCCGGCCAGCATTGCCCTCGTTCCTCTGCTGGATCGCATGTTCCTCCCCGTCCGTTCGATCAGTCCGCCTTGGACTGTCGTTCGTAGAGACGCGTCGAAGGGGGGATGCGTTGGGCAGAGACATGAGTGAATACCTCAAATCCTTGTGAAGGTATGGCGAACAGCCAGGCCAGGGGAGGGGTGGGCAGCTGAGGTTAACGAGGGTTAAGGTGGCGGCATGGGTGCTGTGCTGCCGGACCGGGTGTCGATTCGTGAGGTGGGCCCGCGTGACGGGCTGCAGAACGAGGACCCCGTGCCCACCGCCGACAAGGTCAGGCTGATCGACGCGCTGAGCGCCACCGGCGTCGGCCGCATCGAGGCGGTGTCATACGTGCACCCCAAGGCCATTCCGCAGATGGCCGACGCCGACGAGGTCTGGAGCACGGCCGCGCGCGACCCGAAGGTGCGCTACAGCGCGCTGGTGCCCAACCTGCGCGGCGCCCAGCGGGCCCTGGCCGGCGGCTTCACCGAGGTCGAGGTGGTGGTCTCGGCCAGCGACACGCACAACCGCCGCAACATCAACCGGGCCACCGAGGAGTCGCTGGACGAGATCGCCCAGCTCATCCCGGCGCTGCACGAGGGCGGCTCGACCGCCGAGGTGATCATCGCGACGAGCTTCGGATGCCCGTACGAGGGGGACGTGGATCCGAAGCGGGTGGCCGCCATCGTCGACCGCGTCGTCGCCGACGGGGCGGACCGGGTGGCCTTCGGCGACACCACCGGCATGGGCACCCCGCGCCGGGTCCGCGAGCTGCTGTCGATCGTCCGCGAGCGGCACCCGGACGTGCCGATGCTGCTGCACTTCCACAACACCCGCGGCACCGGTCTCGCCAACATCCTCACCGCGCTGGAGTTCGGCATCACCGAGTACGACGCCAGCGTCGGCGGCCTGGGCGGCTGCCCGTACGCGCCGGGCGCGTCGGGCAACGTGGCCACCGAGGAGGTCGTGCACATGCTGCACGACATGGGCATCGACACCGGGATCGACCTGGAGAAGCTGATCGACGCGGCCCGGCTCGCCGAGCAGATCGTCGGCCGCGAGCTGCCGTCCGGCGTGCTGCGGGCCGGCCCGCGCAGCCGCACCGTGAGCTGACCGGTCCGGCGCCGCGGCGCGGTCCGAAGTTCGTACGCAACCGGCCGCCGGGTGCGCGCGTGACTTGTGGGTGACCTGACACCCACCACCGGGGGAGCCCTGGATGTCACCACCCGTGTTCGACGAGTTCTATCTGGGCAGCAGGCAGCGGATGCTGCGCTGTGCGTACGCCGTCACCGGTGACGTGCAGGAAGCACAGGATGTCGTGCAGGAGGCCTACGCGCGGGCCTGGCAGAACTGGCGCAAGGTCGCCGCGTACGACGATCCCGAGGCGTGGGTGCGCACCGTGGCCTTCCGCATCGCGGTGAGCCGCTGGCGGCGGGCCCGCAGCATGTTCACCGCGCACCGCCGGCACGGCGGCGAGCCGAGCGCGGCCCCGCCCGACGAGAACACCGTCGCGCTGGTTGCCGCGCTGCGCGGCATCCCCGAGGCGCAGCGCACCGCGATCGTGCTGCACCACATCGCGGGCCGGTCGGTCGCCGAGATCGCGGCCGAGACCGGGGTCGCCGAGGGCACGGTCAAGGCGCGTCTCTCCCGGGGCCGGCAGGCCCTCGCCCACCTGCTCAGCACCGAGACGGGGAACAGCTATGCGTGACGACATCTCCCAGCAGCTCGACGGGTTCGGAGCAGACATGCCGGCGACGACCTGGGCCTCACCCGCAGAGATCCGCGGCCGGGGGGAGCGCCGACGCCGCGTGCGTACGGTGGGCATGACCGCCGCCGGTGTGGCGGCCCTCGCCGTCGTCGCCGGTGCCGCGTTCGTGCTCGGCGGCCGGCCCGGGGAGCCCGCGCCCACCCTGACGGCCCGCCCGTCGATCACCGTGGTGCCGCAGCTGAGCCCGTCGCCCTCGGTCCGGCCGAGGCTGACCTCGCCGAGCCCCGCGGTGCCTTTCGACACGGTGATCCCGCTGGACGCCATGCTCCGGGCCGCCGACGTCAGCCCCGCGCACCGGGTGCAGGGGGGCGAGTACCTGGGCGAGAACTACCGGTACGTCACCGGGTTGTGCCAGGAGAAGGGCCAGTGGGACGGCAAGCCTGTCCGGCCGCAGCTGTCCGGGGCGCGGGATTCGTCCCGGCAGCGGGTGCTGGCGGCCGGTCAGGACGCGGTGCACGTCGTGCAGCAGGTGACCGGCTACGGGTCGGCCCGCTCGGCCGGGGAGCTGATCGCCCACGAACGGGCCGGATTCGAGCACTGCGCGGTCCTGGACCACCGGGAGACCCACGTCGAGTTCGAGATCATCGCAACGGGATTCGCCGGCGACGAGGCGTTGCTGGTCCGGATGAGCCCTCGCACGCTGCTGGTGCTGGTACGAGTAGGTGCGGTGTACACCGAGCTCTCTCTCACGTTCCCGGCCACGCCCGGTGCGGCGGACGTCGCGCTCGCCCAGGACCTCGCGGACAAGGCGGTGGCACGTATCTGCGCGGCCACCACGGCCTGCTGAAATCGGGCCGCGCCAACAATGACAGGGAGTGACCGTCGGTCACTCCCTGTCGGCTATCTGACCATTGCTGCGTTTTGAAGGCGGAGCAATTCGGACATAAGCCGTAATTCGTGCAACGAATGGCATTTGCCGCCCTAGGTGATCGGGTCGGCCATCCGTGTCCGAGGAATGGCAAGCTCGTTGACCCCTGCGATGTCATAAATGCCCTATTTGTACGAGCCGAATCAGGTGACTACGGGCGCGCGTCGACAGCCGGGGCAACCGCGCTCCGGTGCGCTCATCGTGCACACAGGACGCTCCGCAAAGCGGCCGTGACATGGCAAGACACTGCATCTCCCCGTGGCAATTCCAGATCGAAAGGCACTGCGATTCACATGACTGCGACTTCGCTGGGCACGTGGACCAAGACGTCCGTGAAGGTCGGCGTCCTGTCCGCCGGCGTGCTGCTCATCGGCGGTACGGGCGCGCACGCGGCCGACAACTGGAACTCTTCCTTCAACAGCGGTATCGGCAGCGGCAACCAGATCAAGCTGCCGGTGCAGGCCCCGATCAACATCTGCGGGATCGCCATCGGCATCCTGGGCAACGCCAACGCCAGCTGCACCGGCGGCAGCGAGGCCAACTACGGCGAGGACGCGCTCGCCACCGACTGGAGCAGCCTCGGCAACTCGGGGATCCTGAGCGGCAACCAGGTGCTGGCTCCGATCCAGGTCCCGATCGACGCCTGCGGCGTGGGCGTCGGGGTGCTCGGCAACGCCAACGCGTGGTGCGTCGGCGGGTCGGCGGCCAATCTGCCCGGCGAGCCCGGTGAAGACGGCAACGAGAACCCGTACCCGCAGCCCTACGGCGAGCCGAACTGGCACAAGCACAAGAACAAGAAGAAGGACTTCGTGTCCACGGCGGCTCCGATCGAGAGCGGCGTGACGGAGAACTCCCCGCTGGACATGATCACC
This sequence comes from Catellatospora coxensis, assembly GCF_016862635.1. GTDB lineage: Bacteria > Actinomycetota > Actinomycetes > Mycobacteriales > Micromonosporaceae > Catellatospora > Catellatospora coxensis. Next base: position 105,693 of record NZ_BONI01000015.1, on the reverse strand, counting down.
GGCCTGCTGCCGATCAACGGGCTGACCAGCGGCCTGACCAGCGCGGTCGGCAACACCAGCGCCAGCGTCGGCATCGGCGCCCAGCAGCAGCAGATGAAGCAGCAGCTGAACCAGCGCAAGAAGTGGCAGCACGCCGCGCCGAGCACCTGCGAGCTGAACTGGAACACCTTCGCCAACTCGGGGATCCTGAGCGGCAACCAGGTGTTCGTGCCGGTCCAGGCCCCGATCGACGTGTCGGGCGTGGCCGTGGGCGCGCTCCTGGGCAACGCCAACGCCTCCAGCGTCGGCGGCTCCACCGCCAACTTCTGCTGACACATCTTCCCCACTGAAAGGGCCGGCGCGGACGCGCGCCGGCCCTTTCGCGTACCCCCACCTGCCGCAACTCTTAAAGACTTGCCGCTTTCGAACGTGCCTGAGGCCGCGACTTCTTAAGAGTTGCGGCGGGGGGTGGGGCGGTCGGGGGAGGTGGGTTGTCTCAGCTGGTGGTAACTTAACTATCGTTCAGGTTGCGCTGTGGGAGGAGAGGCGTCGGTATGCACGAGGGGCTGGATGAGCTGAGAGAGCGCATCGGGGCCGGTGGGGCGCCGAAGTACCACCACGCCAACGAGGCCAAGGGCAAGCTCTTCGCGCGCGAGCGCATCGCGCGCCTGGTCGACAAGGGCTCGTTCGTCGAGGACGGGATCTTCGCCAACGCGCAGGCCCACGGGCTGCCCGCCGACGGCGTGATCACCGGTCAGGCGACCATCGACGGCCGCCCGGTGTGCCTGATGGCCAACGACTCCACGGTCAAGGCCGGCAGCTGGGGCGCCCGCACCGTCGAGAAGATCATCAGGATCATCGAGCGGGCGTACGGCCAGGGCGTGCCCATGGTCTACCTCGTCGACTCCGCCGGGGCGCGGATCACCGACCAGGTCGACCTGTTCCCCGGCCGCCGGGGCGCGGGCAACATCTTCTACCAGCAGGTGAAGTCCTCGGGCAGCATCCCGCAGGTGTGCGCCCTGTTCGGGCCGAGCGCCGCGGGCGGCGCGTACATCCCCGCCTTCTGCGACGTGGTCGCCATGGTCGACGGCAACGCCTCGATGTACCTGGGCTCGGACCGCATGGTCGAGATGGTCACCGGGGAGAAGACCACGCTGGAGGCGATGGGCGGCGCGAAGGTGCACACCGAGCAGTCCGGCGTCGGCCACTTCCTGTGCAAGGACGAGGATGAGGCGCTCGGCGTGGTCCGGCGCTACCTGTCCTTCCTGCCCGCCAACTGGACCGAGCAGCCGCCCGCGCTGGAGCCGATGCCCGCGCCGGAGACCGACCTGGCCGCGATCGTGCCCGAGAGCGAGCGCCGCGCGTTCGACATGCGCAAGCTGGTCAAGGGCCTGCTCGACGGCGGGGAGTACTTCGAGATCCAGGCGCGCTGGGCCAAGGAGCTGACGATCGGCTTCGGCCGGCTCGACGGCCAGGTCGTGGGCATCGTGGGCAACAACTCGTTGCACAAGGGTGGGGTGCTGTTCGTCGACTCGGCCGACAAGGCCAGCCGCTTCGTGCAGCTGTGCGACGCGTTCAACGTGCCGCTGCTGTTCCTGTGCGACGTGCCGGGCTTCATGGTCGGCAGCGCGGTCGAGAAGCAGGGCATCATCCGGCACGGCGCGAAGATGGTCTCCGCGATCAGCGAGGCGACCGTGCCGAAGATCTGCGTCGTGGTGCGCAAGGCGTACGGCGCCGGCCTGTACGCGATGGCCGGGCCCGGGTTCATGCCCGAGGCGACCATCGCGCTGCCCACCGCCAAGATCGCCGTGATGGGCGCCGAGGCCGCGGTGAACGCCGTCTACGCCAACAAGATCGCCGCGATCGAGGACGAGGCCGAGCGGGAGGCGTTCGTCGCCGCCAAGCGGGCCGAGTACGAGACCGACATCGACATCGTCCGGCTCGCCAGCGAGCTGGTCATCGACACGATCGTGGAGCCCGACCGGCTCCGCGACGAGCTCATCCAGCGGTACCGCGCCGCACAGGGCAAGGACCGTCACTTCTCACGCCGCCGACACGGCGTGACTCCCGTTTGAGAGAGGCCGTGATGACCGACTTCGGGCTGTCCGAGGAGCACCGCGAGCTGCGCGACACCGTGCGCCGCTTCGCCCAGGACAAGGTGGCGCCGGTGATCGGCGACCTGTACGAGCGGCACGAGTTCCCGTACGACCTGGTCCGCCAGATGGGCGAGATGGGGCTGTTCGGGCTGCCCTTCCCGAGCGAGTTCGGCGGCATGGACGGCGACTACCTCGCCCTGTGCATCGTGCTGGAGGAGTTGGCCCGGGTCGACTCGTCGCTGTCCATCACGCTGGAGGCGGCGATCTCGCTGGGCGCGATGCCGATCTACCGGTTCGGCAGCGACGAGCAGAAGAAGCGCTGGCTGCCTGCCCTGATCAAGGGGGAGGCGCTGGCCGGGTTCGGGCTGACCGAGCCGGGCGCGGGCTCGGACGCGGGCGGCACGCGCACCACGGCGCGGCTGTCCGAGGACGGCACCGAATGGATCATCAACGGCAGCAAGGCCTTCATCACGAATTCGGGCACCACGATGACCAGCCTGGTCACCGTCACCGCGCGGACCGGCGACAACGAGATCTCCTCGATCATCGTGCCGTCGGGCACGCCCGGCTTCACGGTCGCGCCCGGCTACTCCAAGGTCGGCTGGTGCAGCTCGGACACTCACGAGCTGACCTTCACCGACTGCCGGGTGCCGGTGGAGAACCTGCTCGGGCAGCGGGGCCGGGGCTTCGCGCAGTTCCTGCAGATCCTCGACGAGGGCCGGATCGCCATCGCCGCGCTGTCCACGGGCCTGGCCCAGGGCTGCGTCGACGAGTCGCTCAAGTACGCGTCGCAGCGCGAGGCGTTCGGCCACACCATCGGCTCGTACCAGGCGATCCAGTTCATGATCGCGGACATGGAGACGCGTGCCCACACCGCGCGGCTGGCCTGGCGCGACGCCGCGCAGCGGCTGGTCGCGGGCGTGGACTTCAAGCGCCAGGCGGCCATCGCGAAGCTGCACGCCAGCACGGTCGCGGTGGACAACGCCCGGGACGCCACGCAGATCCACGGCGGGTACGGCTTCATGAACGAGTTCCCGGTCGCCCGCATGTGGCGCGACAGCAAGATCCTGGAGATCGGCGAAGGCACCTCCGAGATCCAGCGCATGGTCATCGCGCGGGACCTGGGTCTGCGCTGACCGGACACGGGTGAGGCCCCGCGGGGCCTCACCCGGGCCGCCGTCAGGAGGCGGGGGTGCGTTCGGCCGCCTCCGCCATCACCTTGAAGATCTCCGCCGGACTCGTCGCCGCGCCCTCCCAGCCGTGGTCGAGCACGACCGAGACGTGTGTGCCCCGCCGGACGACCGAGACGTAGTAGGTCGCCTCGCGGGGCATGCCCTCCTGCGCCCGCACCCAGCGCCGGCGCACCGTCATACGCAGCGACTCGTCGCCCAGCCTCGGCCCGGACACGATCCGGTACTCGTGGGTGGCGTCGCCGCGCGTGTACGCCCCGCAGCGCTGCACGTCGCGCCGCACCTCGGCGAGGTAGTCCACCGCCCCGGTGCCGGTGTACCGGGTGACCGTGTGGTCATAGGCGACGGTGGACAGCCCGGCCTCGCTCGGGTCGCTGTCGAACAGGCGCGTGTACCCGCGCCGGTCGGCGATCAGCGCGTCGCTGGCGTGCACCGGTGCGGCGCACACCCGGGGCAGGTGGTCGGGCTCGGGCCAGTCCTCCTCGCCGGGCTGCGCCGGGCGCAGCGTGTAGCAGAGCCGGCTGTCGCTCATGTTCTCGTGGGGCAGCGTGCCCGGCAGGAACACCGCGTCCGGGATCGCCGCCGGATACCGGTCCAGGCAGCGGCTCGACGGCTCCGGCTCGCCGGGTGTGGCAGTCGGTTCGGCGGTCGGCGCCGCCGAGCCCTGGGCCGTGGCCGTGGGCGACGCGGCCGGCGGGACCGGCCGGGGCGCCGGGCCGCACGCCACGAGCGCCGACAGTACGGCGAGCGCCACCGCGATCCGTCCCGTGCCGAGCGCCACCCGGCGGACCTGCGCGTTTCTGGATGACATGGCCATCTCCGGCTCCTCCCGCCCCGCCCCGGCCGCCCCGTGCGGCGCGAGCTTCCCCGTACCCTGCGTGTCCTGCTCCGCCAGGTCTCCGGCCGCCGTAGCGACCGGAGACCCCCCGTCGGTGGCACGGCACATCCCGGCAGCCGCCGACATGTGTCGATGCCTGAACACACGCGTTCCTCGGACGGAAGGTTGCGAATGTCGGCCCTCCGACAGCGGTCGCCGGAAAGGTTGCGGTGTGACACCGGTCATGTCCGGCGAGTGCGCCAAAAAGTAGACGCTCGACTCCCACGTTCGGCTTCGTATGCGTAGTCTTTGCGGCCATGGCCCCAGGTCACCCGGTTCACGTTGAGGCCGCCGACGCGTCGGCGGCCTCCTTCAGCGCGCTCCTGCGCGCGCACCGGGACGCCGCGCGGCTGACTCAGTCGGAGCTCGCCGCGCGAGCCGGGCTCGGGGTGCGCACGGTCCGGGACCTGGAGCACGGCCGGGCCTCGCGACCTCAGCGCAGCACGGTCGAACTGCTGGTCGGCGCGCTGGGGCTGACCGGCGACGACGCCGCGGAGTTCTACACCGCCGCGCGCGGCCAGCTCCCGCCGCAGTCCAAGCCCGCGGGGTACACGCTGCCCACGGCGCCGGAACTCCACGGCCGGGCCGAGGAGTCCGCCGCACTCGCCGCGCATCTGATCGACCGACCGGGGCTCACCACCCTCGTGGGGCTCGCCGGGGTCGGCAAGAGCGCACTGGCGATCAGCGTCGCGAACCGGATGCAGCCGCACTTCCCGGCCGGCGTGGCCGCGATCAGCGTCGCGGCGGGCGACACCGTCACCGACGTCCGTGACGTCGTCTGCGCGGTGCTCGGCGTCAACCGGCCGGCCGACCTGCCGGCCCGGCTGGAGCAGCCGGTGGTGCTGATGGTGGACGCGGTGGACCGCTCCCCGGAGGCATTCCGGACCGTGCTGGCGGAGCTGCTCGCGGTGGCGCCCACGCTGCGCGTGCTCGCCTCGGCACGGGCGCCTGTCGGGCACCCGGGCGAGCAGGTGTGGCCGCTGGGCCCGCTGGCGCTGCCCCCGGCCGGGACGCGGGCGCTGGCCGAGGCGGAGCGGCACCCGGCGAGCGCGCTGTTCCTGGCCAGGTGGCGGCAGGTGCGCCGGTCGCCGGCCGACGTCGAGGTCGAGGCACTGGTCACGCTGGTACGCCGGCTCGGCGGGCTGCCCCTGGCCATCGAACTGGCCGCGGCGCGAGGCCGGGTGCTCGACCCCGCCGAGATGCTCGCCCGGTACGGCAACCGGCTGCTGGAGCTGGGCAGCGCCGACGTGGCCGCGTCGCCGCCGCTGGTGACCCTGCGGGACGTGGTGACGGCGAGCTACCGCCTGCTGGAGCCCGCGCAGCGGGAGGCGCTGCGGCGGCTTGCCGTGTTCGGCTACCGCTGGTCGGTGGAGCTCGCCGAGGACCTGCTCGGCCCGCAGGTCGACGTGGTGCCGGTGCTGGAGCGGCTGGTCGAGCTGGGACTGGTGCAGGTGCGCGGCTCGGGCGCGTTCCGGTTCGTGCTGCTGGACGTCGTGAAGGAGTACGCCACCGAGCAGGCCGAGGTGGCCGGGGAGCTGGCCGAGGCGCGCCGCCGGCACGGCGTGGTCTTCGCCCGGTTCGCCGCGCGCACCGCGCCGACGATGGTGGGGTCCACGCTGGCGGCGGCGGTGGCCCGGCTCGACGACGTGGCCAGCGATCTGTGGGCGGCGCTGGCCTACGCCGCCGAGCACGACCCGCACACCGCGCTGTGCCTGGCGTCGCAGCTGCCCCGCTGGTGGCGCTTCCGCGGCCGGGACCAGCAGGGCAGGCAGTGGCTGCGGCGGCTGCTCGACGACCCGCGCACCGCCGACGCGGACCCGGTCGTGCGCGCGTGGGCGGACCTGGGCGTGGTGCAGCTGGCGGCCGAACACGGCGCGGGCCGGGCCGAGCTCGACCGGGGCGAGGCCGCTCTCGCGGCGTTCCTGCTGGTGGGGGACGTGACCGGGGAGCTGGCGGCCCGTGGCGTGCTGCAGGTGGTGCACCAGAGCGCGGGGGAGTACGACGACGCCCGGCGGCACGGCGAGGCCACGCTGGCGCTGGCCACCCGGACCGGCCGGGTCGGCGACATGGCGGTGGCCCAGCACAACCTGATCTGGCACGACCTGCGCGAGGCGGATCTCGCCGCGGCGCAGCGGCGGCTGGCCGCGGTGGACCGGCTGTCGGCGCGGTCCGGCGAGCACAAGCTGCGGGCGCTGGCGCGCGCCAACCTGGCCGAGGTGCTGCGCCTGGACGGCCGCTACGACGAGGCGGTGCGGGTCGGGCTGCAGGCTGTGGAGATGCTGGCCGAGGTCGGCAACCCGGGTGAGCGCCGGCGGCTGGTGGGCGTGGTGGGGCTGGCGTACGCGCAGGGCGGGCGGTTGGACGAGGCGGAGAAGACGCTCACCGACATCCGCGCCGCGCTGCTGGAGGAGCCCGGCCCGGAGGCCGACGTGCCCGGCTCGGTCGAGCCCGAGGAGGACTGGCACTGCGCCATGATCGAGGCCACGGTGGCCTGGCAGCGGGGTCACCGCACGCTCGCGGCCGCGTGGTTCGCGGCGGCGGCGCGGTTGACCAGCGGCCTCAACGACCGGCGGGACATGATGGAGGCGCTCGTCGGGCTGGCGGCGACCAGCGACGAGCCGGCCGAGGTCGTGACACGGCTCTACGTGCTGCGGGACAGCACGGGCATCTCGCTCACGCCGCGGGCTTTGGATTTGCTCAGCCACCTCTGAACGGTGGTGGGCCGTAGTGCTGTGCTCGGCGCGGGCGGCCCCCCGACGGATGATGTCCCTCCGCGGCCCGCCGTGGCGAACCGCGCCCCCCGCCGTCTCCGCCCGCGCCGATGCAGCTCCTGTGCCGGACCACCGACCAGCCTGGCCGGCCTGCCGTCCTCCACAGGGCCATGACGCTAGCAGCCCGGTTCACCCGATTCGGGGCTTTAACCGTCCTTTCTGGCAGGACCGTGGCACTTCTGCCGCCGGTTCTGCCGCAGCGGCAGCACCACCCCGCCGCATCTGGTCGTCACTGGTCATGCACGCCCGCGGTCGCCTCGGGGCGGACCGCGTCGCGCACCACGCGCAGTCCGACGAGCAGGCCGTGCAGCTGGCGCTGGGTGAGCGGGCCGATGAGCCACTCGTCGAGCAGTTCCAGATGGCCGGGGACGGTCTCTTGCAGGCGGGCCAGGCCTTTGCTGGTGAGGGCGGCATACGAGCTGCGCCGGTCGATGTCGCAGGGGACCCGGCAGACCAGGGCCTCCCGCTCGAGCCGATCGATCATGCGGGTCACCCCGCTCGTGCTCATCGCGGTCTGTCGGGAGAGGTCGGTCATGCGAAGTCGTCGTGCGGGGGAGCGGGCCAGCCGCACCAGCACTTCGAACTCGACAGGTGCCAGGCCGTGCGCGGCGAGCTGCTCCGCGCAGAGGGTGTTGAGGCTGGTGAACGCCTCTGTCAAAAGGCCCATGGCGGTGAGCCTCGAATCGTCGAGTAGCTCCATTTGCGCATCGTATATGGAGAGATGGCACATTTGTTGCCCTTCGAATCCCGCAGAGTGGGACGACGGGTGTGCCAATCGGGACGACCACCCGATACGACTGTCGCCCGCGAACCGTACTCTGAGGGTTCGCTTGGTCACCGTGTGTCGGGGAGGGCTCATGGGCAAGGACGTTTCGCTGCAGACGTTCACCCGCCAGGAACGGGAGCACTACCGCCAGAAGGTCAGACGCTGCCTGGACGTGTTCGCGTTGATGCTCAACGACTTCAGCTTCGACGCCGACCACCCGACCACCGGGTTGGAGATCGAGCTGAACCTCGTCGACCCGCAGCACCTGCCGACGATGGTGAACGAGGAGGTGCTGCACGACCTGGCCGATCCGCACTTCCAGACCGAACTCGGACGGTTCAATCTGGAACTGAACGTCCCGCCGCGGCTCATCTCCGACGACGGGCTCATCCAGTACGAGCAGCAGATCATCGAGAGCCTGCGCCGCGCGGACGCGCACGCCCGCAAGCACGACGCGGCCCTGCTGACCATCGGCATCCTGCCGACGCTCACCACCGACCACACGGTCACCGAGAACCTGTCCGTCAACGGGCGCTACCGCTCGCTCAACGAGGAGATCCTGGCCGCTCGCGGCGAGCAGATCGGCGTCGACATCCGCGGGGCGGACCGGCTGCGCATCCGCACCGACTCCATCGCGCCCGAGGCCGCCTGCACCAGCCTGCAGTTCCACCTGCAGGTGTCGCCCGCGGAGTTCGCCGCCTACTGGAACGCCTCGCAGGTCATCGCCGGGGTGCAGGTCGCGGTCGGGGCCAACTCGCCCTACCTGTTCGGCCACCAGCTCTGGTCGGAGACCCGGATCGCGCTGTTCGAGCAGGCCACCGACACCCGGCCCGACGAGCTCAAAGCCCAGGGCGTACGCCCCCGGGTGTGGTTCGGCGAGCGCTGGGTCACCTCGATCTTCGACCTGTTCGAGGAGAACGTGCGCTACTTCCCGCCGCTGCTGCCGATCGCGGAGGAGGAGGACCCCCTGACCGTCCTCCGCAGCGGCGGGGTCCCCCGGCTCGGCGAGCTGCGCCTGCACAACGGCACCATCTACCGCTGGAACCGGCCGGTGTACGACATCATGGGCGGCCGCCCGCACCTGCGCGTCGAGAACCGGGTGCTGCCCGCCGGCCCGACCGTGGTCGACATGCTGGCCAACGGCGCACTCTACTTCGGCCTGGTCCGCGCGCTCGTCGAGGAGGACCGGCCACTCTGGACGCAGCTGCCGTTCAGCGTGGCGCAGGACAACTTCCACGCCGCCGCCCGCCGGGGCATCGCCGCGCCGGTCTGGTGGCCGCGTCTCGGCGAGATCCGGGTGACCGACCTGGTGCTGGAGATGCTGCTGCCGAAGGCCGCCGAAGGGCTCGACCGGTTCGGCGTCGACCCGGCGCAGCGCGACCGGCTGCTCGGCATCATCGAGCAGCGCTGCCTGCTCGGGCGCAACGGCTCGACCTGGCAGGTCGACACCGTACGGGCGCTGGAGGCGAAGGGCGCGACCCGGCCTGCCGCCCTGCGGGCGATGGTCGGCCGGTATGCCGAGCACCAGCGCACCAACGAACCGGTGCACACCTGGCCCGTGGGCTGACTCGGCCTGACAGCGGATGGCGTGACCGTCGACCCCGGGGGAGGGTGCAGCCGTGACCGGTGACCGTAGTGACGTCAGTCCCTGGGCGCTGACGGCGATCCTGGCCATGCTGCTGGCCGTGGTCGCCGCCGCGGCACTGCCGCCGTGGCTGCCCGGCGGGGCGCCTCAGCCTGCCTCGACGCAGGTCCTGCCGACGGCGAGCGTGCCGGTGCCCCGGCCCGCGCCGAGCAGCACGGCCGCGCCCGGCCCGTCAGCCTCTGGCGGGGCGTTCGTGCCACGTACGTTCACCGTCGTCGGCAGCGGGGACGTGCTGCTGCACAGCGGCCTCTGGCGGCAGGCGCAGCGGGACGCGGGCGGGCGCGGCTACGACTTCGCACCCTTGCTCAAGGGCGTACGCCCGGTGATCGAGGCCGCCGATCTGGCGATCTGCCACCTGGAGACGCCGCTGGGCGGCCCGCAGGGCCCGTTCACCGGGTATCCGATCTTCAAGGTGCCGCCGCAGATCGTGCCCGCCCTGCGGCAGACCGGCTACGACGCCTGCTCCACGGCGTCCAACCACTCCCTGGACGGCGGCGAGGCGGGCATCCGGCGCACGCTCGCCGCGCTGGACGCGGCCGGGATCGCCCACGCGGGCATGGCCCGCAGCCGCGCCGAGCAGGACAAGCCCACCATCGTCACGGTGCGCGGGGTGCGGGTGGCGCTGCTGTCGTACACCTTCTCCTTCAACGGGCTGACCCGGCCCAGGGGCAAGGAGTGGCTGGTCAACTCGCTCGACCCGCAGCGCGTCCGGCAGGCGGCGGCGCGGGCCCGGCAGGCCGGGGCCGAGGTCGTCATCGTGTCGATCCACTGGGGCACCGAGTACCAGCAGCGCCCCAACGAGCAGCAGGTGTCCGTCGCCCGGCAGCTGCTGCGCGGCGGGGCGGTGGACCTGATCCTCGGCCACCACGCGCACGTGGTGCAGCCGTTCGAGCGGATCGAGGGGCGCTGGGTCGCCTACGGCATGGGCAACCACGTCTCGAACCAGACCTTCTCCGACGTCACCCGGGACGGGGTGATCAGCCGGTTCACCTTCGTGGAGACCGCGCCCGGCCGGTTCACCGTGTCCGCGGCGGCCGCGCTGCCGACGTACATGCAGCTCGACGGCGGGCCGGCCCGGGTGCTGCTGGTGACGGCGTGCCCGGCCGCGAGCCGCGCGGCCTGCCGCGCCAGCGGCGCACGCTCCGCCCGGGTGCTGCGTTCCCGCGGCGCGGGCAGCGCGGGCCTGGTCGTCGTGGGCTGATGCGCGCGGGTCAGCGCTTCTTGCGCGGCTGCTTCGGGCTCGGCGCGAGCGCATCGACGGCGGCCGCCGGAGTGCCGGTGACCGGCGCGGTCGGCTCGTCGGCGGGCTGCTCGGCCACGGCCTTGTCCGGGGTCGCCTTGACGACGGCGGCCCTGCCTTGAGCGGGCTTGGCGGACGCGGGCCTGGCGGGGGTGTCCTTGGCCGGCGCGCCCTTGTCGGCACCGGTCTTGTCGGCGTCGGTCTTGTCGGCGTCGGCCCGGTCCGGGCCGGTCTGCGCGGGCACGGCCGGAGCCGGTGCGGCGTCCGAGCCGAGGTACTGCGGCGGGACCGGGGCGGCGGCCACGGACACCGGGCGCGGCCGGCGCGGGCCGCAGAGCACCAGTGCGAGCACCGAGCCGAGCAGGCCGGCGAACACGGCGTACGGCGCCACCAGGTAGGCCGACAGCTGCTCGGGCAGCGCGCCGGTCAGCTTCGGCGCGGCCAGCAGGTAGGCCACGGCGACCAGGGCCGGTCCGGCGGCGCCGGAGAGCGCCACCCCCGCCTGGGCGTCGCGGCGGCGAGCTGCGGGCAGCGCGGCAAGGAATCCGATCAGCACGGCGGCGACCCCGGCGATGGCCGCGCCGGGCAGGTAGACGCTGCGGAACCAGGGCCCGTCGGTGGTGACCGGCCAGGAGCCGAGCTGCGCCACGACGGTCTCCCGCCCGGCCGCGATGCCGTCGGCCACCGCGGTGACCGCGAGCAGCCACAGCCAGCCGCCGGTGGCCAGCACGTTCGCGGCGATCGAGCGGGCGATCAGGGCGGCCACGGCGACGAACAGGCCGAGCAGCACCCCGGCGATCGCGTATCCACCGACGATCACGTGCGGCGCGAAGGTGTCGGCGCGCTCGGCCACCCGGGCCGGCACCGCGGTCAGCGCGACGACGACCAGGCCGCCCAGCGCCGCGGCGATGGACAGCGCGGCACGGCGCAGCACGCGGACCGCTGTCGACGACTGGACAGTCGGGCGGCCGACACGGTCGGCCACAACGGCACCGAGCACCACCGACAGGGCGGAAATCCACACCGTCCAGGCCAGACTCGCCAACCACGCGGCTTCGCCGCCGCCGTGCACGGTGGGCACCCAGGAGAAGACCCCCAGGCCGTATCCGACACCCAACTGCGCTGCTCCCGCCGCGGCGGCCACGCCCACCGCGACGGCGACGGAGCTCAGTCCCAGCCGCGTACCCGGGCCCTGAAGTGACATGACGCGAGCGTATAGCAATGCGAGGGCGGTTCGTGTGAACGGTTTACTCTCGTTGCGGCGTAGCGTTCGCCGGGCGTACCCGAAAGAGGAGAGCATCATGACCGACCCGTGGGCACAGACGGCGCCGCTGACGCCGCAGCGACCACGTGGGTTCAGCCCCGGCACCGTCGCGATCCTGGCGACGGCCACGGTGCTGCTGGCCGTCGCGGGTCTCGCGATCGGATGGTTCGTCGCCGGTGACGGCGAGCCGAACGCCCAGCTCAGTGCCAGCCCGTCCGTCGCCGCGTCGGTGGACGCGAGCCCGTCTCCGAGCGAGGCGCCCTCGCCGACCCCGACGGTCGAGCCGAGCACGGCCTCGCCCGCGCCGGACGGCCCCCGCATGCCGAACGTCGCCGGGCAGGAGTTCCAGGCGGTCCGCCGCCAGCTCATCGCGGACTTCAAGGTGACCGTGAACGTCGTCTTCGATCAGGAGGGCGAGGCCGGTCACATCACGAAGACCGAGCCCGCCGCCGATGCCCCGGTGCGGGCGGGCACGAGCGTGAAGATCTACGTCGCCGGGCCGATCATCGACGTCGACGTGCCGACGCTGGTCGGCACGTCCTGCGAAGAGGCGAAGAAGGCACTGGTCGGAGCAGGTCTGCGGGTCGGGCCGTACCCGGCCGAGAAGACCGGCACGGTCACCGCGGCCACCGCCGAGGCGGGCACGAAGCTCAAGTGGAACACCGAGGTCTCGCTCACCTGCGAGACCGCCCCGCCGCCTTCCCCGGCCGCGGGCTGATCGACGGTGCGTGGCGTGCCCCGCACGCCACGCGCCCAGGTAAGGCTTAACCGACCCGGCGACGTGGTAGGACCTCAGCATGTCCGATGAGCAGCGGCACGACGACAACGATCCGGCGGCGCGCGGGAACGGCCCCGGGTCGTCTCCCTCCGACGAGACCGCCCCGATGGCTGCTCACCGGCGGGACGACGAGCCCAGGCCGGGTGACGAGCCGACCACCGTGCTGCCGTCCGGCGGGCAGGGCGCTGACGAGGCGACGACCGTGCTCCCCACCGGCGGCAGGCCCGGCGACGAAGCCACGACCGTGTTCCCCGCGGGCGGGAGGCCCGGCGACGAGGCGACGACCGTGCTGCCCGCGGGCGGGCCCGTCCCGGTGCCTCCGGGCGGCGAGCCGACCTCGGTGCTGCCGCCCGTCGGCGGCCGGCCGGCGCCGCCGGACGAGCGCACCTCGGTGATGCCCGCCCAGGACGTCTGGATGGGCCGCGCGGGGGTGCCCACCCCGGAGCCCCGGCCGATGCGCGACGCCACACCGCCGCCCGGCATCGAGTACGGCGAGGGCCAGCGCACCTGGCGGGCCCCGCTGATCATCATCGGGATCGCGCTGCTGCTGCTGGCGCTGTTCGCGGTGGCGGCCTGGTTCGTGCTGCGCGGCACGGGGCCGACGCCGACGCCGACCGTGTCGCCGACCCCGGCGCTGACCACGGCCGCGCCGACCAGCGCCGCCCCGAGCCCGGCGGAGTCGGTGTCGCCGTCCCCGGAGGTGTCCGCGGTGCCGGTGCCGGAGAACCTGGTGGGCCTGTCCCAGCAGGAGGCCATCGACGCGCTGAACGCGGTGGGCCTGAACCCGCGCATCAGCGTGCGGATCACCGGCGATGCGGATCCGGGCACCGTGGTGGACGTGGAGCCGGAAGCGGGCACGCTGCTGGAACCCGGGTCGACGGTGACCATCGTGGTGGCCTCGGCGCCGACCAGCCCGTCGCCGGAGCCGAGCCCCAGCGCGGAGGCGAGCCCGAGCCCCGACGGCGACGGCGACTGACCGGCCGGTCCGACTCGACGTCGTGACATGAACAGCGCCCATGCCGTACGGCATGGGCGCTGTTCATGTCTGCCGGGCCGTCACCATTGGCGGCGTCGGTGCGTGACGATGACGATCCCGCCGAGCGCGAGACCGATACCGATCATTCCGGTGGAGATCAGTGAGCGTGCCATCAGCTCCGGCGGCACGGAGTGGGCGGTTACTGCGGCGGGCGGCGGTGCCTGCCGGGTGGATGCGTCCGCGACCGTTGCGGCCCGCACCTCGGCCGTCCCGGCCGTGGCGGGCACCGGCGTGAACAACGCCGCTGCCAGCGCCGCACCGCACAGTGCGGCCAGCCGGTGGGGCCGATGTGGAATGGTCGCCCTGGGCTGCCGTCCAGATGCGATCGTTCGAATGTCCATGGCGCCGTCCCCCGGGTGAGCGGGTGCCGTGCCACGCGAGGGCCGGAACGTGGGGAGTCCCTTGGCGCGCCGCGAGAGCGGCGGCGCGCCGGGACGAGCCACGTTCCGCGACGGAGAGGCTCATCGCGGCCGCCTGCTGACCGCATGCGGGCCGGGCGAGTCGCCACCGTCGTTCAACTAGGGTCATTCGAGCGTAGATCCGGTCCCGGCCGACCGGGGGCGGATCGCGAGAAATTCTCAGCGCGCGCCGGCGGTCGCGGGGCGCAGGTGCGGGCGGCTCAGCGCGGGCCGCTGGCCGGCGCGGGCGGGCGCCGTGCGGGCGCGGGCCGCGGCGCTGTTGTCGGGCACGATGCGCAAACCGGCGCGCTGCACGAAGATCGAGCGCCGCTCGACCGCGTCACCCGCGGCGTTGAGCTGGTAGCCGTCGAGCCAGACCCAGCCCTCGTACGTCGGCCAGTCGTGCACGCGGATCACCCGGAACATCATCGGGCGGAGGAACTGAACGCTGGCTTCGCGAGTGACGTGGAGGATGTCGCCGGCTTGGGGAGTCACCTTTTCTCCTGCTCTCTCGTACCGGTGCGATCGGACAACACGTAATCGGGAGTCGCTCGTTGAACGCTAGAGGTGAAGCCGCGCCCACCGTGCGTGATCATGAAAACGGAAGATCAGCACAGCGGGGGCCATAACAGACACTGTGCCGGAAGACTTTGCCGAATGCAAGTTGCAAAGTGCGTATGCGCTCTGGTGTCCTTCGTCCGGTATGTGACAAGCTGTTGATGGTCTCCCCGGTGATGCCGTGTCGCACCCTCTGTGCGTTCGGCCGGTTGAAGATTCGCCGATCGTCGGAGCAGACTCGCAACACGACATATGCAATTCCATCGGGCGGGGGCACCGACTTCTCGTGCCTCCGCCGACGTGCGTCGCGGAGGTGCGCCGTGACAACCCGACAGAGCCCGACAGTGCGCCGACGAAGACTCGGTGCCGAACTGCGCAAGCGGCGCGAACATGCCGGCATCACGCTGGAGTTCGTAGCCGAGAGGATGGAGTGCTCGCAGTCCAAGATCTCGCGGATCGAGACCGGACACAGCTCGGTGACCAGTCGCGACGTCCGTGACATGTTGACGATCTACGGCACGCCGACCGACGAGGTCGACGTGCTCGTGGAGATCGCCAAGGAGGCGAGGCAGAAAGGCTGGTGGCATCCGTACAGCAGCGTGCTGGTGGGTGCCTACGTCGGGCTGGAGGCCGCGGCCAGCTCCATCCGCGCGTACGAACAGCAGGTTGTCCCCGGCCTGCTGCAGTCAGCGGAATATGCGGAGGCGATGATTCGCGGCGCCTGGCCGGACTGGGACGAAGAAGCGATCATGAATCGTGTCCGTGTCCGGATGGGTCGTCAATCGTTGCTCACGCGACAAGACGATGCGATCAGGTTTCAGGTGGTGCTCGATGAGTCGGTGGTGAGCCGGCCCGTGGGCGGCGACAGGGTCATGCGAGACCAGCTTCGGTTACTGGCCGAAGCAGCCTCGTGGCCTAACGTGACCTTGCAGGTGTTGCCGTTCGAGGCAGGTCCACACGCCGGTATGGACGGTACTTTCGCCATCCTGGAGTTTCCCGAACCCGGGGACTCAGATGTCGTTTACGCGGAGAATGCGACCGGGGGACTCTTCCTGGAGAAGAACGACGAGCTGGGGAAGTACACCAAAATCTTCGAGAACATCCGAAAGGCTGCGTTGAGCCCCGAGGAGTCCGCCGAGCTGATCGCACAACTGGCGGAGGAGCCACTATGGAAATCGAGACCAAGGGGTTTCGAGTCGATCTGAGCGAAGCACGTTGGTACAAGAGCACGCGGAGTGGACCGAACTGCGACAACTGTGTTGAAGTCGCGTTCGTGGGTGGTGCGATCGCGCTGCGCGATTCCAAGAACCCGACCGGCCCGGCATTGATCTTCACGCCGGACGAGTGGGACGCCTTTGTGGAGGGTGCCAAGGACGGGGAGTTCGATCTCTAGGTCGAACCCCGCTCCTGGTGACAGCTCTGGATCACGTCCAGGTGGGACCCCCTTCCGCGCCATGGTCAAGGGCGCCGAAGGGGGTCCTTCGCCGTACCGGGGCTGATCACAGCAGCACCCGGTGCAGGTTGGCCCGCCGCCGCTCGACCATCGCCTCCCGGGCGTGCTGGAGCCACTCCCGGCGCTGGCCCGGCTCCGGCGGGTAGTCCAGGCCGAACTTGAACCAGGCGGGCGGCTGCGCCATCCGGGCGTACCGGTCGATCAGGTCGTCGAGCACCCGGGTCAGCTCCGCCCGCGCATTGCGCCCGGCCTCCAGCGTGGCGCGGTTCGCCGACAGGTAGTCGGCCCGCCGGTTCGTGACGGCGCGCAGCCGCCCCCGGATCTCCTCGATCCGCCCCCGCTGGATCGCGGTCAGCACGGCGGCGGCCCGGTCCTCGCGCAGGTGCCGGGCCAGCGCGGCCCGGTGGCGGGGCCGCAGCCAGGACGACGGCTGGGCGAGCGCGGCGATGGTGGCGTGGATGCGGGCCTGGACCTTCTGCTCCGCCTCGTACGCCTCCTGGCAGCGCTGCTCGGCGAGCGCGACCTGGCGCGGATCCGGCCCGGGCGGCGCCGCCGCGGCGACCCGCTCCGACTCCTCGACCAGGCGCCACAGCCAGCGCTCGTCGTCGCCGATCTCGTCCAGCGGGTCGAGCGGGGCGACGTCGTCGTACGGCTCCCGGGCGGCCGGGACCAGCGCCTGGGAGGGGGCCCGCACGACGTCGGCGTCCTCCTGGCCGCAGTGCGGACAGGGCAGCTGCCGCACGAGCCGGCTGATCTCGCCGATCAGCTGCGCCGGCGTGACCTGGGCTGGCAATGGTGTGGACGCCGGTTCAGCGGCCATGGTGGTTCCCCCGCACGTGATGGACAACTGGTTAGCTTGCGCTTAGTCACGCAAGCAACACGCGCAGTGACGATTGCGGGTAGACCGTCGCCTGCGTTCCGTTGCGGTCGTTGTACCAGACGGCGCCCCACCACACCGCGAAACTCGCCGACCGGGTAGGACGAAGATGACGATGCCTGAACACGTGCCCAGCCAGAACACCAGCCCCACCCCGCGCGACCGCGGCCTGCGCGACACCGAACGGGTCCAGCTCCCGGGAGACACCCTGCTGGAACCGGGCCCTGGGCCGCTGCAGTCGCTGGGGCTGGACCGGTTCGGCGAGCAGTCGTTCGCGCCGTCGAGCTGGCTGGACATGCCCGCCGAGTCGACCCTCGTCGACCACCCGCTCCTGCGCGGCCTTCTACTGGAACTCCCACCCCGCAACACCCCGCCCACCGACGAGTGGGTCGACCGCTGGTTCGAAGCCACCCGCTCCGTCCTAGGCCTCATCTACCTCCGCCGCTGACCCCGCCCCCGCCCTCTCTTCAGGCGCAACTCTTAAAGAGTCGCGGCATCGGACTCCCCCTGAGGCCGCGACTCTTCAAGAGTTGCGGCAGAGGACAGCGCAGCCCGGCCTGGGTGGGCCGGGCTGCGTGGGGTTTCGGGTCTGGTCAGACCGCGAAAGTGCCGGGGGACTCGGTTGCCGGGGTGACCGGGGTGGCGCGCCAGAGGCGGGTCTTCTGGGCGCCGAGGCGGGCCAGGTACTTCGGGTTGAGGATCAGGTAGCGACGCCACAGGCGCTTGGGCTCCAGGCCCAGGCGCCACAGCCACTCCAGGGCGTGCCGCTGCATCCACGCGGGCGGCTTGCGCAGCCCGCCGGCGTGGTAGTCGAACGCCGCGCCGACCGCGAGCAGCGGCATGTCCAGGTACGGGCGCATCGCGTACGCGAACTTCTCCTGCCGCGGGCAGCCCAGCCCGACCAGCACGATGCGCGCGCCCGAGTCGGTGATGCGCGCCGCGATCTGCTCGGCCTCGCCGGGCTCCACGCCGCGGAACTTCGACGGCTCACTCCCGGCGATCTTCAGCGCGGGGTACTTCGCGATCAGCGCCGGGATCAGCAGGTCGAGCACGGGCTGGGTGGAGCCGTAGAGGTACACCGGCAGGCCCTGCTCGGCGGCGCGGCCGAGCACCCGCAGGGTGAGCTCGGGTCCGTACACCCGGTCGCGCAGGCCCGCGCCGTGCAGCAGGTTGAGCGCCCAGCGCACGGGCTGGCCGTCCGGGGTGATCAGGTCGAAGCTGTTGAGCTGCGCGCCGAGCCTGCCGTCGGCGACACCCTCCATCACTCCGTGCACCGCGAGCGCGGTGACCGCGTACGGCCGCCCTTCGGTCGCGGCGCGGATGATGCGCTCGGTGGCGTCGGCGTAGTCGGTGGCGTCGACGAGGACGCCGAGCACGTTGCGCTTGCTGCCGCTGTTCAGCGTCGTCGACATGAGCCGGGTCCTTCGGGGGAATTGTCTCGGTGGTCGCGCAGGTCGGGGGCTACATCCACTTGTCGGCGTTGGCCTCGTAGATCTCGTTGAGGATAGCGGGCACGTTGTAGGTCATCTGCCAGTCCGGGTAGTGCGCCTGGAACTTGGCCATGTCGCTGACGTACCACTGGTGGTCGCCCATGCGCGCCTGCTCGACGTAGTTGACCTTCGCCTCCTTGCCCGCGATCTTCTCGGCGATGGCGAAGGCCTCGAGGTGCGAGGTGTTGGAGAAGCGGCCGCCGCCCAGGTTGTAGACCTCGCCGGAGCGCGGGTTGCGGAAGAAGGCCTCGAACGCGGTGAGCACGTCGTGCGAGTGGATGGCGTCGCGGACCATCTTTCCCTTGTAACCGAACAGGTTGTAGGTGCGGCCCTCCATGACGCAGCGCATCAGGTATGCCAGGAAGCCGTGCAGCTCGGCGGCGCTGTGCGCGGGGCCGGTCAGCGTGCCGCCGCGGAAGGAGGCCGTCTTCATACCGAAGTAGCGGCCGTACTCCTGCACCGCCACGTCCGCGGCGACCTTGGAGACGCCGAAGATCGAGTGCATGCTGTTGTCGATCGTCATGTCTTCGGTGATGCCGTTGGCGAACTGGTGGTTCGCGTCGATCTCGTACCGGGTGTCCTGCTCGACCAGCGGGAGGCGGTTCGGGGTGTCGCCGTACACCTTGTTCGTCGAGCAGAAGATGAAGGCCGCGTCGGGGCAGTGCTGGCGGGTGTACTCCAGCACGTTCAGGGTGCCGACGGCGTTGACGTCGAAGTCGGTGAACGGCTCCTTGGCCGCCCAGTCGTGGCTGGGCTGGGCCGCGGTGTGGATCACCAGGGAGATGTCCTTGCCGTACCGCTCGAAGATCTTGTTGAGCACGTCACGGTCGCGGATGTCCACGTCGTAGTGCGTGTACGAGTCGCCGAGCTTGCTGGTGAGGTTCACCAGGCTCCAGGCGGTAGAGCCGTCCTCGCCGAAGAAGTACTTGCGCATGTCGTTGTCGAGGCCGACGACGTGCATGCCCAGGCCGGCGAAGTGGCGGGCTGCCTCGGAACCGATCAGACCGGCCGAACCGGTCACCAGCGCAACGCTCACCAGATACTCCCTGTAACCAATCGACGAACTCGACCAGCGGAGAGCTTACCCTGACCGGCCGGATACGGCGTCCCGCCCGCCAGCCCGCTACACGCAGCGTTAAGAAGGGCACCTTCCTATACGAAAACCGATGTGAAGGTGCCCTTCCTTCGGCTAGTGCGGGAGTGAGACGGTTACGACGAGGCCGCCACCTTCGCGGGGGCGGGCTGAGACCGTGCCGCCGTGCGCCCGGGTGATCGCGCGCACGATCGACAGGCCGAGTCCCACGCCCTGGTCGGAGCGGGTGCGCTCGCTGCCCCGGCGGAACGGCTCGAACAGCCCCTCCACCTCGTACGCCGCCACCGCCGGCCCGCTGTTGGACACCTCCAGCTCGACCCGGTCGCCCCGGGTCGCGGTCGCGGCCCGGACCCAGCCGCCCGCGGCGTTGTGCCGGATCCCGTTGCCGATGAGGTTCTGCGCGACCCGTTCCAGCAGCACCGGGTCACCGGACGTCTCCGCGGGCGCGGTCTCGACGGCCACCGACACGTCGGCGTCGGCCGCCGCGCCCGCGCTCTGCAGCCCGACGTGGTCGACGACGTCGGCGAGGTCCACCGGCCGCCGCTCCACGACCTCGTTCTCCGAGCGGGCGAGCAACAGCAGCCCTTCGATGAGCCGCTCGTGCCGGCCGTTGATGTCCAGCAGCGTCTCGCCGAGCCGTTTGACGTCCTCGGACGCGGTCCGCCGGTGCATCGCCAGCTCGACCAGCGACCGGTTCAGCGTCAGCGGGGTACGCAGCTCGTGCGAGGCGTTCGCGACGAAGCGCCGCTGCCCGTCGAAGGCCTGGTCCAGCCGGGCCAGCATGGCGTCGAAGGTGTCGGCCAGCTCCTGGAGCTCGTCGTTCGGGCCGCGCAGCGCGATGCGCTCGTGCAGGCCGCGGTCGGCGGCCGGGGCGGTGCTGATCCGGCGGGCGGTCTCGGTGATCCGGTGCAGCGGGGACAGCAGCCGCCCGGCCAGCAGCCAGCCCAGCCCGGCGGAGATGGCGCTGACCAGCACCAGCGCGATCGCGCCGAGCTGGAGCAGCTGCATCCGGGTCGCCTGGCGCAGCGCGGCCGCCTGCTTGTCCAGCTCGTCCAGCAGGGCGGGGTCGCCCCGGATGAGCACCCGGGTCGCGCCCCGGATCCCGGTCTCGCCGGCCTCGCCGGGCGGCAGGGCCGGCGCGCGGAAGGTGAAGTTCTGCAGCACCGTCTGGTCCAGCAGGAAGTAGGTCACCGTGAGCAGGGCGAGCCCGGCCAGCAGGAACAGCGTGCCGTACACCAGCGTGAGCCGGGCGCGGATGGTCAGGCGGTACGACGGCAGTCTCACGGGATGCGATACCCCACTCCGGCGACGGTGGCGATGACGGGCGGATCGCCCAGCTTGCGGCGCAGCTTGAGGATGGTCAGCCGGACCGCGGAGGTGAACGGGTCGGCGTGCTCGTCCCAGACCTTCTCCAGCAGGCTCTCCGCGGAGACCACCGCGCCCTCGGCCCGCAGCAGCTCGGCCAGCACGCCGAACTCCTTGCGGGACAGCGGCACGTAGTGGCCGTCCCGGAAGACCTCGCGGCGGGCCTGGTCGAGCCGGATCCCGCCGCGTACCAGGGTCGGCGCGGCGGCCGGCCGGGCACGCCGGCCCAGCGCGTGCACCCGGGCGGCGAGCTCGGCGAACGCGAACGGCTTGGCCAGGTAGTCGTCGGCGCCCAGGGTGAGCCCGGCGACCCGGTCGCTCACCTCGGCGGCCGCGGTGAGCATCAGCACCCGGGCGCTGGACTCCGAGCCGACCAGCGAGCGGCACACGTCGTCGCCGTGCACCACGGGCAGGTCCCGGTCCAGCAGCACCACGTCGTAGTCGTGCACGGCCAGCCGCTCCAGCGCCGCGTCACCGTCGTACACCACGTCGACGGCGTGGGCGTCGTCACGCAGCCATTCGGCGATGGCGTCGGCGAGCAGCGCCTCGTCTTCGACCACGAGTACCCGCATGTCCGGATCCGCCTCCCCGCCGGTCGGTCCGGCGAGCCAATAGTTACCCGACGTGATGTTTCCTCGCCGTTATCGCGGGCGGAAACGGCCGGGAAACGGCCCCCCGCGTGAACTGGGCGCCAAACATGCTCGCCGGCTACCGCGGGCGACGACTGCCGCCGGCGACCGGCCGGCGGCCCGACGAAGGAGACACGCGATGAAGCGAGGGCTGCTGGGGGCGGCGTTGGCACTGCCCCTGATGGCGGCGCTGGCGCTGTCCGGCTGCGCGCAGCAGGACGGCGGCGACGGCATCGCCTCGGCCGGCAACGGGACCGCCGCGGCGACGCCCAGCACCGGGCCGAGCCTGAGCCAGGAGGAGAAGGGCCTCAAGTTCGCGCAGTGCATGCGCGAGAACGGCGTCGACATGCCCGACCCCGATCCCAACGGCGGCCCGGTCCGGATCCGGGTCAGCGGCGGCCCCGTCGACCGGGACCGCTTCGAGGCGGCGCAGCAGGCGTGCAAGCAGTACTCGCCGTTCGGCGAGGGCGGGCCGGGTCAGCTCGATCCGGCGGCGGCGGAGAACATGCGCAAGTTCGCCCAGTGCATGCGCGACAACGGGGTGCCGAACTTTCCGGACCCGGACGGCGGCCGCGTGATGATCGACAAGAGCATCGGCGAGGACCCGGACTTCGAGGCGGCGCAGAAGCTGTGCCAGGAGAAGTTCATGCCGGGCGCGGTCCAGAAGAAGGCGCCGTGACCGAGACCGCACAGCTCGCCTCACCGAACACCTCGACCGGAGCGGCGCCCCAGCGGCGCCGCCGCCGTCGCGGGGCACGTACCACACTGCTGGTCCTCGGCGCGCTGGCCGCGGGCGGCGCCGCGGCCGCCGCCGCGGTCGGGTTCGGCGGCGGGAACGGCGCCACGCCGCCCGCGAGCAACCTGCCGCCGGCCACGGCACCCGTGACCAGGCAGACCCTGCAGGACACCCAGACCCTCGACGGCGAGCTCGGCTTCGGCCCGACCCACTCGGCCGTGAACCGGCTCAACGGCACGGTGACCTGGCTGCCGGAGTCCGGCGCGGTGGTCTCCCGGGGCAAGCCGCTCTACAAGATCGACAACACCCCGGCCGTGCTGATGTACGGCAACGTGCCCGCGTACCGCGAGCTCAGGACGGGTGACGAGGGGACCGACGTCAAGCAGCTGGAGCAGAACCTCAAGGCGCTCGGCTACGGCGGCTTCACGGTGGACCGGGAGTTCACCGCGTCCACGGCCACCGCGGTCAGGCAGTGGCAGGAGGACCTCGGGCTCAAGGAGACCGGCCGGGTCGAGTTCGGCCGGGTCGTCTTCGCGTCGGGGCAGATCCGGGTGGAGAGCGTCGAGGCCACGGCGAGCGCGCCGGCCCAGCCCGGGGCCGCCGTGCTCAAGTACACCGGCACGGTCCGGGTCGTGGTGGTCCAGTTGGACGTCGCCGACCAGCGGCTGGCCAAGGTGGGCGCGGCCGTGCGGGTCGAGCTGCCCACAGGCGGCACGGCCGAGGGCACGGTGGCCAAGGCGTACACCGTGATCGAGGCGGGCGGCCAGGGCGAGGAGGCCACTACCAAGATCGAGGCGGTGGTATCGCTGGCCGACCAGAAGGCGGTGGCCACCTTCAACCAGGCCGCGGTCGACGTCACCTTCACCGCCGCGGAACGCCCCGACGTGCTCACCGTGCCGGTCTCGGCCCTGGTCGCGCTCCGCGAGGGCGGGTACGGCGTCGAGGTCGTCGAGAACGGCGCCAGCCGCTACCTCGCCGTGCAGGCTGGGCTGTTCTCCGGCGGCCGGGTCGAGGTCAGCGGCGAAGGCCTCGCCGAGGGCATGACCGTGGGGATCCCGCGATGATCGCGCTGGACGGCGTCACCAAGGTGTATTCCGGTGGCGTGACCGCCCTGGACGGGGTGTCGCTGGCCGTGGGAGCGGGCGAGATGGCGGCGATCGTCGGGCCCTCGGGGTCCGGCAAGTCGACCATGCTGCACATCGTCGGCACCCTCGACCGGCCCACCACCGGGTCGGTACGCATCGCCGGCTACGACGTGGCGGCGCTGTCGGACCGGCAGCTGTCGGCGTTGCGGGCGGCCCGGGTCGGCTTCGTGTTCCAGCAGTTTCACCTCGCCGCCGGGGTGAGCGCGCTGGACAACGTCGCCGACGGGCTGCTGTACGGCGGACTGGGTCTCGGCGAGCGCCGCCGCCGTGCGGCCGCCGCCCTGGACCGGGTCGGCCTGGCGCACCGGATGGACCACGAGCCGCACGAGCTGTCGGGCGGCGAGCGCCAGCGCGTGGCAATCGCGCGGGCCGTGGTCGGCAACCCGCCGCTGCTCCTGGCGGACGAGCCCACCGGCAACCTGGACTCGGCCTCCGGCGCGGGCATCATGACCCTGCTGCGAGAACTCCACGCGGCGGGAACCACCGTGGTGATCATCACCCACGACCGGGAGATCGCCGCTGAACTGCCCCGCCAGGTGCAGATGCGCGACGGCAAGGTGGTCGCCGACAGCGCCGCCGTCGTGGAGGCCGCCACGGCGGAACCGGACGCGTTTCCGATCGGCGTCGGCGGGAGGGCACGATGACCGCCCCGGCCCTGCCCAGGCTGTATCCGGCCCGGATGCGGCCCCGCGACGTGCTGCGTGTCGGGGGAGTGGGGTTGCGTACCCGGCCGGTGCGGGCGTTCCTGTCGGCGCTGGGCATCGCGATCGGCATCGCGGCGATGATCGCCGTGGTCGGCATCTCGTCGTCGTCGCGGGCGGAGCTGGACCGCACCCTGGCGGCGCTGGGCACCAACCTGCTCACGGTGACCCCGGGCCGGACCATGTTCGGCGGGGACGCCCAGCTGCCGGTGGAGTCGGTCGACATGATCGCCCGGATCGCGCCGGTGGAGCAGGTGTCCGCCATCGGCAAGGTCGACGGGGCCAAGGTCTACCGGTCCGACCGCATCCCCGCGGCGCAGACCAACGGCCTGGCCGTGTACGCCGCCCGGCTCGACCTGCCGGCCACGGTCGGGGCGAAGCTGCGCGCCGGGACCTGGCTCAACGCGGCCACCGAGCGCTACCCGGCGGTGGTGATCGGGGCGGACACGGCCACCAGGCTGGGCATCGGGGCGGTCGGTCCGGACACTCAGATCATGGTCGGTGGCAGACGGTTCACCGTGGTCGGCGTGCTGGAGCCGGTGCCGCTGGCCCCGGAACTGGACGCCGCGGTGCTCGTCGGTTGGCCGGCTGCAGCGGACCGGCTCGCCTTCGACGGGCACCCGACCACCGTCTACACCCGCTCGGTGGAGTCGGCGGTCACGGCGGTGCAGGGCGTGCTGGCGGCGACCGCGAACCCGGCGGCCCCGAACGAGGTCGACGTGTCCCGGCCGTCCGACGCGCTACAGGCCAAGCAGGCCGCCAACCAGGCGTTCACCGGGCTGCTGCTGGGCCTTGGCGCGGTGGCGCTGCTGGTCGGCGGGGTCGGGGTGGCCAACACGATGGTCATCTCGGTGCTGGAGCGGCGGGCCGAGATCGGCCTGCGGCGCTCGCTGGGCGCGACCCGGGGCCAGATCCGGGTGCAGTTCCTCGCCGAGTCGCTGCTGCTGTCGGCGCTGGGCGGGGCCGGCGGGGTGCTCCTGGGCATCGCGGTGACCTCGGCGTACGCGGCGTACCAGGGCTGGCCGACGGTCGTCCCGGCCTGGGCCATGCTCGGCGGCCTGGCCTGCACCCTCGCCATCGGCGGCCTGGCCGGCCTCTACCCGGCCATCCGCGCCTCCCGCCTGTCTCCCACCGAAGCCCTCGCCACCCCCTGATGGAAAGGAAGGGCACCTTCTACAACGCTCCGCGTTGTAGAAGGTGCCCTTCCTGACATCGGACCCTGGCTGCGCTGGGCAGGTGCGGCTACCGCGCCGGACCGGCCCGGACGCGGCCCGGCGCCCCGGCCAAGATCGTCCGACTTGCCCGGTACCTGTGCGTATCTTGACCGCTCATTCGCCCACCTGCCTGGCAGGTCGGACGATCAAGCAGGGCGGGTGGCCGCAGGGCCGGAGACTCGACATCGAATCGTGATCTTCCGGGAGTCCGGGGCGTCCGAGGAGGTCCAGGTGAGGCCGGGGTGAGGCGGTTCTGACCGAAAACGGCGATCTTCCTGTGAAACGGCCGACAGTTCGGTGGCCGATACCGAGCTGAGATAAAAAGAAGAGGTCTCCCGGAGGAGACCTCTTCTTGCTGGTGGGGAAGGGGGGAGTTGAACCCCCACGCCCTTTCGGGCACACGGACCTGAACCGTGCGCGTCTGCCATTCCGCCACTTCCCCGCGGCGTGTGCAGGAACTTTAGCAGTCCCGGCGGCTCGCCCGGGAGTCACCTCCCGTTGCGTGCTGGCACAGCTTACGCTATGCCTGCTCCGCCTCGCCAACCGGTTAACCCGGCGGGCGTTGCGGGGAGAACACTAACACGACCACCTGGCCAAGGGTGAAATCGGAGGCAAGGATGGTCGTCATGCTGGCGTGGCGTCGGCAACGGCGGACGTATTGGGCGAAGACGCGGGAGTGGAGGGCAGATAACATCATGTCCTCGGAACCCGAGGAGGACCGGTGAGCGTGTTGCAACGCTTCGAGAAACGCCTGGAAGGCCTGGTTGAGGGCGCCTTCGCGAAGGTATTCAAGGGGGTCGTCCACCCTGTGGAGATCCTGAATGCCATGCAGCGTGAGGCAGAAGCTCACAAGGCGATCCTGGTTGGTGGGCGCACGCTCGTGCCGAACCGCTATGTGATCGATCTCTCGCCCTACGACCACAGCCGGCTCGCGCCGTACGCGGCCGCGCTGGCCCAGGAGCTGGCGCAGTCGCAGGCCGAGTTCATCGGCGAGCAGGCCTGGACGGTGTACGGCGACGTGATCGTCGAGATCGAGCGTGGAGACGGGCTGGACACCGGCATGTTCCGGGTGTCCGCCGAGGTCTACACGGCCGACCAGGCGCCGCAGGCGAGCTACGAGGCCCCCCCGCAGTACCCGCCGTACGGCGGCCAGCAGGCGGGCCCGCCGCCCGGTGGCGGCGGCGCGCGCAACGTGCGCCTCGTCTCCGGTGACGGGCGGACGTTCCCGCTGGCCATCGGCTCGACCACGATCGGTCGTGGGGACCAGGCCAACCTGCGCCTGCCCGACGTCGGCATCTCGCGGCGGCACGCCCGGCTGGACTTCGACGGCTCCCAGGTGGTGCTGACCGATCTCGGATCGACCAACGGGACGATGGTCAACGGCCAGCGGGTCTCCGCGGTCGCCCTGAACCCGGGCGACATGATCCAGATCGGCACCACGACCCTGACGTTCCGCGTGGACGGCTGATCGGCCTTGCCCGAAATCGTTCTCACCGCCGCCCGGTTCGGCTTCCTCGTGCTGCTGTGGATCTTCGTGTTCACCGTGGTCGGGGTCATCCGACGGGATCTGTTCGCCGGCTCGCGCACGAGTCGGCTGGTCGCCGCGCCCCGCGGAGTCGCGGGGGCCGCGCAGGCGGCGGGCAGCGCGCGCCCGGCCAAGGTCAAGAAGGGCCGGGCCGCGCACACCTTGGTGGTCACGGCGGGTTCGCTCGCCGGCACCAAGATCACGCTGGGCGAGGCGCCGATCACCATCGGCCGGGCGGAGGACTCCACGCTCGTCATCACCGATGACTACGCCTCCGCCCGCCACGCCCGCCTGGTCCCCCGGGACGGGCAGTGGATGGTGGAAGACCTCGGCTCGACCAATGGCACGTATCTGGACCGCAGCAAGGTGAGCGGACCTACTCCCGTACCCCTCGGCGTGCCGATTCGCATCGGCCGCACGTCCCTCGAATTACGGCCATGACAATCATCCTGCGCTACGCGGCCCGCAGTGACCGCGGCCTCATCCGTGACGGAAACCAGGACTCCGTCTACGCCGGGCCGCGGCTGCTCGCCGTCGCCGACGGCATGGGCGGCATGGCCGCCGGTGACGTCGCCAGCAACATCGTCATCGGCGCCATGGCACCGCTCGACGAGGACGTCCCCGGCGACGCGATCGTCGACGCCCTCCGGTCGGCCGTCAACCTCGCCAACCAGCAGCTTCGCGACACCGTGGACGCCAACCCCCACCTGGAGGGTATGGGCACCACCCTGACCGCGATGCTCTTCACCGGCTCCAAACTGGGCATGGCCCACATCGGCGACTCGCGGGCATACCTCCTGCGCGACGGCGAGTTCAACCAGATCACCAAGGACGACACGTACGTCCAGATGCTGGTGGACGAGGGTCGCATCAGTGCGGAGGAGGCCAGCAGCCACCCTCAGCGCTCGCTGCTCACCCGCGCGATGGACGGGCGCGACATCGAACCGGACTACACCGTCCGGCCGGTGCACCCCGGCGACCGCTACCTGATCTGCTCCGACGGCCTGTCGGGCGTGGTCAGCGCGGAGACCATCGGGCAGACCATGCGCGAGTACGTCGACCCGACCGCCTGCGTGGAGCGCCTCATCGCGCTCGCGCTGCGCGGCGGCGGGCCCGACAACATCACCGTGATCATCGCGGACGCCACCGACGAGGACATCGTCGAGCAGGCGCCCGTGGTCGGCGGCGCGGCCGCCCGCGATCGCGGCAACACCAGCGAGGCCCAGGTCGAGTCCACCCCGGCAGCCCGCGCCTCGGCGCTGACCGCCACGCCGCGCCCGGCCGCCGCCGAGCCGCCCGCACCGCCCGCGGAACCCGCGGCGCGGCGCGGCCGGCACCCGGTGCGCGCCGGGCTGCTCGTGCTGGGCCTGCTCGTGGTGCTCGGCGCGGGCGTCTGGTTCGCCTGGGACTACTCGCAGTCGCGCTACTACATCGGCGCGACCGAGGCCGGGCAGGTCGCGATATTCCGCGGCGTGCCGGGCCAGATCGCGGGCTTCGACCTGTCCCAGCCGGAGCAGGTCAGCGAGGTCACCCTCGACGACCTGACCACCGTCGCGCAGGAGCAGGTGCGCAAGGGCATCCAGGCCGACAACGAGGCCGACGCGGTCTCCCGGCTGGAGAACCTGATCCGTGACGACCCGGCGAACATGAACATCCTGCCCAGCTGCCCGACCTCGGCCAGCCCCTCCCCGTCGGCGACGCCGTCGCCCGGGGTCACGCCGACGGCCACCCCGCTGCCGGCCGTCGACGCGAGCAGCCCGCCCAGCGAGCCGGTGGTGCCGAGCCCGGTGCCCTGCCGGCCGAATTGAGCATGAGGACGTCGTGACCACCCCCCATACCGCCCCTCCCGCAGCAGCCGCGGCCGTCCCCGAGACGCCCGTGGCGGCGAAGCCGTCGCTGCTGCACATGGATCCGGCGGCCCGCCGGGTGCGCCGCACCGAACTGTGGCTGCTCCTGCTGGCCATGGCCATGGTCGCCGGTTACCTGGCGGCGGTCGAGGCGAACATGCTCGACACGGTCACGATGGACTTCTGGTACCCGGCCGGTGTGCTCACCGCCGTGTTCCTGGCGCTGCACGTGGTCATCCGGCTGCGCGCGCCGTTCGCCGACCCGGTGCTGGTGCCGACCGTGGCCCTGCTCAACGGGCTCGGCGTGGCCTTCCTGCGCCGGCTCGACCTGGGCCGCGCGAAGATCGACGACCGGCCCGAACTTGCGATCTTCGCGGGTGACGGCGGTAAGCAGCTGCTCTGGACCCTGATCGCGGTGACCGGCGCGATGGCGCTGCTGTGGTTCGTCCGCGACCACCGCGAGGTCTCCAAGTACGCCTGGACGCTCGGCCTGGCCGGTATCGTCCTGGTGCTGCTGCCCGCGGTGCTGCCCGGCAGCGTCTCCGAGGTCAACGGCGCGAAGCTGTGGATCCGGTTCGGCAGCTTCTTCGCCATCCAGCCGGGTGAGTTCGCGAAGCTGATGCTGCTGGCCTTCTTCGCGTACTACCTGGTCCGCAAGCGTGAGGTGCTGGCCCTGGCCAGCCGCCGCTTCCTCGGCATCGACTTCCCGCGCGGGCGCGACCTGGGCCCGGTCATCGTGGTCTGGGCGCTGAGCCTCCTGGTCCTCGTCTTCGAGAAGGACCTCGGCACCTCGCTGCTGTACTTCGGCATGTTCGTGGTGACGCTCTACGTCGCCACCGAGCGGGTCAGCTGGCTGATCATCGGTCTGGTGCTGTTCTTCGGCGGCGCGGTGCTGGCGTACGTGCTGGCCGGCGCGGTGGGCGGTCCGTTCACCAACTTCGGCCAGCGGGTCGAGATCTGGCTGGACCCGTTCGCCGAGCCGTACGACCGCGGCTACCAGCTCGTCCAGTCCATGCTCGGCCTGGGCACCGGCGGCATGTTCGGCACCGGCCCCGGCGCGGGCAACCCGCTGCTGGTCCCCGAGGTGCGCAACGACTTCATCTTCGCCGGCATGGGCGAGGAGGTCGGCCTGTTCGGCCTCACCGCGATGCTGGCGCTGTACCTGCTCGTGGTCTCCCGCGGGCTGCGCGCCGCGCTGGCCGTCCGGGACTCGTTCGGCAAGCTGCTGGCCGGCGGCCTGGCGTTCACGCTGGCGCTGCAGGTGTTCGTGATCATCGGTGGGGTGAGCAAGCTGATCCCGCTGACGGGTCAGACCACGCCGTTCCTGTCCGCGGGCGGCTCGTCGCTGGTGGCCAACTGGCTGCTGGTGGCACTGCTGCTGCGGATCTCAGACGCGGCGCGCACGCCCGCATCGACGGGAGGTGTACGCCGGTGAACGCCCCTCTGCGACGCGTCGGTGTGGTCGTGATGGTGCTGTTCGGCCTGCTCTTCGCCAACCTGAACTGGGTCCAGGCGTACAAGGGCAACGACTACCGGACCAGCCCCTACAACGGCCGCGTGCAGATCGACGAGTACGACCGCCAGCGCGGGTACATCATGGTGAGCAATCCCGGCAGCAAGCCGATCGCGCTCTCCACCGCCACCAACGGCAATCTCAACTACCTGCGCAGCTACCCCGGCGGCGCGGCGTACGCGCACGTGATCGGCTACAAGCCGGTCAACGGCACGGCGACCGGCGTGGAGCAGCTGGAGAACGACTTCCTGTCCGGCACGTCGGACAAGCTCTTCGCCGACCGGCTGCGCGACATCTTCACCGGCTCGCACACCGCCGGCGGCAACGTGACGCTGACCCTGTCGAAGACCGCGCAGGACACCGCGTACGAGCAGCTGGCCAAGAACAAGCTCGGCGCGAAGTCGGGCGCGGTGGTGGCGCTGGACCCGAACACCGGCGCGATCCTCGCCATGGCGTCCTTCCCGAGCTTCGACCCGAACCCGCTGGTCGCCCACGACAGCAAGGCGGCCGAAGCGTACAAGCGGCTGGAAGGCCAGGCCGGCAACCCGCTGCTGAACCGCGCCCTGCAGGAGACCTACCCGCCGGCGTCGACGTTCAAGGTGCTGGTCTCGGCCGCGGCGCTGTCCGCCAACCGGAACCCGGACACGCCGCTGCAGGCCGGTCCCGGCTACCAGGCGCCGGGCACCACACACGTCATCAAGAACGCGACGTCGTCGACCTGCCCCCAGGAGCAGATGACGCTGAAGGAGGCGCTGACCGTCTCCTGCAACACGGCGTTCGCCCGCCTCGGCGTGGAGCTGGGCTCGCAGCGGCTCAACGACACCGCGCGGGCCTTCGGCTTCTACGACAACAGCCTGCGGGTGGGCAACCTGTCCGCGACCGACCGCGGCCTGCGGGTCGAGGAGAGCGTGCTCGGCCCGCTGACCACCAGCTCGGGCGGCGACGACAAGCCGAACATCGCGATCTCGTCGATCGGCCTCAACGAGGTGCGGGTGACCCCGCTGCAGAACGCGATGGTCGCCGCGGCGATCGCCAACGACTGCTCGCAGATGCGGCCCTACCTCGTCGAGCGGCTGGTCGGGCCGGACCTGACCACCGGGCTCTACTCCGCGGCCCCGAAGGAGCTGCGCCGCAGCTGCACGGCGAGTGAGGCCGCGCAGCTGCGCGAGATGATGGTCAGCGTCGTCGAGAACGGCACCGGCAAGAAGGCGCAGATCAGCGGGTACGTGGTCGGTGGCAAGACCGGCACCGGCACTGCCGACGAGGAGGCCAACGCGGGCTCCGACGGCTGGTTCATCGGGTTCGCGATGAAGGACGGCCGACCGGTCGCCGCTGTCGCAGTCATCCTGGATGATGCCGGCAAGGGTGGCAGCGGCGAGGCGGCTCGCATCGCCGGGCTGGTCATGAAAGGCGTGATCGAGGACAAGGGTGGCAAGTGATGGTCTCCCCTGGCACCGTGCTGAACGGCCGCTACCGCATCGAATCGCGGATCGCCTCCGGCGGCATGGGCGACGTGTGGAAGGGCACCGACGACGTGCTCGACCGCACCGTCGCCATCAAGATCATGCTCTCGGCGCTGCTGGAGGAGCCGGGCTTCGTCAAGCGCTTCCACGCCGAGGCCAAGACGATGGCCGGCATCAACCACCCGGGCGTCGTGCGCATCTACGACTTCGGCAACGACCAGCACCTGGCATACCTGATCATGGAGCTGATCGAGGGCGACCCGCTCTCCCGCACGCTCAACAAGGTCGGCCGGCTCACCCCGGCCCGCACCATGCTGCTGGTCGCGCAGGCCGCCGACGCGCTGCAGGCCGCCCACGACAAGGGCATCGTGCACCGCGACGTGAAGCCGGGCAACCTGCTGGTGCGCTCCAACGGCACCCTGGTGCTGACCGACTTCGGCATCGCCCGGTCGGCGGCGGCCAGCCAGCTGACGGCCACCGGCGCGGTCATGGGCACCGCCTCCTACCTCGCACCGGAGCAGGCCTCCGGGGTCGGCGCCTCGGCGGCCTCGGACGTCTACTCGCTGGGTGTGGTGGCCTACCAGTGCCTCACCGGGCACCGGCCCTATGACGGCGACACCCCGCTCGAGATCGCGATGAAGCACGTCACCGGCACGCCCAAGGCGATGCCGAACGACATCCCGCCGGTGGTGCGCCAGATCGTCGAGCGGGCCATGTCCAAGGAGCCGGGCAACCGGTGGCCGACGGCGGCGTCGTTCGCCAACGCCGCCCGCCAGGCCGCGGGCGCGCTGACCCACGGGAGCGGACCGACCCTGCCGGTGCAGCCGGTGTCGCCCGTGTCGCCGAGCCCGGTCTCGGCCACCCCGGTCTCGCCCGGCCCGTCGCGCCCGCTGAGCCCGGCGACCCCCGGCCCGGTTCGCCCCAACGGGGGCTACCAGCGAGGATCTGCGCCCGTCCCGGCTGCGCCTGCCCCGCTGACCCCCGTCCACGGGGTACCGTACGGGCCGCAGGCTCCCACATCCGCCGGCGGCGGCGGGCGGACCGCCCTGACCGTGATCCTGGTGGTCCTCGGGATGCTGGCGGTGCTCGCGTGCGCCGGCTACGTCGGCTACCTGGTCCGGGAGAGCGAGAAGAAGAAGGGCAATGCCCTCGGGGGCAGCGCCGTACATTCCGAACAAGTCACACTTTCGGCTGGCGGATGGCTGAACGGGGCTGACCACGTGAGCATGGACCCAATGACCGAAGGATCACGTACGCGATGAACGCGCAGGCCCGCCTGCTGGGTGGCAGGTATCAAGTCGGCGAGTTGCTCGGCTACGGCGGCATGGCCGAGGTGCACCGGGGACGCGACCTGCGCCTCGGGCGCGACGTCGCGATCAAGATGCTGCGCACGGACCTGGCCCGGGACGCTACGTTCCAGATGCGGTTCCGCCGTGAGGCGCAGAACGCGGCGGCGCTGAACCACCCGGCGATCGTCGCGGTCTACGACACCGGCGAGGAGCGCGCGCCCACCGGCGAGGTCCTGCCCTACATCGTCATGGAGTTCGTGGCCGGTCGCACCCTCAAGGAGGTGCTGGCCGCCGAGGGCAGGCTGATGCCCCGGCGCGCCATGGAGATCACCGCGGACATCTGTGCCGCGCTGGAGTTCAGCCACCGGCACGGCATCATCCACCGGGACATCAAGCCCGGCAACGTCATGTTCACGCCGAACGCCCAGGTCAAGGTCATGGACTTCGGCATCGCGCGGGCGCTGGCGTCCGGCGCGACCACCATGACGCAGACCTCCGCCGTCATCGGCACCGCCCAGTACCTCTCCCCGGAGCAGGCGCGCGGTGAGGCCGTGGACGCCCGCTCCGACGTGTACGCCGCCGGTTGTGTGCTGTTCGAGCTGCTCTGCGGGCACCCGCCGTTCGTCGGCGACTCCCCGGTGGCGGTGGCCTACCAGCACGTACGGGAGGAGCCGCCGGCCCCGAGCGAGTCGAACCGGGACGTCACCCCCGACATCGACGCGGTCGTGCTCAAGGCGCTGTCGAAGAACCCGGCCAACCGCTACCAGTCGGCCGGCGAGATGCGCGCCGACCTGCTGCGCGCCGCCGCGGGCCGCCCGGTCCTGGCGACGCCGGTGCTCCGCGAGGAGCAGACGATCCCGATGACCGCCCCGGCGCGGACCGGCGCCAACCGCAACGCCCCGGCCCGGGTCGGCGACGCCCGCCGCCGCCGCGCCTCCGGCTGGGTCATCGCGACCCTGACCGCGCTCGGTGTGCTGGCCGTGGTGGCGCTGACGGCCGGCCTGATCCTGGCCAGCCAGCCCAAGGACGTCGCGGTGCCGGACCTGTTCGGCAAGACCGAGGCCCAGGCAAGGGATGCCCTGGTCGCGAAGGGCTTCAAGCCGACCCTCGGTGACCCGATCCTGGAGTCGAACTGCCAGGAGAACACCGTCGCCAAGCAGGATCCGGCGAAGGGTGTCGAGGTCCGGGAAAAGTCCGAGGTCAAGTTCCA
This sequence comes from Catellatospora coxensis, assembly GCF_016862635.1. Lineage (GTDB taxonomy): Bacteria > Actinomycetota > Actinomycetes > Mycobacteriales > Micromonosporaceae > Catellatospora > Catellatospora coxensis. Next base: position 71,545 of record NZ_BONI01000015.1, on the reverse strand, counting down.
GATCTGCGGCGGCAAGCCGCTGCGGACGATCCCGCCGCTGGAGAACTCGACGCAGGCCTTCGCGGAGAACGCGCTGCGCGAGCTGAACCTGGTGCCCGAGGTCGTCGCCGAGGACAGCGAGAAGCCCGAGGGCACCGTGCTGTCCACCAACCCAGGGGTGGGTGAGAAGGTCGCCGAGGGCTCGAAGGTGACACTCAAGGTCTCCAAGGGCAACCGCAAGCCGGTTCCCCCGGTGACCGGTAAGACCGAGGCGCAGGCGATCGCGGCCTTGGAGCAGGCCGGCTTCCGGTACAACGTGAAGCAGGGCAGCACCAGCGAGGACCCGGAGAAGGTCGGCACCGTGGAGGTCCAGGACCCGCCGGCGGGCACCCTCAAGGCGGTCAACTCGGTCATCACGATCCTGGTGTTCCGGGCGGCGGAGCCCCCGCCGCCGGCGTCACCGACGCCGACGCCCACGCCGTGAACCGCTGAAGCCCAGGTAGTGCCGTCGAAGGACGCACTGCCTGGGCTTTTTCGTGCCCCTACCCGGTCAGGCGGGGAAGGCGGCCAGGCGGCGCTGCTCGACCTCTTCGGCGAGTTCGGGCGCGCGGTCCAGGGCCTGCGGGTGGCCGCAGGAGGCCAGCCAGTTGGCGAGCATCAGGTGACCGCCCTGGGTGAGCACCGACTCCGGGTGGAACTGCACGCCCTCGATCGGCAGGGTGCGGTGGCGCATCGCCATCACCACGCCCGATTCGGTACGCCCGGTGACCTCGATCTCGGCGGGCAGGGTCTCCTCCAGCACGGCCAGGGAGTGGTACCGGGTGGCCGTGAACGGGTCCGGCAGACCCGCCAGCACACCCGCACCGGTGTGCGTGACCTGCGAGGTCTTGCCGTGCAGCAGCTCCGGGGCGCGGGTCACCGTGCCGCCGAAGGCCTGCCCGATCGCCTGGTGGCCCAGGCACACCCCGAACAGCGGGATCTTCCCGGCGTACTCGGCGATCACGTCGAGGCAGATGCCGGCCGACTCGGGCGCGCCCGGACCGGGGGAGAGCAGCACCCCGGCCGCCCCGGCCCGCCCGACGTCGGCGACGCTGATCTCGTCGTTGCGCCGCACCTCGCAGTCCACGCCGAGCTGGCCGAGATACTGCACCAGGTTGTAGACGAACGAGTCGTAGTTGTCGATCACAAGAACGCGCATGGCACTCACCTGCTGGCGCTGGGTTTCGGGGTCTCGCCGGTGTCGTACGGGATGTCGTGGCCGTCGCCCGGCTCGCCGGAGGGCGAACCCGACGGGTCCGGGAACGTCTCGTCCAGCTGCGTGTACCCGCTGTCGGGGTCGCCGACCTGGACGTCGTCGAAGGGCAGCAGCGGTTCGGCCCACGGGAAGATCACGTACCACAGGAGCGCCCCGAGGATGCCGAGCAGCACCAGCGAGCCGCCCAGCTTGCCGCCGAGGCCGAAGGGCAGCTTGCGCCAGATCCACGCGTACATCAGGACATCCCCGCCAGCTCGACCGGCCGGCCCTCGGACCGCGGCTGCTCGTCGACGAGCTTGCCGTGGATGATCAGCCGCTGGTAGTTGTCGAGCTTCGGGTTGCAGGTGGTCAGCGTGATCAGCTTGCCGGCCTCCATGGTCGGCGGCACCGCGCGCACCACCTCCACCGCGGTCGGCAGCACGATGCGCTGCTTGACCACCTCGTACACGTAGAAGGTGGTCTTCGTCTCCACGACCATCTTGTCGCCCGGCTTCAGCTGGTCCAGGTTCCAGAAGGTGGCCCGGTTGCGGTGCCCGGCCACCGAGAAGTTGCCCTTCTGGCCCGGCATCGCGCTGTTGGGGTAGTGCCCGGGGGCGAACCGGATGTCCTTCTGGGTGACGCCCTGCACCACCACCCAGTGCTTCTTCAGCGTCGGCAGGTAGAGCTTGGCCACGGCGTTGCCGGGCAGCGGCGCGAGCGGGGACGCCGACGCCGACGGGGTCGGGCCCACGACCGGCTCGTCCCAGTTCAGCTGCTGCTCCAGCTCGGTCTGGTGGGCGTCGACGATGGCCGTCTTGCCCCACACCTCGTACCCGGCGAACAGCAGGATGACCAGGCCGAACGTGATCATGAGCTCACCGGTGCCGCGCAGCGTCGTCCGGATCACCGAGCCCACGGTGGTCCGGGTGTACTCGGAGTGGATGCTCCGGTAGTTCTTCTCGCCGGCCCGGATCGCCTTGACCGGCGCCGGCGGCGGCTCGCCGCTCCAGCGCGGCCGCGGCGAGGGCTTGGCTTCGTCCTCGGCTGACGGGGGCGGTGCGGGAGGGATCGCGCCCAGCAGGCCGGTCTCGTCGGTGGCGACCGCGCGGCCGCTCGCCACGGCGGGCGCGGGCCGGGCGATGCGCGGCGGCGGCACGGTCTGGTCCGTGATCCGGGGCAGCTGCGTCGTCTCGTCCGCGGCAACCTGGCCGAACTGCGCCGCCGGGCTGACCGGCGCTGCCGGGCTCGGGGACGCGTCGGGTCGAGAGGGCGGCGGGGCGGTGGCGGGGGTGATGACCGGCAGCACCGTCGTGGCGTCCGCCGGGAAGACCGGCAGCACGCTGGTGATCGACGCGGCGTCCGCGGTCGGCGCGGCGTCGGCCACGCGGGGGAACGTGGTCGTCTCGTCGTCCTCGGGTTCGTGCGCCCGATGCCTGCTCATCCGTGTCTCCGGCTCTTACTAACGCGGCACCGAAGCATGGCGCAGCAGCACCGATCCCTGGTACGCGGGAGCGACGATGTCGGTCTCGCGGGTGACGCTATATCCCAGGCCGTATGCGCGTACAGCGTCCCGGAAGGCCTGCACGCCGAGGGCCGCGTCGAGCGAGGCCTGCATCCGGGCCGGGTCGCCGATCGCCGAGATCACGAACTCGGGGGAGTAGCGCCGTCCGTCGAGCAGCAGGGTGTTGCCGACGCACTGCACGGCGGTGGTGGTGACGACCCGTACACCCATGATCGTCATGGCCTCGGCCCCGCCCGCCCAGAGCGCGTTCACCACGGCCTGCACGTCCTGTTGGTGCACGACCAGGTCGTCCTGGGTGGCTCCGGTGGACAGGCCGTTGCCGCCGTTAGGCGCGTCGTCCATGCGTACGGTCAGGCCCGGGCCGTGCATCGCGGTCAGCCCGGCGTCGCCCAGGTAACCCTCGCCCCGGGTGCGCTCGGCCTGGAGCGGTCCGTCGCCGCCCGCCTGCGCGCCGGTCAGCGCGTCGATGTCGGCACGCAGCTGGTTCACGTCGCCGACGTACGTGGAGACCTCGGCTTCCTTCTTTCCGACCAGTTGATCCAGCCGAACGCTGTTGTCCTCGCGTAGCGTGGTTCCCTGGGAGGTGGTCGCGCTTACGGTGAACAGCAGCCCGGCTGTGGCGGCGATCAGCGGCACGCCGAGGGTCCACCCGCTGCGGCGGTGGCCGGGCAGGGGATTGAACGCGCGCCCGACCCGGAGCACGGCCTTACGCCATGACGAGGTGCCGGATGTGTATTCCACCACTCCCCCTCCGTGCCAAAACGCGACGATCTGACTACGCTATCTGTCGAACATTATTCAGGCCCATGCCCTAGGTCATCGACCGGTGTGGGCAGGGCCCCTCCAGGAGACAACCGTGCCGAAGTCGCAGGTCCGCAAGAAGAAGATCTACACGCCGCCCACCGACGTGCTGCCCTCGTCGACCACCGCGGACAAGAAGCCGAGCCCGATCTGGCTGCCGATCACAGCGGTCGTTCTGATCGTTTTCGGCATCGCCTGGCTGGTTGTGTACTACCTGTCCGAAACGCTGTACCCGGTGGCGGGCTGGGGGTACTGGAACCTGGCCGTCGGCTTCGGCGCCATGGTCGGCGCGCTCGGCCTCCTCTCGAAGTGGCGCTGAGCTTCCGCAGCCGACCACGATAGCTCGCGATCCGGGGTCGCGGCCTCCTGTACACGTGCGTGGAGGCTGTGACCCCGGATGCTGTCCGGAGCTGTCCGCGACACCGGTGACCTGCCGCTGGCCTAGGGTGAGGGCAGCCCTGTGTGAACCCTCACATTACTGAACGGTAACTAGGGCGTAGGCTGCGGTGGGGTTTATACACAGGGCTGTTCCGACGCAGGGAGGCGTGGGTATGGGCGGCGTTCAGATCGTCAGTACGGTCATCGCGGTGGCCGTGACCGCGGTCGCGGTGGCGCTGGTCGTACGGGCGGTGCGGCAGATGCTCGCCGTCATCCGGCTCGGCCAGCCCGATCCCACCCGCTCGGGTCAGCGGGCGGCCCGGTGGAAGACCATGCTGACCGAGACCTTCGGCCACACGAAGATGTTCAAGTGGTCCGTGGTCGGCGCGGCGCACTGGCTCGTGATGATCGGGTTCATCGTGCTGTCGACGCTGGTCGCCGGCGCCTACTTCGAGGTCGTCAACCCCGAGTGGGAGCTGCCGATCCTCGGCGGCTGGGACGTGTTCGCGTTCGTGACCGAGTGGATCGGCATCCTCGGCATCCCCGCGATCATCACCCTGATCATCATCCGCCTGCGCCAGCTGCCCTCCCGGCAATCGAACTCCCGCTTCGCCGGCTCGACGATGTGGCAGGCCTTCTTCGTCGAGTACGTCATCCTCGCGGTGCTGGTGCTGGGCTTCCTGATCCGCGGGTTCAAGGTGGCCTCGGGGCTGTTCCACCACCCGGTGTGGGCGACCCCGTTCTCGCACGCGCTCGGCGCGATCTTGCCCGCCTCCCTGACCGCGATCACGATCACCGCCCTGATCAAGATCCTGGTGTCGATGGGCTGGGCGATCACCATCGGCCTCAACCCCACCATGGGTGTGGCCTGGCACCGCTTCCTGGCCTTCTTCAACATCTACTTCAAGCGCAACGCCGACGGCGCGCCCGCCCTCGGCGCGCTCAAGCCGATGACCTCCAACGGCGCGCCGATCGACCTGGAGGAAGCCGACCCCGAGAAGGACACCTTCGGCGTCTCCCAGGTCGAGCACTTCGGGTGGAAGGGCCTGCTGGACTTCTCCACCTGCACCGAGTGCGGCCGCTGCCAGTCGCAGTGCCCCGCCTGGAACACCGGCAAGCCGCTGTCGCCGAAGCTGATCGTCCTGAGCCTGCGCGACCACGCCTACGCCAAGGCCCCCTATTTGCTGGCCGGCGGCGGCAAGCACCTGTCCGGCGAGGAGAAGGGCACCGCCGAGCAGCTCGCGGGCGTCAACGTGCTCGCCCTGGCCGAGGCCGAGCGCCCGCTGATCGGCGGCGCGGCCGAGCTGGGCGTCATCGACCCCGACGCGCTGTGGGCCTGCACCACCTGCGGTGCCTGCGTCGAGCAGTGCCCCGTCGACATCGAGCACGTCGACCACATCGTCGACATGCGCCGCTACCAGGTGATGATCGAGTCGTCGTTCCCGTCCGAGGCCGGGGCGATGCTGCGCAACCTGGAGAACAAGGGCAACCCCTGGGGCGCGCCCCCCAACACCCGCGAGGACTGGACCAAGGGCCTGGACTTCGAGATCACTCGAGTCGGCTCGAGCTCGTCCGATGCGGCTGAGTTCGAGTACCTGTTCTGGGTCGGCTGTGCCGGAGCGTTCGAGGACAAGGCCAAGAAGACCACCCGCGCCGTCGCGACGCTGCTCAACGAGGCCGGAGTCAAGTTCGCCATCCTCGGCAACAACGAGACCTGCACCGGTGACCCGGCGCGGCGCATCGGCAACGAGTTCGTCTACCAGATGCTCGCCCAGCAGAACGTCGAGACGATCAAGGAATCCGGCGCGCTGAAGATTGTCGCGACCTGCCCGCACTGCTTCAACACCATCGGCAACGAGTACAAGGAACTCGGTCTCGAGGTCGAGGTCGTGCACCACACCGAGCTGCTGGCGCACCTGGTCAAGACCGGCAAGCTCACCCCGGTCGCGCCCGTCGACGGCGGGCTGACCTACCACGACCCCTGCTACCTGGGCCGCCACAACCGCGTGTTCACCCCGCCCCGTGAGGTCCTCGGCGCGGCCATCGGCGCGGGTGCCGCCCCCACCACGGGCACCGGCATCCTGGAGATGGGCCGGCGCGAGGAGCGCTCGTTCTGCTGCGGCGCCGGCGGCGCACGCATGTGGATGGAGGAGCGCATCGGCAAGCGCATCAACGTCGAGCGCACCGAGGAGGCCCTGGCCACCGGCGCGAAGACCATCGCCGTAGGCTGCCCCTTCTGCTCCACGATGATCACCGACGGCGTGCGCTCCAAGGGCCAGGAAGAGGTCGAGGTCATCGACGTCGCCTCGGTCCTGCTCCGCTCCGTCAAGCCCACCCCGACGGCCTGACCCGGCCGCCTCACGCGCGCCGGCCGCCCCGCCGACCAGGCGGGCCGCGCCCCGGCCTTCGCAACTCTTGAAAAGTCGCGCCCTCAGACAAGTGCTGAGGGCGCGACTTTTCAAGAGTTGCGGCAGAGGGGGAGGGCTCGCGCCGGTGGCGGAAGGGGGCGTGACTGGTTCTGGCAGAATCGGGCGCGAGGTGATCTCGTCATCGACGCGCTGTCCGCAATCCTGCCCATCCTGTTCTTCGTGCTGCTCACGGTCGGCACCGCGTTCTTCGTGGCGGCTGAGTTCGCGCTGGTCACGGTCGACCGGGCGGAGATCGACACCCGCGCCGACCGCGGCGAGCGCCCGGCCCGCACGGTGCGCCGCGCCCTGCGCGAGCTGTCGTTTCAGCTCTCCGGCGCGCAGCTGGGGATCACGCTGACCGCGCTGCTCACCGGTTACCTGGCCGAGCCGGCGCTGCGCCCGCTGGTCGAGCCGCTGGGCGCGCCGCCCGGCCTGAGCCACGTGATCTCGCTGGCCATCGCGACCCTGTTCTCGATGCTCTTCGGCGAGCTGGTGCCGAAGAACGCGGCGCTGTCCCGGCCGATGCCGGTGGCGCTTCGTACGGCCGGACCGATGCGGGTCTTCTCGCGCGTCTTCAAACCGCTGATCTTCGCGCTGAACGGCACCGCCAACTGGCTGGTCCGCCGGATGGGCATCGAGCCGCAGGAGGAGCTGGCCAGCGCGCGCTCGCCCGAGGAACTCGGCCTGCTGGCCGCGATCTCGGCCCAGGCCGGCGCGCTGCCCTCGGAGACCGCCCTGCTGCTGCAGCGCACGGTGCGCTTCGGTGACAAGCACGCGGCCGAGGCGATGACGCCCCGCATCGACGTGGTGGGCCTGGCCGGCTCGGCCACCGTCGCGGAGCTGTTCGAGGCGGCCCGGGAGACGGGCCACAGCCGCTTCCCGGTGTACGAGCAGACCCTGGACACCGTCACCGGCGTCGTGTCGGTCAACGACGCGCTCGCGGTGCCCCCGGCCCGCCGCACGCTGACCACGGTCGCCGCGGTGGCCCGCGAACCGGTGCTGGTCCCGGCGTCGCTGGACCTGGACAAGGTGGTCGCGGCGCTGCGGGAGAGCCGCTCCGACTTCGCCATCGTCGTCGACGAGTACGGCGGCACCGACGGTGTGGTCACCATCGAGGACCTGGTCGAGGAGCTGGTCGGCGAGATCGCGGACGAGCACGACACCGCCGAGGAGGAGGAGTCGGGCTCGATCGAGGTGACGGTCCCGGGCGGGGTGCGCACCTGGCTGGTCGACGGGATGCTACGCGAGGACGAGCTGGACGAGCAGACCGGGTTCCGGCTGCCCGAGGGCCCGTACGAGACGCTGGGCGGATACCTGATGGCGGAGCTGGGCCGGATCCCGGTGGTCGGCGACGCCCTGGTCGCCAACGACTGGGAGTTCACCGTGGTGGAGATGGACCGGCACCGGGTGGAGCAGGTGCGGCTGGTCCGGCTGGCGGGCGACGACGATGAGTGAGCTGCTGATCACCGCGGCGCTGCTGCTGGGCAACGCGTTCTTCGTCGGCGCGGAGTTCGCGCTGATCGCCTCCCGGCGTACCGTCATCGAGCCGAAGGCGCAGCACTCGCGCCCGGCGGCCTGGGCGCTGTCCGCGATGAACCAGATCCCGTTGATGATCGCCGGCGCCCAGCTGGGCATCACGCTGTGCTCGCTGGCGCTCGGCGCCATCGCGGAGCCGGCGCTGGCCAACTTCATCGAGCCCGCGATCCACGCGCTCGGCCTGCCCCCGAAGATGCAGCACCCGATCGCCTTCGTGCTGGCCCTGCTCATCGTCGTCTTCCTGCACACGGTGATCGGCGAGATGGTGCCGAAGAACATCACCCTGGCCGGGCCGGAAGGCAGTGTGCTCTGGCTGGGCCCGCCGATGCTGGCGTTCTGCATCGCCACCAAGCCGCTGCTGGTGGCGATGAAGTGGGCGTCGCGGAAGGTGCTGCGGCTGTGGCGGGTCGAGGCCGCGGACGCGGTGAAGACCGTGTTCACCGCCGAGGAGCTGGCGGGCCTCGTGCAGCAGGCGCACACCGAGGGCCTGCTGGACCCGGAGCAGCACGCCCGGATCGCGGGCGCGCTGGCGCTGCACCAGCGCACCGCCGCGGACGCGCTGCGGCCGTGGTCGGCGGTCACCATCGTCACCGACGACACCTCACCGGCCACGCTGGAGGTGCTGGCGACCCGCACCGGCCGGTCCCGGTTCCCGGTGGTGGCCCGCGGCACCCGGCGGGTGCTGGGCTTCGTGCACATCAAGGACGTGATCGGGCTGGAGGGCGCGAGCCGCCGCGAGCCGATCCCGGGTGAGCTGGTCCGGCCGCTGGCGATCGTGCCGCCGGACCGTTCGCTGGCCGAGCTGCTGCTGTCGATGCGCCGCGAGCGGCGGCACATCGTGCTGGTGAGCGAGGGCCAGCTGCCGGTGGGTGTGGTGACGCTCGACGATGTGCTCAACGCCATCATGGCCCCGGCGGTATGACGCGTCCTGACGGTGCGTGACCGCCGCCGACGCCTGCGCAGGTCAGCGCGGCTGTCGGCGGCGGCGTGAAGCGAACTTTTCGAGGCACGCTGAGTGACATCGGGGCAGCTCAGCGAAGTTGTCTCGGTTCCGGCTTGAAACCGGCTCACCTTGTTTTCTAGGGTTGGTGACCGTCTGGTGCGTACGCCGGGTTGTGACCCCTCGCGACCCCGCCCCGGACACCGCGGCCCGGTTCACCCCTGCTCCACCGGTCGCGGTCGGCGGAAAAGGAGTTCCGGTGACCCCCCTCCGTACCGCGTCGCGCTCGCTCACCCGTGCGCTTGTGCTGGTCGCAGCCCTGCTCGTCGGCGTCGCGCCGGCCCTGCCCGCGCACGCCGAGCCGTCGATCAGCGAGATCGAGGCCGAGATCGCCAAGACGTGGGAGAAGCTCGAGCCGCTGGTCGAGGACTACAACAAGGTCCACAGCGAGCTGGTCAAGCTGCAGAAGAAGGCCGCTGGCCTGGAGACGAAGCTGCAGCCGCTGCGGCTGACCGTCGAGGTGACCCGGACCCGGGTCGGCGTCATCGCCGCCGAGTACTACAAGGGCGGCCGCAGCGCCGAGGTGAACGCGCTGCTGAGCAGCGGCTCGCCGAAGCAGTTCGCGGACCAGCTGATGATGCTGCAGCAGATCGCTCACGGTAAGCAGGAGCAGATCTCGGCCACCTCCGAGGCGAAGGCCAAGTACGACGGCGAGAAGGCCACGCTCGACAAGGCCATCGCGGACCAGAAGCTCAAGGACGCCGACCTGGCCGCGAAGAAGAAGGTCATCGAGGGCGAGATGAGCCGCCTGCAGAAGCTGCGGACGCAGGCGTACGGCACCGGCGGCTCCGGCGGCTCGCTGAAGATCGGCGCGGCCTGCCCGGCGCAGATGGGCTCCGGCAAGGGCCAGACCGCCGCGTCGTGGGCCTGCAAGCAGATCAGCAAGCCGTACGTGTGGGGCGCGGCCGGTCCGGGCAGCTTCGACTGCTCCGGCCTGACCCAGTGGGCGTACGCGAAGGCGGGCGTCAGCCTCACCCACTACACCAAGGACCAGTGGGGCGAGACGACGAAGGTGACCACGCCCGCGGTCGGCGACCTGGTCTTCTTCTACGGCGACCTGCACCACGTGGGCATGTACGTCGGCACGGTCAACGGCCGCCGGGTGATGGTGCACGCCCCGCACACCGGAGACGTGGTGCGGATGCAGTACATCGACGTCATGCCGGTCGCCGGCTACCGCCGGGCCTACTGACCTCTCAGCATGGAGAAGGGCTCCCCGCCGTTCGCGGGGAGCCCTTCCTGTTCCGCCGGACGCGTCAGAACGACACGGCCGGCTTCAGCACCACGTCGGCGCGCAGCACGTACGCGATGCGCTGGCCGAACTGGATCTGCACGTACTGCTGCTCGCCGCGGATGACGGTGCCGTCACCCGGGGCCGACCAGTCGAACGTGGTGGCGCGGTAGTACTCGCCGTTCAGCACCGGCCCGGCCGCGTAGCGCTGCCCAGCCGTGATCGTGTACTGCGCCAGCGGGCTGACCGCCTGTGCGGGCACGCCGGCCGGGTAGGCCGCCGCCTCCGGGTAGGCCCGGCCGAACACCGGGATGCTCGCCAGGCCCGGCTTCGGCTCGACCACGAACCCGACGTTCCACAGCGGTCCGGCGTCGGCGTTGCGGAACCAGGCCTTCTGGCCGAGGTACCAGATCGCGGTCCACTCCCCGGCCCGCTCGGCCACGGCGTACGTCTGGCCCGCCGAGGCCCGTGCGCAGTGGTCGCTGACCACCATGGTGCTCGCCTTCGTGCCGCACCGGCCCGGGTCGCGGATCAGCGGGGCGGTCAGGTCGGGCGCGCTGCGCAGGATGACCGACGAGCTGGAACGCAGCGGGCACGGGTTGCTCGCCGCGCCGGTGCAGCCGGTGAACGCCGGCTTGTTGGTGGCGAAGTCGGGGTTCACGGTGACCAGCCCGGCGTGGCCGGCCAGCGGCTCCGGCAGCCCGCGGAACGGGGCCTTGAGCAGGTCGAAGTAGTGCGACCAGTCCCAGTACGGGCCCGGGTCCCAGTGCATGCCGGCGACCGTGGAGGTGATGGTGCCGGGCACGTTGTCGTGGCCGATGATGTGCTCGCGGTCCAGCGGGATGCCCAGCCGCAGGGCGAGGTGCCGGACCAGCTTCGCCGAGGTGCGGTAGAGCGCCTCGGTGTACCAGCTGCCCTGCGCCGCGAAGCCCTCGTGCTCCAGGCCGATGGACTTGGCGTTGACGTACCAGTTGCCCGCGTGCCAGCCGACGTCCTTGGCCTTCACGTGCTGGGCGATGTGCCCGTCGACCGAGCGCAGCGAGTAGTGCCAGCTGACGTACGTCGGGTCGGCGACCAGCTTCAGGGTCGTCGCCCAGCTGGCCTCGGTGTCGTGGATGACGATGTACTCGATGCGCTGCGACTGCGGCCGGTTGCCCTTGTCGTGGTTGCCGTAGTCGCCGTCGCCGAACGCCTCGTACGGCGCGGGCAGCGACTCGCAGGAGATGTCGAGCGGGCACTCGATGCCGTCGGGCCGGGCCAGCTTGCGCAGGCCGAGCCGGATCAGCCAGTCCTTGACGGGGGTGACCGACTTGGCGTTCAGGCTCAGCGCGTGCCCCTCGTCGGTGGTGCGGGCGACACCGTCGCGCAGCGTCGCGTACACCTCGTCGGCGAACGCCGCCGCGGCCTGCTCGCTGTCCGCGCCGGAGTAGCGGGCGACCGCGCCGTACCAGGCCGCCGGGTCGGTGTCCGCGCCCTGCGGCGCGTTCAGTTCCTGCTGGTACGAGGCCAGCAGCGCGGCTCCGCCGCGGATGTTCGCGACCGGGTCGGTGCGCAGCGTCTCGGCCGGCAGGCCGGTCAGCTCCGCCGCGGCGGGCAGGGTGCGCAGCGCCGCCTCGGCCGGAGCCGGGGCGCCGTCGGGGTGCCCGGCCGCCTTCGGACGGCTGTCGTCACCCCGGGAGTCCTCCTCGGGGGCGGGCTCGGACTCCGGCTCGGCGGCCGGAGCCAGCGCGGCGACGTACGCCGCGTCGGTGAGATGCATCGGGCCGTAGCCGCCCGAGGTGCTGGGCGTGCCCGCGTTGGCGTCCCAGCGGGACTCCAGATAGGAGACGCCCAGCAGCACGTCCACGGGTACACCGTATTCCTGGGCGGCCGCCAGGTAGTCGGCCTGCCTGGTGGGTGGCGACTCGGCCTGGGCGGCCACCGGCGTGATGCCGGCGCCGAGCCCCAGACCCACCGCGGTGAGCAGCGCCAGCCGGCGCAGGGGGATTCGGGGTGACACGTACGGCTCCCTTCGACTGTCCGATGCGGTCACCCTGCCCTCGGCCGTACGGTTAGTCAATAGTTACCGATACGCGTTGCCGATATGAAACTATTCTTCATCGCCCGGATGGGCCGTTCCGCCAGGTGCTACGGCTGTTCACCGGGTGTCCGGGCATGCCGCCGCTCTGGTAAATATGAGCGAATGCGATTCAAGTGGCCCGCGATCATTGCCGGACTGGTACTGCTGGCCGTGCTCGGCACGGTTCTGGTGGTGCGGCTGACCGGCGACGAGCCCGAGCCGCCGACCGCGACCCCGGCGTCGCCCTCCGCCGCTCCCAGCCCGAGTGCGGCCGCGCCGAGCCCGTCCGCCCAGGCCGTCAGCGAGGGCGTGGTGTTCGACTTCGCGAACGGACTGGAACAGGCCCGCGTGGTCGGCTCGGACGCCGGCACCCTCGCCGTACGCGAGGAGAGCCAGACCGGCGGGGACGTGTCGCTCGTGCCGCGCGACGGCGACTTCGCGGTGCGCTTCCCCGGCCCGTGCGCGAGCAAGGACGACAAGCAGTGCCCGCGCGCGATCCTCGACGCCGGCGCGAATCCGGCGCTCAACCCCGGCCTGCGCGCCTTCCGCTGGGGCGCGGCGGTGCTGATGGCCCCCGAGGAGACGGCCAAGGGCGCGAACGTGCTGCAGAAGGGCTACTCGCAGTTCGGTACGCAGTTCAAGCTGCAGGTCGACGGCGCTCAGGGCATGCCCTCCTGCGTCGTGGCCGGTCCGCAGAACGGCAAGAACGTCATCCACGTCGCGCAGGCGACGCAGGGGATCGCCGACGGCCGCTGGCACACCGTCGAATGCGCGCGTGACGGCGCCGTCCTGCGCATCACCGTGGACGGCGTGGCGCAGGGCGAGGCCACCATCCCGGCCGACCTGAACATCTCCAACGACGCCCCGCTGCGTATCGGCGGCAAGGGCGTCGCCCCGAACAACGACCAGTTCCATGGCACGCTCGACGACCTGTTCGTCGCGATCGGATAGACGCCCTGGTGACACGCGACCGCATCGACGGAATTGCGTTCTTGTAACGGTCTTGCCTAACGTGAATCCCCGTGTGTAGCCATAATCGGCCCCACGCGGGGCTTCCCAGCGCACCACGAATACGCCGCGGCCTGCTGACGGCCGCCGTCGTCCTGCTCGCTCTGCTCGCGCCCGCGGCACAGGCCCACGCGGCCCCGACGCCCGCCGAGATCGAGAAGCAGATCGACGAGCAGTGGGCCAAGCTCGAACCGGTCATCGAGGAGCACAACGCCACCAAGGCGAAGCTGGCCAAGCAGCGCAAGAAGGCCGGCGAACTGGAGGCCCAGCTCGCTCCCCTGGAGCTGCAGGTGCAGGCCACCCGGACGCGCATCGGCGTGCTCGCCGACCAGCTCTACCGCGGCGGCACCCTGGCCCAGGTCAACGCGTTCCTCAGCAGCGGTGACGCCGGCGTCATGGCGAAGCGGCTCGTCGTGCTCGATCAGCTCGCCCACGACAAGAAGGCCCGCATCGCCGACACCCTCACCGCCAAGGCGGCATTGGACGCGGTGAAGCAGCCGCTGGACGAGACGATCGCGCAGCTCGCCAAAACCGAGGCCGAGCAGGGGTCACGGACCAAGGCCATCGAGGCGGAGATCTCGAAGCTGAACAAGCTGCGGCTCCAGGCGTACGGCAGCGGTGCCGGCACCGGTGAGCTCGCCCCCGTGCCCTGCCCGACGGCGTACCCCGGCGGCCCGGCCGGCAAGGCGGTCCAGTTCGCCTGCCGCCAGATCGGCAAGATGTACGGCTGGGGCGACGACGGCCCGAGCACCTTCGACTGCTCCGGGCTGACCAAGGCCGCCTGGGCCCAGGCGGGCGTCTCCCTGCCGCACAACGCCAGATCCCAGCGCGCCGCCGTGAAGTCCGTCAGCCGCGCCGACCTCAAACCCGGCGACCTCGTCTTCTACTACAGCGACCTGCACCACGTCGGCATGTACGCCGGCAACGGCTGGATCGTCCACGCCTCCCAAACGGGCAAACCCATCGCCATGCGCCGCATGGACGCCGCCCCCATCCACAGCTTCGGCCGCCCCTCCTGACCACTCCGCCCTCACCCCTCTCGGGGCAACTCTTAAAAAGTCGCGGCTTCGGACACGCTCCGAGGCCGCGACTTTTTAAGAGTTGCGGCAGGGGTGGGCGGTCAGGGGGTGGGGCGGAGCATGGGTGGGTGGAGAAGGCGGGCGGGGCCGCGGCGGAAGAGCTGGGCGGGGCGGCCGCGTTCGGCGGCGATGCTGCGGCCCACGGGCTCGATGAAGCCGGGCGTGCCAGTCACCTTGCGGTGGAAGTTGCGGGGGTCGAGCCGGGCGCCCCAGACCGTCTCGTAGACCTCCCGCAGCTCGCTGATGGTGAACTCGGGCGGGCAGAACGCCGTCGCCAGCGGGGAGTACTCCAGCTTGGCGCGGGCGCGCTCCACCCCGTCGGCCAGGATGCGCGCGTGATCGAAGGCCAGCTCCGCGACCGGTAGCGCCGTCCAGGCCGCGCCCTCCGCGTCGCTGCCCGCGACCGGGGCGGGCAGGTGGGGCAGCAGCGCCAGGTACGCCACGGTCACCACCCGGCCGCGCGGGTCCCGTCCGGGCGCGCCGTAACTGGCCAGCTGCTCCAGGTGGCCTACCGGGGCGGTCAGCCCGGTCTCCTCGCGCAGCTCCCGGGCGGCGGCCGCGTCGAGGTCCTCGTCAGGCAGCACGAAACCGCCGGGTAGCGCCCACTGCCCCCGGTAGGGCTCGATGCCCCGGCGCACCAGCAGCACCCGCATCTCGTTGTCCTGCACCGTCAGCACCACCAGATCGGCTGTGACGGAGAACGCCGGATAGTCGGCCATCTGATTTATCACCACCTTGACGAGAATGTATCACGAAGCTTATCGTCATCATGACGAAAAAGGGACCGGGGAATCCTCCGAAGGAGAACGATCACGATGGCTGACGTGTCCAAGCGCTTCTTCCTGCGCCACCTGCGCAGCACGCCGACGAACTGGGTGCGCCACAGCGTCCGCGGCCGGGCCAAGCGGGAGGGCATCGGCCTGGCCTTCTGGTACCGCCCGCTCACCGCCGTGCTCAGCGAGGTGCCGGTCGACGACCGCGAGCTGCCGCTGCTGTTCCACGCCCGCACCAGCGACTTCACCGACGTCACCGTGCAGGCCACGGTGACCTACCGGGTGGCCGACCCCGCCGTCGCGGTCGGCCGGCTGGACTTCTCGATCGATCCCTACCTGGGCACCGCGCGGGCCCGCCCGCTCGACCAGATCGCCACCCTGCTCGCCGAGCTGGCCCAGCAGCCCGCGCTGGACCTGCTGACCCGGCTGCCGCTGGCCGAGGCGCTGAGCGAGGTCGCCGCGGTGCGCGAGGCGGTGTCGGCCGCGCTGGGCGCCGAGCCGCGCCTGACCGACCTGGGCGTCCAGGTGGTCAGCGCCCGCGTGGTGGCGATCCGGCCGGAGCCGGAGCTGGAGCGCGCGCTGCAGACCCCGACCCGGGAGGCGGTGCAGGTCGAGGCCGACCGGGCCACCTTCGCCCGCCGCGCGCAGGCCGTCGAGCAGGAGCGCGGCATCGCCGAGAACGAGCTCCAGAACAAGATCGAGCTGGCCCGGCGCGAGCAGCAGCTCGTCGAGCAGAACGGCGCCAACACCCGCCGCAAGGCCGAACTCGTCGCCGCGGCGCAGCTCGTCGAGGCGCAGGGCCGCGCCGAGCGCGAGAAGCTGCTCAACGCCGCCGAGGCGGAGAAGGAGCAGCTGCTCGCCGAGGCCAAGGCCGCGGGCGTACGGGCGATCGGCGTCGCCGAAGGCGAGGCCGAGGCAGCCAAGCTCGCGGCATACCGGGACCTGTCGCCCGAGGTGCTGCAGGGCCTGGCGCTGCGCGAGCTGGCCGGCCAGCTCCCGGAGATCGGCCAGCTCACCGTCACGCCCGACGTGGTCACCGGCCTGCTCTCGCGCTTCGGCGCGGGCCCGTCGGACCGCTGAGCGAGGCATGCGGGAGCGGATCATGGACAGGCGGAGCGAGGAGGAAGCATGAGCGCGACGCTGGCTCCCCGGGTGGTCGTGGTGTCCCGGCGCAGCGAGCTCGACGAGCTGCTGGGCCGGCACGGCACGCGCGCCGCCGCGGCGTACTTCCTGAAGGAACGGGGGAGGGAGATCGCCGAGGTGGAGGCGCGGCACGCCGCGCAGGAGGCGGCGCTGGCCACGGTCAGCGCCGCCCTGCCCGCGGACTGGCGGCGCGGGCAGGTGCACCGCGACGACCTGTCCCGGTTCCTGTTCGCGCCGGAGGACATCGTGGTCACCGTCGGGCAGGACGGCCTGGTCGCGAACGCGGCGAAGTATCTGGCCGGGCAGCCGGTGCTCGGCGTGAACCCCGAGCCCGAACGCAACCCCGGCGTGCTGGCCCGCTTCGCCGCCCGCGACGTGGCAGGCCTGCTGCCCGCGGTGCTCGCCGGCCGCGCCGCCACGCAGTCGCGCGCGATGGCCGTGGCCACGCTCGATGACGGCCAGCAGCTCGCCGGCCTCAACGAGATCTACATCGGCCACCAGACCCACCAGTCCTCCCGCTACCTGCTCACCACGCCACAGGGCGAGCAGGAACGGCACTCCTCGTCGGGCGTACTGGTCGGCACCGGCACGGGCGCCACCGGCTGGTGCGCGTCGGTGGCCCTGATGCGCGACCTGGCCGACACCCTGCCCGGCCCGGACGCGTCCGAGCTGTGCTGGTTCGTCCGCGAAGCCTGGCCCTCACCGGCCACCGGCGCACGCCTCACCGCCGGCCGCGTCGGCTCCGGCCAGCGCCTCACCCTGACCAGCGAGAGCGAGCGCCTGGTCGCCTTCGCCGACGGCGTCGAGTCCGACCACCTCGTCCTGGCCTGGGGCCAGCGCATCACCATCGCCACCGGCACCCGCCACCTCACCCTCGTCGTCCCCTGACGAAGGAAGGGCATCGTCGGCTCGCGTCAGCGAGACGAGCAGCTCGGCTCAACGCTCCGCGTTGTAGAAGGTGCCCTTCCCATCATCGCGGCTGGGCTGAGCTGCGGCGATGGGCGCCGAACTGGTGAGTCGTCTCACAAAACCGTACGACCGATCGGTCTTTTTAATAGCCTGGCTCCATGACCGGAACGGACGGGCGGCTGGCCCGCGGCGAGCGCACCCGCACCACGGTGCTCGACGCCGCCGTGGCGCTGGCCAGCGAGGCAGGGCTCGACGGCCTGTCCCTGGGCCAGCTCGCCGACCGGTTGCACGTCAGCAAGTCAGGGCTCTTCGCGCACTGGTCCTCCAAGGAGGAACTGCAGCTCGCCGCGATCGAGCACGCCCGCGACCAGTGGGCCCGCCGTGTCGTCGGCCCGGCCCTGGACCGACCGCGCGGCCTGCGCCGCCTGTTCGCGCTGCACGAGTCGCGCCTGGCCTTCTACAGCGAGCGGGTCCTCCCCGGCGGCTGCTTCTTCGCCATCGCCGAGTTCGAGTCCACCGGCCGCACCGGCACGGTGCCCGACCGGCTCGCCGAGGTGCTCGCCGAGTGGATCACGCTGCTGGAGCGGCTCGTCACCGAGGCCGTCGAGCTGGGCGAGCTGCCCGCCGACACGGTGCCCCGGCGGCTGGCCTTCGAGGTCGACGCGGCCGGGGTCGCGGCGCTGCTGCACTCGCGCCTGCTGGCCCGCAGCCTCGACGACGCCCGCCAGGCCGTGCTCGCCCGCCTGCGCGGCCTCGCCACCGACCCCGACCTGCTGCCGTACGACTGAAAGGCCCCAGATGACCACCGCCACGCTCGACACCACCACCGGCACGGTCCGCCGGGCCGTCGTCCATATCGACGACCTCGACATCGTCGGCATCATGCACAACGCCCGCTACGCGCTGATCCTGGAGCGGGCCATGTCGGAGTTCTGGGCCGAGCACGGCTACGGCTTCCGCGACGGCGTGCCGAGCAGCCCCGACATGATCGCCGCGGTGCGCGAGTTCACCATCACCTACCACGCACCGGTACGCGGCACCGGCCCGATCCTGGTCCACTTCTGGCTGGACTCGATGGGCGAGACCAGCGCCGTCTACGGCTTCCGCTTCCTGTCCGAGGACGGCGGCACCGTCTTCGCCGACGGCCGCCGGGTCATGGTCAAGATGGATCGCACCGGCCGCCCCGCGCCGTGGACCCCGCAGGGCCGCGAGATCGCGAGCAGCCTGCTGCGCTGAGTTCCGGGGAGGGGCGGCGCGGGCGGCCCGCTTGCTGCGATCATTGCCGCGTGCGCCTCCCCTCGGCTGTACCCGCGCTGCTCGCTGCAGTCTTCCTAGTGGCCGCATGCGGTGCAGAAACGGACAAACCTGCCTTCGTGGCCGCATCCCCGAGCAGTGCCCCCGCATCGGCCACGCCGGCTCCGTCGGTGACGCCGAGCCCGTCCGCGTCACCGAGCGCTCGGCCGGGACGGCCCGGCCAGACCAAGCCCGGCCTGCTGCCGCCGGTGGTGAACCACGGGCCGCGCACCGGTGACCTCGTCGCGCTCACCTTCGACGCGGACATGACCGACAGCATGCTCGCCCAGCTCAAGAGCGGCCGCGTCAAGTCGTACGCGAACGTCCGGATCATCGAGATGCTGGAGCACGACAAGATCCCGGCCACCTTCTTCCTGACGGGCAAGTGGGTCCAGCGCTACCCCGAGCTGACCGAACGCCTCGCCCGCAACCCGCGCTTCGAACTGGCCAACCACACCTACGGCCACCAGGCCTTCACCGCCGACTGCTACACCTTGCCGCGCATCCCCGCGGCCGCGATGACCGAGGACGTCGCGAAGACCTTCAAAATCATCGAGCGGTACGGCGGACGCCAGACCCGCTACTTCCGCTTCCCCGGCCTGTGCCACGACCGGGCGGCGCTGCGCGCCATGTCCCCGCTCGGCCTGACCGTCGTCGACGGCGATGTCGTCAGCGGCGACCCGTTCGCCACCGACTGGCGGCCGATCGTGAACGCCGTGCTCAAGAAGGTCAAGCCCGGCTCCGTGATCATCCTGCACGTCACCGAGGCCAACGCCCGGTTCACCGACGAGGCCCTGCCGCACATCCTCAAGGGCCTGGCCGAGCGCGGCCTCAAGCCGGCCACCCTGTCCGAGGTGCTCGCCGGCTGACCTGGACGGGGGACCACACCGGCGATCGATGTCCCGTACGCTCCGGCCACCACTCGTGATCGGAGCAGCCCATGACCCGCGCCGTCTTCCGGATCGGCGTATGCGCCGCAGCCCTCAGCGCGATCGCCGCTCTGGGCGCCGCGTGCTCGCCGTCCGTGGCAGAACCGTCGGTCGCGGCCTCGCCGTCGCCGTCCGCTCGCCACGTGGCACTGCCCCTCGACCTGGACGGCAAGCGGATGATGCTCGTCGCCGACAAGGAGGACTGGGGCAAGGACCTGCAGGCTGCGCTCGCACGCACCTTCCCGGAGGCCGAGTCCGCCGTCGGGGCGGCGTACAAGATCGTCGGCGGTAAGGAGACCGTGCTGGCCGGGGTGGTGGCGACGCAGGTCGCGGACCGGCAGGCAGCCCTCGTCACCGCGCTCGAATCGCTGCGTCCCGTCGCCGGCCTGCGCAATCCCGGGCTGACCGTGGGCCGGACGGTCAGCGTCGACGCCGTCGGACCGGCCGCCGAGATCGAATGCGGCCTGGCCGACGGCGGCGGCGCCGACTTCCCGGTGTGCGCCTGGGCCACGGACACCGTCCTCGGCGTCGTGGTGTTCACGTACAAGAAGCCGGCCGCGCAGATCGAGGCGGAGTTCCACCGCATCCGGGCGGCCCTGGAGGCTTCGGTGGCCTGACGGCCGCCCCCACGAGTCCGCGCGGATGTCGTAGCGTCCCCCCATGGGGGCGTCGAGGTGGCTGCGCGGAGGTCTGGGTGTCCTGGCCGGACTGTCACCGGCGCTGGTGATGTTCCTGGTGGACCGGTCGCAGTTCGGCAACTGCGCACAGGCCTGGTATCTCAGCGCCGCGTTCCTCGGCGTCGTCCCGTGGTTCATCGTCTTCCTGGGCAGCGTGTCCACGCTCTTCGAGACGGACTCGCCGAAGTCCCGCGACGTGGCGCTCGGCGCGCTCGTCGGCGTACTCCTCCTGGCAGCCGCGTTCGCGACCGGCTTCGCCACCGACACCGCCCCGCCCGGCGTGCCCACCACGCCCTACTGCCACGACAACTCCACCCCGGCGGGCCGGTGACCATCCTGGCGTTCGGCCCATGCGCTTGCGGATCACCTGGTGGACCGTGCTTTCCTCGTAGCTGAAGTTCCCCCGTGACGGACAGGAGACCGACGTGGCCGAGACGACGGTGGCCGAGGTGATGGCCGAGCTGGCGGCGCTCGAAGACCCCAAGGCACGCCAGGTGAACGAGAAGCACGGCGACGACCACGGCGTGAACCTCGGCAAGCTGCGCGACCTCGCGAAGCGGCTGAAGACGCAGCAGGAGCTCTCCCGGCGGCTCTGGGACACCGGCGACACCGCGGCGCGGCTGGTGGCGCTCCTGATCTGCCGCCCGAAGGCGTTCGAGCGTGCCGACCTGGACGCCATGCTGCGCGAGGCGCGCACCCCGAAGGTACACGACTGGCTCGTCAACTACGTCGTGAAGAAGAGCCCGCACGCCGAAGAGCTGCGGGCGGCCTGGTTCGCCGACCCGGATCCCGTGGTCGCCAGCGCCGGCTGGGCGCTGACCACCGATCGCGTGGCGAAGAAGCCCGAAGGACTCGACCTGCCGGGGCTGCTCGACACCATCGAGGCGGAGATGAAGGACGCCCCGGACCGCCTGCAGTGGGCGATGAACCACTGCCTGGCCCAGATCGGCATCGAGCACCCCGAGCACCGCGCCCGCGCGCTCGACATCGGCGAGCGCCTGGAGGTCCTCAAGGACTACCCGACCCCGCCGAACTGCACGTCCCCGTTCGCCCCCAGCTGGATCAACGAGATGGTGCGCCGGCAGCAGGACAGGTAGGGCAGGCGCCAGGAGCAGCTCAGCAGACTCCTTCGAAGGTCAGCTTGCTGCTGACGGGCTTCGTACGCCACATCGCACGCAGTTGTCGGTACTGGTCGACCTCCGCGCGCGCTTCAGCGAGATCGGCGAGGCGTTCCGGTCCGACGGCGCTGAAGCTGAAGTCCGTGTCCTGGGTGTTCAGCTCGTCCATCCCGGCGAACTCGGCGTGATCGCTGAAGCACATCTCAAGATTGAGTTGCCAGTACACCGGGTACGGGTCATCGGGCCCGTCGGTGGAGACTGCGAACTGTCGCGTGAAGTTCAGCGAGGGCAGGCCGTCGGTCCATTGGTTGCGACCCCACTGAACGATGAAGCCGTCGGCATCGCCATCGGCGTCTGTTCCGCTGACCTCCGTCTGCAGGAATTCGGTGAACGACTGCCAGGCAGCCTCCACGTCGGCGACCGCATCGGGCTCGACGCCGTGCCGCCGCAGCACATCGGCGAACGCGTCGGCGCTGTCACGCCAGAAGAAGGACATGGCAGACCGTACCAATGGGCAGGCAGGCACAGCCGGAGGGAGCGCGTGAAGGGAATCGGACTCACCGGCAGCCTGAGAGTCGGCCAGATCAAGGTCTCTGACCTCGGCCCGTCTGCTGGAACGCGGACCCGAGCGGTCTGGATGACCCCTCCGTCACACAGGCTCGAGGCTGCGGATGGCCTGGCGTTTATCCTGGTGCGACATGTCCTGGGCCGGAGGAGGGTTGCGCGATGACGGTCTTCGTCTGCCTTCGGTGCAGGGAGGTACTCACCGAAGAACTTAGTGAGGTGCCTTTTCAGGAGCTGTCCGAGCCGACAGCACCCTGTGATCTTGAACCGGGGCAAACATGCCCGCCATGGCTAGCACGGGGCATGTTCGCTGTCGATCCGGATCCGTACGGCCCTCCGTTCGTTCCGCACGCCACGAACGATCACTGGCTGATCTCGGCCGGTCCTTCGTGCACAGTTTTGATCAACCCTGACGATCTGCTGGTGCGGCGCGCGCATCCTGATGTTCTTCGCCGGGTCGGCTGTTGCGGCCCCTCCGGCATCGACGGTCCTAACCTCGTCTGCGGCTGCGGGGCTGAAATCGCGACGGAAGTCGCGGACTGCTGGACCGGCCAGGTGATCCGCTTGGAGCCGGCGGCTGTCATGAGGCCGTCGTAGTTCCCGCGCTGCCATCGGACTGCGATCTCGCACGCTGGTGCTTGGCGCCATCCGACGAGCGGGCACCGTCGCGTGCCCACGTTCACCCTGATCCATGGTGGCTCATGGCGCGGTCGCGGGCGGAGCCGTGACGAGGCAGTGGCCCTGGATGGCCTGCTAGATCATCGTGGATGCTGGAGCAAACGAAAGCCCAGGCGCGGAATCGCTTCCGACCTGGGCATCCTCGTGTGGAGCGGGTGAAGGGAATCGAACCCTCACTGTCAGCTTGGGAAGCTGATGTTCTGCCATTGAACTACACCCGCGAGCGGCCACCACTGTACCTGACGTCACGGGTCGCGTGCACGTAGGTAACCGCGGCAGTTCGCCACGGCTTTCGCCTACGCGGCCACGAGCTGCAGGAACGGTTTGCGGGGCCGGCGTTCGTGCGCCGGCCCGCTCCTGCCCGCCGCCGGGTCGCGCCAGGTGTGCGGGTGTGCGCCCGCCTCGTGCCGGTGCAGCAGCGCCGACTCGACGGTGAGTTCGTAGAGCCGCCAGTCGAGGGTGGGCGCGGCCCGGTGACTACGGGCGAGGTGCTCGACGGTGGCGATGCTGGTGACGGGGTGGGCGCGGCCGCTGACGTACGCCTCGACGTCGCTGTCCTCGGCGGGGAAGGCGTGCAGGGCGTAGCGCCCGTCGCGTTCGAGGTCGCGCCGCTTCGGTGAGTCGATCACGAAGCAGTAGAGACCCTCGTCGGTGACGATGGGGGAGACGGGGTGCACCCGTGGCCCGCCGTCGGCCCGTACGGTCGCCAGGTAGCCCATGCCCGGCCCGTACTGGTGCAGCAGGGCACGGATCGACGAGGCCAGCCACGGTGTGGCGGCGGCGAATTCGGTCCAGGTTGCCATGGGGTGGACTTTATCGAACACATGTTCTAGTGCGCCATCGAGACACGCGGTGCGTCCCCTATCGAGTGATCGATGCCGGAAGAAGCCCTCGTGGCCTGCGTGGGAGTGCAGAATTCCGGCCGTTCGGGTGGGCCGCGGCGGCGAAGGGGCATGCCGGGGACGGTAGGCTCGCCTGCGTGTTGCTTTCCGACCGGGACCTGGTGGCCGAGATCAAGTCCGGCCAGCTGCAGCTGGAGCCGTTCGAGCCGAGCCTGGTGCAGCCGTCGAGCATCGACGTCCGGCTGGACCGCCTGTTCCGGGTGTTCAACAACCACCTGTACACGCACATCGACCCGGCCGAGCAGCAGGACGAGCTGACGACGATGGTCGAGGTGCAGGACGGGCAGCCGTTCGTGCTGCACCCGGGCGAGTTCGTGCTCGCCTCCACGCTCGAGGTGGTCACCCTCGGCAACCAGCTCGCGGCGCGGCTGGAGGGCAAGTCGAGCCTGGGCCGGCTGGGCCTGCTGACGCACTCGACGGCGGGCTTCATCGACCCGGGTTTCTCCGGGCACGTGACGCTGGAGCTGTCCAATGTGGCGACGCTGCCGATCCGGCTCTGGCCGGGCATGAAGATCGGCCAGCTGTGCGTGCTGCGGCTGTCGTCGGAGGCCGAGCACCCGTACGGCTCCAGCGTGAACGGCTCGCGGTATCAGGGCCAGCGCGGCCCGACGGCGTCGCGCTCGTATCTCAACTGGCGCACCTGGCCGACCGCCTGAGGGCCGACGCGCCTGCGTTCGGCGGAGATCCGGCGCACGCTGCCTGTTTCCAAAACCAGCCAAACAGTTTCTGAAAAATCGTGAAAGAGCGTCTCGTCCGACCGTACAGAATGCGGTCCGCCGACGAGACAATCTGAGCGGTGTGGCGGAGTTGATCAGGCATGCTGGTTGCCGTACGCATTCCACTTGCCCTGTCGGGCGGCCGCCCGCTAAGCCCTGGATTCCGCGCCGGACTCGGCGCGGCCTTCGTGCTGCTCTTCTTGATCAGCGCGGTGGAGCTGGCAGACGGCCGCGAGGCGCGCTTCGTCGGCCTGATGGCGACCGTGCCCTTCCTCGCCGCGGTGTTCGCGCCGTGGCAGGCGGTGCTGCTCGCGGGCGGTGTCGCGACGGCGGTCGGCACGGTCTTCGCCTTCTTCGGCATGAGCCAGGACGATCTGTCGGCGTTCATCAACGTGATCGGCATCGGTCTGGCGACGGGCATCGCGGCGCTGGTGGCGGTGGTCCGGCAGCGGCAGGCCGAGCGCATCGCCGAGCTGGCCAAGCTCGCCACCATCGCCCAGCAGGCGGTGCTGCGCCCACTGGGCCCGAAGGTGGGCACGCTGGCGGTGGCGGGCCGGTACATCTCCGCGACCGCCGCGGCCGACATCGGCGGCGACCTGTACGAGGCGCTGGACACCCCGTACGGCGTGCGTATGATCATCGGTGATGTGCGGGGCAAGGGCCTGGACGCGGTCCGTACGGCGAGCATCGTGCTGGGCTCGTACCGCCATGTCGCCTTCGAGCGGGCCGACCTGCGCGCCATCGTCGCCGACCTGGACCGGGCCGTGGCCCGCAGCGTGGGCGACGAGGACTTCGTCACCGCGTGCCTGGTCGAGGAGCGCGGCGGCACGCTGACGATCGTCAACTGCGGCCACCCCGCGCCGATCCTGATCCGGCGCGGCGAGGTGATCACCCTTGATCCGCCCTCGCCGGCGCCGCCGCTGGGGTTCATGCCGGTGGTGCGCAGCCGCGTGGAGCGGCTGGAGCCCGGCGACCGGCTGCTGCTGCTGACCGACGGCCTGGCCGAGGCGCGGCGCGACGGCGAGTTCTTCCCGATCACCGAGCGGGCCTGGAAGCTGCTCGGCCACGGCACCGTCGGCGACGGCCTGGCCTCGGTCGAGTCGGCGCTGCTGGAATGGGTGCACAACCGGCTCGACGACGACATCGCGCTGATCCTGATGGAGTACGCGGGCCCGTCCCAGCCCACCCTGTCCCCGGTGCCGAGCTGGGAACTGGGCGCGACGAACTAGGCGACCGAGGTCGTGCGGTTGCGGCGCACCGTCAGCGTCAGCGAGGGCAGCGCGCTCGGGGCCCGGTGGCGGCCGATGTAGCGGACCGGGTAGCGCGGCTCGAACATCAGCTTGCGCAGGTTCTCGATCATTTTCTTCCTCCCCTGTGGCGGGCGGGGCGAGGGTGCCCGCGCGTCACCCGGAAGAACGACGTCGATGCGCAAAGGTTGCGGCACCCCGGCGTGGTGCCTTGCTTGTGTCCGTTTTATTCACTATGTCCGCAAGGCGCCGGGCGGATAACTGGTGAAGTTTCACCTGGTTGTGATGTGAACTTCTCGGCAGTTCGCTTGCCGATGGTTACTGACGAGTAATACAGTCGTACTTACTGGTCGGTAACTGAATGCGCTGAGGGCGGGAAGAATGAGCCACTACCAGAGCAACTTGCGGGATCTTGAGTTCAACCTGTTCGAGGTCTTCGACACGCCCTTCGGCGAGGGACCCTTCACCGAGGTCGACGCGGACACCGCGCGCAGCGTGCTGAGCGAGATCGACCGCATGGCGCGCGTCGACCTGGCCGCTAGCTACGCCGACGCCGACCGCAACCCGCCGGTGTACGACCCGGCGAACTACACCGTGACCATGCCGGAGAGCTTCAAGCAGTCCTTCCAGACCTGGATGGACTCGGAGTTCTGGCGCCTGGACCTGCCGCCCGCCCTCGGTGGCAGCTCCGCCCCGCGCACCCTGACCTGGGCCTTCGCCGAGCTGGTGCTGGGCTCGAACGCGCCGGTCTGGATGTTCGGCTCCGGCCCCTCGTTCGCGCACGTGCTCTTCCTGGAGGGCACCGACGAGCAGAAGAAGTGGGCCGAGCTGTTCGTCGACAAGAAGTGGGGCTCGACGATGGTGCTCACCGAGCCCGACGCGGGCTCGGACGTGGGCGCGGGCCGCACCAAGGCGGTCAAGCAGGAGGACGGCTCCTGGCACATCGAGGGCGTGAAGCGCTTCATCACCTCGGCCGAGCACGACATGTCCGACAACATCATCCACTACGTGCTGGCCCGTCCCGAGGGCGGCGCTGCGGGCACCAAGGGCCTGTCGCTGTTCGTGGTGCCGAAGTTCCACTTCGACGCCGAGACGGGCGAGCTGGGCGAGCGCAACGGCGTCTTCGTCACCAACGTCGAGCACAAGATGGGCATCAAGGTCTCCACGACCTGCGAGACCACCTTCGGCGGGCACGGCGTGCCGGCCAAGGGCTGGCTGGTCGGCGAGGTGCACGAGGGCATCCGGCAGATGTTCCTCATCATCGAGAACGCCCGGATGATGGTCGGCACCAAGGCCATCGCGACGCTGTCGACCGGCTACCTCAACGCGCTGTCCTACGCCAAGGAGCGCGTGCAGGGCGCCGACCTGCTGCAGATGACGGACAAGAGCGCGCCGCGCGTCGCCATCACCCACCACCCGGACGTACGCCGCTCGCTGCTGCTGCAGAAGTCGTACGCCGAGGGCCTGCGCGCGCTGGTCGCGTACACGGCGTACTGGCAGGACCGGGTGTCGATCGCGACCGCCGCCGGGGACGAGAAGGCCGCCAAGCGGGCCTCGAAGATCAACGACTTCCTGCTGCCGCTGGTCAAGGGCTGCGGCTCCGAGCGTGCGTTCGAGCTGCTCGGCTCCGAGTCGCTGCAGATCTTCGGCGGTTCGGGCTTCCTGCAGGACTACCCGCTGGAGCAGTACGTCCGCGACGCGAAGATCGACTCGCTGTACGAGGGCACCACCGCGATTCAGAGCCTCGACCTGGTCTTCCGCAAGATCGTGCGGGACAACGGCCGGGCCCTGATGTCGGTCGCCGGGGAGATCCAGGAGTTCCTCACCAACGAGGCCGGCAACGGCCAGCTCAAGGAGGAGCGCGCGTCGCTGGCCGCCGCCCTCGGCGACGTGCAGGCGATGCTCGGCACGTTCACCGGCTGGCTGGCCGAGTCGCAGGGCGACGACCCGCGGGCGCTGTACAAGGTCGGCCTGCACTCGCGCCGCCTGCTGCTCGCCATCGGCGACCTGGTCGTCGGCTGGCTGCTGCTGCGCCGCGCCGAGGTCGCGCTGCGCAAGCTGTCCGGTGAGCCCGGCACCGACCAGGCGTTCTACACCGGTGTCGTGGCCACCGCGCGCTTCTTCTCGCGCGAGGTGCTGCCGCGGCTGGGCTCCGACCGGCGCATCGTCGAGCTGGCCACGCTCGACGCCATGGACCTGGACGAGGCCTCCTTCTGACCCCACGGGGTGCGGCCCCGGCCGCGCCCCGCACCCATCCCACGAATAGGTGAACGGCGTCCCCTCCGCACGCAGGGGGCGCCGTTCCCGTCTGCGCCGGTCAGCCGGGTGCCCGGGTGGTTATCGCCGAAGTTGGGATGCGCAACCGCGCCGCTTGCGGCAAGCTGAGCTCATGGCCCCGCTGTCCGGCGCCGGAACGCGCCCACGCACTCTGGTGCTGCTGCGTCACGCCAAGGCCGACCGCCCTGCGGGCCTGGCCGACACCGACCGCCCGCTGACCGACCGCGGCCACGCCGACGCGGCCGCGGCCGGGGCCTGGATGGTCAACCACGGCTACGTGCCCGACCTGGTGCTCTGCTCACCGGCCAGGCGCACCCGCCAGACCTGGCACTCGGTCGCGGTCGCGCTGGCCGGCGCCGGGTCGCCGGTGGTCCGCTACGAGCGCCGGCTGTACGAAGGCTCGCCCGACGAGCTGCTCGCCCTCATCCGGGAAGTGGAACCCGAGTTCCGCACGGTCCTGGTCATCGGGCACAACCCGACCATCTCCCAGCTCTCCGCACAGCTCGACGCGGGCGGTGGCGAGGTCGACTCCGACGGCCTGCGCACCTGCGGCATAGCCGTCCACCAACCCGAAACCGACTGGCCCGACACCGACACCGCCAAACTCGTCGCCGCCCACACCGCCCGCGCCTGACCCGACCTCCACCCCGGCGCCGACCCCCACCCCGCGCGCAACTCTTAAGGAGTCGCGGTGTTCGGGGGTCGTCAAGGCCGCGACTCCTTAAGAGTTGCGGCAGGTGAGGGGGTCAGGCGAAGAGGGCGAAGTAGATGGCGATGTGGTGGGAGATGGCGGCCAGCAGGGTGCAGGCGTGGAAGAACTCGTGGTGGCCGAAGACCTCGGGCCACGGGTTGGGGCGGCGCAGCGCGTAGAAGACCGCGCCGACGCTGTAGGCCAGGCCGCCGACCAGCAGGAGGACCAGGGCGGTGACGCCGCCGTTGCGCAGGATGTCGGGCAGCACGGCGACGGCGACCCAGCCCAGGGCGAGGTAGAGCGGGGCGGAGACCCAGCGCGGCGCGTGCGGCCAGATCAGCGACATGGCCGCCCCGCCCAGCGCGCCCGCCCAGACCAGTGCCAGCAGCAGCGCGGCCTTCCCGGACGGCAGCAGGAGCAGGCAGAACGGGGTGTACGTGCCCGCGATGAAGACGAAGATCATGGCGTGGTCGAGCCGCCGCATGAGCTGGTAGCCGCGCTCGCTCCAGACCCGCCGGTGGTAGAGCCCGCTGACGCCGAACAGCCCGCACACGGTGAGGCTGTAGACCGCCACGCTGGTCACGGGTGTGCCGCCGGGCCGGAACGCGGCGATGGACACCAGCACGACGCCGCAGACCAGGGCGACGAAGAAGGCGTACGCGTGCAGCCAGCCGCGCATCCGGGGCTTGCCGATGTCGACGGGGCGCAGACGTCGCGGGGCGGCCGTGTCGGTCATGCCCCTAGGCTACGGCACCGTAGGTTACTGGCGCGTAGCCCAAGCGGGTGAGGCCGGTAACATCTGCGTCGTGCTGGTCAGGAAGTACGGCTGGGACTCGCTGCTGCTGGAGGTCGACGACCCGGCGGCGTGGTTCCGCGCGCTGCGCGCCGCCCGCGAGCGCGGCGAGCTGACCTGCGAGGAGATCGTGCCCGCGGCGCGCACCGTGCTGCTGCGCGGGGTGCGGGGCGAGCCGCGCTGGACGGATCTCGCACCCGAGGCCGCACCGCCCCCGCCACCGTCCCGGGTGGACGTGCCGGTGCACTGGGACGGGCCCGACCGCGACACCGTGGCAGCGGCGTGGCGGGCCGACCCGGCGCAGGTGCTCCGGGAGACCGGGTTCACGGTCGCGTTCTGCGGGTTCGCGCCCGGGTTCGGCTATCTGACCGGGCTGCCGGAGTGCCGGTGGCTGCCCCGGCTGGCCAGCCCGCGGGCCCGGGTGCCGGCCGGATCGGTGGCGCTCGCGGGGCCGTACGCCGGAATCTATCCGCGCAGCTCGCCCGGCGGCTGGCAGCTGGTCGGCCGCACCGAGCTGGTCCTGTTCGACCTCGACCGCGATCCGCCCGCGCTGCTCACGCCGGGCACCCTGGTGAGGTTCGTCGATGCTTGAGGTGCTGAGGCCAGGTCCGCTGGCCACGGTGCAGGACCTGGGCCGGGCCGGCTACGCCGAACTCGGGGTGTCCCGGTCAGGCGCGCTCGACCCGGCGGCGCTGCGGCTGGCCAACCGGCTCGTCGGCAATCCCGAGAGCTGCGCCGGGATCGAATTCACCTACGGCGGCGGGGTCCTGCGGGCGCACGTGTCCGTCTGGTGCGCGCTTACCGGCGCGCCCGCCCCGGTGACGGTCGACGGCCGCCCGACGCCCTACGGGGTCGCCTTCGGGCTGTCCGCAGGCTCGTGCGTCGAGATCGGACCGCCGCGTCACGGTATCCGCAGTTACCTCGCCGTGTCGGGCGGCATCGCGGTTCCGGGGGTGCTCGGCTCGCGCAGCACCGACACGCTTTCCGGCATCGGCCCCGAACCGCTGCACGCGGGCCAGACGCTTCCCGTCGGCCAGGCGGGCCCCGGCGTCGAGCGAGCGCCGGCCGGTGTGCCGTCCGGCCAGGCAGCAGGGCGTGGCGCACCGGGCTCGGCCGTGGCCGGCGGCGCGGGACCGCTCGCGGTCGACTTCGTGCCGGTGTCCGCGCCCGCGGACGAGATCCGGTTGCGGGTGCGGCTCGGGCCACGTGACGACTGGTTCGCCGACCCTGGTGAGCTGCTGCGCAACGGGTACACGGTGGGCCAGGGTGACCGGATCGGGGTGCGGCTGGACGGGCCGCCGCTGACCCGGGCGGTGACCGGGGAACTGCCCAGCGAAGGGCTGCTCGCCGGGGCGATCCAGGTGCCCGGCGACGGCCGGCCGCTGGTGTTCCTCGCCGACCACCCGACCACCGGCGGCTACCCGGTCGTCGGGGTGGTGCACCCCGCCGATCTCGGGCTGCTCGCGCAGGCGCGTCCAGGCACTACTGTGTTCCTCTATGGATCTCAACGCTGATCTCGGTGAGGGTTTCGGCCGCTGGGAACTCGGTGACGACGAGGCCCTGCTCGACCTGGTGACCAGTGCCAACGTCGCCTGCGGCTTCCACGCCGGGGACGCGGCGACCATGCGCCGCACCTGCCAGCTGGCCGCCCGGCAGGGCGTCGCGGTGGGCGCGCAGGTCGGCTACCGCGACCTGGCCGGCTTCGGCCGCAGATTCATCGAGTACGACCTCGACCAGCTCCGCGACGAGATCATCTACCAGGTCGGGGCGCTGCAGGCGCTGGCCGCGGCCGAGGGCGCCCGGGTGCGTTACCTCAAACCCCACGGCGCGCTCTACCACGCGACCGCGCACATCGACGCGATCGTCGAGGCCGCGCAGGCGACCGGCCTGCCGGTGCTGTGCGCGCCCGGCTCGCCGCTGGCCACCGCGGCCGGGGACGCGGTCGTGCCGGTGTACGCGGAGGGCTTCGCCGACCGCGCCTACCGGGCCGACGGCACCCTGCTCCCGCGCAGCAAGCCCGGCGCGGTCATCACCGACCAGGAGGAGGTGGTGGCCCGCGCCCTGCTGATGGCGGTCGACCAGCGGGTCATCGCCCTCGACGGCACCGTGCTCCCGCACGCCGTCGACTCCATCTGCCTGCACGGCGACACCCCCGGCGCGGTCGCCCTGGCCCGCGCCGTCCGCGAGGCCCTCCAATACGCAGACGTGCGCCTCCGGCCCTTCCTGCCCTAGGCGTCGAGGCCGCGGAGGATCAGGGGGAGGCGGTCGGGGGCGTCGGGGGTGATGACGACGGGGACGCCCCAGTCCTGGCGGGTGAGGTGGCAGGCCGGGAACTCGGCGTCGGCGTCGCAGGTCGCGGCCTGGGCCACGACCTGGAGCACGCCCTGCGGCACGGCCGGGTTGAGGACCAGCTTGCGGGACAGGTCGGTGGTCACCCCGGCGCCCTCCAGCAGCAGCTCGGCGGGGGAGGCGGACACCTCCAGCCTGGTCGGGTCGCCGAAGCTGCGGTCCAGCTTCTGGCCCGGCGCGGGGGTGAAGATGACGTCCAGCGTGACCGTGCCCGGGGCCAGCGGCGACGGCGGCCGCTCGACCTTGTGCCGCCCGCCGTCGACCACGCCGGCCGCCGCGGGGGCGAGCCGGACCAGCCGGTGCGCGGCCGACTCGACCACGATCACGTTGCCGGCCGCGTCGAGCACGACGTCGCTGGGCTCGGCCAGGCCGCTGTCGACGGTGGACACCGTGCCGTCCTGCCAGCGCCGGACCGCGCCGTTGTACGTGTCCGCGATCAGCACCGAGCCGTCGGGCAGCGCGCACACGCCGAGCGGGTGCTGCAGCAGTGCCTGGTCGGCCGGTCCGTCCACGTGCCCGAAGTCGAACAGGCCCTGCCCGACGGCGGTGTGCAGCTGCCCGTCCTCGATCCAGCGCAGCGCGCTGGTCTCCGAGTCGGCCAGCCACAGCCTGCGGCCGTCGGGCGAGGTGGACAGGCCGGACGGCTGGGCCATCCACACCTGGTCCAGCGCGCCGTCGCGCAGCGCCTCGACGGTGGTGCCCGCGTACAGGCCGACGGTCCGCTTCACCGGGTCGAACCACCACAGCGTGTGCGTGCCCGCCATGGCGACGATCACCTTGCCGTCGTACCAGGCGACGTCCCACGGCGACGACAGGTCCATGGACCGGGCGTCGTGGGCGTGGTCGTCCAGGCTGGAGCGCCACTGCCGACCGGTGCCGGCCACGGTCGTCACGGCCAGGTCGCTCAGGCGTACGCCACGCAGCAGGTGGTTCACCGTGTCCGCGACGACGACGTCGTAGCCGACGCGCGCCGCGATGTCGGCGGGCAGCAGGCACAGGCCCTGCGGCTCGGAGAAGCTCGCCTCGGCCGGGCCGCCGTCGGCACGCCCGCGCCCGCCCGTGCCGACGCGGCGCAGCACCGCCGACAGGTCCTGGTCGAGGACGGCGAGGCTGTGCCGGGCCGAGTCGGAGACGAGCACGGTGCCGTCGGGCAGCGGCAGCGCCTTGCCCGGGAAGCGCAGCAGGGTGTCGCTGGGCGGCGGGGGCACGAACGGGCCGTCGCCGCGGTGCAGCGTGCCCTTCGCCTCGTGTACGGCGATCAGCTCGTCCAGCAGGCGGCGCAGCCCTTCGGCGTGGCCCTCGCCGGCCATGTTCGCCACCACGTAACCCTCGGGGTCGATCACCGAGAGCGTCGGCCAGGCCTTGGCGGCGTACTGCTGCCACATGTCCATGTCCGGGTCGTCGAGCACCGGGTGGTCCACGCCGTACCGCTCCACCGCGGCGGCCAGCGCGTCCGCGTCCCGCTCGTGCTCGAACTTCGGCGAGTGCACCCCGATGATCACCAGCACGTCGGCGTACTTCTCCTCGAGCGGGCGCAGCTCGTCGAGCACGTGCAGGCAGTTGATGCAGCAGAAGGTCCAGAAGTCCAGGATCACGATGCGGCCGCGCAGGTCGGCCAGCTTGAGGTCCTTGCCGCCGGTGTTCAACCAGCCTCGTCCGCGCAGCTCCGGCGCCCGTACCCGCATACCGCCATTCTGCCCGATCATGGGGCGGCCGACGCAGGGGCGGGGTGGTGACGTGCCCTACCGCCGCGCGGTCAGGCCGGAGCGGGCTCCAGCACGCCCGGCGCGGTGGTGGCGGTCCGGCCGTCCTGCTCCGGCGTGATCAGCTTGTGCAGCGACAGGGCCACCAGCGACGCGGCGATCGTGCCCGCGGCGACCAGGACGATCCACACGCCGCCGAGCCCTGCACCGAGCAGCGGCCCGGCGCTGACCGGGGCGACGATCGCGGACATGCCCCACACCATCGAGGAGAGCGCGTTGTAGCGGCCGCGCAGCTCGTCCGTGGCGAGCACGTTGACCAGGGCGGGGCTCACCGGGGAGAGCATCGTCTCGCCGACCGCGAAGATCGCGCCGAACAGGATCACGATCGCGGCGCTGAGGACCACGTTGCTGCCGTCGATGTAGCCGGCCAGGCCGAGCACCAGCCACGCCGTGCCGAACACGCCGCCGACCGCGGCCAGCGCCCGGCTGCGGCTGCGGCCCTGCAGCTTCTTGATGACCAGCAGCTGCGCCAGCACGATGACGACCGTGTTGGCGGTGAACGAGTACCCGATGATCTGCGGGGTGACCCCCGCGATCTTGGTCGCGAAGCCGGTGAAGCCGACCTCCAGCTGGGCGTAGCCGGACACGGTCAGCAGCACACTGAAGATCATCAGGCGGCGGAAGGGCTTGTGCCGCAGCACCTCGGCGTATCCCCGCTTGCGGCCGCTCTCGGTCACGGTCGGCGTCTCGACCAGCCGCCGGCCCACCTTCGGCATGGACAGCAGGATCAGGAACGGCCCCGCGTAGCAGAACATGTCGAGCACGTAGATCAGCTGGAAGGTGCCCGGCCGGGCGGTGTCCACGATGCTGCCCGCGGTCGCCGAGCCGATGCCGATGCCCAGGTTGAGCAGGGCGAACTGGAGGCCGAAGACCCGCTGCCGCTCCTGCTCGCCGGTGATCGAGGTGAAGACCGTGTTCATGCCGGCCCAGATCGTCGACGCGCCCAGGCCGCTCAGCGTCAGCGCCACCGCCGCCTGCCAGGTGGTGCCGACCAGGGCCAGCGAGCCGACGCCGACCGCCTCGATGAGCAGCGCGGGCATGACCACCCGGCGCGCGCCGAACCGGTCGATCAGCGAGCCCGACAGCGGCGCGACCGCGAGGGTGAGCAGGCCGAACCAGCCGATGAGCAGGCCGACCGTGGTGCCGGAGAGGTGCCGCACCTCGGTCAGGTAGATGAACAGGAACGGCAGCGTCAGCCCTCGGCCCAGCGCGGAGAAGAGGGTGCCGACGAGCATCCGGCGTGCTTCGGGCCTCGCGGGCAGGGCGTCGCGCAACATGCGGCCAGTGTGCTGTGCGGGTGTGACGCCGGGCGAACGAAATAGAAGGCCCTGTGGTCAGTGCCACAGGGCCTTTCGCTCGTTACGGGTACGCCGTCGTCACGGGGTCGGCGTGGCCGCGGGCTCCGACGGAGCCGTGGACGGCTGGCCGCCCTCGGCGGAGTTCGGCGCCAGGCACAGCACCTTGCTGTCGACGGTGACGTGCGGCTGCGTCTTGTCGCACTCGTCCTTGCTGCCGGCGACCGAGACGACCTTGTACGTCTGCGGCTCCGTGCACGCGGCCGCGACGGCCACGTCGCCCGACTGCTTGAGGCAGTCGCCGACCCCGAACGCCGGAGCCGGGTCCTCGCCGCCGAGCAGCTTCTGCGCGCCGATCAGGACACCGAAGGCGAGCGCCAGCAGCAGTGCGCAGCCGACCACCACCATGACGATCACGCGGCCGGTGCGGACCGGCTTGATCTCCAGGGCGCCGGTGCCGGTCTCCTCGGGCTTGAACTTGTCGAACTTCGACTGGTCCTGCGCCAGCGGCGGCGGCGAGTCCATCGGCGGGCGCTGCCCGGGCACGATGCCCGCACCGGGCGGGGGACCGGCCGGCCGGGCCGGCGGCTGCATCGGGGCACGCTGCGGCGGGCCGGGCGGGGTCGAGGGCGGGTTGCCGTACACCGAGGGCGGCGGGCCGGCCGGAGCAGGCGGGGCGGCCGGGGGCGCCGCAGCGGCCGCCGGAGGAGCTCCGGCGGGCTGGAGCAGGTCACCGAACGCGTGCTGGCGGGGCTGGCGCTGGGCCAGCGGGGAAGCGCCACCCTGCGGCGCGGCCTGCTCGGGAGCGGGCGGAGCGGGCTGCTCGGCCGGGCGGGCCGGCGCACCGTACACCGTGGACGAGCGGGCGATCGGCGGGGCGGCCTGCTGCTCGGCCGGAACGGGCTGGGCACTGGGCACGGTCACCCTGGCGGTGGCCCGCGCGGGTCCGGCTGCGGGCTGCGCCGGCGGCGGGGGAGGCGGTGACACCGGCGCGGCGGCCGGAGCCTCCTCGGCGGGCGCGGACACGGCGGCAGAGCCGTACACCCGGCCCTGGGGCTTGGGCATCGCGGCGGAAACGTCCTCGGCGGGGCTCACCCGGCTCGCGGTCGGCACCGAGACCGAGGCGACCCCGGCCGAGGCGCGCGCGACCGACGGCGGCGGCGTGACCGGGATGGCGGGCGGCGTGCTGACCGGCGTCGTCGGCGCGGGCGGCGAGCTGACCGGACCGGCGCTCGGCGGCGGGCTCACCGGGGCAGCGGCCGCGACGGGCTCGTACGCGGGAGCCGCCGGTGCGGGCTCGTACGACGGTGCGGGCTCGTAGGACGACGCGGGTTCGTACGACGGCGCGGGTTCGTAGGACGAAGCCGGTTCGTACGACGGCGACGGCGCGGGCTCGTAGGACGAGGCAGGCTCGTACGACGGCGACGGCGCGGGCTCGTAGGACGAGGCAGGCTCGTACGACGGCGACGGCGCGGGCTCGTAAGACGAGGCGGACTCGTGCGACGGCGACGGCTCGTACGACGGCGACGGCTCGTAGGACGAAGCCGGTTCGTACGACGGCGACGGCGCGGGCTCGTACGACGAGGTCGGCGTGTACGGCGCGGGCTCGTACGGCGGCGGGGCCGGCTCGTACGCGGGCGGCGGCTCGTAGGCCGGTGCCGCCGGGGCCTCCGGCTCGGGGTCCATCAGCGCGGCGACTGCGGGCGGCGGGGTCCACGGGCCGGCCGGTGCGCTGGGCTTGGGCGACTCGCCCGCGGCGAACGCGGCCCAGGAGCCCGACGCGGTGGCGGGCTCGGCCGGGGCCGGTTCGAAGGCGGGCGCGGCCGGCGGCTGCTCCTGCGGCTTGCTGAAGTCGGAGTAGTCGGGCCAGGCCGGCTCAGCGGCGGGCGCGGCGGCGGCCGACTGCCAGGGCTGCTCGGCGGGGGCGGGCTCGGCCTGCCACGGCTGCTCGGCGGCGGGCGTGGACCAGTCCTGCGCCGCGGCCCACTCCGGCTGCGCCTGCGGCGTCGACCAGTCGGGTTCCGCGGGGGGCGTCGAGGTGACGAAGGGCTCGTGCGCCGCGAACGACGACGACATCTCGTGGCGTACGCCGGGGATCGGCACGACGGCCGGGGCCGGCACGTACGGCGCTCCGTCGCCGGCCGGCGCGGCGGCCGCGGGCTCGGCCGGGAAGCCGCTGAACGCGGGCGGGGCCTGGTCGGCGACCGAGTCCGGCGGGAACGACTCCTCCGGCGCGCTGCCGTACGGGGTGAACACCGGGAACTCGTCGGGTGCCGGCGGCGCCTCGAACAGGCCGAATCCGCTCTTGCGCTCGGCTGCGTCAGCCGGCGGCCAGCCGGGCTGCTGCGGTGCCTCGGACGTCATACGCGCACGCCTCCTTCTCTCTCGCCAGCCCTGGAGACGCCGCGCGGAAACAACGCAGGGGTCATGAGCCGAGGGGTGGCGGCCGTGCCCACCGTACCGGTACTCCCGCGCGACCGGAATACGGGAGGTGGGTTCACATCGCTTGGCCAGTCACGGCCGGGAACACATTGCGGCCCCTGTCGCCGGATGGCGCGACAGGGGCCGCAACGCTCTTGGAGGAGGAGAAAAGTTTCAGTGCAGGCGGACGAACACGGCTGCCATGGGGTCACCGAGTTCCGCGGCGCGGCGACGCTGCGCGCGCTCGGCGTGGGTGCGCTCGAGGTGGATCTGCTCGGCGCTGCGGCTCCGCGTCCGCATCTTCTTCATGATGCTCATACCAACTATTACATCGTATGGAGCCCTGCTAACTCCAACGATTATTCGGTGAGCTGCGCCACCAGCCGACGATTCGTAGGTGAACACCTCATGTTCGCGGGGTGATCGCCGCCAGCAGCTCGGGTTGCCGGTGGTCGAGGATGTCACCGGCGGTGAGCAGGCCGAGCCAGATCGCGCCGGCCGCGTACGCCAGCCCGACCGGCAGCGCGAGCACCGCCCCGACCGACCCGCCGAGCAGCACCAGCAGCAGCACCGGCAGCGCCAGCACCATGCCCGCGAGCCACGCCGCCATGGCCAGGAAACTCTTCGCCACGCCGGTGCCCGTGTTGATCGCGAACGGGTTCTGGTTCTCCGGCAGGGAGTACGCCGCCCACACCGACACGTGCATCGCGCAGGCCAGCCCGGTGCCGTACGCGGCGAACAGGGTGCCGACCATGACCGGGAGCAGCAGCAGGTCCCCGCGCAGCACCGCGTTGAGCACGGCGAGGCCGAGCAGCAGCGGCACGATGTACCAGGAGTACGCCACCGTCCTGGCCCGCAGCTCCAGCCGGCCCGGCACCCCGGACACCACGTGCATCGCGTACGCCGTGCCGTCGTAGCCGAACTGGTTCGCGATGCCGAGCCCGGCCAGCGCGCCGACCAGCACCATGGAGCCGCCGTTCACACCCTGCGCGACGGCGTTGCCGCCGGCGCCCGGGCCGAGGTTCATGACCACCGGCAGGAACACCCCGATCACCGCGAACGTGATCAGGCTGGCCCGCCGCCGCACGTCGCGCACCCAGTAGCGCAGCTCACGGACCACCATCGCGCCGTACGCGGTGCGCGGCTGCCGGGCCCGCCCGAAGAACCGGGCGACCGGGGCGCCGGTGGCCGCCCGCACCCGGACCTCGCCACCCCCGGCCGTGCCGACCATCGCCGACTCCAGCGACCGCGACCACCACCACGCCAGCAGCAGGATCGTCACCACGGTGACGGCCAGCCGCACGGCGACCGCCGCCCAGCGCCCCTGCACCGCGTCGAGGCCCACCACGTACGGTGCCGCCAGCGGGGTCCAGCCGAGCACGTCGGCGAGGGCGGCCAGGCGCTGCGTGCCGACCTGCTGCGCCCCCGAGGTGAGCAGGAACTGCAGCGGTCCCAGCGACGCGGCGAGCACCGCGAGCACCACCGCGGCCAGGTCGCGGGTCCGTCGCGACCGCAGCGCACGGGAGAACCCGCTGGTCACGGCCCGGCTCACCACCACACACAGCAGCAGCCCGAGCAGCACGCCGACGGCGGCGACCACGGCCGGCAGCGGGCCCCCGGCGATGCCCGCGCCGATGGCCAGGCCGGAGGTCGCCAGCAGGGTGCCGAACGCGGGCACCCCCAGCAGCGCCGCGATCAGCAGCCCGCGCAGCAGCACGGTCCGGGGCAGCGGCAGCATTGCGAAGCGGCCGGGTTCCAGGGTCTCGTCGACGCCGAACCAGACCAGCGGCATCAGGATCCAGCCGAGCACCAGCGCGGTCCCGCCGAACGCGGGGATCACCGCTGCCCAGTCCGGCCCGTCGGGCAGGTACGGGACCAGGAAGAACAGCGCCGCCATCGATCCGTAGCCCAGCGCGCAGAGCAGGCCGATCACGAACAGCGCGATCTTGCCGGGGCGGCCGCGGAAGCCGTTGCGCAGCACCCGCAGCTTCAGGCGGGCGAAGGTCAGAGCCATGACAGCTCCGAGCCGGTCGAGGTGCGCCCGCCGACCACCGCGACGAACGCCTCCTCCAGGGAGCGCCCGTCGCGTACCGCGTCGAGGGTGCCGACGGTGCTGATCCGGCCGTTCGCCATGATCGCGACGTGGGTGCACAGCCGCTCCACCACCTCCAGGACGTGGCTGGAGAAGATGACGGTGCCGCCGCCGGCGACGTAGCGGGTGAGGATGTCGCGGATGGCCGCGCCGCTGACCGGGTCGACGGCTTCGAACGGTTCGTCGAGCACCAGCAGCCGGGGCGCGTGCAGCAGCGCGCAGGCCAGCGCGATCTTCTTCTTCATGCCGGCCGAGTAGTCGATGACCAGGGTGCGCCCGGCATCGGTCAGCGCCAGCACGTCCAGCAGCTCGGTGACCCGGGCGTCGATGACGTCGGGCGCCATGCCACGCAGCAGGCCCTGGTACGTGAGCAGCTCGGTGCCGTCGAGCCGGTCGAAGAGGCGTACGCCGTCGGGCATCACGCCGATCAGCGACTTGGCCCGGACCGGGTCCTGCCACACGTCGTGACCGAGCACCAGCGCCCGCCCGGCGTCCGGCCGCAGCAGGCCGACGGCCATGGACAGGGTGGTGGTCTTACCGGCTCCGTTCGGCCCGAGCAGGCCGAAGAACGAGCCCGCCGGCACGGCGAGGTCCACGCCGTCCACGGCGACCTTGGTGTCGAACCTCTTGACGAGCCCCTGCAGGGCGAACGCGCTGTCCTCGATCACGCGTCCGACTGTAGACGCGCGGTGCCTGCCCGTCGCCCCTCGCGAGAGGCGACGGGCAGGCGTGGATCACTTGCTCGCGTTGAGCCGGTCGGACTCGTTGCAGGACTGGCGGGCGGGCAGGATGTACATGTCCTTCAGCTGCTCGGCGGCCTGGGCGCGGCCGAGGTTCCACGAGTACCACTGATCCGGGTCGGCCTTCAGGTCGCGGATCACCCAGCTCAGCGCGCAGCTGCGGTAGGGCTCCGGCAGCTCCGCGAGAGCGGGTACCGCGTCCGGGCCGAGCGCCCGCAGGTACCAGAAGTCGAGCTTCTGGAAGCGCTCGACGTTCTGCTCGGCGATGAAGTGCTCGGGGTTCGCGGCACCCAGGAACAGCAGCAGCCCGGCGAAGCCGGCCACCGCAGCCCGCGGGAACCAGGCGGCCCGCAGCTTCCACCCGGCCAGCGCGATCAGGATGAACACGCCGCCCAGGTAGAGCTCGACCGAGCCGAAGAACAGCCGCTCCCGGGTCCAGCCGTAGGTGTTCTGGTAGAGCCACATGCGCCAGGCCGCGGAGCCGACGATCACCATGCTCAGCAGCACGAGCGCGCCGAGCAGGGTACGCAGCAGGATCCGGTCCTGCCGGGTCTCCTTCACCGCCCAGCGTGACACCAGCCCGATGACGATCAGGGTCAGCAGGGTCACCACGAGCAGCTGGTTGAAGCCCTGCACCGCGTACTCCGAGAAGGTCAGCCCGCTGGTCTTCTGGATGTAGGCCTTGTCGCCGAAGAAGAAGCGCAGCTGCACCACGACGAACGCGCCGAACAGCAGCACCAGGCCGCCCAGCGGCAGCGCCACCTCGATGCGGCCGATGCGCCGCGCCGCGGGCCGCTCCAGCCCGGACAGGTCCGGCGGGGCCAGCACCGTGAAGATCGCACCGGCGGTGATCAGGCCGCCGATCAGCGTGTACAGCACGCCACGGAAGATCGCGCGGGCGTTGAGCTCGGGCAGGATGTCGCCCAGCAGGGTCGCGAACGCGGCGTCAGCCGAGGCGAACAGCGCGCCGAAGACGACCAGCAGCACGAACGTCACGATCAGCGACAGCACCACGCGGCCCGCGGTGCCGCTCCTCTCCCGCGTCTGCTGCCAGGCGCGAGCGCCCCGGCCCAGCCACGGGATGGCCCGGAAGAACGCCAGCGGCACGGCCATCGCGCCGACGACGACGGCTCGCACCGAGTGCCCGCCCGCCACCGCCAGCGAACCGCAGGCGATCGCGCCGAGCACGCAGAAGACGAAGATCCAGCCCAGGTTGCGGAAGGTGCCGACGGACAGCAGCGCCACGGCGAGCACCGCCCAGCCGACCCGGATCCAGCGCTCCAGCGCCGTGTCAGGCTTCGGGCCGAACCGCGCCGCGTGCCAGACCGCGCCCGTCATGACCAGACCCACCAGCAGCCAGCCGATGCCGGGGCGACTCAGTGGCAGCGCGATGGCGGTGGCCAGGCCGCCGACCAGCGCAGCGATCCAGGCGGCAGGGCCGCCGGCGTAGTCCGGACCCTGCCAGCGGGCCTGCAGGAAGCCGGGCGGTGGCGGCGGCAGCGGCGAGAACCGCGCCATCTCGGCCGGGTACGTCTGCGGGGGCACCGCGGTCGCCGCCGCAGCTGCTGGGGCCGGGGTGGCGGCCTTGGCCGGAGCGGCGGTGCTCTCCGCGGCCGTCGCCGGGGCGGGGTCCGGTGCAGTCCACGTTTCGGCAGCCGGTGCCTGCTCGGTCGCCGTGACCTGCGCGTCCGAACTCGCGGACGGGCTCGCCTCCGCGGCCGGTGGCGACGACTCGGGCGGCGATGAGCCGTCAGGCTGCGCTGGGGTGTCCGGAGAGGTGTCTGACATCGTTGGCTCCGACTTCTGCGGGCGACTGATGAGGTATGGACTTCTGGGGCAGGGTGATGCGTACGCGGCAGCCGGTCCCGCCGGGCGGGTCGACGATCGCGATCGTGCCGTGGTGCAGCTCCACCGCCCAGCGGGCGATGGCGAGGCCGAGTCCGGTGCCGCCGTCGGACGACTCGGCGCTCTTGCCCCGGGTGAAACGCTCGAAGACCCGTTCCCGGAGGGCGGGCGCGATGCCCACCCCCTGGTCGAGCACCTCGAAGACGGTCTGCGTGCCGGTCGGGCGGGCGCTGACGGTGACCAGCCCGCCGGCCGGGCTGTGCCGGGCCGCGTTCTCCAGCAGGTTCGCGAAGACCTGGTGCAGCCGCGCCGGGTCGGCGCTGATCGTGTGCGGGATGACGTCGTGCAGCCGGAACCGGGTCGCCGGGGCGTTCAGGCTCGCCTCCTCGACCACCCGGGCCAGGAACTCCGCGACCGGCATCGGCTCCCGGCGCAGCGTCGCCGCGCCCGCGTCGACCTTCGACAGGTCGAGCAGCTCGGTCACCAGGCGGGACAGCCGCTCGGTCTGCGCCAGCGCGGTGCGCAGCGTGACCGGGTCGGGCTCGCTGATGCCGTC
The DNA here is from genome assembly GCF_016862635.1 of Catellatospora coxensis. Lineage (GTDB taxonomy): Bacteria > Actinomycetota > Actinomycetes > Mycobacteriales > Micromonosporaceae > Catellatospora > Catellatospora coxensis. The sequence continues at coordinate 29,539 of NZ_BONI01000015.1, read as the reverse complement.
GACGATGTTCTCCAGCACCCCGTGCAGCGCGGTGATCGGCGTACGCAGCTCGTGCGACACGTTCGCGATCAGCTCACGCCGCTGCTGGTCGCTGGCCGCGAGGTCGGCGGCCATCAGGTTGAACGCGCGGGCCAGCTCGCCCACCTCGTCCCGGCTGGTGGCGCGCACCCGGCGGCTGTAGTCGCCGCGGGCCATCGCCCGCGCCGCCGCGGTCATCTCGCGCAGCGGCTTGGTCATGCCGTGGGCCAGCACCTGCAGCGTGATCAGCCCGACCAGGGCGGCGGAGATGGCGACCGGCCAGTTGACGAACCCGAGCCGGCCCCAGAACACCAGCAGGCCGGTCGCGCCGGAGATGCCGAGCAGGATGGCCAGCTTCAGCTTGATCGACCGGAACGGGTCGAGCGGGCGGGGCAGTCGGTCCAGCACCCGGTTGGACAGCACGATCAGCGGACCCAGCACCCGGTACATGGGGTGGGTGAGCCAGTCGAGGACGCGTTCGATCACTGAGTTTCGGCTTCCAGGGCGTATCCGACACCGTGCACCGTGCGAATCAGGTCGGCACCCAGCTTGCGGCGCAGCGCCTTGATGTGGGAATCGACCGTGCGGGTGCCGTAGCCCTCGGCCCAGCCCCAGATCTCGGCCAGCAGCCGCTCCCGCGGCAGCACCGACCGGTGCCGCTCGGCGAGGTACACCAGCAGGTCGTACTCGGTCGGGGTCAGGTGCGCCTCGGCCCCGTCCCGGCGCACCCGGCGCTCGGAACGGATGATCTCCAGGGGACCCAGCTTGATCGGCGCGTCCGGCGCGGTGGACCGGTCGGCCCGGCGCAGCAGCGCGTGCACCCGGGCGGCGAGCACCCGCATCGAGAACGGCTTGGTGAGGTAGTCGTCCGCGCCCACGGCCAGCCCGACCAGCAGGTCGTTCTCGTCGTCGCGGGCGGTCAGCATGAGCACCGGCACCGGCCGCTGCGCCTGCACCCGGCGGCAGACCTCCAGCCCGTCGAAGCCCGGCAGCATCAGATCCAGCACGATCAGATCCGGCTTCAGCCGCCCCGCGGCCTCCACGGCAGCGGGCCCCGTCCCGGCGTGCGCCACCGCGAAACCCTCGGCCCGCAACCGGGCGATCACCGACCCGGCGATGGTGGGATCGTCCTCCACCACCAGGACCCGACGTTCACTCATGACCAGGGACTGTAGCGGCCACCTGTGCTCAACCTCAGTCCCAGTTGTGAAGGACTTGTGCGCGGGACCGGTTCGAGCGCATCGCCGCGGTCGCATAGCGTCGCTCATTTGACCTGGGGAAGCTTCCTCACCGCAGATTCGTGCTGCACTCTGGAGATGTCACACAGGCACCGATAGAGAGGACGGGTGACAACGATGACCCATCCGCTGCTCCGGCCTCAGCCGCTGCGCGCCTGGCAGTTCGAGGATCTCCTCGACACTCCCGACGACGGCTACCGGTACGAGATCCTTGACGGGAGCCTGATCGTGACTCCGGCACCCCCCATGCCGCACTTCACCACGCTTTACCGGCTACGCCGCGCATTGGAGAAGCAAGCTCCGCCAAACATCGTGGTCGGAGAGAACCTGGGTGTGCTGAGGCATGACGGGACGTCCTACTTCATTCCCGACGTCGTTGTCTTCGACGCGAATCTGCTCGGCACAACAGTGACAGCACTGCCGCCGGCCGCGGCGAAACTCGTGATCGAGGTCGTTTCCCCCAGCAACCCGAGCAACGATCTTGTGATCAAGCGCCACGGCTACGCCACGCTCGGGGTGATCGAGTATTGGATCGTTGACCCTCGGGCGGAGGAGGTTCTGGTGCTGACAAAGCCTGGCTCGGGTGGCTACCTCGTCGAGGAGAAGCGCACCGACTCGATGAGCGGGACCGCGCCGTTCCCGTACCAGCTGGATCTGACCGAGATCTTCGCCTGAACAGCGAGACGGCCAGGCCGCCCGCAGGCTGCCCGGCCGTCTCTCAGGTCTTCGTCAGTACGCGCCCTTGCGCTGGAGCACGACACCGACGGTGCGCCACAGGATGCTCAGGTCGTACGCCAGGGACCAGTTGTCGACGTAGTAGAGGTCCAGCCGGACCGCCTCGTCCCAGCTCAGGTCGGAGCGGCCGGAGACCTGCCACAGGCCGGTCATGCCGGGCCGCACCAGCAGCCGGCGGCGCACGTCGCCGAGGTAGTCGCCGTCGTCAGCGGGCAGCGGACGCGGCCCGACCAGCGACATCTCGCCCTTGAGCACGTTGATCAGCTGGGGCAGCTCGTCGATCGAGCTGGCCCGCAGGAAGCGCCCGACCGGGGTGACCCGCGGATCGTCGCGGATCTTGAAGAGCATGCCGTCGCCCTCGTTCTGGGCTTCGAGCTTGCTCTTGCGCTCCTCGGCGTCGGTGTACATGGTGCGGAACTTCCACACCTTGAACACCCGGCCCTCGTGGCCGACCCGCAGCTGCCGGAAGAACGCCGGGCCGCGATCGGTGATCGAGATGGCCAGCGAGATCACCAGCAGCAGCGGGGCGAGCAGCACCAGGCCGAAGAAGGCGGCGATCCGATCCAGCAGGTTCTTGGCCAGCCAGGCCATGCCGGAGAGCTTCGGCTCCTCGACGTGCAGCAGCGGCAGGCCCTCGATCGGGCGGATGTGCACCCGGGGCCCGGCGATGTCGGTGAGTTGCGGCGCGACCACCAGGTCGATGCCGGTGCCCTCCAGCTGCCAGGCGAGGCGGCGCAGCTCGTCGGGTTCCGCGCCGGCCGAGCCGCACACCGCGATGGTGTCGGCGCGCAGCTCGTGCACGAGGTCGACGAGGTCGCGCCCGTAGTGCACCGGCACCGGGGCCTGCGCGCGGCGCGAGGCCGGCAGGTGCTCGGACAGGTGGATGGCAACGGGCACCAGCCCGGCCTTCGGGTTGCGCGAGACGACCTTGTACACGAACAGCGTCTCCGGCAGTGAGCCGATCAGCAGCATCCGGTACGTGGCCAGCCTGCCCCGGCGGCGCACGACGTACAGCGCGCGGCGGGCCAGCAGGCGCATGCCGAAGATGTACGCCATCGCGGCGATGATCACGAAGCCGACGGTGCCGCGGGACAGGCCCTCGTCCTGGCCGGCCTTCTGGAAACCGAAGGCGAGGAAGGACACGGTCGCCGCGACCGCGATGGTCGCGCGGAAGACCCGCTTGAACTCGTCGGTGCCCAGACCGATCACGCGCCGGTCGTACGCGCCGTTGCCCCAGAGCAGCAGCAACCAGATCAACGGCATGATGCCGTACGCGACCAGCTGGAACTGCACGATCTGGTCGAAACCAGAAGTGACCCGGTTGATCGAGAACTGCGAGATCGCGGTCCAGCTCGCCGCCATGGCGCAGAGCAGGTCACCGATGACCAGGCAGAGGATGTACGGCCGGTGCCAGCGGGCGCGGCGCGCGGTGCCCCGCGCGAACGCGTTGCGGGCGACGCCGTTGGTCTTCGGCACTGGGGGCAACTCGTATCGGTCGGCTACGTAATCCGGGACGTTCGACCGCTTGGGCACGGTGGTCGGGTGCTTCAGGCTCGTCGTCACCTCACCTGGGTCCTCCCGTGCGTCACGTTCCTGCCCGGTGGCGCCGGCAGGTGCTGCAGCCCTGCGGTCGGAACGTGCGGCAGGACGGGTGTCGCCCACAACGTTCAGTCTCGCATGGTTTGTCCGGGGTTAGCGGAGACACCGTGTTGCCGATGCGTCCGAACACCCCAGGACCGGGACACTATACGAACTGGGCTGTGCGTGACACTAGCGCAGGAGTTTGGAAAGTCGGCGGTCTGCGAGCGGTTTTCCACCGGTTTGGCAGGTAGGGCAGTACTGCAGGCTGGAATCGGCGAACGACACCTCACGCACCGTATCGCCGCAGACCGGGCACGGCTGCCCGGTTCGCCCGTGTACCCGCAGGCCGGCCCGCTTCTCCGACTTCAGCGTGGCCGCCTTCTGTCCGACCGAGCGCTCCAGCGCCTCCGTCAGCACCTGCTGGATCGCGCTGTGCAGGCTCTCCAGCTGCTCGGGCGTCAGCCGGTCCGCCCGCGCGTACGGCGACAGCCGCGCCACGTGCAGGATCTCGTCGGAGTACGCGTTGCCGATCCCCGAGAGCACCTGCTGGTCCCGCAGCACCCCCTTGATCTGGGAGTTGAGGGGGCGCAGCAGCTCGGTCAGCCCGGCCAGGTCCAGGCCCAGCGCGTCCGGCCCGAGCCGGGCGATGCCGGGCACCTGGTTCACGTCGGTCACCAGATACGCGGAGAGCTTCTTGCGGGTGCCGGCCTCGGTCAGGTCGAAGCCCGACCCGTCGTCCAGGCGCACCCGCAGCGCGATCGGCCCGCTGCCCGGCTTGAGCAGGGTGTCCGGCAGCGCGTCGCGGTAGTGCAGCCAGCCCGCGCGGGCCAGGTGGATCACCAGGTGCAGGTCCCCGAGCTCGATGTCGAGAAACTTGCCGTGCCGGCCGGCGCCGGTGATCGTCAGCCCGCGGGTCGCGGACAGGGGCGGGTCGAACGTCTTCAGGGCGCTGATCGCAGACACGTCGACCCGCTCGACGCGCCGGCCGACCGCTCGCTCACGCAGGTACGCGGCGAGCGCCTCCACCTCGGGCAACTCGGGCACGGGGCTAACGCTACCGTTCTATGGTCAGCCGAGCAGAGAGCAGGAAACCGTTGAAGGTCGTCGTCGCCCACAATCGGTACCGCTCCGAGCTGCCCTCGGGCGAGAACATCATCGTCGACCTGGAGATGGCGCAGCTGGAGGCGGCCGGGGTCACCGTGCTGCCGTTCCTGCGCAGCTCGGACGACATCCCGTCGCTGTCGGCCGCGCAGAAGGCGCTGCTGCCGATCTCCCCGATCTGGGCCCCGGCGGCGCAGAAGGACCTGGCCCGGCTGCTGCGGGCGGAGCGCCCGGACGTGCTGCACCTGCACAACCCGTACCCGCTGCTCTCGCCCTGGGTGGTGCGCACCGCGCACGCGCACGGCGTGCCGGTGGTGCAGACCGTGCACAACTACCGCCAGGTGTGCGCGCCCGGCCTGTACTTCCGCGACGGCCACGCCTGCCACGAGTGCCGGGGCAAGGCGTTCGCGCTGCCCGCGATCAAGCACAAGTGCTACCGCGGCTCCACCGCGCAGAGCGCGATCATGGCGACCACGCTGGCGGTGCACCGGTCGACCTGGCGCTCGGTGGACCGGTACATCGCGCTGACCGAGGCCATCGCCGGGCACCTGCGCGACTACGGCATCACCGACGCCCAGATCACGGTCAAGCCGAACGCGGTCGAGGACCCGGGCCCGCCGCCGATCACCGCGGGGGACGGGCTGCTCTTCGCCGCCCGGCTGTCCCCCGAGAAGGGGCTCGGCCTGCTGCTCGACGCGTGGCGGCGGCACCCGGACGGGTCGCTGGGCCGCCTGCGCATCGCCGGTGACGGCGAGCTGCGCGGCCTGGCCGAGCAGGTGGCCGCGGAGCGGGCCGACGTCGAATACCTCGGCCCGATGGACCGCATGGGGGTACGTGCCGCGCTGCGTACCTCGGCGATGGTGGCCGTGCCGTCGACCTGGCACGACGTGCTGCCGACCGCGATCATCGAGGCGCTGGCCAACGGCCGGCCGGTGCTCGGCACCAACCTCGGCGGCATCCCGTACCTGATCGACACGGCCGGGTTCGCGGTCCCGCCGACCGTCGACGACTGGGCCGCCGCCCTGCCCGACGCTCTCAAGGCCGCCCCCACCCTCACCGACGTGGCCCGCCGCCGCTACCTCGACACCTTCCACCCCGACGTCGTCACCAGCCAGCTCCTCGCGGTCTACGAGTCGCTCGCGCACCGTCGCTCATGATCGTCGGACTTGCCTGGCACATGTGCGAATGCGGGCGCAAGACACGCACAGGTGCCAGGCAACTCGAACGATCAAGGCTGAGGTTCTTAGAGGTGTGGTTCTAAGAACTATGGTTCTAACGAGTCAGCCGCGGAGTGCCGTACGAGCCGTGAAGGTGATGCTGGCCAGGAGGAAGCCGAAGTTGACCACGGTGAACGCGGCCACGAACCAGATCGTCAGCGCCGGGGCGAGGGTCAGCACCAGGCCGGCCACGAAGATGACCGCGCCGTAGTCGCGGATGAGTTTCACGATGCGCACCGGCAGCGATGTCGAGGTCATCATCGAGTTCGCGTCGCCCTGGCTGGCGAGCACGCTGGTCACGAGGTTGACCATCCAGGAGCCGGCGAACAGCGCGCCCAGCCACAGCGGCGGCCGGGCCACCGCCACCAGGGCGGTGACCAGCAGGATCTGCGACGCCACGTCGCACAGGATGTCGATCCGGGCACCGGCCGGGCTGCGCTGGTCGGTCACCCGGGCGAGCTGCCCGTCGGCGCAGTCCAGCGAGTACGCCACCTGCCAGCCGACCAGGGCGAGCAGCCCGTACAGCGGGGTGATCGCGGCGGTGCCGTCCTGGGCGCGCAGCACCAGGACCACCGACACGGCGATGCCGATGACCAGGTTGAGCAGGGTGAGGTGGGTCGGCTTGAGCCCGGTACGGGCCGCGACCAGCGCGAACACCGCGCCGAGGCGCTGGCTGAACGCCTCGGAGAACAGTCCGCCGCCCCGGTTCACCGCGTAGAAGTCGGCGACCCGGGGCGGGGGTGTGGTCAGCGTGTCAGTGGACGGCATCCGCGTAGTCTGCCACCCGCTCGGCCAGCTCGTCGCGGCTGAGGTCGAGATGTTCGAGGATGGTGTACCGGTCGGGCCGGGTCCGCGGGGCGAACTCGACCGCGGCGACGAACTCCTCGTCGCTGATCCCGAGGTCGGCCGGCGTACGCGGCAGCCCGTGCCGCTTCAGGCACGCGCTGAGCTGGGCGAACCGGGCCTCGTGCACCTTGTCCACGGACGCCCGCAGGTAGGTGCAGAACAGCGCGCCGACACCGCACTGCTCGCCGTGCGCCGCGGTGCCCGGCCGGAGGATGTCCAGCGCGTGTGAGATCTCGTGGCAGCCGCCGCTGGACGGGCGCGAGGTGCCGCAGATGGCCATGGCCAGACCGGTCGTGATCAGGGCCTCGGCGAGCAGCGTCACGAAGACGTCGTCGGTGGCGTCGCCCGGGTGGTTGATCACCGCCTCGGCTCCGGAGCGGGCCATCGCCACCGCGAGCCCGTCGACGGGCTCGCCGCGTACCCGGTGCGCCAGCTCCCAGTCGGCGATGGCGCTGACGTTGCTCAGCGTCTCGCCGATGCCGGAGCGGGTCTGCCGGTCCGGCCCCGCCTCGACGAAGTCGAGGTCCACGACCACGGCCAGCGGGATGTGCACGCCGTAGGACGGCCGTCCGCCGTCGTGGTCGAGGGTGGCGATGGGGGAGGCGATGCCGTCGTTGGCGAGGCTGGTCGCCACGCTGACCATCGGTATGCCGTACCGCGAGGCCGCGTACTTCGTGGTGTCGATGGTCCGGCCGCCGCCGATGCCCACCACCGCGTCGTAGTTGCGCCCGCGCAGTCGCTGCCCGAGGTCGAGCGCCGATTCGAGGGTGCCGCCCTCGATGTTGATGAACTCGGCTCGGTCCAGCGAGGGGCCGATCAGGTCGACGATCCGCTCGCCCTGGCCGGGGCCGACCACGACCGCGACGTCGCCGCCGGCCGAGATGCGCCGGTCGGCCAGCAGCGAGGCCAGGCCCGCGACGGCGCCCCGCCGGACGTCGATGCTCAGCGGGGTCTGCACCGAACGGGTCAGTAGTGGCATGCGATCTCCCGCGCGCGGGCCAGGTCGTCGTGGTTGTCGACCTCGACCCAGGCGATCTGCCCGATCGACGCGCCCCGGATGACGCCGCCCCGGTTCGCCAGCTCCTGGTAGCCGTCCTCGTAGTAGAGGTTGGGGTCCCGCTCGAAGGTGGTCCGCAGCGCGTCGGCCAGCGCCACGGCGGCCTCGGGGCGGATCAGCGTCGCGCCGATGTACTCGCCGTGCGCGGTGGCCGGGTCCATCAGCTTGGTGATCTTCTCCAGGCGGCCGTCCGCGGTGAAGATCGCCTTCATCTCCTCGTCGGCGAGCGTCTTGTGGTCGTCGAGCGCCAGCACGATGCCCGCGTCGGCGTGCTCGGCGGCCTCCGCGGCGGCCAGCAGGGTGTGCTCGACCGAGACCGGGTGCACGGTGTCGCCGTTGACCAGCAGCACGCCCCGGGCGAAGTGCTCGCGCGCGAGCCAGAGGGAGTACGCGTTGTTCCACTCCTCGGCCTTGTCGTTGTGCACGAGCGTGAGGGTGACGCCGTACTTCTCCTCCAGGGCCGCCTGGCGGGCTTCGACGGCCTCGGCGCGGTAGCCCACCACGACCACGATCTCGGTGAGCCCGACCTTCGCCAGATTGCGCAGCGCGATGTCGAAGATCGTCGTTTCGCCGTCCACCGGCACCAGGGCCTTGGGCAGCGTGTCGGTGTAGGGGCGCAGCCGGCGTCCAGCGCCCGCGGCCAGCACCATCCCGATCATCAGTGGCTCCTTCGAGGGGGGTATGGAGGTGTTGCGTCGCTGGTGAAGGCTACTGCACCCGAGCGTGGCGGCCGAGCCAGCACAAGCCGCGACCTATAACAAGTCTTGTGAGTTGCCCTCAACCTCGCCCAAGATGTCCGTACGGTGCGTTTCAATGGGGTTGCGTTCCGAAGGGGTGATTGCATATGGCTAACGCTGCACAGGCGCAGCACGCGATGCACGTTCGTGAGGCGATGAGCAAGCCGGTCCTGATGGTCGGTCCGCAGCACACATTGCGCCAGGCGGCCCAGTTGATGGCGATGCGCCGGGTGGGCTCCGCGATCGTGATAGACCCGGACGGCGAGGGCCTGGGCATCATGACCGAGCGCGACGTCCTCAACGCCATCGGCTCGGGCCTCGACCCGGATGTGGAGCAGTGCGCCAACCACATCACCTGGGACGTCGTCTACGCCGCGCCGCACTGGAGCCTTGAAGAGGCCGCCATGGCGATGGCCCGGGGCGGGTTCCGCCACCTGGTCGTGCTCGACGGCGACGAGGTGCTCGGCATCATCTCGGTGCGCGACCTGATGCGTGTCTGGGCGCTGCGCCGCGCCGAGGCCGCCGCCTCCGTCTGACCGCCTTTGACGATCTTGCGGGGAACCGCGGGTGACGCACGCCTGTTTCCGGCGTTCGGCCCCGGTTCCCGCAAGGTTCGTCGTGATCAAGGCGGATGACACGAAGGGGCGGGTGGAGCGTTCTCGCATTTCGGGCGCACTAACCTGTTCAACATGACCGCCGAGCAGCTCATCTCGTTCGCCCGGGGCGCTCCGAGCCTCGACATCGTCGATGTCGAAGGGCTCAGCGCCGCGGCTGTCCGCGCCTTCGCCAACGACCCGGCCGGCCTCACCGCGTACGGCAACTCCTACGGCTACGGCCCGCTCCGCAAGTGGATCGCGGCCAAGCACGGGGTGTCCGCCGACCAGGTGCTGATCACCAACGGGTCCCTGCAGGCCGACGCGTTCCTCTTCAATCACCTCGTACAGCCCGGTGACCACGTCGTGGTGGAGAAGCCGACCTACGACCGGACCCTGCTGAACCTGAAGAACCTCGGCGCGGTCGTGCACCAGGTCACGCTGCACCCGGACGGCATCGACACCGCGGAGCTGCGCGCGCTGCTGGAGTCGGGCGTGCGGCCGAAGCTCGCGCACATCATCCCGAACTACCAGAACCCGGCGGGCGTGACTCTGTCCGAGGCCAAGCGGCACGAGCTGCTCGCGCTGGCGCAGGAGTACGGCTTCACGATCTTCGAGGACGACCCGTACGTCGACATCCGCTTCCGCGGCGAGGCGCTGCCGACGATGCTGTCGCTGGACAACGCGGGTGTCGTGGTGCACGCCAGCTCCTTCACCAAGACCGTCTGCCCGGGTGTCCGGGTCGGTTACCTGGTCGGTGACAAGGGCCTGATCGACGCGATCGCGGGCAAGGCCACGAACCTGTACATCTCGGCGGGCCAGGTCGCGCAGGGCATCGTGTACGAGTTCTGCGCCTCCGGCGACATCGAGCGTTCGGTGGCCACGGTCAGCGCCGCGCTGGCCGAGCGGGCCACCGTGCTGGCGGAGTCGCTGCGCAAGCGGATCGACGGGGTCTCGTTCACCGAGCCCGACGGCGGCTACTTCCTCTGGATCGAGCTGCCCGCCGACGTACACGTCGACAAGCTGCTGCCGGCCGCCGCCGAGCGCGGCGTGGCCGTGGTGAAGGGTTCGGACTTCCTGCTGGAAGGCGGCGAGAACGCGCTGCGGCTCGCGTTCAGCGCGGTCACCGTGGACCAGATCGACGAGGGTGTACGCCGGCTCGCCGAGGCCATCGACGCCGTTCGCGGTTGATCCCCCGGTTCGGATATCCGACGGCTATTCTGTCGTATTTCTGACAGTCGGATCGGGCACGGGTGGGGTTCCCCTCGCGAGGTTACGAGGATCACAATGCGTCGGGCGCCTGTCGCCGACCGAGGATCGAGACCTCGTGGCGCGTGGGGCCCCCGCCCGCATTGCCCCCGCCCCCAATGAAAAAGGAGCGTCACCCACCCCCCACCCCGGGTGGCGTTCCGGCGCCGGGTGGACCGAGCCGCATTCCCCCCGATAGCGGCACGTGGTCCACCCGGCGCCTCTTTGTCTCCCGCCGCGCCGAGTCCACTCACGATCACGGGAGTCCGTGCCGGTCCGGCCGCCCAAGTAGCCTGTCTGAGGAGTCTCCGGCGGTCGGCGACCCGGCGAAGGAGGCGATCGTGGTTGACGACATCCGAGACGACAACGGCCGACGATCCGCCAATCCGTACGTCCGCGGCGATCGCCTGACCCGCGCCATCACCGCCCCCGCCCGTGCGATGGGCCGGCTGGTCGGGCTGAGCGGCGAGGCCGAGGCCGGCCAGGTGCCGGCGCAGCCTGGTGAGCGCGCCGACGCGATCGTGGACTGCGCCATCTACCTCGACGGCATCCGCCAGCCGTCGACCGGCGACTACCGCGCGGCGCTGGCACAGGCGCGCCGGCAGCGGGGCGCGTTCGTCTGGCTGGGCCTGCACGCTCCGGGTGAGCAGCAGATGGCCGGCATCGCCGAGGCGTTCGACCTGCACGAGCTGGCGGTGGAGGACGTCATCAGCGCCGGCCAGCGGCCCAAGCTGGAGCAGTTCGGGGACGTGCACTTCCTGGTCATGCGCGCCGCGCGTTACGTCGAGCACCAGGAGCTGACCGAGCACTCCGAGGTGGTGGAGACCGGGCAGATCATGCTCTTCATCGGGCCCGACTTCGTGATCTCCGTACGCCACGGCGAGGCCTGCCGGCTCAAGCCGGTGCGCGAGCACCTGGAAGCCCGGCCCGAGCTGCTCAAGCAGGGACCGTGGGCGGTGGCGTACGGGGTGCTCGACCACGTGGTCGACCTCTTCGTGGAGGCCGCCGACGGCATCAGCCAGGACGTCGACCTGATCGAGGAGAGCGTCTTCGCGCGCGACTCCAGCGGCCGGATGCAGCGCATCTACCAGCTCAAGCGGGAACTGGTCGAGTTCAAGCGCGCGGTGCTGCCCCTGCAGCGGCCGCTGCAGCTGCTGATCGGCGACACCCCCGAGATCTCCAAGGAGTTGCGCAAGTACTTCCGGGACGTGCAGGACCACCTGGCACGTGTGGTGGATCAGGTGGGCGGCTTCGACGACCTGCTGATCTCGATCATGCAGGCACGGCTGGCGCAGGTGACCGTCGACCAGAACAACGACATGCGCAAGGTCGCCGCCTGGGCGAGTATCGCCGCCGTCTGGACCGCCATCGCCGGCATCTACGGCATGAACTTCGACTTCATGCCCGAGACCCACTGGAAATACGGCTACCCCATGGTCCTGACCGTGATGCTGGGCCTCTCCTTCGCCATCTACCGCATGCTCCGCCGCTCCGGCTGGCTCTGAACCCAAAGGAAGGGCACCTTCTTAACGGAATACGTAGAAGAAGGTGCCCTTGTTAACGCTGAGGTCGCGGCAGCTGGTTACATGCGGCCGTTCTTCGACCCGCTGGACGAGTACTTCGACGTGAAACTGTCGGTGGCGTCGTTGGCCGCCTCGGCCGCGTCGCCGATCTTCGACTTCATGGTGTCGCGGCCGCCGCGGACCGAGGACGCCGCCTCGTGCAGCTTGTCGGCCGTCTTGTCCATCGCCTTGCTGGTGTGGTGCGTGGCCTTGTCGAGCACCGTGTCGGCCTTGCCGGCGGCCTTGTCCGTCATCGACTTGGTCTCGGAGCGCATCGACTCCAGGGCCTGGCTCGGGTCGTACTCCGACCACTGCTGCTGGCGGCGGCGCTTCATGACCAGCGCACCGGCGATGCCGACGGCCGCGCCCGCGGCGAGCAGCCCGATCAGCATCCCCGTGTTCCCACTGCGTGCCACGTGGCTCCCCTTCTTGTGCTTGCGCGCCTTGGCGTTGGCCTTCTTGCCGGCGGCGATGGCGTCGGCGGCGCCCTCCCGGTACGCCGCGGCGAGCGGCGCGAGTGCGGACACCGTCGAGTCCATGCCGCGCGAGGTGACCCGGCGCATGCGTCCGGTGGTCGGGCCGAACGACGCCCCGACCCCGCTGGCGGCATGGGTCGCCGCCTGCAGGAAATGGTCCCAGCTCTGGCCCATTTCCTCGCGCATCAGCTCCCCGCGCGTCTTCTTGTGAAATCCGAGCATCTTCCCCCGCCTTCCTGCCCGGCGCCCCCGCGCCGGACAGCCGATCGCTTCGGGCGCCCCCGCGCCCGTGCGGTGGTATCGCAGGGCGCGCCGTCATGGCGAAAGCGCGCCCCGTTCATGTCCCTGACTGCCATCCTGCCTCGCCGGACGCCATCGCACACCCGGAACGGGCACATGGGAGAATCTGTCGGTAACCAACCACTCGAATATCAGGAGTCAGCCGTGGCCGACGCCCGTTTCGCCGTCCTGCACACCAGTGCCGGTCCCATCCGCCTGGAGCTCTTCCCGAACCACGCCCCGAAGACCGTGAAGAACTTCGTGGAGCTGGCCGAGGGCACCAGGGCCGGGGCGACCGACCCGCGGACCGGCCAGCCGATCACCGGCCCGTACTACGACGGCACGCCGTTCCACCGTGTGATCGACGGATTCATGATCCAGACTGGTGACCCGACCGGCACCGGTCGCGGTGGCCCGGGATACACCTTCGACGACGAGTTCCACCCGGAGCTCAGCTTCAGCGAGCCCTACCTGCTGGCCATGGCGAACGCCGGCCCGAAGACCAACGGGTCGCAGTTCTTCATCACCACCGGGGCGACGAACTGGCTGAACTTCAAGCACACCATCTTCGGCAAGGTCGCGGACGCGGACTCGCAGAAGGTCGTCGACGCCATCTCCAGCACGCCGACCGACGCCGGTGACCGGCCCCGCGACGCGATCGTCATCGAGCGAATCGACATCGAGCGCTAGTCTCGCATTCATGACGTCTCCCGCACCCCAAGGTGGCCTGCCGCCCGTACCGAGCTGCTACCGCCACCCGGGGCGGGAGACGTACCTCAAGTGCAGCAGATGTGAGCGGCCCATCTGCCCGGATTGCATGATTCCGGCGTCGGTGGGCCACCACTGCCCCGAGTGCGTGGCCGAGGGCCGGCGTACGCAGCGCCCGGCCCTCACCCACTTCGGCGGCTCCCAGCTGGGCATGCACGGCTACGTGGTCAAGACGCTGATCGGCCTCAACCTGGCCGTGTTCGTGGTCGGCATCCTGCTGGCGGGCATGGACGCGGTCTTCGTCGGCGGCCTGTTCACCGACGTCACGGCGATCCACTGGCTCGGCGGCGTGCTCGGCCCCACGGTGACCGTCGCGCCGGACGGCCCCTATCTCGGCGCCGACCCGTCGCTCGGCACGGTCTACACCGGGGTCGACGACGGTGCCTACTACCGCATGTTCACCGCGATGTTCATCCACTACGGCCTGCTGCACCTGGCGCTGAACATGTGGGCGCTGTGGGTGCTCGGCCGCCCGCTGGAGGCCGCGCTCGGCCCCGTGCGCTTCGCCGCCGCGTACCTGATCTGCGGGATCGGCGGCAACGTCGCCGGTTACCTGTTCGGCGGGGGCGGCGTCGGGGCGGGCGCCTCGACCGCGATCTACGGCCTGTTCGCGATCTACTTCTTCGTGCTGAAACGGCTGGGCCGGGACGCGTCCGCGATCATCCCGGTGATCGTGGTGAACGTGGCGATCTCCTTCACGGTGCCGGGCATCGGCATCGCCGGCCACCTCGGCGGGCTCGCCACGGGGGCGATCGTGGGTGCCGGGCTGGCGTACGCGCCGCGGGAGAACCGCACGCTCGTGCAGACCGCCGTGCTGGTGCTGACGTTCCTCGGCCTGATGGGTGTGACCGTGGCCGTTTCGCTGACGCGCTGACCTGGAAGAAGCCGGGCGGCGATCGACCGCATGAGTGACTCGCGTGACGTGTGTCACGCGCAGTCGTTGCTCCTTACATGGACGTCTTCTCGCGTACGTTCCTTCCCGCCACCGGCGAGGCCGGCATCCCCATGGCCACGGTCAGCCGGCATATGCCGATCTTCCGCCGTTGTGTCGAAGCCGGTGACGCCACCGTGCTCGTCGCCCGCGCGCTGCGCCCCGAACGCCCGCTCGGCCGCGAGTTCCTGATGCTGCTGACATACCGCCGCCTGGTCATCACCCAGGAGAGCCGCATCCTGCGCAGGCTGCGCCTGCACCTCAACACCGACCTGCGCCACCTGGCCAACGTCACCTGGCACCCCGACCCGCGCCTGTCGGCCATCGAGTTCGCGGCCACCGCCGTCGACGGCATCCGGGAGCGCTTCTGGATCCACGCGGGACACCCCAAGCAGGTCTGGCACCTCGACGCCCTCTTCTCCCACGTCTTCAAACCCAAGCTCATCGCCCAACGCACCGCCGGCCTCAACACCACCCCCTACGCCTCCTTCACCGACCACCTCGTCGGCGCCTAACCCGCCCCTCTCTCCCCCTTCCCCCGCCAAGATCACGACGATCTTGCGTGAACTGTTGTCGATATGCCCGATAAAGGCGTGTCGCACCCACAGTTCGCGCAAGATCGTCGCCGCGTTGGGTGGGGGTGGGGGTGGGGGTGGGGTAGAGGGTTTGCGGAGGGCTTACGTGGTTCGTACATGGGTCGGACATGATGGCGGCGTGAGTGAGAAGGGGCTGGTGCTCGTTGTTGAGGACGAGCGGCCTATTGCTGATCTGATTCGGCTTTACCTGCAGCGTGACGGGTATGGGGTGCAGGTCGAGGGCGATGGGGCTGCGGGGCTGGCGGCGGCGCGGAGGTTGCGGCCGGCCGCGTGTGTGCTGGACATCGCGCTGCCGTCGATGGACGGGACGGAGATCTGCCGGCGGTTGCGGGCCGAGGACATCTGGGTGCCGATCATCTTTCTCACCGCCCGGGATGACGAGGTTGATCGCATCGTCGGGCTGGAGTTGGGGGCCGACGACTACCTGACCAAGCCGTTCAGCCCTCGGGAGCTGGTGGCGCGGCTCAAGGCGGTGTTGCGGCGGTCCGGCGGGACGCCGGAGCCGGATCGCAGCCGTGTGGTCGGGCCGGTGCGGCTCGACCCGGCGCGGCGCGAGGTCACCGTCGACGGCGTCGCCGTGCAGCTGACCAGCACCGAATTCGATCTGCTGGCGCATCTGATGAGCCGGCCGGGGCGGGTCTACACCCGGGACGAGCTGCTGTCGACCGTCTGGGGGTATGCCGCGCACGGCGGCACGCGCACCGTCGACGTGCACGTGGCCCAGGTGCGGGCGAAGCTCGGGGCGGCCGCGCACGTCGTGCGCACGGTGCGGGGCGTGGGGTACACCGCCGATGCCTGACCGCCGTGCCGACCTCACCGTGCCGATCCGGGTGCTCGCCGCCCCGCCCCGGCCCACCGCCAGCACCACCACGCTGACCACTCGCGCCGTGCTCGCCGGGGTGGTCGTCGCGCTGATCACGCTGGTGGTCACGGGGCTCGTCGCGGTGCCGCTGGCCGCCCGCGCCGCCGAGCAGGCCGCCCGCGACGGGCTCGCCTCGCAGACCGATGTGGTGGCCCAGGTGCTGCGCTCGCGGCGGGCCCCGGCCGCGGACGCCCGGCTGATCGAGCAGCTGCGCAAGCTCGACGGCGACGTGACCGCGTACCTGATCACGTCCGGTGCGGCCGACCGGCCGGGGCTGCCCGCCCGGGTGGTGCAGCAGGTCGCCGACGGCAAGAAGGTCAGCGAGCGGCTGGCGGTGGTCGGCGGCCGGCTCTCCATGGTGGAGGGCCGCTCGCTCGACGGCGGCGACGGCGTGGTGCTGGCCCGGCCCGCCGCCACCGGGGTCAGCCGCCAGGTGCTGCGTTACCTGTGGCTGCCGCTGCTGGCCGGGCTCGGCGCGGGCGTGCTGGCGGGCGTGCTGCTGGGCCGCAGGCTGGCCCGCCCGATCCGCAACGCGGCCACCGCGGCGGCCCGGCTCAGCTCCGGCGACCGGACGGTACGCCTGGCCGCGGAGCCGCCGCAGGAGGTGGAGCGGCTCGCCCACTCGATCAACGAGCTGGCCGAGGCGCTGGCCACCAGCGAGGGACGCCAGCGCGAGTTCCTGCTGTCCATCTCGCACGAGCTGCGCACCCCGCTGACCACCATCAAGGGGTACGCCGAGGCGCTGTCCGACGGCGTCGTCGGCCCCGACGGCGCGCAGGAGGTCGGGCAGACCGTGCTCGCCGAGGCGGAGCGCCTGGACCGGCTCGTCGCGGACCTGCTGTCACTGGCCCGGCTCGACGCCGCCGACTTCGCCGTGCAGCTCACCGACGTCGAGCTGGTGTCGCTGGCGACCTCGGCCGAGCGGGCCTTCGCGCCGCGCGCCGCCCAGGCGGGCGTGCCGGTGCGCGCCGAGGTGCCGGCGGGGGAGGTGTGGGCGCACACCGACCCGCTGCGGCTGCGCCAGATCGTCGACGGCCTGGTCGAGAACGCGCTGCGGGTGGTGCCGCCCGGCCGCCCGATCGTGGTCGCCGTACGCCCGCTGCCGGACCGCACCGCGATCGAGGTCCGCGACGGGGGACCCGGCCTCACCGACGACGACCTCGCCGTCGCCTTCCAGCGAGGCGCGCTGCACCAGCGCTACCAGGGCGTACGCCAGACCGGCAGCGGCCTGGGCCTGGCCCTGGCGGCCGGGCTCGCCCGACGCCTCGGCGGGGCCATCGAGGCCGGTCACGCGGCCGAGGGCGGGGCCCGGTTCACGGTTTACCTGCCCCGAACCTCGGCCTGACCGCGCCCGCGCGGCGGCCCGGCAGGCTGCGGTCATGAGAAGACTCAGCCTGACCGTCGCCCTGGGCCTGTCCGCGCTGCTGGGCCTGACCGCCTGCGCCCCGTCGGACCTGCCGGCGACCGCCACCGAACTGGTCGCCTCGGTCGAGGCCGAGGCGCTCGCCGCGATGGGCGTCGCGCCCGACGACCTCGTCGCCGCCGAGAGCGAACTCGACGCGCTCGTGTCGCCCTCGCCCGGGACCAAGGACAAGCCGGCCGACCGCCTGCAGAACTGGCGCAAGCGCCACGCGCTGCGGGTCGCGCTGCGCCGCGACGTGCAGCACGGCGAGGCCGTCGTGGAGACGAAGAAGGGCCCCGTCACCGTACTCGTCCAGCGGGGCGTGGTCACCGCCGTCGACACGGAGTCGATCACCGTGAAGTCGGCGGACGGATTCACCCTGACCTGGAAGTACGGTGAGAAGCTGCGGGTCGTGGAGAAGCGGGCCACGATCCAGCCCACCGAGCTGAAGGCCGGTGCGCAGGTTGCCCTGGCCGGCCCCAAGGAGGGCGACACGCCGACCGCCCGGCTGATCGTCATTCCGCTCGCCCGCTGAGTCCCGCGTGATGAAGGGCACCTTCCTATACGTATACCGTTAAGAAGGTGCCCTTCCTTTTTGTCGGAGGGCGTTGACCTCGCCTGATGTGCGTGGATCCGGCACAAGGGCTAGACTCGGCCGGTCCAGCACGCGTCAGCAGCGGAGAGCCCTGTGAAGCTATCGATCCTCATGCCGGTCTACAACGAAGAGGCCCGGCTTGGCGAGGCGCTCAAGCAGGCACTCGCGGTCGACTACCCCTGCGAGATCGAGCTCGTCGTGGTCAACGACGGCAGCAAGGACCGCACCGCCGAGATCCTCGGCGACTGCGACGACCCGCGGCTGCAGGCCTTCCACCACGCGAAGAACGCCGGCAAGGGCGCGGCCATCCGCACCGCCGTCGAGTCCGCCACCGGTGACTACATGGTCATCCTGGACGCCGACCTGGAGTACGACCCGCGGGACATCCCCAAGCTGCTCGGCCCGGTGCTCGACGGCCGCGCCAAGGTCGTCTACGGCAACCGCAGCTTCGGCGGGCACGCCGCGTTCTCGTTCTGGTACGTGATGGGCAACAAGGGCGTCACCCTGTTCGCCAACGTGCTGTTCAACTCCTACATCGGCGATCTCGAGACCTGCTTCAAGCTGATGCCGCTGGAGCTCTACCGCTCGCTGAACGTCAAGTCCAAGGGCTTCGGCATGGAGGCGGAGGTCACCGGCAAGCTCCTGCGCCGCAAGAACCGGCCGTACGAGGTGCCGATCAGCTACACCGCCCGCACCCGCGAAGAGGGCAAGAAGATCACCGCGATGGACGGGATCGAGGCCCTGCTGATCCTCATGCGCGAGCGCCTGCGCCCGGTGCCGAAGGCCGCCCAGCAGTAACCAGCAGCACCTTGCCGACGTGCTCGTTGGCCGAGACGGTCCGCTGCGCGGCGGCCGCCTCGGTCAGCGGCAGCACCCGGTCCACCACCGGCCGGATCGCGCCCGACGCCAGCAGCGGCCACACGTCCTGCCGTACCCCCGCCACGATCGCGGCCTTCTCCGCCGCGGGCCGGGAGCGCAGCGCGGTCGCCGTGACGCTCGCCCGCTTGGCCAGCAGGGCACCCAGGTTGATCTCGGCCTTGGCGCCGCCCTGCAGGCCGATCACGACCAGCCGGCCGCCCGTCGCCAGCGCCTGCACGTTGCGCTCCAGGTAGGCCGCGCCGATGATGTCCAGGATCACGTCCGCCCCGACGCCCGAGAAGTCGTCGGCGGTGTAGTCCAGGCACTCGTCCGCGCCCAGCGCCCGCAGCTGCTCGTGCTTGGCCGCCCGTGCCGTGGTCACCACCCGCGCCCCCAGCGCCTTGGCGTACTGGATCGCGAACGTGCCGATCCCGCTGCCACCGCCGTGGATCAGCACCGTCTCCCCGGCCCGCAGCCCGGCGACCATGGTGAGGTTCGACCACACCGTGCACGCCACCTCCGGCAGCCCGCCCGCGGTGACCAGGTCGACCCCGTCCGGCAGCGGCAGCACGTGCGACGCGTCCACCGCCACCAGCTCCGCGTACCCGCCCCCGCCGAGCAGCGCGCACACCTCGTCGCCCGGCCGCCACGGCCCGGCCCCCTGCTCGATCACACCCGAGCACTCCAGGCCCGGGTACGGCGGCGCGCCCGGGGGCGGTGGGTAGACGCCGGCGACCTGCAGCAGGTCGGCCCGGTTGACCGCGGTGGCGGCGATCCGAATCAGCACGGCGCCCTCGCCGGGGACCGGATCGGGGACCTCTGACCAGGCAAGTTCACCCTTGGCGGGGATCGTCATCGCGTGCACCAGACCATCTTGCCCCGAGACCGGTCCGGGCGGGCGCGCGGCGCGTCTGGCACACTGGTCGTCGGCGATACGCCAGGAGGGTTCGCCTAGTGGCCGATGGCGGTGGTCTTGAAAACCACTAAGGCAGCGATGTCTTCAAGGGTTCGAATCCCTTACCCTCCGCCGAGAACCTGCGAAAATAAAGCTCAGGGCGGGTAGGAATCGATCTTCCTACCCGCCCTGAGCTGTCCGGGGCTCCTAGACGGGCTCAAGGACGAAGAACAGGAAACACATGAAGCGCCCGGAGCCCTTGTCGGGGGGAAGCAGCTCTGCCGGAGTGTCCGGAGCAGGGGGCGGCTCGCTGATCGTCTCGATGCGGAACCCGGCAGCGGCGAAAGCGTCCGACATGGCGTGCAGCGGCCTGTGCCACATGGTCAGCCACACGGTCTGGCCGTCCATCACGTAGTCCCAGGAGTACTTCGTGACCGCGAAGTAGTCGGCCTCGGGGTTGTCCATCGCATAGCCGGTGGGGTGCATGGTCGAGAAGATCAGGCGACCGCCTGGCTTCAGCACGCGACGCAGCTCGGTGAGCGGGCCAGACCAGTCCTCCAGGTAGTGCAGGACCAGGGACGCCACGACGACGTCGTACTCGGCATCGGCGAACGGCAGCGGCTCGCTCAAATCCGCCACGTGCAGGTCGGCGTCCTCGCCGAGCCGCCGGCGGGCCAGGTCGACCATGGCCGCGCTCCTGTCGAAGCCGGTGACCACGGCTCCTTTGTCGCGCAGCGCAGCCGTCAGCGGGCCGGAACCGCACCCGGCGTCGAGGATCCGGCGGCCCGAGACGTCGCCGGCGAGGCTGAGCACCGCGGGTCGCTCGTAGTAGGCGTTGAAGAGGCCGGACTCGTTCGACGCCGCGTAGGCGGCGGCAAAGTCGTCATAGTCGGTTGCTGTCACAGTGACCCCGTTTCCGTGAGAGACAAGGGTGCCTGTTTACCAAATCCGCGTGGGCGAGACGACGAGCCCCGGCTCTCCGGTCGTGCGGGCGAATCTCACCCGGTGCCGCCGAAGCCGCGGAAGGTGCGGTCCGGGGCCGCGGCGGCGGACCGGGACCAGTCGGTGAAGTCCATGTTCCCCAGTTCCAGATTGACGTGCAGGCCGTGCGACTCCCGGGGCAGGATGCGGAACTCGCGGCCGAACTCGGTCACCTCCTGGGCGTACTCGGGGTCCGAGTCCAGCGTGGCCACCGCCAGCAGCGGGCGCTCGGGATCGACCATGGTCACCTTGTCGGCCACGAAGACGACCGTCAGCGGGGTCTCGTCGCCGAGCAGCGCCAGCACGTCGTCGGCCGTGGCGCCGTCCCACGAGGGGTCGTCCACCAGATACTTCGGCATGTCGTCGACGTCCCAGTTCTCCCCGTCCCAGCCGTCCGGCAGGTCGTTCAGCTTGTTTACCATGTCCTGCCAGGCGGCCCCGTCGGAGTAGTCCGTGCGAACGAACACCGGGTGGAACTCGTTGCGGTCATCGAAGTCGGGCGGTAGCGATCTCATGCGTATGACAACGCGCGCTGCCTAGAAATCGTTCAGCCCGCCGGCTCTCGGCGTTCGCTCGGGCCTGGAGCCTCGTCGCCCCGGATGCGGGCGTGCAGGTGCATGTCGTGGCGGCCGTCGGAGTGCACGGCGTCGCTGCGCTTGGTGCCCTCCAGGGCGAAGCCGGCCTTGACCGCGACCCGGCAGGAGGCTTCGTTGCGGGTCGAGTGGTCCAGGTGCAGCCGGTGGAAGCCGGCCTCGCCGAGCGCCCATCCGCTCAGGGCGGTCAGGGCGCGGGAGGCCACGCCCGCCCCGCGGGCGGCCGGGAGCACCCAGTAGGCGCAGCCCGCGACGCCGTCGTCGAGATTCACCGACCCGATGGCCAGGCGCCCCAGCACCTCGCCGCCATCGCGGGTGACGGCCCAGCTCGCGCCGGTCTCCTGGGCCCAGGCCTGCCGGTACTGGTCGAACCATTCCCGGACCTGGCCTTCGGAGCGGGGCTGGCGGGTGTGCCAGTGCTGGATGGCGGGGTCCTGGTAAGCGCCGAGGAAGGCAGCGGCGTCCGCGTTCTCCCAGGGCCGCAGGAGCAGGCCGCCCGGGGCGGCGAGCAGCGGTTGCGGGTGGGCGGCGAGGGTTCCGGCGGGGATGGCGGGCGGGGTGGTGATCGTCCTCACGCCCCATCCTTTCGCGACGGCGTCGGCCCGTGTCAAGCGGGAGCCCCACCCCGCAGCGGCGGGGTGGGGCCGGCCCTTACATTGAGGAGGTGCGGCCCTCGGACCCAGGATGTTCGAGGGCCGCACCCGTTTCAGGCCGTCACACCGCGGCGAGCCGGCACGCCACGTCGGCTGTGGCCGGCGGGACGCTCAGCAGGGTGAGCTGCGTGGTGCAGACGGTGTACGACAGGTCGCCCAGGGTGCAGGCGAGCCCGAACTCGACCCCGCCGAACCCCTGCGCCGCCAGGTAGGCGCTGCAGTCGCCGGGGGTGGCGTGGGCCGGGGTGGCTGCGATCGCCGATGCTCCCGCGAACGCGACGGTGGCCGCGCCGATGACGGCGAGCCGCTTGCCGATGCCAAGCTTGCGCATCGTGACACCTCCATGACTAGGAGTGATAGGAGATGCCAACATATCGATTCGTTCGGAACGGCGATAGCTCCCGTCACCCCTTCGGATACGGAGTGAATCACCGGGGGAGAGCCGAAGATGACAGCTCACGCTGTTCATCTACATAGGAATCGAAGTCGTGCCGTGGTCATGGCGCACGGCGGAGCCGACTCGTGAGGCGGTGCGGCGGTCAGCGCAGGCAGCAGCCGGAGCAGACCTTCGGTTGCGGCAGGGTGAACGCCAGGCAGCAGGTGCGGCGATGGACCTCGGGCTCGCCGCCGTCGCCCACGCTGATGTCGACCAGGTCGCCGAGATCCAGCGCGTCGAGCAGCTGCTGCGCGGTGCTCGCCGCGGTCGAGCCGGGCAGGGCGGGCGCGCTGCGCAGCACCGCGTACGCGATGCCGGAGGCGACGGAGCCGAGCAGGGTGCGCCGGCCGACCTTGACCTCGGCGCGGATGCGCTCGGACAGCAGGTCGAGGTGCTGGTCGAGCAGGCTGGTGCGCAGCGTCTTGAGCAGCAGCGTCTCGTCGGGCACCACGGTGATGCCGGGCATGCCGGCGTGTGCCAGCGGGTCGTCGGGCAGCACCGCGACCTGGGGCGCGCGCAGGCCGACCTGCACCAGGGCCGCGCCCGGCTCGTCGCCCCCGAAGCGCAGCAGGGTGCGGTCGCTCTCGATGATCGGCACGCGGCGGGCGGCGGCCCAGCTGAGCACGGCCGGCATGGCGACCCAGTAGGTGTACGACTTCCAGGCGAGCGTCGCGGCGGCGTGCGGGGCCGCGCCCCAGCGCCGGACGGCGGTGTCGAACAGGGCGGGCAGCGCGGAACCGTCGAGCAACCGGGAGGCGGGTGTCCAGCCTTCGTCGTCGGTCACCAGCAGCGGGTCGGCGAGCCCGTGCACCGCGGAGAACCCAATGCGACGGCGAGTCGCACTGAGCGTGACGGTCAGGGGGCGCAGGGCGTCGGTCAGGACGAGAGGCGTGAGCGTACGCACTCGATCCTCACCGATCCTCTCCTGCACATGCACCAGCCAACACGGGGTTGACCTCACTGTACCGCGATAAGGCTAGGCTAACCAGACCAGGGTCAGTTTACTCACGCTGTGTCACTTCTGCGTCGGTTATGCGGACTCCCGCACCGCCTGGCCACTTGATCGCCTGTCAAGGTTTTTGTCAGGTAATCAGCAGTTCTCATTAACTGGTCCTCTGGCCACGAAGAATGAGGATTCACGACGAGCGGAGGAGGGGGCGAGGTGTGGCATGACCGAGCGGAGCGGGGCAGGGTCATGAGCGTTTCGCCGGTGGAACGTGCCGTCGAGGCGTTCGCCGCCGAGCTCGGCCGGTGGCGGATAGACCGCGGCATGACCAAGAAGCAGCTCGCAAGCAGGATGGGGTTCGATCCCTCGTACATCAGCCACATCGAGGGCCGAAGACATCGGCCGACCGAGGACTTCGCCCGCCGGGCCGAGGCCGTGCTCAACGCCGGCGGCGCGATCTGGCGGCGCTTCCAGGAGTACGAGGAGGCCAGGCAGGCCCGCGGACCGGCCACCCTGCTCACCAGGGAGCCCGCGGTGCCCACCCAGTGGCTGCCACCCGGCACGGGACTCGTCGTCGAGCTGGAGGAAGCCCAGCTGACCTACGTGGACGGCGACTACCACGTCATCGTGCGCCGCGCCCTCTACAACGCGGGCAACGAGCCGGTGACGCGCTACCTGATCCGGGTGGCGGTGGACCGCTATCCCGGCCAGCCGCAGCGCTCCAACGCCCACCACCGGGCGTACCCGCTCGGGCTGGACGAGCTGCACCTGGTGGCGTTCTGCGGCGAGCCCGGCGCGGCCGAGCCCATGGTGTGGCGGGCCAAGCAGGACCGCGACGCGTTCAAGGAGATCTGGCTGCTGTTCGAGAACGCCGACGGCCGCTTCCCGCTCTACCCGGGCGAGCGGACCACCGTGGAGTACCGCTACCGCGTCGACGAGCTGAAGTGGGGCACCTGGTTCGAGCGGGCGGTCCGGCTGCCCACGCGGCGGCTGGTGGTGCAGATGCGCTTCCCGGCCATGCTCGACCCGCAGGTGTGGGGCGTCGAGACGTCCATGGCGGCCGAGGAGGCCCCGCTGCGCACCCCGATCGTGCGCGAGCTGGAGGGCGACCGGGCCGTGTTCACCTGGCGCACCGAGGACCCGTCGCTGAACGCCCGGTTCCAGCTGCAGTGGCGCTTCCGCGCCGTCACCTCGGCCCCGCCCGTGGTCGCGGCGCACTGAGAAACGAAGAGGCCCGCCGGTCAGGCGGGCCTCCGCTCACGTACGCGGGCGCTCAGTGCTCGCTGAAGGCGTCGTACCGGATGCGGGTCTGCGGCACCTTCAGTTGCGACAGCGCGCGCAGCGTGCCGCGGACCATGTTCGGCGAGCCGGAGACGAAGAAGTCGTGCTCCATCCACGGGCCGAACCTCGCCAGCGCGTCGGCCACCGAGCCCTCCTCGCCGCCCCAGCCCGGGTCGTCGCTGCACACCGGCACGATGGACAGCCACGGGTAGGCGGCCGCCAGCTCCTGCAGCGAGGCCAGGTCGTACAGGTCGTCGCGGTTGCGGGCCCCGAAGAAGACGTGCACCCAGCGGGTGCGGTTGAACGTGGTCAGGTCCTCCAGCAGCGCCTTGATGGGGGACAGGCCGGTGCCGCCGGCGACGAAGACGATGTCGCGGGTCGACCGCCGGTCCAGCACCATCGAGCCCATCGGGGCGGCCAGCCGCACCAGGTCGCCGGCCTGCACCCGGCGCACCAGCGCGCCGGAGACCCAGCCCGCGCCCAGCGCCCGGACGTGGAAGTCCATCGTGTTGTCGGTGCGCGGCGCGTTGGCGACCGAGTAGGTGCGCCACACCCGCGGGTGGAACTTGGGCACCTCGACCGACAGGTACTGCCCCGCGCGGTACTCCAGCTGCTGGAACGGGCGCACGGTCAGCATCGCGATGTCGCTGGAGCGGCGCTCGTGCGAGACGACCTCCGCGTGCCACCAGGCCGGGTTGCTGTCGGCCGAGGCGCCCGCGAGCATCTTGCGCGCGATGACGTCGTACGCGTCCCGCCAGGCCTGGTCGTACTCGTAGGACCACTCGGGGCCCGCGAACGTGCGCATGGCCTCCAGCAGCGCCGCGCCGACCACCTCGTAGTGCTCGGGCACCACCTGGAATTTGCGGTGGTCCCGGCCGAGCGAGCGCAGATACTCGTCGAACCGGTCGGGATCGTCGACGGACTGCACGGCGGTCACGATCGCCCCCAGCAGCCGGGCGCGCTGCACGTCCATCGTCACCGGGAACATGTCCCGCACGCCCGGATTGTTGAGGAAGATCCGCGCGTAGAAGTAGCCGGCCACTTTGTCCTGTTGTTCCTCGACAAGTGTCCAGCTCTCTTTCAACAGCCGCTGAAGGTCGCTCACGTTCATAACGATGTCAACGCAGCGCGTTCGACCGTCGCACAGACTGTGCGACCCTGTTGTGTCATGGCTGCTGAAGAGCTCGTCCGGGGGATCTCCACCCCCACCCGCCCGGTCCTGCGCAACGAGGTCTGGTTGCTGCTCGGCGTCTCCCTCGGGCACTCCGCGGTGTGGTCGGGGCTGTCCCTCGTCGACAGACTGACCCGCCGGGTACCGCTGAACCAGCAGGCCTCCGAACTCAACGTCGCCCGCACCCCGGACCGTCCCTGGCTCGATCTGGCGTTCCAGCTCGCGGGTATCTTCTTCGCGCTGGTCCCGGCCCTGTTCGCGGCCCACCTGCTCAACCGCGGTCCCGGCTGGGACGGCCGCTTCGGGGCGCGCGGCCTGCTCGGACTCGACGGGACCCGCCGCGGCTTCGACGCCGGCTCCGGAGCGCTGCTGGCCGCCGTGATCGGCATCCCCGGGCTGGCCCTCTACGTGGCCGCGCGGGAGCTGGGCCTGAACACCACGGTCGTCGCCGAGGGCCTCGGGGAGGTGTGGTGGGCGCTGCCGGTGCTGCTGCTGGCCGCGGTGCAGAACGCGATCCTGGAGGAGGTGGTGGTCGTCGGCTACCTGATCACCCGGTTGCGCCAGCTGTCCTGGGGCGTGCCCGCGGTGATCGCGGCCAGCGCGCTGCTGCGCGGCGCGTACCACCTCTACCAGGGCTTCGGCGGGTTCGTCGGCAACGCGATCATGGGTGTGGTGTTCGCCCTGTTCTTCCTGCGCTACCGGCGCACCGGGCCGCTGATCGTCGCGCACTCCCTGCTCGACATCGTCGCCTTCGTCGGATACGCCCTGCTCGCCAGGCATCTCGACTGGATCTGAGCGATCTTCGCCGGTTCGGGGTAAGCATGGTGGCATGCGGACACTCGCGACCGTGCTCGCCCCGGTGCTGTCCGGCGCGGCCTACCTGCTGCTGATCCCGTGGGACCTGCGCAACCGGCCGGAGCATCCCGGCGAGCTGATCGAGACGACGCCGGTGCGCACCTGGGCGGTGGTGGTGTTCACGCTGGTGCTGCTGGCGCTGGGACTGTGGCTCGGCCGGTCGGGCGTGCCACCCTGGCAGTCGATGCCGCTGGCCGCCGGGGTGCCCTCGGTGCTGCTGCTGGTTTCGTACCTGACGCACCGTGCCCCGGACGCGAACCCGTGGCCGTTGGCGTGGGTCTGCTTCACCGTGCTGATGGCGGGCGGGGTGCTGCTCGCCGCGCTGGCCGGGCGGTACACCGCGCGATGACGAAGGCGGGGCCGGGACGTCTCCGTCCCGGCCCCGCCGTCATCGCAGGTGGTGCGCTCAGCTGAGCACGAACACCGTGTTGCCGCCCGCCGGGACGGAGACCGGGGTCGCGGTCGCCCGATCGGCGCCGCCCCACCAGGTCCAACCGTCGCTGCCGATCCAGCGGATCTTCACCGTCTGCGGGCCGAGCACCCGGAACGTCGCCCCCTCGGCGAAGTTCTGCTCGGTCCAGCCGACGCCGGAGATGTCGCCCGCGGCGGCGTTCTCGACCACGATGAAACCGTTGTCGAGCAGGCCCGGGATCTTGACGGTGATCAGGTTGCCCCGAGTCATCTTGTAGTCGTAGGTGGTGGTCTGGCCGGCCGTCACCGTGATCCGCTCGGAGATGAACCGGTTGCCGGTGCCGCCGCTCCACTGCGGAGCGTGGTCCAGCGCCTTGAACAGCAGCGGCCACTGGTACGGCCCGAGGAAGCCGATGGTGTACCGGCCGTCGGAGTCGAGCTCGACCGAGCCGAGCCCGCCGCCGATGTTGAAGGCCTCGTCGAGCACCCGGACCGAACCGTACTGGACGGAACCGGTCTTGGTGGTCACCTTGCCCGTGATCGTCCCGGCCTTGTCCATCTTGATGGTGGGCGCGGTGAAGGTCTGACCCGCGGTGAGGGTGAAGTCACGCGCCTGGCCCTGCAGGCCGGTGCCGCCGTTGGCGCCGAGCCACTGTGCGCCGTAGCCGGGAGCTTCGGCCGGGAAGGCGAACAGCTGCACCTTGCCCGGGTCCTCGGTCAGGGTGACCTTGCCGTCGGCCCCGGTCAGGTCGCCGCAACCGTCCGGCAGCGTCGGGTGGGCCGGCACGATCGTGATGACGCAGACGCCGGCCAGCGGCTGGCCGGTCGCCTTGTCCACGACCTTGGCGATCAGCTTGGCCTGCGGGGTCAGCAGGAGCGTGATCGAGGACTGCTGGCCCGCGGTGATGGTGACCGGGACGTCCGCCGACGCGTAGCCGGCGGCCCACGAGCGCACCAGGTAGTCCCCGGCCCGCAGGTCGGCGATGGTGGCCACGCCGTTGTCGGTGTCCGCCGAGTGGATGCCGACGTACACCGAGAACGTGTCGATGGTGGCTCCGGTGAGCGCGTTCTTGGCCGTCACCCGCAGGCTGCCGCTGGGCAGCTTGACGTCGTCGACCACGATGTTCTGGCCGGCCGTGACGGTGACCCGGTCGGCGGCGCCGAAGCTGGTCTTGCCGTGCGCCCACTGGTCGACGCCGTTCCCGCCGTCGAACCGCACCACGAACTGGGCGGCGGGCAGCTCGGGGAACGAGTAGCCGCCGTCGGCGTCCGTGGTCGTCGAGGCGTCCAGCCAGTTGCCGTCGGCGTACTGCAGGCCGACCTGCACGTCGGCCAGGCCGTTGCCGCCCGCCTCGGTGAAGTGCCCGGAGATCGAGCCGGTCGGCAGCAGCTGCTGGTTCACCGTGCGCACGCTGCCGGCCGTCACCGCGACGGCCCCGGCGGCCTGCTCGGTCCACACGTTCGGGTACCACTGCTGCAGGCCGGACTCGCGGGTCACGCGCACCCGCCAGTCGCCGACGAACACGCCGTCGATGAGGTACGCGCCGTCGGCGTCGGTGTACGTGTGCGGGCCGTAGTTGCCGTCGGTCCCGAACAGCTGGACCTCGGCGTTCGCGGCGGGCCCGCCGTCAGCGGCGGTGATCCGGCCGGCGATGCCGCCGGTCGGCAGTTTGGTGTCGTTCACGGTGACCGTCTGGCCGACGGCGACGTCGAAGAACGTGGCGTCGCCGTTGTCGCGCTTGCCGTACGCCCACTGGGAGGTGCCGTTGCCGAACTGGAACTGCACCTGGTAGCGGCCGGCGTGCACGCCGAGCGTGTAGTTGCCGTCCGAGGTCCAGACGGACGAGCTCAGGCCGGTCTCGCTCTGCGCGGTGACCCACGCGCTGAGCCCGTTGCCGTCGGCGTCGACCATGCGGCCGGTGATGCTGCCGTGCGGGAGCAGCGCCTCGTCGGCCGTGGTGACGCCCCCGGCGGTGACCGGGATCTGGGCCGCCTCGTCCCAGCTGCGGGCGTTGTGGGCGTACTGCTCCGGGTGGCCCGCGGCCTGGAACTGGACTACGTACGGGCCGGGCACCAGCCCGGTGATCTCGTACCGTCCGGTCGCGTCGGTGGTGGCCACGCCCCATCCGTCGCCCGAGGCGTAGACCTGGGCGTCGGCGACGGGCTGGCCGTTGTAGGTGAGGTGTCCGGTGATGGTGCCGGTGTCCGGGTCGGCGTGGGCAGGCGCGGACAACCCCATGGTGGCGATCGTCGCGGCGAGCAGCACGAGTCCGACCCGGCGCAGTGGTGTCCTGCGCATGTGGTCCTCGACTGGTGAGAAGGAGGGGATGAACACAGCGCGGGGAAGTCCCCGTGCGCGACACGGTATCCGTTTTGCTCAAGGCCGTGGGGGCACGGTATTCTTCTGCGTCGGTGGTCATCGGGGAAACCCGCGGACCGCCAAGGAGGCTTCGCCTAGTTCGGTCTATGGCGCCGCACTGCTAATGCGGTTGGGGTCTTAAAGCCCCTCCCGGGTTCGAATCCCGGAGCCTCCGCGCAGGACCACCTGAACGACCGGGAATCCGGCCGTGTATGCTGATCCCGCACCAAGCGCCCGTAGCTCAACGGATAGAGCATC